>JAEEON010000032.1 GCA_016284305.1 Bacteroidales bacterium
GAAAGTCCCACCAAAGCCGTAATCTTGTTCGGTTCGATGGTCATGTTCACATCGAAAAGGGCTTGGTTGCCATTGGGATAGGTGAAGTTCACGTTCTTGAGCTCAAACAGGCCGCGAATCTTTTCGGGCTTGTAATTGCCCGAAGGCTCGACTTCCTCTTCTGCGTCAAGGATGCCGAAGAAGCCTTCGGCGTAAATCAGCGCGTCGTTCACGTCGTCGAATATGCGTTGCAGTTGTGTGATGGGTGCGATGACGTTGCTGAACAGCATGACGTGGTACATGATCTTACCGATGGTCATGCCAGGATAGCCTATTAAAACAAGGTATGCAGTCAGGATGATGACCAGTACCGTTCCGACCTGCTTCACAAAGCTCTTCACGCCGTTGTAGTAAAACGCCACCTTGCGCGTTTTCATCTGGTTTTCAGTCACTTGATTCTGAATGTCAAGCTGTTTCTGACCTTCAATCTGCTCTCGGTTGAAGCTCTTGATGACATTGATGGAGTCGATGATGTTTTTGATGCCTTGGCTTTTGGTCTCAAGGTGGGAACGCATCTCGCGACGCCAGCCTTTTAGCCGACGGGCTTGACGGACGGTAATCCAAAAATAGATAGGCACGATGCCCAAAGCCACTAGTCCGACATAAACATTGGCGGCGAACATCAGTATCAAGGCCAAGAGTGCGCTCGTGAACAGTGGCAGCAGGTCAATGAAGAAGTTCTGTACTGTGCGCGAGAGGCTACTTACACCTTGGTCGATACGGGCTTGGAGCTTGCCCGTGGCGTTGTCGCTGGTGTTGAAGAAGGCCATCTTGAAGGTTAGCACTTTCTCGATGACGCTTTGGGCGAGGTCGCGGCTGACAAAGATGCGCATTCGCTCACCGTAGTAGTTTTGCGCGTAGGTGATGCCTGCCGAGAGGATTTCCTTGCCGAGCAGCACCGTCGAGATGAGGATGACGATATGCGCGGCTGCCGGACCCCAGTTTTCACCCGCAGTGACGAGTCCGTTCACTTGGTCTACAGTCCAGTCGAGCACGATAGCGTTGACCTGGGCCATCAAAGAGCCAATTAAGGTAAGTATTAATGTGATGAAAACCAGCCATTTGTAAGGTTTGACAAACGGGCTGACGTTTTTGAAGAGTTGGAAGAGGTTCATAGGGTGCAAATATTTTGTGCAAAAATACAAAAATGTGGAGACGGAGTGCACTCCATCTCCACAAAACAATGCATTCAAGATGATTACAAATTACATCGTTTTCGCCCATGTGTCCTTCAACGCCACGGTGCGATTGAAGACCAGATGATTCGCGGTGCTGTCCTTGTCGACGGTAAAGTAACCGATGCGCTGGAACTGGAAGTGGTCGAGTGGCTTGACGTCGGCCAAGAATTCTTCCACATAGCACACGGGGCGGATTTCCAGTGAGTTGGGGTTCATCATCTCCTTCATGGCCTCCAGCGGGGTCTTGCCTTCATTTTGCAGGCGAGCCAGTTCATCACGGGGGTTCTCCACCTTCCAGAGGCGGTCGTACATGCGCACCTCGGCTTGTATGCAACGCTCGCAACTCACCCAGTGGATGGTGCCTTTCACCTTGCGGTTGGCACCCGGCAGACCGCTTTTCGTGTCGGGGTCGTACTCGGCATAGACTTCGACGACCTCGCCGTTCTCGTCCTTCTTGCAGCCCGTGCATTTCACGATGTAGGCATTCTTCAGGCGCACCTCGTTGCCTGGTGTCATGCGGAAGTATTTCTTTGGCGCGTCTTCCATAAAGTCCTCTTTCTCAATCCATAGTTCGCGGCTGAAGGCAATCTTGTGGCTGCCCGCAGTCTCGTCTTCCGGGTTGTTGATGGCATCCATTTCCTCGATTTGTCCTTCAGGATAGTTGGTGATAACGAGCTTCACCGGGTTGACCACAGCAGCCACGCGAGTAGCGGTGGCGTTGAGGTCCTCACGGATGGCGCTCTCCATCAAGGCAAAGTCGTTCAAGGCATCGTAGGTGGTGTAGCCAATCTTGTCGATGAACTTGTGGATGCCGCTCGGCGTGTAGCCACGGCGACGGAAGCCGCAAATCGTGGGCATGCGCGGGTCGTCCCAGCCGCTCACCAGACCCTCATTGACGAGGACAAGCAGGTTGCGCTTGCTCAAAAGGATATAGTTGAGGTTCAGCTTGTTGAACTCGGTTTGACGCGGACGGTTGTCGTCCATGTTGTCGTCTTCGCCACGAATTTCCTTGAGCCAATCGACGAACAAATCATAGAGCGGACGATGCACCACAAACTCCAGTGTGCAGAGCGAGTGGGTGACGCCCTCGAAGTAGTCGCTTTGCCCATGGGCGAAGTCGTACATCGGATAGGCGTGCCACTTGGTGCCTGTGCGGTGGTGGGGCGTGTCGACGACACGATAGATAATCGGGTCGCGGAAGTGCATGTTCGGGTTGGCCATGTCGATTTTGGCACGAAGTACCATCTTGCTCTCGCCAATTTCGCCGTTGTTCATTTTGTTGAACAGATCCAGTGACTCTTCGATGGGACGGTTGCGGTAAGGGCTTTCGATGCCGGGTTGCGTGGGCGTACCCTTTTGTGCGGCAATCTCCTCGGAGCTTTGCTCATCGATATAAGCCTTACCGCGTTTAATCAGTTCTATGGCAAAATCCCAGAGTTGCTGGAAGTAATCGGAGGCGTAGTATTCGTTACCCCATTGGTAGCCAAGCCATTGGATGTCCTCTTTGATGGCATCGACATACTCCATGTTCTCCTTGGTGGGGTTGGTGTCGTCGAAGCGCAGGTTGCATACGCCACCATGTTGCGCAGCGATGCCGAAGTCGAGGCAGATGGCCTTGGCATGGCCGATGTGGAGGTAACCATTGGGCTCTGGGGGGAAACGGGTCTGTACACGTCCTCCGTTCTTGCCGTTACTGAGATCTTCTTCCACCTTCGCTTCAATGAAATTGAGCGACTTCTTTTCCGTTACTTTTTCTTCTTCTGCGTTTGTCATACTTCTTACTTCTTACTTCTGTCTTCTTAATAAGCCTTATACTTCTCTCCCGTCTTCTCAATCAGAATACGATAGTATTCTTCGCTGTACTTGGGGTGTTCGCTCTTGATAGGCGTGTATTTGCTGCCAGGTTTCAGTGGCTGAGCAGTGTTCACGTTGCCATCCATATACTTCATGAAGAGGTTATGATAGAGGTTCTTCCATGTGGCTACCAATTCGTTACCCATGTCGCATGAGAACTTGGTCAGCTCTTTGACTTGAGCTTCTCTTCCCTTGATGGCTTCGACGCGTTTGTCCATCTGAGGCACCAGAGATTCGACGCACTTGGTTTCATAGCCGTGTTGGAACTCCCTGATCTCGGGGTGGATGTAATTGTATTTGGTGTAGGCCCAGTTGCTCATCTGGTTGAAGGTCCAGAAAGCTGAGTTGTTGGACCATTCGCTCATTGAGCCGTTGCCTTCGCGGTAGCTCTCAGGAACCTCGGTCATACAGGTGTACATGGGGCAATACACGCAGTTGTCAGTGTCGTCAACACCGAACCAGATGATGCCACCGATGGGCCAGTCGAGGTAGCCACGGCTTTGGGCGATGAAAGAGAATCCGGTCTGTTGGGTGGCGGTGGTACGCTCATGCACATAATGAACACCATCGACTTCCCAGTCCATGGGACGCCAGCGGTAAGGGCAGTGGAAAGGACCAGCGCCCACGTCTTGCGACATGTCGAGCTCGGTGCCTTCGAGGTGGTCGCGCATGAAGTCCATCATGTCAATCACGCTGACTTTGCGGTTGGGTTTCACCCACAGAGGCATGCGGTTGGTGGGGAAGTTTTCGGGGGTTTGGCACATGTTGGCGGTATAAGGCAGTGCGCGTTTGATGTCTTTTCCAGTGGCATAGCCCCAGTAGTCTTTCATGTTGTCGGTCACTTTGTTGAACATGGCCCACACGCGAAGGTCGCAGAAGCGGGCACCATCGAAGGTGACGGGGTTATAGACGTCGGAGAAAGAGAACTGGGCGTCGGGACCGTTATAGAGCTTGGCTTCGCGGGCAAAGGTGATGACGTCGTCGGCATACACGCAGTCGATGTTCATGTCTTTCATGAGCTTGTCGATGTTCTTGTAAGTGATGCTGGTCTTGCACTTGCGAGAGGCCAGGGGGAAGGTGGTGATGCGGGCTTGGTTGGCGTGGCCGCTCACATAGCCGTCAGGGATGCGACGGGCAACCCATACTGCGCCTTTGTTTTGAGGTCCCTTACCGATCATCTCAAGAATCCACACCTCTTCGGTGTCGCAAATCGAGAACGACTCGCCTTCGCTGACGTAACCATAGTCGGTGACGAGCTGTGTCATCCATTTGATGGCCTCGCGGGCGGTCTTTGAGCGTTGTAAGGCGATATACATCAAACTTCCATAGTCGATGCAGCCCTGTCCGTTGTAGAGAGCCTCGATGCCACCATAGGTGGTCTCGCCGATAGCTACTTGCCACTCGTTCATGTTGCCTACCACGTTGTAGGTATGGGCGATTTCCGGAATCTGTCCGAGATAGGCACCACCATCCCAGTCATAGACGTCGCGCATCGTTCCAGGGGCATGGTCGGCAGCAGGGTAGTGGTACAACTCACCATAAAGCACATGCGAGTCGGCAGCATAAGAGATCATGCAGCTACCGTCGGTTGAAGCGCCTTTGGTAATCAAAAAATTGGTGCAGGCATTGGCTTTCCCGAAAAGGAACACAAGAGCCAAGGCCATCATGGCTGTGAAAAGTTTTTTCATTGTTGTTATTGGTTTGTTTATTTGTTTTTAATTGATTGCCTGTTTTTCTTCTCTTTAAAATACTTCACAAAATTAGTATTTTTTTTGCTTTCTCACGATCACATTCCAATTGTACCTTCAAGGAATCCAATCCATCAAATTTTTCTTCGTCACGTATGCGTTCCAAGAATCTGACTCTCAATGTTTTGCCATATAAATCTCCTTCGAAGTCAAAAATATTGACTTCGATAATGAAGTCATCCTTGGCTCGGTCGCCGATAGTGGGGCGTGATCCGATGTTGGCCATGGCGTTATAGGTTTTTCCTTCGATCATGGTCTGACAGGCATAGACACCTGGATTGTCGATGATCATGAATTCATTGGGGATGTCGAGGTTGGCGGTAGGGAAGCCGATGGTACGTCCGATCTCATTGCCTTTGACCACGGTGCCAGTAACGGAATAAGGGTAACCGAGCAACTGGTTGGCGAGCTTCACGTTGCCTACTGCGAGGGCGTTACGGATCTTGGTGGAGCTGACGGCAACCTCGTTGACGTATTGGGCATCCACCTGAACGGTCTTGAAACCATGGATAGCCCCCAATTCGCACAACATGGGGTAATCTCCCATCCGGTTCTTCCCGAAGTGATGGTCATACCCCACCACGATGGCGGAAGGATGAAGTCGGTTGATGATAAAGTTGGTGATGAATTGGTCGGAAGGAGTGCTGGCAAACTCTTTCGTGAACGGGATGATGACGACATTGTCGATACCAAAGGTCTCGAATATCTCCATCTTGTCTTGTTGCGAGCAGATGAATCGCAGCTGTTCCTTGCCGATGTTAAGCACTTGTCGCGGGTGGGGATGGAAAGTCACTACCACGGTTTCGCCATGCACCTCATGTGCGATGTCCTTCATCGCCTTGAAGATGGCTTGGTGACCGAGATGGACACCATCGAAGGTGCCTATGGTGACCACTGCGTTGGGAATGTTGCGGGCTTGTATGATGTTGTTGATGATTCTCATAAAATGTGTTGGATGATGTATTGGGCAATCTGTACGGCGTTGGTGGCAGCACCTTTTCGGATGTTGTCGCTAACAACCCAGAAGTTGAGTCCGTTCTCGATGCTGAAGTCCCTGCGGATGCGGCCTACAAACACCTCGTCCTTGTCGTAAGCGGTGATGGCCATGGGATAGATGTTGTTCGCAGGGTCATCTTGGACGATGATGCCGGGATAGTTTTCGAGTAGCCGACGTACCTCATCGAGTTGGAAAGGTTTGTTGAACTCGACGTTGACGGCTTCGGAATGTCCTCCGGTAACGGGTACACGGCATACGGTGGCGGTAATGGCGATTTGTGGCGCCCTTAGAATCTTACGGGTCTCGTTCACCAGCTTCTCTTCCTCGGTGGTGTAGCCGTTCTCACAAAAGTCGCCACCATGCGGCAAAACGTTTCGATAAATCTGGTGAGGATAGGCGTTGGGGAGTTGAGAGCTGAGAGTTGAGAGTTGAGAGGTTAACCTTTCACCTTCTTCCCTTTCGAGTTGGGCTATTCCTTTCAGACCACTGCCGCTAACACTTTGGTAGGTGGCGATAACCAAACGTTTGATGTCGAAAGCTTGGTGCAAGGGAGCCAAAGCCATCACCATCTCAATGGTGGAACAGTTGGGGTTGGCAATGATATGGGTGTCTTTGGTGATGACGTCAGCGTTGATTTCCGGTACCACCAATGGAATCTCAGGAAACATTCGCCAAGCAGAGCTGTTGTCAACGACATAGGTGCCTTTTTCAGCAAACAAAGGTGCATATTGTTTGGAAGCCGTGGCACCGGCTGAGAAGATGGCGATGTCGGGACGGGCGGCGATGGCATCTTCGACGCTAATCACTTGATGACGTTTCCCGCGGAAAACAACCTCCTTTCCTACGGATCTTGATGAGGCAGCGACAATCAACTCATCGACGACAACATGCTGTTCATCAAGTACTTGTAACATCTTGGAACCCACTAGCCCAGTGGCTCCTACCACGGCAATCTTCATTTTTATTAGATTTTTATTCCACTTTTATATATTAATAAATTATCCTTTGTACTTTTGTGGCGGATAAACACCCATGCAAAAATAGTTAAAATATGAGAACGTCAGTGTTTCTTTTAATATTTATGCCACTTTGGTCGCTGGCACAATGGGTTGATGATTTTTCCGATGGAGACTTCAGCACGACCCCTGCATGGTCGGGGATGGACTCCTGTTTTATTATCAATGGTAGTCAGCAACTGCAATCGGCAGGTACGGTAGCTGGAGAAGCATACCTTTCCCGGAGTTTGTTGCCGGAGGACCAAAGTGGCTCTTTGGGAGAGGATATGGAGTGGCGCTTTTGGATTCGGGAGAACTTCAATCCATCGGCAAACAACTATGCGGAGGTATGGCTCATGGCCGACTCGGCTGACCTTAGGAACGCGACAAAGGGTTATTTTCTTCGCTTTGGTGCAGCGGGAAGTCAAGATGCCATCGAGTTGTATCGTATGGATCCTGGAGGTGAGACGCTGGTTTGCAAAGGTGCAGATGCCAGCATTGCCTCTTCGTTCAAAATGGCTGTAAAAGTCAATCGTGATGCCGGAGGGCATTGGACCTTGTTGACGGATCCTGATAACATGGGTTTTTATACCATGGAAGCGCAAGGTCAAGACAGTACTTATCACGAAGCTGCCTATTTTGGTTTTTATATCAAATATACTTCAAGCAACGCTCGAAAGTTTTACTTCGATGATGTTTATGTGGGAGAAAAGACCATCGATAGTAAACCTCCGACGTTGCTTTCGCTTAACGTGGTTGGGCCTAATGGACTTGTTTTAGGCTTCGATGAGCCGCTCGACAGTACGGCTCTCCTCGCCTCCCATTATCGACTGGAGCCTGAAATTGGGTTCCCTGACCATGTTCAATTCGGGGATCGCCCTTCCATCGTGCGGATCTCTTTTCCATCACCCTTGCCAGAGAACCAAAATCTTCAACTATGGTTATCAGACATCAAGGATCAAGCGGGAAATGTCGTAGAGTGTTTTTGTTGGGATTTTTGTCTTTATGCACCTGCTGAGAACGATGTGGTAATCAACGAGATCATGGCTGATCCGACACCGGTGGTGGGGCTTCCCGAATGGGAATACATCGAGTTGTTTAACACTACGGGTTTTCGCATTGATTTGACAGGTTGGATCTTGTGTATAGGGACGACGCTCAAAGACTTTGCTGGCGTTCAACTGGATCCCCATGGGTATTTGATTTTGTGCAAGACGGATGCTGAGCAGGAATTGTCGTCTTTGGGTCCGACTTGTGGTTTCTCTTCGTTTTCGATTGCCAATGCGGGTGCCACCTTGCGATTATTGTCGCCAGAGGAGAAGGTGATCTCTGAGGTCTCATTCAATGATACTTGGTATCATGACGCGGATAAAAAAGCGGGAGGATGGTCGTTGGAGCAGATTGATCCTTACAATCCGTGCGCTGGAACGTTCAACTGGTCAGCGTCAGAAGATTCCTCGGGAGGCACTCCGGGTCGTGAGAATTCCATCAACGCTCCCAACGCCTTCCATCCTCAAGTGGAACGAGTCAGCATGTTGGGCGATGACATGGTGTTTTTGTGGTTCGATCAGCAAATGGATCGTGCGAGTTTGGAGGATCCTTCTCATTACCAAGTGCTTGAACTTGATGTTTCGCCCATCGAGGTGATTTGTAACCCTTTGGATGCTATTTCTGTTGGGTTGAAGTTCGATGTGTCGTTTTTGGAAGGAGAGCTATACACCTTGTCGATCAACGGTGTAACCAACTGCAGTGGAAACTACATCGAAGAGGGTGCTGAAGTGCGTTTTGGCATCCCTCTAGCCATCGGTGCATCAGAAGTCTTGATCAACGAAATTCTCTTCGACCCCATCGCTCCCGGAGTGGATTTCGTGGAGCTATACAATCCTACAGACAAGACCTTCGACCTCAGTGAATTGAGGTTGGGTGTCATTAAAGAATCTTTTCCCAACCCTCCGGATACTGTGTTGAAAGAGATTGTGACGGATTCCAGGTTGCTATTGCCGCAAACCTATCTTCTGCTCTCGACAGACGGTTATCAAGTGGCTCAGCAATATGCTTGTGCTTTGGCTGATTATGTTGATATGGCTTCGTTTCCATCGTATCCCAACTCGGGAGGCGAGGCGTTGTTGATGAGTCGCCAAGGGGCGGTGGTTGATCAGATGACATTCTCGCCATCAATGCACTATCCATTATTGAAGGAGTCCAAAGGTGTTTCTTTGGAGCGGGTGTCATGGGAGGTGCCTTCTTCACAGCGCGACAACTGGCACTCTGCTTCTGAGGCGGTGGGATTTGGTACTCCTGGTTATGCCAACTCCATGAGAGCGGCTGAGCAGATTGCCGACGTGGAATGGGTCAGTGTCGCGCCTAAGGTGTTTTCGCCGGATGGGGATGGCTTTGATGATCATTGTGTAGTGTCCTATGAATTCGAAGATGCAGGCGGGACCATGAACGTTTATGTCTTCAACGCTGATGGGCAGCTCATCCGTCATTTGGTGCGCGGCGAGTTGATAGGAAATGAGGGAAGTTTTGTATGGAATGGTTTGGACCAAAAAGGTCGTCAGGTTCCTTTTGGAATCTATGTGTTCGTGACCGAGGTGTTTGATATGGAAGGCAAGGTCCTTCGTTGTAAGAATGCTGTGACGGTGGCCTCTCGATGAATCACATGTCGAGGTTGGTCTGAGCCATGAGGGTGTTGGTGTCGGGGTTGTAGGCCATGAGGTTGCCCATGTCTGTCTGGTTGATGCAGAACACGCCATTGTCCAGGGCGATGAAGTCGTAGTTGTTTTGGTGGTGGATCACGTGGTCGATGAAGCTGTAATCCACAGGGATGTGGCCATGGATGATGCGTCGGCCTTCTGTTTTTTGGAAATCGACTTTGAAGTTTCGAACCCAGATCATGCTATGGGTGTCTTCGAAGGGGTTGTCGATCTTGAAGTTCATCCCCGCATGGACCAGGATGTATTTTTCCAATTCGAAATAGTAGTCGAGATTGCGCATCCACTCGATATATTTCTCTGGGATGTCGCGTGGGCGTTTGCCGCCGAAGCTCTTAAAGGTTTCGGCGGCGCCCACTTTTTCCCATGCGCGTTGGATTTCCGGTTTGAAGAGATGCGGTTTTTGGTCGGCTTCCCAGGCTTTGATGCAGTAGTCTTCATGGTTGCCTTTGAGGCAATGGACGTGGTAGCCTTGCTCTTGGAGGTCCATGATGAAGTCAATCACCTCTTTGCTGTTGGGTCCACGGTCGATGTAGTCACCCAGGAAATAGAGATGGTCTTCTTTGGTGATTTTCAGGAAGCTCTTCACCAGCGACTTCAGTGTCGTGGCGCATCCATGTATATCCGGAATAATCCAACGGTTCATAATTCTCAACTCTCATTTCTTCCCCTGGTTCGCTACGGCAGCCATCAGCGCGGCCACTTTCTCGGGATCGCCAAGGAAGAAGTCCTTTTGGAGATGCATTTGGTCGTCGAATTCGAAGATGTAGGGGATGCCTGTCGGGATGTTAAAGGCGATGATTTCGTCGTTGCTCATGTTCTTGAGCACTTTGACGACGCCGCGGAGGCTGTTACCGTGGGCTACGACCATCACCTGTTCGTGATTGTCGAAGGCCTTCATGATATGGTCTTGATAGTAAGGCATCACGCGGTCGATAGTGTCGCATAATGCTTCAGTCAGCGGGATTTGTTCGTCGGTCAACTCGGCGTAACGAGGATCCATGCGGGGGCTCTTTGGATCATGCATGTCCAACGCAGGAGGACGCACGTCGAAGGCGCGACGCCATAGGCGCACCTGTTCATCGCCGTATTTCTCTGCGGTCATCTTCTTGTCTAGACCTTGAAGTTGACCATATGATTTCTCATTGAGCCTCCATGTCTTATATACAGGAAGCCAGTCCATATCCATGGCATCAAGCACATAGTTCAAGGTCTTGATGGCGCGTTTCAAATACGAAGTGAAACAGATCTCGGGCTTGTAGCCGTTCTCTTTCAATACATTGCCTGCTTCGATGGCCTCTTGGATGCCTTTCTCCGACAAATCCACGTTGGTCCAACCAGTGAAAAGATTCAGTTTGTTCCATTGGCTCTCGCCGTGACGGATTAAAATCAGTTTCTTCATGATGATGATTTAATATGGTTCATTTTACGGCTCCAAAGATAGCATTTTATTGGTAATGATGGAAAAAAGTAAGTGGAAAACCCAGAAACTTAAATAATAATTGTATCTTTGCCTTCTAAACCTTAAAAAATAAAAAAATGAAAAGACTATCCATTATGCTTGGCAGCTTGCTAGTGTTGGTTGCCTTGTTCGTTAACAGCTGTGGCAAAGAGGAAAAGACAGCCACGATTCAGAAATTCATCACCATTGAAGATGCTATCTTAGTCAGCGAGGACATGCCTACAACTACTACCGATGAGACCATTGAGGTCTCGATGAACCAACAGGTCATTCCGGGTGGATCTTCTTATGTGAGCCTGATTTCAGAGACTATCGCAAAAAAAATCTTGGTCGGTATTGAGGGCCAGACAGGTTATTATGAGATCACCCCTGTCAAGGCACGCAGTAACGAGTATTCGTTTGTTTTCATGGTAGAACAGGACATCGAGTTGCCAGAAAACAATACAGGTTTCACCATTAAGGTGGCCATCGTTGATGAAAATGATGGAATCAGCGAGATTTGGCAGACCTATGTTGGTTTGAAAGTCGTGGGAACGGGTGCCTTACAGGTGAGCCTTAGCTTTGACAACGCCAAGGATGTGGACCTTCACCTTATTGAGCCTGAATATAATGACGAAAATGGTAATCCCATGTCCTTCTATAATCGTCACATCTATTTTGCTAACTCCTTTGCAACAAGTGGTGGTGAATTGGATCTCGACTCGAATGCTAGTTGTTCTATCGACAATGTCAACAATGAGAACATCACCTATAACGAAAACGATGCATTCGTGGCTCCTGGCACATACAAAGTGTATGTTGACCTCTATGAGAATTGCCAGCCTGAACTTGCCACCAACTATGTGGTAGTCGTCACTTACGGTGGCAGGCAGATAGCCTCCAAGTCGGGCATTTTCCCAGTGAATGCTCCGAGCACCTTCGATCCTATTACTGAGAGCTATGTGGAAAGCAATGAGCCTTTCTTAACCTTCACCATTGGCAACAATGGACAAAAGTGCGTGAAGACCTTTGCTCCTGTTGAGCCAAGCGAATCCGCCAAGGAAAAATTAGCAAGAGCAGCTCATTAATCAGCTTTTTGCTGCATCAAAAAAGGCGTCCGATCGGACGCCTTTTTTTATATTGTCTTCAACCATTTCCATTGGAAGAGGATGGTGTAAATCACCCCGATGGTAATGGCGGAGTCGGCAATGTTGAAGATGGGCCTGAAGAAGATGAAATGTCCATCTTGCCCGAAGAAGAAGTCGGGCAGCCAACTGTTGTTCTCTCGTGCTATGTCGATGATGGGGAAATACAACATATCGACAACCTTCCCGTGCAGCCATCCTGCATAGCCTCCACCGTCGGGAAACAGCGTCGCCACGGTGTCATAACTGCTCTCGCTGAAGATCTGACCATAAAACAAACAGTCGAGGATGTTGCCCATCGCTCCGGCAATGATCAGGGAGATGCCGAACAACACGCCAAACCTCGTCCCTTTTTTCGAGAGTCGGAACAAGAAATACAATAAGACGACGACAGCCACGATCCTGAAGATGCTCAACAGGGTCTTGACCGTGCCTCCACCTCCCATCAAACCAAAAGCCATCCCTGGATTCTCGATGAACAACAACTTGAACCAGTTGCCCAATACCGGAATCTCTTGACCCAGGGTCAAATGCGTCTTGACCCAGATCTTCATGATCTGGTCAAGAAACAGGACAGCGAAAATAATCAAAAAAGAGGCAAGAAGACCTTTACGCTTTTTCACTTTCTCTTTTCCTTCATTTTAGCTTCCAAACAAATGGTTGTGGTTGGCACGCAGCGCAATCTTTCCTTAGGGATGAGTTTGCCCGTGGCGCGGCAGACACCGTAGGTCTTGTTCTCAATGCGCATCAAGGCGAACTCCAGGTTCTGGATGTACTTCTCGGTGCGAGAGGCCAACTTGGCATTCTCCTCTTTCTGCGACACGGAATACCCTTCCTCCAAGATCTTGAAGGTCGGCGCTGTGTCGTCAGTGCTGTGCTCGCCACCGGCGATGTTTTCCTTTAATATCTCAAGGTTCTCTTGTGCTTGCTTCAGTTTCTCAAGGATCAACTCCTTGAATTCTTCCAGCTCCTCGTCGGAGTATCTCACCGTTGGAGCTACTTTGTTCTTCTCGTCCATAGTCTTTATTATTTGAAAGTGCTAAAATACGTTAAAAATCCTTAGGAAACAAATCTTTCGTTATTTCTTTTGGATTTTTATTCTGACCGTAACTTTATCAGTGAGCTCATCTTCCAACACATCATCTCCTTCGAGGGAGTCGGTGATTTCGATGGCATTAGCCAAAGTTTCGGTGCAGATGTAGTGGTTGAAGTCGCGGATGGCGGTTTCAATCTTTTCGTTTTTCTCCATGAAGATGACTATACGGTCGGTGACCTCGAGTCCGCTGCTCTTACGCAAGGTTTGAACACGGTTCACGATTTCACGGGCGAGTCCCTCGTTAAAGAGTTCGTCGGTGATGTTCATGTCGAGGGCAACGGTGTAGTTGTCTTGTGAGGTGACAGCCCATCCTGGGATGTCTTGGGTGGAGATCAGGGCATCTTCGAGGGTGAGTTCCACGTCAACGCCGTCAACATCGAGGTGGGCTCCATTGTTTTTCTCGAAGGCATGGATGTCGTCTTGGCTCATGTTGGCAAAGAAGGCAGTGATCTGTCTCATCTGCTTGCCATAACGTTTGCCCAGGGTCTTGAAATTAGGCTTCACGTTCTTGACCAAGATGTTGTTGTCGGCAGAGAGGAACTCGATACCTTTGATGTTGACTTCGCTCATAATGAGCGGGGCGACTTTTTCGAGTTGGCTCTTCATGGTGTCGTTGGCCACGGGAATCATGATCTTTGACAAGGGTTGACGCACGCGGATGTTGGCTTTCTTACGCAGCGAAAGCACCAGGGATGAGATCAGCTGAGCGGCTTCCATGCGTTCCTCCAGGGCCTTGTCGATCATGTTGGCATCGGCAGTGGGGAAGTCGGTGAGGTGCACCGACTCGGCTTGGTTGCGTCCAGTGGCGTTGTTGAGGTCGCGATACAGCTGTTCGCTGAAGAAAGGAGCGATGGGCGAGCTGAGTCGAGCTACGGTCTCCAAGCAGGTATATAAAGTTTGATATGCCGAGAGCTTGTCCTTGTCGTCATCGCTTCTCCAGAAACGACGGCGTGACAGACGCACGTACCAGTTGCTGAGGTGGGCATCGACGAAGTCTTGGATGGCGCGACCTGCGCGGGTGGGTTCGTAGCTTTGATAAGCATCGTTGACGTTGATTATCAGTGAGTTGAGCTCTGAAAGAATCCAACGGTCAATTTCGGAACGCTCCGACAACGGGAGGTCGGCTTCTTCATAATGGAAGTTGTCGATGTTGGCATACAAGGCGAAGAAGGCGTAAGTGTTGTAGAGCGTGCCGAAGAACTTGCGGCGCACCTCATCGACACCAGCCTCGTCGAACTTCAGGTTATCCCAAGGTTGTGAGTTGGTGATCATGTACCAACGAACGGCATCGGCACCATACTTCTCGATGGCACCGAAAGGATCTACGGCATTGCCGAGACGTTTCGACATCTTGTTGCCGTTCTTGTCGAGGACCAAACCGTTGGAGATCACGTTTTTGTAAGCCACGCTATCGAAACACATGGTGGCGATGGCATGAAGGGTGAAGAACCATCCACGGGTTTGATCGACGCCCTCGGCGATGAAGTCTGCTGGGAACACGTCCTTACCCAACTGTCCTTCCTTGCCCATGTAATGGTATTGTGCGTAAGGCATGGCACCGCTGTCGAACCACACGTCGATGAGGTCAGGTTCGCGGAACATCTTCTTGCCAGTGGGTGAGCAAAGGACCACACCATCGATATAAGGACGGTGGAGGTCGAACTTGGTGTAGTCGTCAGAGGCATAGGGGTTCTCGGTCATGAATCCTGCCTTTATCGACTTCTCGATCTCATTGCGAAGCTCCTCGACGCTGCCGATGCAAATCTCTTCCTTGCCGTCTTCGGTGCGCCAGATGGGGAGCGGAGTGCCCCAATAACGTGAGCGTGAGAGGTTCCAATCCACCAGGTTCTCCAGCCAGTTGCCGAAACGTCCGCTGCCAGTGGCCTCAGGCTTCCAGTTGATGGTCTTGTTGAGTTCGATCATGCGGTCTTTCAGCGCAGTGGTCTTGATGAACCAGCTGTCCAAAGGATAATAGAGGACGGGTTTGTCGGTACGCCAGCAGTGTGGGTAGTTGTGGGTGTGTTTCTCGCTCTTGAAGAGTTTGCCCTGTTCCTTCAGCATGATCACGATATCGACGTCGAGCGACTTGTCTTTCTCGGTCTTGGTGGGATCGTAGGCGTTTTTGACGAACTGTCCCGCATAGGGTCGGTAGGCTTCCACGTCCATGCAGTTTTTGACGAACTCGGCATCGAGGTCTTCGATACGGAAGAACTTGCCTGTTCTGTCAACCATGGGTTGCGGCTTGCCATCTTTGTCGATCATCTGCAGAGGCGGGATACCTGCTTGAGCAGCTACGCGTTTGTCGTCGGCACCAAAGGTCGGAGCGATGTGGACGATGCCTGTACCGTCTTCGGTGGTGACATAGTCGCCAGGGATGATGCGGAAAGCGCCTTCACCGGGGTTGACCCAAGGAATAAGTTGCTCGTATTCGATGCCCACCAAATCGCTGCCTTTGAATTCGGCGACGACTTCTGGGGCTTCTTTGAACATGGTGCCCACCAATGCCTTGGCCATGATGATCTGGCAAGGCTCTCCAGTGGTGGGGTGAGTGGTCTTGAGAAGCACATAGTCGATGTTCGGACCCACACAGAGGGCAGTGTTGCTTGGCAGGGTCCAAGGTGTCGTCGTCCATGCAATGGCATAAGTCGAGGGGAACTTTTCCCCTTTCAATTTGAACAGAGCCACGCACGTCAAGTCCTTCACATCGCGGTAGCAGCCAGGCATGTTGAGCTCGTGGGAGCTGAGTCCGGTGCCAGCGGCTGGTGAGTAAGGCTGGATGGTGTAGCCTTTATATAACAACCCCTTGTTGTAGAGGTCCTTAAGCAAGAACCAAAGGGTCTCGATATAGTCGTTGGTAAAGGTGATATAGGGATCGTTGAGGTTGACCCAATAGCCCATCTTGAGGGTGAGGTCATCCCACATATCCTTGTATTTCATCACTTCCTCACGGCAGGCGCGGTTGTAGTCATCGACACTGATTTTCTTGCCGATGTCTTCCTTGGTGATGCCGAGTTTCTTCTCCACGCCAAGTTCAACGGGCAGTCCATGGGTGTCCCAACCTGCCTTGCGCACTACGTGTTTGCCTTTCAGGGTCTGGTAACGGCAGATGATATCCTTGATGGTACGGGCCATGACATGGTGGATGCCAGGGGTTCCGTTGGCACTCGGTGGGCCCTCAAAGAACACGAAGGCGTTGTCTTTGTCACGGTTGTCTAAACTCTTCTGGAACGTATCGTTGTCAATCCAGTATTGACGGATGGTGTTAGCCGTCTCGGTGAGGTTCAGCTGCTTATACTCTTTGTAGTTATTCTTCATCTTGCTGACTTAAAAATTAAGCAGCAAAATTACGAATAAATTAAGAATTAGTAACTAATAAATTATAATTCTTTGACAATGTGTTCCACGAAAGTGCCATTTTCGGTGACGATACGCAAAAGATACAGTGCCGGATCGTAGTGGCTGAGATTCAAGATGGTTTCATCGCCGGTTACGTTTATCCGCTCCAGTTCTTGGCCTAAGAGGTTCATCACGGTGACTTGGCTGAGTCCAGTAGCCTTGATGGTCAGATGATCTTTAGCGGGGTTGGGATAGACGGTAACCTGCTTGTTATCGTGTTGCTCCGTTACGGCTACACTGGGTCCAAGGATGACGGTGTTGGAGAAGATGGTCTCTTTACCGTTCCAAATGGCGGTGACGTTGTAACGGGTGTTCTCATTGGTATCGTGGGTAAGATGGGTGGCGGTGAGGTCTTGGAAACCGATGTTCATCTCATAGTCGTTGGCTTCTTCGGGACCCACATATACTTTGTAGCTGAAGTCGGGCCTGCTGTCGGCGGGACGTGTATAGGCTCGGAGCAGCCAGGAGTAGTATTTGTCATAGTGGGTGATGGGTCTCCAGTTACCACTGACTCGTACCATGCAGCTGTTGTCGTAGCCGACATAAGCTCCATAGGGGACAGGGTTCTCCACATTGGAGGGTTCAGCAACAATCCAGAGCGGGAGCGTGCTGTCGAAACTGACTTCCTCGTCCAAGGGGAATCGTACAAATGTCTGTGAACCAGTCATTTCGTGAGCTTGGCTGTAGAGCAGGTTGTCATCCACCACGTTGTCGCCGTTGTAAATCTTGTAGGTATAAGTTCCTGCAGAGCAGTCGAACATTTCAATATGGGTTAAGGGCAGTCCTTCAAAGTAGGTGAGGCGATCCGGGTCGATCTTAATGCCGAATTTTTGGTTTTTCGAACCCATTTGGTCTTCGAACTTGCCATCATCATACGCCAGCATTCCGTGACCCATGAATTGTGGTGCTTCCCAAGTGAGTTCGTTGTAAGGCTGAGCCCCCGCGTGATGTTCGCCTTGGAGGTTTTGTGGTGGCTCGCAAGCAAATGTCATGACGAGTACCAACAATGCTTTTTCAGGATCCAAGGTGGTATTGGGATTGAAGGCATTGGTGACGTGATACCGGAACGTGCCTGATTGGGCAATGCGGTCGTCGGTGAATTCGTAATCTGTCAGACTTGAAGCGAGGCAGGTGCCGTTGCGATACACGTTGAAATGATGACTCTCGGTAGGCACGGTCCAATGAATGTTAACCTCATCGGCAGTGGAGGTGGTGGTGATGTTTTGAGGAGCGATGACGCCTATCTCCGAATCAGATGCCGTGTAAGTGGCAAGGATGCCTTCTTGGGGTTGATCGATGTCGAAGAGGGTTTCCACGCCGCTTTCATTGACTCTGGTGGCCGTGACATGGATGCCTTGGCTTTCGGTGTCGAAACCAGGCTTCCAACGGAAACCGGCTTCGATGTTGGCGGGTACATAGACTTCAGTCTCGTTCTCAGTGTCTCGATAAATCGTAAGATATTGGTTGCTCATCAAAGGGTTGTTGAAGCATACCTCCAATTCGCCTCCTTTGGTCCCGTAGGGCGGATCACAGCTGAGGTGTAACTGGATGGTTTCGTAATTGCCAAGGATGACCCAGGCAAAGGATGGGGCACTATGGAGAAGCTGTTCTCCGCTGACGTAGAGCACGCTGAAGATGTGGTAACCGGCGTCAGTATCGGTATAAGGATAGACAAAAGTGGTGTCGGTGATGTTTTCAGCGATCTCTTCCCCATCGCAATAAACCTTGTAAAAGTCGGCATTGGGATTGGCGTCCCAGGAGAGCTCAACTTGGTGTTCAAGGCTGTTGACGTTGGCGGTGAAATTCTCTAATAAAGACCCTCCTCCTTCACTTTCATAGGGCAAGAAATCGAAACTCATCCGATCGCCTATTGTACGGATGTTGGTTATTTCATAGGGCCATTGATAGTTGGGGTATTGGTTGAGGAAAGGATGAGGTTCGGTGGCGTTGTTGAATCGGACTCGTCCATATTCTTCAGTAAAAAAGGCTTGGTTTAGTTCGCCAACAGAATATATTGACCCACCAGGACGGAAGAGATAGACCTCGTCGAAATAATCGTATCCGTTCCACGAAGCGTTGCCGTCAAAGCGAGTGTCGATGCGATAGATGAGCAGACCGCTTCCGGGAATCTTGTTTTCGAAGATGTTGTTTTTGTCGCGATATTCGATGAAGAAAAACTGATTGGGATAGCCTGTGGGAAGCATATAACCATTGCGCAGGCCACCTTCCCAAGATACGGCCTCCAGCTCGTAAGTGTGTGGTGTGTTTAACGATGGCTCATCAAGCATGGGGATTTCGTCCACCCAGTTGCCGTATTTGTATTTCATGTAGGTGCTAGTCTGTTGCGGAGGCTCCGTTGTGCCGCACATCAGGTCCCAGGGTCCTACCGGGTCGATGCCCTCGGAATAATGGTACAGGTCGGGAGCGCCCAACGAATGGAACATCTCGTGGCAGAGGGTGCTGACGTTGAAATAACCGCCTTCTTCCAACTGTAGGTTGAAGTCATACACCTTCAGGTCATGCAACGGCACATCGCGGTCATAGATGCACCAGCGGTGAGGCCAAAGCAGGGATGCCCACTCGCCAGGCTCGCCTTTGATGACAAACACCACGTTGTCAACCAAGCCGTCGCCGTTGTAGTCAAGGTCGATGTCATAGGGCACCATATCCTCGATGTATTGGATGGCGCGTTCCAACATGGAGAACTCGCGTTCGGCGGTTTCGCCATCTTGATAACCCATGGGGTTGGTCACAGGGTGATATGGCTGGTAGTATTGTTTTGGATAGATGTCTTCGTAAGAGAGGATAGTTTCGCCTTCGGGTTGTGGAAAGAAATGGGACCACAAGTCGAGTTGATTGTAAGAGGTGTGATGGTAGTAGTTGTGAAGCGAGTTATCGTCGTAGCCATCGGCGTTGAACATGGCTTCGACAGTGGAGAAAGGCGAGGTGTGGTAGGTGTCGCCAGCGAAGCGGATGAAGACGACTAGGTTGTTGTAAAGGCCGTGGTTGAGTTCTCTTCCATTCCGGACCTGAGGCCGTTGGATGTGTTTTTCGCGTTCATGCCGACGGACATAGTATTCTTGTTCAGAGATCTTCGTGTAAGGTTGCAGTCCCACCGAGGCTGGATCGACGCTGCCCACCACGAAGTTGGAGGCGATGACTTCGCCTTTGGCATCTTTGGTGGCATAGCAATAGTAGCCTTTGTCGTCAATCACGATAGTGAAACCGTTTTCATCGTGAAGGTAGTTGTAGAACTCGTCGCCCGAGGCGAAGCAGTGGATGACTTGTCCATCAGGTTGTGTTAAAGTGACATTAACATTTCTCAGCGGAGCTGCCATAACACTCACGCTGATGGCAATCATCGTCACCAGTAATAAGTAGATCTTTCTCATAGTTAATTATTGGTGTGTTATAGTTTTTTTCAATTTCTAATTTTCATTTTTCTCAACATCCAATCGCCCTTGAGATGACGAGTCGGAGAATCTCCGAAGTGCCTTCACCGATCTGGAGGATGCGTTGGTCGCGGTAGAAGCGTTCCATGTCGAACTCTTTCAGCAGGCCGTGGCCACCCATGACTTGTACGGCGTTGTCACAGACTTCGGCGGCGACTTCAGAGCAATAGAGTTTAGCCATGGCAGCCTCTTTGCCGAAGGGTCGGTGCTGGTCCTTGAGCCAGCAGGCATGGTAGAGCAGGTTGCGTGCGGCCTCGATCTTGACGGCCATGTCGGCGAGTTTGAAGCTGACGGCTTGGAACTTGCACACTGGCTTGCCGAACTGGACGCGTTTCTTGGAGTAGGCTAGTGCCATCTCGTAAGCGCCTTGAGCGCATCCCAGTCCCATGGCGGCAATGGAGAGCCTTCCCGAGTCGAGGGTGGCGAGCATGATATGGGATCCCTCACCGGGTTGTCCTAGGATACAGTCGTCGGAGAGGCGCACGTCGTTGAAGACCAGCTTGCCGGTATTGGAGGCGCGCCACATCATCTTCTCGTGCATCGGAGTCTGGGTGAAGCCTTCCTTTTTGTTCTCCACTAACAAGGCGGTGAACTCCGGCTTGCCGTCTTTTTCTCCCGACACGGCTTGAACGGTGGTGCCCAGGCTTATGGGCGTCGCGCTGTTGGTGATGAATATCTTGGAGCCGTTGAGATGCCATTGTGTGCCATCGTACTTGGCGGTGGTCTTGGTGCCTCTTGAGTCGCTTCCTGCATCCTCTTCTGTCAGGCCGAAGCCCCAGAGACGGTCTTTGCAAAGGCGGGGAAGATAACGCTGTTTCTGCTCTTCGGTGCCGTAGTCTTTGATGGGCCCGATGCCCAGCGAGTTGTCGGCGGCGATGGTGGCTGCGGTGGAGCCGTCAATGCGGGCCAATTCTTCCACGGCGATGATATAACTCAGGTTGTCCAACCCCTGGCCTCCATATTCCTTGGGAACGGTCATGCCCAGCAAGCCGAGCTCACCCATTTTGAGGGTCAGAGCTACGTCGAAATGCTGGTCCTCGTCGTTTTCGCGGGCCACGGGTTTCACTTCTGCTTCGGCGAAGTCGCGCACTTTCTGGCGGAGGGCTTCCTGTTCTTTGGTGAGGTCAAAATTCATATTCTTACTTCTTACTTCTTACTTCTTCCAACTCAATTAATTGCATTTTATTGTCAACCATTTCATTTTCAGTTACCAAGATGCGTTTCACCTTGGCTTTGGCAGTGGCTGTAATATTGTTTTCCATCTTCATGGCTTCCACCACAATCATGACGGTGCCTTCACTGACTTCATCACCTTCTTTGACATTGATTTTCACCACTTTGCCAGGCATGGGTGAGATGAGGGTGCTTTTGTCGTTGGTTTCGTTTTTCCGCGAATAGTCGAACGTGTCGTTGAGTTGGTCGGTGCGGAAACAAGTGAAGTTGAGTCCGTGGAAATTGACGATGGTCTTCTGTTCCTTGTTGATGGAGCAATAGATTACCTCCGTCCTTCCGTTGAGCATGAGCTTGAGCTGTGGCCCGTCGTAGGCGAGGAACTCTGCGGCAAAAGGCTTCTCGGCGATATTGCCTGTGATCTTGCCGTTGCTTGCCTTGGTGATAAACACGGGGATCTTGTTGCCTTCCACGTCCACGGTAATGTGCATGTGATAGCGCCAATAGCCGATTTCTTCCCACACGTTGCCGACTTCTCCGTCGAGTTTGCGTTTGCAGAAGTCGAAGAGCAGGAACGAAGCCACAATGTCGTTCGGACAGAGCCGTTGGCGACTCTCGTTGAGGGCGTTGATCAACGTGTCTTGATGTGTCTTACAGAACGAGGTATCGATATGGTTTTCGAGGAAGTCGGGGTTTTTGATGACTTCCCACAGGTAGGCCTTATTGGTGGTCAATCCTTGGATGATGAACTGATTGAGTGCCTGCTGAGCGGTTTCGATGGCGGACTGTCGGTCTTTGGCGTGGCAGATGAGTTTGGCGATCATTGGGTCGTAAGCTTCGGTGATGGTGCAGCGACCGTCAATGCTGCTATCGACACGGGTGCCTCTCAGCTGGGGCTCATGATAGGCGGTGACGCAACCGGGGGTGGGCAAGAAACCGTTTTCAGGGTCTTCGGCATAGATGCGGAGTTCGATGGCGTGGCCTGATGGAATGGAAAGTTGAGAGCTGAGAGTTGAGAGGTCTTTGCCTCGAGCGATGCGGATCTGTTCCTCCACGAGGTCGATCCCGGTGCGCATCTCGGTGACGGGATGCTCCACTTGGATGCGGGTGTTCATCTCGAGGAAATAAAAGTTCTGCTGCTGATCGACGATAAACTCTACTGTGCCGGCGTTTTTGTAGCCGATGGAACGGCAGAGCTTCACTGCTGTGGCCAAGAGCTGCTCGCGGCGTTCGTCGGTCAAGGTGGGCGATGGCGACTCTTCGATGATTTTCTGGTATCGCCGTTGTATGGTGCATTCACGCTCGTAGAGGTGGATGACGTTGCCGTAGTGGTCGGCGAGGACCTGTACCTCAATATGGCGTGGATTTTCGATGTATTGCTCAACGAACACGGTGCCGTCGCCGAAGTAGTTGGCAGCTTCGCGCGAAGCACGTTCCAGTTCATCATGGAGGTCTTCCTTGCGTTGTACGATGTGCATGCCTTTGCCTCCGCCACCCGCTGCCGCCTTGATGAGCACGGGATAGGGTAGCTTGTCTGCTTGTGCCATAATTTGGCACAGGTCACCTGTCAGTCCGAAGGTGACCGGGATGCCGTTGTCGATGGCGGTTTGTCGTGCTGCAATCTTGTTGCCCATGAGGCGCATAGTGTCAGCGTCAGGGCCGATGAAGATGAGGTTGTTGGCTTGGCAGGCCTCGGCAAAGTCGGGGTTCTCAGAGAGAAAACCATAGCCCGGATGGATGGCATCTGCACCAGCGTCGAGGGCAGCATCGATAATTTTTGGGATATTCAGATAAGTGTCTTTGAGGCTCCCGTTGCCGAGGGGGTATGCCTCGTCGGCAAGTCGGCGGTGCAAAGCGTCGGCATCGTTATCCGCGAAGATGGCCACCGAGGTGATGTGAAGCTTCTTCAGGGTGCGGATGATGCGCACAGCAATCTCGCCGCGGTTGGCAATTAAGACCTTATATATCTTCTTAGTGTTCATTTTCTTTTCTTATTATTGTCCTCAATCCCACGATGGCTTCCGCTTCTCGAAGAAGGCCTTCATTCCCTCTTGTCCAGCCGGGGAGACCCGTTGGTTGGCGATGGCTACCGAAGTTTGGTAAAACACTGGGCTGTTTGGATCGTCGCTGCCACTCACCATGCGTAATAGCTTCTTGCACTCGGCAACGGCATCGGGTGAGGCGTGCATGAAATGTTCAATATAACGACGTTCAGTATCGATCAACTCGCCTTCCTCGACCACGACATTCACCAAACGGTAGCCCAGAGCTTCGTCAGCAGTGAATGCCCTTCCCGTGAGCATCAACTCTTTGGCAGCGGTGTTGCCGATTCTTTGGACTACGAAGGGAGAGATGGTGGCGGGAGTGATGCCCAAACGCACCTCGGAAAAAGCAAACTTCGTGGCACGTTCAGCGATGACGATGTCTGACGCAGCGATGATGCCATTGGCACCGCCGATGCATGCCCCATGGACTACGGTAATCACCGCCTTGTTGCAGTAATAGATGCTGCGGAAGAGTTTCGACAAACGCTCGGCGTCAGCAAGGTTTTGCAGGTATTTGTATCCTGCCATCTCACTCATATAATTAAGGTCGGCACCGGCACAAAAGGCCTTGCCATTGCCCTTGAGAATGATGACACGGATGTCATCACGCCCTCCTAACCAGTCCATGGCCTCTGTGAGCTCATGGATCATAGTGGCGTTTAGGGCATTGCGCGACTCTGGTCGGTCAAAGTTGATCCACGCCATGCTCTCGCCCAACTGTATCTTGATTGTCTTGAAATCCATACGGCAAAAATCGGAAAATTTGTCATAAACAACCTCTATGTCAAAGAATTTTTTTTCTTTTGCATGATATTTGACGTGTCGCGACACGTTTTGCTAGACATAGATATGGAAGACGAGAATTTCAAACAAGAATTAGAAGAGTTCTTCCGGCTGTTCAAGAGGCTGGTGGAAAAAGAGTCGTTGGGTGATGTCCCAGGAGTCGATCAGAAGCAGATGGAACAAATCAAGTCGTTCATGGCACAGTTCGAGAATGTCAAGGATGAACTTAAAATAGAGATGATACATGCCGATCCCTTCACCAAGATGATGATCTCTACCATGGTGAAGCAGCTGCGTGAACAACTTGGCCCAGATGCTGACGTGATGGAAACACCGTCGGTGGAAGATATCGTGGACAAAAGGGAAGAGGAGTTGAAGGCTCTCACGGATGAATCGCAACGCATGGTTTCGCTTATCGAGACCATCGATGAACAGCTGAAAAATCCTGCTTTGAGCGATGAAGAGATTGACGCTCTTCTGGATCGACGCTCCCGAATTTCAAGTAAATTGGCCGAGAATTGAAATTTATTCGTACTTTTGTCGTTTCTAAACGAAAAGTCAATTAATCATGAAGAAAGTTCTCTTTACTCTGATCGCTGTCGTCCTTTCGGTCACCAGCTATGCACAACTTATCGCTAACAAGACCGACAATAAGGTTACGGTGGGCTTGGATTTCTTCAACGACTTCCAACTTTCCACCAACGACAACTGGGACGCTCGTATGTTCAACCAGGGATTCAGCTGCGCACTGACCTATAACTTCCCCCTCGGCGAAAGCCAAAAGCATACCGTCAGCCTTGGCTTGGGTTACAGTGGCCATAACTACTTCTCGTACAGTAGGATCATGAACCCTTATACCAACGACACCCTTCAGTTCCAACAATATCGTGGAGAAACGGGATTCAAACGCAATAAGTTGAATTGCAACTATATAGAGATGCCTCTCGAGCTTCGTTTCCGCATCAAGGATGCTTGGAAGATTGGCATCGGTTTCAAAGTGGGTGTGCTGGTGAACGCCAAGACCAAATTTGTCGGCAACAACGACGAAGGGGTGCGTATTCATGAGAAACTGTGTTATATCAACAATGTGGAGCGTTATGAGTATGCTGCCACCTTGCGCGTGGGCTACAAATGGGTGAATCTCTATTGCGCCATGCAGCTGGTGCCGGTGTTCGAGGTGGGTCACGATGCGCCTCGTATCATGCCTCTCTCTGTGGGCGTCACCTTTGCGCCTTTCTAATCTTCCCATCACGATCAAGTGAAGCACCCTGATCCGACGCTTTCCGAAATCATCGTTGCAGAAGCTGAACACCTCGGCTTCACCGCTTGCGGTATTGCTGCGGCAACTCTTTTGGAGGAGGAATCAGCCATCATGGAACAATGGCTCGAGGCAGAGCATGAAGGCACCATGAGCTACCTGAGCCGTAACAGGGAGAAACGTTATGATCCCCGTCTCCTTGTCGAAGGAACGAAGTCAATTGTCACCGTCCTTTACAACTATTATCCCCAAAATCCCTTGCCTCGTGAGGGAAACTTCAAGATTGCTCGCTATGCCTATGGTGAGGACTATCATGAGGTGCTGAAGCAGAAGATGCGGATGCTATTGGAGGTTGTCGAGAAACGGACAGGACCCCTCGAAGGCACCCGTGTTTTTGTTGACTCCGCCCCGGTTCTCGACCGAGCCTGGGCCGTGAAATGTGGCTTGGGTTTCATCGGCAAGAACACCACCCTCATCCATCCCAAGAAAGGCTCGTTTTTCTTTATCGGACATCTGTTTCTGCCTCTTTCTTTGGAACCAACGGGCACTGCCATGGGCAATCGCTGCGGACGTTGTACCCGTTGTCTCGACGCCTGTCCTACAGGGGCACTCAAAGCTCCTTTCATCTTGGATGCCCGAAAGTGCATCTCTTACCTCACCATCGAATATAAAGGGGAGTTGACAGGTGACCCAAGTGCCTTTAACGACTGGATCTATGGCTGCGACATCTGTCAGGAGGTTTGCCCTTACAACAAGTTCTCCGTGGGTAACCTGGAACCTAAGTTCCAGCCTTCGGAGGCGTTGATGAGGATGCGTAAAGACGACTGGAAGCGGCTCGACAAGGAAGGCTTCGATTTGTTGTTCAAGAAGTCGGCGGTCAAAAGGGCAGGTTTTGAGGGCTTGAAGCGCAACATCACTTTCCTGGAGCCAGAATAGTGTAGGTCAAGCCTGCCTGAAGCACAATGTTATAGTAGTGTCCGTAGAAAATGCTTGGCGATTGGAGGTTCCAGCGGCAAGGGGTCAGCGAATTCATTGACCGGACGTTGATACCCAGACGGTCGCTGAGCTCGAATTGCAGGCCGATATTGCCTGTGATGGAGAAAAAAAGCCAGTTTGGGTTCTCGAAGCCACTGTCAAAATTGGCGGATTGAAGGTTCTTTGCTAAAAAGTCCGCACTGAGTCCGATCTCCAAAGTGAGGAAGTCCAAGGGCTGTTCACCCACTTGGAAACGTCCGAGGTTGTATCGATAGGTGATAGGCATCTCAATATAATGCAGTCGGATGTCCATGGGGTTATAGCCGAATTCGATCTCATCGACAGAGGCACGGGCGCCGAAAAGAGAATATCTCACCTCAAGTTGCCATGCCGATGGCCCATCGGTGGGGATGCGCCCAAACACGCCTCCGGTCCAACCTAGTTGATGGTAGCCACCGTAGCCGTCACCGTTGATCTGTGAAGTTATCATCCCAGCGGTCACGCCGCCCTCGAAACGTTGTGCATAGCCACTGATTCCAGCAACGCTCAACAGCAGGGCGAGCAAAAAGCAAAACTTTCTTCTCATGGTTCAATCAAAGCTTTATAATGTGAATAACGTTCCAATACATCTCTCACAAAACGATAGGTCTGACGTGGACAGTACAACTCAGCATTGTCGTCCCATACATCAGGGTCTTTCCCGTCATTTTCTGTCTTTCTTCTGATTTCCAATACGTTGCCTAATCCTGTATTATAGGAGGCAAGGACAAATTTCTGTCGCTCGAGGCTGTCGCAGATACTTTCGGGCAGTTCGTCTTCGAAGTGACGAAGCAGTTTGCCACCAGCTCTGATCTGGTCCTCCGGAGGTGAGTCGTAATCGATGTTGTAGTTTTCCATCACGACGGGCATGAGTTGCATGAGGCCATAAGCACCCATGCTGCTTTCCAAATCGGGTTTGAATCGCGACTCCTGGTAGATGATGGAAGCGATGAGTCGCCAGTCCCAGTTGATGCGGGCGGCTTCTTTCTTGATGATGTCGTCGTAGGGACTGATGTGTTGGTCATCGATCATGATGCTGGTTTGTGCCGTCCCTCGGGGGAAGTAGCGGAAGAAGCTGTTTCGGATCCCTTTCTTCTCGTAGGCTTCCATCCAGTTGTTGATGGCGTGTTGCAGGCTGGTGTCGGCATCGCACTCGGGAGTGATCCAAACGAACTTCTCGTCCATCTTTCTCGGCACTTCGATTAGGAGATGCCAAAAACTGCTGTCGTTGAACTCGGTGCTGTCTATGATTCCTGCAAAGAGGTCGGCGCTGCCCTCGGAGAGCATGCGGTAGCATTCGTTGATGCTGTCGTTGACCAGCAGGTCAAGTCTCAGCCCTAGCCGTTCGCTGAAGTCGTCCAACAATTCAAACTGGAATCCTGCAGGTCGTCCTTCGATGAGGCGATAGTTGAGATGTCGTCGGTTGGTGACGGCCCTAAGCACCCCACGTTCCTGGAGATGCTCCAACGCTGTCAGCGTGTCAAGAGGGACAACCTCCTCGGGGTCAGGAGCGGGTTTTACCTCTTTTTTTTCCTTGTTGAGTTGGCATCCCATCAATGTGAAAAGGACACAACAAACCCAAAGCAAGAACGTAAAACTTGACTTCATAATGGTTGTTTTTCGGGTGCAAAAATACGTTAAATGTTGATACAGACGGAGTTTTTGTCGTTTCAAGCGAAAAAAACTTTCAGTTTTTGGGGATTTTTCCTAATTTCGCAGCCGCATTTTTTACTATGGAAAGAAAAAGAAAAATACAAGATAACAATCGTCTCTATTCTTTTCTCCGACCTTTGGTTGACTTTAACTGTCGTCGTTCGTACCGACGGTTTGAGGTACATGGACAAGAGAAGTTGCCTAAGGATGGTGCTTTGATTTATGGTATCAACCACAGCAACACCTTGATGGATGCGTTGGTGGTGTTGGCCACCAGCCATCACAAGAAGGTGTTCATGGCCCGTGGTGACATTTTTGCGAACCCCAAGGTGGCCAAAATCTTGAGGTTCATGCGGATTTTACCTTTATTTCGGATTCGCAATGGAGTTGCCGCAGTGAAGCAGAACACGGATTCGATGGAGCAGGCAGTTGACGTGGTCCACGATCAGGTGGGTCTTTATCTTTTCCCTGAGGGAAGGCATCGTACCAAGCACTCACTGCTTCAGCTGAGCAAAGGTATCTTTCATATTGCCATGGACTCCAACCGTGAGTTTGGCGACGACCATCCGGTCTATCTTGTTCCAATAGGCATTGAATACGGAGACTATTTTCGCTACCGTTCCACCTGCTTGGTGCATTTTGGCGAACCGATCAATGTGACGGATTTCATCAAGAACAGCACCGAAGAAAACGACGCGGTCGTCATGAACCAACTTCGCGGCATGCTCTCCGACCATCTCTCAAAGTTGATCACCTATATCCCTGATGATGAGGATTATGACGCCACTTGGGAGATTGTAAAGATGAAGAACGAGAAGCGAGCTGGAGGACTATTCAAGAAGATGTTGCGTAATCGCGGCACAGTGGAAAAGATTCAGAAGTTCAAAGAGGAACAGCCCGAAGAGGCCAAATCGCTGTTTGCCCGGGTCATGGAGTTTGCCAAGCATCGGGTGAACGACAAGATTTCCGTCACTTCGACGGCGAAAAAACGCCCGCTGCTCAACTCGTTGTGGAAGCTGTTGGTGGCCATTATCGGATTGCCTTATTTCTTGGCTTCGACGGTGGTCAACGCTCCAGTATGGATTCCAACGATGATTATCAAGTCGAAGCTGAAAGATCGGGCTTGGGGCAATACCGTGTGCTTCGGCGGGAAGCTGTTGGTTTTCCCCCTGATCTTCATAGCTGGTACTATTGTGATGTTCTGCCTGCTGCCTTGGTATTGGGCTCTGGCCGGCATGGTTGCCTTGTTCTTCTCTTACGACATCTGGTTCGACTACCTGGAGTTGTGTCGCCGCATGGTTTCGGATATCCGTTGGGCCTTCAAGACGAAGCTCCGCAAGGAATATCGTGATTTGAATCTCAATCAGCTGTTTTAGAACACGTAGTTAAAACCGATAAAAGTCTTAAGCTTCTGTCCGTCACGGTTGTCGAGGGCACGACCCAAGTCAACGGAGACCACGAGGTTGCGGTTCATGATGAGCTTCAGGCCGGTGCCGGCACTCATGTGCAAGCCATCCTTTTCTCCACTGTAATAACCGGATTCAATCAATTCATCTTCACGGAACTTCTGAGTCACGATGCCTGCATCGAAGAAGGGGTTCAAGGCAACGATCCAGTTTTGGTTGATGAACTTGAAGTTGACGATGCGCCAGCGCAGCTCGACATTGCCGAAGGCGAATCCTTCACCCAACACTCCATTGCGGTTGACGCCACGCAGGGTGACGCTGCCGCCCAGACCTTCCGTGTACATCTTTTGGAAGAACATGGTATTCAGGTTGTTGATCATATACCATGGGGTGTTGCCTGCCAAACGGTTCTGGGTGCCCAAACGATAGGCAAATGTGAGTTTGTCCTTGTAAATTGGCACATATTGTCTCCACAAGAAGGTGAACGACAGGTTGCCATAGCCCTTGCTGTCGATGATATCGGGCGTCCCCACCAGGGTGCCTTCAGCGTAGATGCCCCTTGTGGGATCACTGTTGTGGTCACGGCTGTCATAGACCAGGCCGAGACGGATTTGGGTGGTGTTGCCTCCATGGGCCTCCTCGTCTTTGATGATGTCAGAGTTCATGTAGTTTTCATACAAGGTGACTTGGTCCTCGTAGCCTTCCATGTTGATGCGGTTGATGCTGGTGTTGTAATAGGCAAAGCCTGCCGTCCAGTTGAGGTTAGGCACGTTGAAGAAGGGCCTTTGCATGCTGCCCACAAAACGGAATTGGTTTCGGTTGATGAAATGGTAACCGCTCTTCTCGAGGGCGCTATAAGGATCGAAAGTGCTGGCCTCGAAGCCGTTGAATCCGAAGAACTCATATTTCTTGGCATAGAAGTAGGTGACGTCAAAAAAGAGTTTCGTGTTCTTGACGACATAGGGCATGTCGCTATAGAAGCGAAACACTCCCGAGCCTTTGGTGTAGCGTGAAGCCTCCACGTTGAACTTGTAGTCGTAACGAGGATAGCGCGAGCCATCACCATAGTTGAAAATGTCGCAGGTCACACCATATTGGAACCCCAAGTCGGCGTCAAAACCCACTACGGGTAAGGGACCGAAATTCCAGCCTTTTTTGATGATCTCTCCTTTTTCATTATAGGTCTTCTCTTTCTTGGCTTTCTTTTCTTGAGCGATGGCGCCGCCAGCAATGAGCAATGCGAGCAGGATGAGGATGGTCTTTTTCATAGTCGTAGCAATTATTACGGGACAAAGGTACTATGCTTTTTGAAAAAAAAGAAATTTTTCTTGGTATTTCAAAAAAAGTCGTAATTTTGCAGCGTCAAGGATTCGGGATGTAGCGCAGCCCGGTAGCGCGCTTCGTTCGGGACGAAGAGGCCGCAAGTTCGAATCTTGTCATCCCGACTCTGTTAGAGACGCAATGTTTTTGCGTCTCTTTTTTTGTGGAATTCTGCGGAATTTTGTGGAATTTGTGTTGCGTTATCGAAAAGTTTGTATATTTGCAACCGAAAACGAGAGAGATTTTTTTTCATGCCTAACCTGTATATCATATCGGGCTGTAATGGAGCCGGTAAGACGACAGCTTCTATGACGGTGTTGCCAGAGACCTTGCAATGTCACGAGTTTGTCAATTGTGACGAGATTGCCAAGGGGCTGAACCCGCTCAATCCGGACAGCGCCAAGTACGCTGCCGCACGTTTGATGCTGTCGCGGATCAAAAAGCTCATTTCGCTCGATGCCGATTTTGCCATTGAGACCACCTTGGCCACCAAGTCGTACCATGCGCTGGTCAAAAAGGCACAGGAAAGAGGCTACGACATCAAACTGATGTATTTCTGGTTGCAGAGTCCTGAACTCGCCCTTCAGCGTGTCGCCGAACGGGTGAAAAATGGCGGCCATAATGTTGAAGAGCATATCGTGAGACGCCGCTACAGCATGGGCATCCGCAACCTTTTTAAATTGTACTGCCCCGTGGTGAACTATTTCATCCTTATCGACAACTCCGTCGTCCCACGTGAGGTCATCGCCGAAGGCAACCTTCATGAGGCAGTCAAAGTTTATAATGAAGATAAATTTAAAATGATTAGACAGTATGACAACAGTAAAAGTTAATGCAAAAAAGAACGAGGTCTCTGACTTGACTAAAGCGCTGATGAACGGCCTCGACCTTTCCTTCCGTCGATTGGTCCTTCTCCGAAGTCGGCATAACGGCACTATGTGTTTCTGCGACGAAAAAGGCAATATCTATACTGTAAGAGCCAAAGAAGTCAAAACGATGATGGGCGCTTGATAGGCGTCTCACCTGACAATGAATAAAACAATAACCCTTATCGTAGCCCTCCTGTGCTGCGTCAACTTGAAGGGTGTCGCTCAAAATGAGCAACTCCCCGAAACCGATCCCGTCATCACAAACCGCATCAGCCAATGGCAGGATCTTAAGTTCGGCTTCATGATGCACTGGGGCATGTACGCCCAATGGGAAGTCGTGGAATCTTGGTCCATCTGCAACGAACCCTGGATCAACCGCAACGGCGCCGACTACTACGAATACAAACGGGATTATCAAAACCTCAATAAAACCTTTAATCCACAAAACTTCAATCCCACCAAATGGGCCGAAGCCGCCTCTGACGCGGGAATGAAATACGTGGTCTTCACCACGAAACATCACGATGGTTTCTGTATGTTCGACACCAAGGAAACCACCTACTCCACTGTCGATCCCTCTTGCCCTTTCTCCAACAACCCCAAGGCCGACGTCACCGGTGCCGTGGTGGATGCCTTCCGTGACAAAGGCTTCTGGACTGGCCTCTACTTCTCCAAACCTGACTGGCATTGCGATGACTACTGGGCTCATGAATGGGCTACTCCCGACCGTAACGTCAACTATGACCCCAGAGAAAAGCCTGAGCGTTTCCAAAAGTATAAAGACTTCACATTCAATCAAATCAAGGAGATTACCCATAACTATGGCGACATCGACATTCTCTGGCTCGACGGTGGATGGGTGCGCCCTGAATGGAGCGTCAACGAAGAAACACGTCCTTGGCTGGGCTGTCAAGGCTATATCCAAGATGTGGACATGGCCAAGATCGCTGCCATGGCGCGTGAGGACAATCCCGACCTCATCATCGTTGATCGCTCGGTAGGCGGAAAGTACGAGAATTACCAGACTCCCGAGCAACAGGTGCCCGACAGCCTCCTGCCTTATCCTTGGGAGACCTGTATGTCGATGGGAAACTCATGGTCGTATGTTTCTACAGATAACTATAAGAGTACCAATAAGTTAATCCATCTTCTTTGCGATATTGTTGCCAAAGGCGGCAACTTCTTGTTGAATGTAGGCCCTGATGCCGACGGCAACCTTCCCGACACGGCCTTGCTTCGCATGAAGGAGATCGGTGCGTGGATGAAAGTCAATGGTGAGGCCATCTATGGCACACGTCCCATTTACCCTTTCACCTATGGCAAGTTCCGCTTCACCCAAAAAAACAAAAAGGTGTATGCTATCTTCCTTTTGGATGAGCAGGAAAGCCCTGTGCCTGACACCTATTGGTTTGATTTCCCTGTCGGCTTAAGGCTGGGCAAGATCAACGTCTTGGGCAGCAAGAAAAAAGCCTCCCTTCGCAAGGAGGCTGATGGTCGTTACCGCATAGACTTCCCAAATCATTTCGAGATGCCACACGCGGTGGTGTTTGAACTCATTATCCTACCACAATATTCACAATCTTCTTCGGCACGTAGATGACTTTGCGCACCTGTTTGCCTTCGATCCATTTGGCGGCTTCTGGGGCAGCGAGCACGGCAGCTTGAACCTCGTCGGCGTTCATCGTGACTGGCAACTCCATGTTAAAACGCATCTTGCCGTTGAAACTGATGGGATAGTTGAAACTGTTCTCCACGGTCTTGCTCTCGTCATAGGCAGGGAATGCCGCATTGACCACCGAGGTATCGTGACCCAACAGATGCCACAGCTCTTCGGCGATATGCGGTGCATAAGGTGAAATCATGATGCACAATGGCTCAAGGATCTCACGTTTGTTGCACTTCAGATCGCTGAGTTCGTTGACGCAGATCATGAAGGCGGAGACGACAGTGTTGAATGAGATGCTCTCGATGCCGTCTTCTTCTTTCTTGATGAGCTTGTGCAGGCTCTTCAGTTCGGGCGCAGTAGCAGGCTCGTTGCTGACGTTGAATTCGTTGTTTTCATTGTGGAAGAGTCTCCAGAACTTGCGTACGAAGCGGAAGGTGCCTTCGATGCCTTGGGTGTCCCAGGGTTTCGACTGCTCCAACGGACCGAGGAACATCTCATAGAGACGCAATGTGTCGGCACCGTATTTTTCTACCAAGTCATCGGGGTTCTGAACGTTGTATTTCGACTTCGACATCTTTTCAATCTCTACGCCAGTGACAAAGATGTCGTTGCCGTCCTTGTCCTTTTCAAAGATGAAATGAGCGTCTTTCAAGTCATCGCGCCAAGCCTTAAATGCCTCGGTGTCAAGGATGTCGTTATGGACGATGTTGATATCCACGTGAATCGGGTCGCTGAAAAGCTCCCGGTCTTCGATGTTCTTGGAGATGAAGACGGGTGCTCCGTGATAGGCTTCTCCTTCTTCGAAATAGGGGACCTCCTTACCTGCGATGAGGTCTTTGATTTTTTGTTCCACCTTGTTGGTGCCGTTGAGGAAGTCGTTGACCACATCGACAATAGGCACCAGCAAGAGTTTGTATCCTTTGCTTTGGGCGTATTCTTGCCAGGGTTCGGCCACTTTTTCGAGGTTGCCCATGCGGTTGATCTCGATGAGGATGCCTTTTTCGGGGCAGAAGAAGTCGAAGCGACGGCGACCGTCTTTGAAGTCTTTCTCGAACTTCACGCCCATCTTGCCGTCTTTGAGGTGCCGCCACACGCCGTATTCGCAGAGTTTTTCCATGTTGGCACGGTAGGCGAAGCTGGAACGTCCTTGGATCATGCCTTGGTTGATCATGCGTTGGAAGGGTTCATCCTTGCACGACAGTCCGAGGTCATATAGGAACTTGCACCAGAAGCGGCTGTAGATGAGGTGGCCGGTGGCATGTTCGGCGCCGCCGATATAGAGATCGACGTTCTGCCAGTAGTCGTTGGCTTCGCGACTGAAATACTCTTTGTCGTTGTGTGGATCCTCATAACGGTAGTAGTAGCCGCTTGATCCGGCAAAGCCAGGCATGGTGTTGGTCTCAATGGGATAGCCTTCCTCGGTGACCCAGTTCTTGGCCCGTGCCAAGGGGGGCTCACCCGTTTCGGTAGGTTTGTATTCGTCGATGGAGGGCAGCTCCAGTGGAAGTTTCGATTCGTCCATGGCATAAGGCATGCCGTCCTTGTAGTATATCGGGAACGGCTCGCCCCAATAGCGTTGGCGGCTGAAGATGGCGTCGCGGAGGCGGTAGTTGGTCTTGCCTGTGCCGACATGGAGTTTCTCCAACTCCTCGATCATGCGTTCGATGGCTTTCTTCACGGTGAGGCCATTGAGGAAGCCTGAGTTGACCAATTCGCCATCCTTGGCGTCGAAACTCTCTTCCCAAGTGCTGGGGTCGGTGGCTTCGGTGCCTGGTTTTTTGACTACCTGTATGATGGGCAGGTTGAAATGACGGGCGAAGGCGAAGTCGCGGCTGTCGTGGGCGGGCACGGCCATGATGGCTCCAGTGCCATAGCCCATCAAGACGTAGTCGGCAATCCAAATCGGGAGTTTAGCTCCGGTGATAGGGTTGATGCCATAGGCACCTGTGAAGGCGCCGCTGACCTTGCGGACCTCAGCCATACGCTCACGCTCGGAGCGGTTCTTGGTGCGGGTGATGTATTCCTCCACCTCGGCGCGTTGCGCCTCGGTGGTGATTGCACTCACCAACTCATGCTCGGGAGCCAGCACCATGAAAGTGGTGCCGAACAACGTGTCGGCACGGGTGGTGAAGACCTCGAGGTCGATGTCTTTCCCTTCGACTTTGAAGATGACGGAAGCACCCATGGACTTGCCAATCCAGTTGCGTTGCACGTCCTTCACCGACTCGCTCCATTCCACCGTGTCCAATCCCGTCAGCAGACGGTCGGCGTAGGCGGTGATGCGGAGCAGCCATTGTTTCATCGATTTGCGAACCACGGGATAGCCACCACGTACGGAGAGGCCGTCAGCCACTTCATCGTTGGCAAGCACTGTGCCCAACTCGGGGCACCAGTTCACCAAAGCTTCAGCTTGATAGGCCAAACGGTAATTCATCAGTACTTCCTGTTGCTCTTTTTCGCTCATCGCTTTCCATTCGGCAGCAGTGAAACTCAGCGGCTTGCTCTCAGCCACGTTCAGCCCTTCCGTGCCTTTCTCTTCAAAACGAGCGACCAATTTGCTGATGGGTTGAGCCTTTTGGCAACCGTTGCAGTAGAAGGAGTTGAACAGCTGGAGGAAGGTCCATTGGGTCCATTTATAATAACTTGGGTCAGAAGTGCGCACTTCGCGATCCCAGTCGTAGCAGAAACCAATCTTGTCCATCTGCTCCCGATAACGGTTGATGTTCTTCTCGGTCGTCACAGCGGGATGGGTACCCGTCTGGATGGCATACTGCTCGGCAGGCAAACCATAGGCATCGTAACCCATGGGGTGAAGCACGTTAAAGCCCTTCAGCCGTTTGTATCTCGCATAAATGTCAGAGGCGATATAACCCAAGGGGTGACCCACATGAAGTCCTGCTCCCGAAGGATAAGGAAACATGTCAAGCACATAGAATTTGGGTTTGCTGTGGTCGATATCGACCTTGTAAATCTTGTTGTCGCGCCAGTATTGCTGCCACTTTTTCTCGATCTCGGTAAAGTTATAGTCCATAGAGCGATGCTGTTGTAATTCCGTTTTTTAATAAACCTGCAAAATTACATTTTTTTTGTAATTTTGCTACATGAATCTTTACACAAATAAGAAACGCTGGAAATGGGCCCTCGCTGTAGTCGCTCTTCTCATCGTGGGAGCCTCCCTTTGGTACACCAATAACTTGGTGAAGTCGGTCACCGAACAAGAGATCAACCAGGTGAAGATGTGGGCCGCTGCCATGGAACAACATGCGGGCATGATGAAGTCAACAGAGGAGTTCTTCCATAAGGTCAGTGAACAGGAACAGATGCGCGTTGACCTCTTGGCTCATGCTTACCGTGAAGTGCTCGACTTCTCCAACGATGCCAACACGGGCATCTATCTAGAGATTATCAAGAATAACATCAGCATCCCTTTGGTTATTACCGATGATAATGGTAATATCATGTTTTCCAATAACTTACCTGATGATCAGAAAGAAAAGAAAACTTTCGACGCCGACATGCGCAAAGCCTATTCGAAGTTTCCTCCTATCAAGATCAACCCGGGCTTCGGCCAGATCCAGTGGCTGTATTACAATGAGTCGCAGATCTATACTGAGCTGAAGGCGGTGCTGGAAGGGATGATCGATCGGTTTCTTTCGGAGATCACCTTGAATTCTGTTGGCGCTCCAGTCATCATCACCAATGCTGCGGGGACCAAAGTGCTGAATTTTGGTAATCTCGACTCGGTTCAGATGCAGGATACTGCCTATGTGCGACGCCAACTAGAGCTGATGAGCGCGGAGAATGACCCTCTGCAGATCGACTTCATGAACACAGGCAAGGCCACCATCTATTACCGCACCACCGACTTGGTGGAGCAGATGAAGTATTTCCCAATCATCCAGATCATCGTCATCGCCTTGTATCTGATCATCGCCTACCTGCTGTTCAGTTGGGCAAGGCGTTCTGAACAGAACCAGGTTTGGGCGGGCATGGCCAAGGAGACGGCTCATCAGCTAGGGACTCCCATCTCGTCGCTGATGGGTTGGGTGGAGCTGTTGAAGATGCAGGAAGAGCCTTTTGCAGGTACTAAAGAGATGGAGAAGGATATCGAACGACTGCAAATCGTCACCGACCGTTTTTCGAAGATTGGCTCAGTGCCGGTGTTGGAACCTACCGATGTCGTCCCTGTGGTGAGCGACACCATGGAATATCTCCAGAGACGTTTCTCCAAGAAGTTCGAGTTTGACATTCAGCTGCCTGACCATGCTGTGGTCATTCCTCTCGCACCTTCGCTATTCCGTTGGGTGCTTGAGAACTTGACCAAGAATGCCGTTGACGCCATGGGTGACCATGGGAAACTCGCTTTGGAGCTGACCGAGAATGCTGAGGAGGTCGTCATCGATCTGAGCGATACGGGAAAAGGCATCCCGAAGTCCCAGTTCAAACAGGTGTTCAACCCAGGCTATACCAGCAAGAAACGAGGCTGGGGCTTGGGACTCTCGCTGGCCAAGCGTATCATCGAGGAATATCACAAAGGCAAGATCTTCGTGAAGTCGTCCGTCTTAGGCCAAGGGACTACTTTCCGCATTGTGCTTCGAAAAAGCGTTTAAGTGTTTTTGCGTGCCTTCCTCGGATGATGACATGATGGTTGCCGATGGAGTGTTGTAGCAAATAGGACTTGAGATTCACATTCAACATGATTTGTGTGCGACAGAAATGGTCGCTGTAAGGAGCCTCAATGGCTTGAGCCTCGGCAACGAAATAGCGGTCTAGCTGAGGGCCTCCCCATTTGAAGATGGTATAATCCGTTAAAGGCAGCATCCCTTGGATGGCCACGCCGATGCCAGACTCGAAGTGCGACCGTATGGTCATGGCATCACACATCTTGATGGGGATGGTGCAGTGGGCGAGAAGAGAGTTGTTGTCGGTGAGGGTGGATGGGTTGGCCATGAAGGCCTCTTCACCACAGAGCCGTTTGGCCAGAACCATGGTCATCAAGGTCTGCATGTCGCCTTCGCAGCCCGCCACGATTCCCTCGTCGTTGAGCAGGGCCAAAGCTAGACAGCTGGTGGTGCCACAAGCCTTCACAATGTCGAAGCAACGTATGGTCATGGCATCGAGACGCTCTTCCTGGCAGATGTTCTTGATGGCAAGATAAGCCTTGGCAGCCTCCACCATGTCGGCACACGTGGGTTCCTTGACAGCTTTGGCTCCTTTCACAATGCCTTGCGCCACCTTCACGGCTTCTTTCTGAGGGATCTGCTTGATTTGCTCAATCAATCGATTCAAGTCAATATCGAGGGTCTCCACGCCATAATGTTCCAGCAGATAGTTGCGATCCACATTGGAGGCGATGAGCCAATCCGAAGGATGCCCAAACAATCCAATGCGAATTCCCCGTAGAGGCGCAATGCTTTGCGTCTCCATCAACGACGCAATGATTTCATCGTTCGTCCCATGCACAATCCGACCTTCCAAACCGTTGTTTTCAAGATAAGTCAAGATCTCCAAAGCTGCGGCCAGGGAATTGTTGCGCCCATCGGCAATCAATGTTATCGGTGCAGAGAATTGCGTCTCCAAAATGTTTTTAAATAGGTTTTCCACACCTCCCGTGGCAATCATCACCGCATCGGGAATGGGCAGAGACATTGCATGTAAGGTCTCCATCGGCTGGTCGCCGACAATTAGTATTTCTGCAGCGCATTCAGTTTGCAGTCGATGGATTAATGCTGAGTATTCCGTTTGGACAAATTCATCCGTTTGAAATGAGGAGCGAAGGACGAGGATTTTCATGTGTGAAAGGTTTTAGTGTTTGACTAGGAAGCGAAGTGCCTGTCTGTTTGTTTTTATAATGTAGAGGCCGTTGTTATAATGCCTTGTGTCAATGCAAAGTTCGTCGTTGTTGGCCTCAATTACGGCCACCCTTTGACCGAGGGTGTTATACACACTCACCGTACCAAGATTATCTCCCTTTAGGGTCACGAATTCATTGGCCGGATTGGGATGGCAAATGATGGGTTGGCTTGGATTCTCAGCGATGTCTAAGGGGCATTCGTGCTGTTGAATGCCGTGGCTTTCCAGGGCATTGATGATGTCTTGAGCCGTGTCGATGGGCCAAAGGTCCCTGATCAGGATGGAACGGTCAGGGGCAACAAGGATGATGGTTGGCCAGGAATGGATGAGATATTGGTTGGTGATGGAACCTCCTCCTTCAGGACCGCTGATGGTGGGATATTCCACGCCATGCTCATTGGTCCAGTTGAGGCAGTTTTCAACATTATTGCGATCGGAGATTTCCATGAAGAACACATCATGTTGGTTGCAGCCGAAGGAGTGATAAGCCTGAGAAAGGAGAGGGGCGGTTTCTTGGCAAGGTCCACAAGTGGTGAAGAAGAAGTCGATTAGCGCATATTGTCCGCGGTCCAAAATGTCGAACAGATGCACCTCGTTGCCATGGACATCCGTGACCGAGAAGTCAACAGCCTGGTTCAACGGGCACTGCGCCCTCAAACCAAGCCCCAAAGCCATAACAATTATGATCCAAATCCCTCTCATATCATATTATTTTTCACCTTTCACCTTTCACCTTTCATCTTTCATCTTTCACCTTAATTGTCTCTATAGTCTTTCTTCTTCGTAATCTTCAAGTCCTGCAGGGCTTGAGCCTTCACGTTGATGGTGAAGTTCCAGCTCTTGTAGCTGCCGATGGGAATCCAGTTGAAGCGCATCTCCCAGCAATGCAGGTCGCGGTAAATATTCAAAGAGGTATAAGAGAGTCCTCGGTTAGTGAAGTCCCAGCCTGTAGAGAAGGTGAACTTCCACTTCGGGGTGATGCTGATGTCACCGTTTAAAGTCAAGGTCTGCACCACTTGGTTGGTGGCGATGCCCATGAAGGCGGCGTATGTCAGGTTAGAGGAATGCCTGAGGTTGTAACTCAAGGTCAACGACCAAGGTGAGTCCCAATCGACGTAGGCGTTGGGGTTCCCGAGGATGTCGTCGAGTTCGCCTTCGGTGACGAAGTCAGACCCTGTGGCGCGACGGGTGATCTCGTCTTCGAAACTTGAGTTGTCGTTGCCACCCGATCGTAGCTTCTTGAGGTCGTTTTGGCTAAATGACCAGCTGAGGCTGAAGTTCCAGGCGGAGTTGTTCTTGTGGAATAGCCTTCGGTTCTCAATGATCTCGAAGCGGTTGATGCGATGTCCCGTAGAGTCCATGACGTATGGATCCCAAACACTCGAATAAGAGACTTTAAGTTTCTTGAACAGGGTTGTTCGAGCGTTGACCGACATGTAGGAGAAATTGAGCGAGTCTTGTGTAAGGTCGTAGTTTCCGGAGAAGCCTAGCGATTCGAGTAGCACTACCTTTTTGAGTCCGGTGATGGTGTCGGACGACGAGGGCACCTTCATGTCCAAGGTATTGTTGAAGCTGTAGGTGATCTGCCCAGAACGGTTCTGGGAGGGCGATCCATAAAGGGCGTTCATGAACATGTTATAAACCTGGGTTTCGCCATTGGCATCGACATATTGGTTATAGACGTTCCATTTCGGGTCGCTGAAGTCGGGTCGGTAGCTGAATCCGATGGTGGGGGTAAACACGTGCCGAATAGCTCTAATGGGTCCTTTGGCGAAACTGACCATGCCATAAACTTTGGTGGTGAGGTTGCTGGAAAAGTTGAAATCGATGATGTTGCGGAACCCGCTGATGGTATCCACTCTCAGGAGGCTATCAATGGGATCCCAAGAGCGTTCCACGTGTTTGAAATACATGTAGTCGTTGAAGGTGGCCGAGTTAGTCCAAGTGAAATGCTTGAAAAGTTTGATGGGCAAGTTGATGGGGATGGTGTGCTTGATGCCGCTTTGCGTATATCGCTGCAAGTTCTCAAACCATCCGGACATATCCTCATACCAGTGGCTTGGAAAGAGCAGGGTGTCGATGGCCGAGACGTAGTTCTTGGCGTTCATCGTGTAGTTGATGTTGAGGTCCTTGTACCAACGTTTCTTGCCCGCCTTGCCGAGTTTCTGGAGAGGATAGAAACGGTTGACGGTCAAGGTGAGCTCAGGGAGTGAGATGGTGACCTGCTTGGTAAGGGTGTTTTGGCTATGGCTGGCATTGAGGGTGAGATAGACTTTGCCACCGAAGTTGGTCTGATAGGCGATACTACTCTTGAAGGTGTTGCTGAGGTACTCGTTTGAAGTGGTGGCGTTGTACTTGTTGAAATTGGAGCTGATGATGTTGACATCGGCTGAGAAGTTATGTCTAGGATGGGCTTTGGTGTCCTGCTTATGTGTCCATTTCACCTTGAAATCGGTGCTTTTTTCGTAGTCGGCTGCACCTTCATCACCGATTTTATTGACGGCGAAGCCCAAGGCAAAAGAGCCATTGTGTTTATAACGCCGGTTGTAGCGGACGGTGGGTTTGATGGCCCAGCTTCCACGGGTATAGATGTCGCCCAACAATTGCAAGTCGTAGTGCTCGTTGATGGCCCAATAATAGCCACCATTTTCAAGGTAGAAGCCACGGTTGGCTGATTCGCCGTAAGTGGGTACGATGATACCTGACTTCTGGCCTTTGGTGTTGGGAAACATGGCAAAAGGCAACCCGATGGGCAAAGGCACGTCTTGGATAGTGACATAAACAGGGCCGGTGACGATCATGTCGTTTGGGATAATCTTGGCCTTGTTGAACCTGAATTGGTAATGGGGATGTTCCTTGAGGTTACAGGTGGTGAAGCCTCCTGAGCGGATATGGATGCTGTTGTCGTCCATCCGCTTGATCTTGTCGCCGTGGATGTAGCCCCCACTCTCTTCAGTCCATACCTTGCGGATGATGCCTTTCTTGGTTTGGAAGTTATACGACATCTCGTTGGCTTCGAACTTGGTCTCCCCTTGGGTGAATTTGGGGGTGCCAACAAGCACTCCGGTAGAGTCGGGAAGGCCTTTGGCAGTCACCACGTTGGTATTGAGGTCGAATTCCAAGAAGTTTGCCTCCAAAGTGATATCATCGTATTTCACCACAGCGTTGCCGTAATAGTAAAGGATCTTCTTCTTCACATCCTGCACCACCGAGTCAACGGCAGTGCGCACTACCTTGACTTCAAACGGCGAGTCTTTTTTCCTAGGAACCGTGACGGGCCTTTTCGAACCAATAATCGAGTCAAGCTCTTTCACCAAGGTGTCGTTGAGGTTAGTCAAGGTATCGTTGAGGCCGGTCAAAGTGTCATGGATGCTAGCGATGGTGTCTTCCGTGCTGATTAAGGTGTCATTCTCGAGTTGGCTCGATTCCTCGACGGGTTCCAGCCATAGCGTATCGATCTGTGTTGGAGCCGTCTCAGGGGCCACCACAGCCGATGGCGTTTTGCAAGCGTGGAAGAGGCATGCCATTACGAACGACAAAAAAAATGCCGTTGATGTATAATAAATATGGGCAGTTCTCCGCTTCAAGAATGGAAAATACGTTAATTTTGTGCCAAAATTAAGAAATTTGACTATGACTCAACGAAACTCTTTAAAATTTGGTATTCTGATGATGGTTTTTCTTCTCCCGATGACCTTGTTGGCACAGCGTGGTGAGAAGATCACTACCGTGGTCATCGACGCTGGTCATGGAGGCAAGGATACTGGGGCCATTGGGGCAATCAGCAAGGAGAAAGACCTGAACTTGACCGTGGCATTGTTGGCGGGTGACTATATCAAGAAGAACCTTCCAGACGTCAAGGTGATCTATACTCGTGAACGCGACGTGTTTGTGACCTTGAACGAGCGAGCCGCCATCGCTAACCGCAACAACGCCGATGTGTTTATATCCATCCACTGCAACTCGACCGACAGCAAAGGGGCTTCGGCTTCAGGGGCAGAGACCTACGTGTTGGGTGAGCATAAGAACGCTGCCAACCTCGAGGTGGCCAAGAAGGAAAACTCTTCCATCCTCTATGAGGAAGACGCCGCTGAGCAATATGGCGACTTCGATCTCAACAGTCCAGAGGCCTACATCGCACTCTCTTTGTTCCAAAAGGAATATCTCAACCAAAGCCTTCAACTTGCAGCCAAGGTGCAGGAACAATTCTCGAAACGCGTAGGTCGCAAGGATAGAGGTGTGCAACAAGCTGGTTTTCTGGTGCTTTGGAAGACTGCCATGCCGAGCATTCTCATCGAGTTAGGCTTCATCAGCAACGCGGCCGAAGAACGTTTCCTCGCTTCTGCCGATGGACAGTCGTACATGGCTTCGGCCATCTATCGTGCCTTCCGCGATTTCAAAGCCGCTTACGAAGGAGAGAACCTGGTTGCAGAGACAAAACCCCAACCGGAACCGAAAGTGGAACCCCAACCGGAACCTCAGCCAGAACCTAAAACTGAACCTAAACCAGAACCCAAGCCAGAGCCGCAACCTGAAGTCAAGCCAGAGCCTACCCCAGAGGTCAAGCCGGTGGAGGAGAAACCGCAAGTGGCGGAGGTCCCTGCCGTCGCCTTCAAGGTGCAGTTTGCTACCCGTGACACAAAAATACCCGTGACTGACAAGGCTTTCAGCCGTGTCAGCGAAGTGGATGTGTATTACTATAACGGAGCGTACCGCTACACTTCAGGTGACTTCCGTACCAAGCAGGAAGCCATCAACCGACAAGCGGAGATCCGCAAACTCGGATTCAGCGATGCCTTCGTCGTGGCCTTCGTCAATGGCGAACGGGCTACCATCAAAGAAGCCGAAAACGCCTTGAAGAAATAACGCTACTTGGCGGCAATCATCTCAATTTCCACAAGGGCTTTCTTGGGGAGCTCTTTCACGGCAAAGGCAGCACGTGCCGGACAGTCACCGCTGAAATATTTGCCATAAACAGCATTCATGTCGCCGAAATAACTCATGTCGGCTAACAGACAAGTGGACTTCACCACATTGTCAAAGGTGCATCCTGCCTCGTTCAAGATGGCTTCGAGGTTCTTCATGCACTGCTCAGCTTGAGCCGTGATGCCTTCAGGCATGACACCCGTGGCAGGGTCAATGGGAAGCTGTCCCGAGATAAACACTAAACCGTTGGCCTCAATGGCTTGGCTGTATGGACCAATGGCTCCTGGAGCCTTGGTGGTAGCAATCGCTTTTTTCATGACGTTAATTGTTTGATGTGATTCTGCCCACAAAAGTACATTTTATTTTCCATTTTTTGTACCTTTGCAAAATGAATCTTGTAATGCCATGACCTTCAGGAAAGTTCTAAAGAAATTGACCAATCGCTACGTGATCGCTACAGTGGTCTTCGTCCTCGTGATTGTCTTCTTCGACCAGTTCAACCTTAAGAAACAAGTTGAACTGCATCGCGAGCTTAAAGAGCAAGAAGCTGAGATTCAGCATCTTGAGACGAATATAGCCTTGTATAAGGATTCGTTGCGCATGGTCACCGAGGATCCAGAAGGCATGGAGCAAATCGCTCGTGAGAAATATTTCATGAAACGCGACAACGAGGTGGTCTATAAAATTGCCGATCAAGAATGAAATCGCTTCGTGGCAGCATCGTTTTGAAATCTCTCACTATCTTCGTCCTTCTCTTTTGGACGAGTTCCTTGTTTTCTCAAGATATCCCCAAGACCTATCAACTGGATGAAGTGACTATCCATGGTGGAGTCAATCCTGCCCATCGCATTATCGACAGCGTGATGCTGCATCGTAATGATAACAACCCCAACACCTTGGACGCCTATCGGTATCAGGTATATGACCAGATGGTCATCACCGCTGAAGGAGACACGAGTCAAAGTAAGATCAACGACCTGTTGAAAAAGAGTGATCTGATGATCATGGAAACAGTCTCTGAAGTGTTGTTTCAAGCTCCTGACAAAAAACGCCAAAACGTGCTTGGAACAAAGATGGCAGGGGTGAAGGATCAGCTTTTCGTTTATCTTGGAAGTGAGTTGCAAAGCGTCGATTTTTATGACGAGACGGTCCAAATCCTTGGGAACGACTATGTCAACCCAATCAGCCGCAACAGCAAAAAACGCTATTTTTTCGTCTTGGACTCAGTGTGTGCAGGCAGTCATAACGACAGCCTTTATGTTATCTCTTTCTATCCTTATACCGAGGCCAACTTCAAGGGTCTCAATGGCTCGTTGGTAATCAGCGATGGCGATTGGTCCTTGCAACAAGTGAAAGCGCTTCCTAACGATCAGGGTGGCTTGGTGGAAGTGAGCATAGAACACCAATATCAAAAGGTGGGTGATCGGTGGTTCCCCGAGCAACTCAACGCTCGCCTGCATTTCCCGCAGTTTGTTGTCAGTGATAGCCTGCAAACTTTCCCGATGGTGGCTCTGAGCAGTAGTCACGTGAAGCATGTCGAGGTCAACCCGACAATCGACAAGAGGGCTTTCTCGAATGTTGAGGTTGATGTGCAACCTGAGGCCGCTTATCGCGACGACGCTTTTTGGACAGAATACCGCATCGACTCGCTCACTGAACGCATCGTCAACACTTATCATCTTATGGATTCACTGACGTATGGAAACAACCTCCTTGAACGGGCTTTGGGTTTCGCAAACACTTTGCTGGAGGCGGGTTCCATCCCTTTGGGTCCCATCGATGTGAATATCGATAACATGGTACGTCTCTCCGCTATGCGAGGCTTCTATGCCGGCATCCATCTTTCCACCAACAACCATTTTTCGCGACATGTCCGACTAAGTGCTTATGGGGGCTATTGGACGCGCCTTCGAGACTTTGACTATGGTGCGGGGGCTGCGTGGTTCATCAATCGACGACAGCAGATGGAGCTGGGGCTGAGATACGCACATTGCTCCACTCCAATGGGCGAGTTCGGAGGCTTTTCCGAAGGTGAAGGCTTGTTGTCGGAAAAAGCGTTTCGCTATACCTTCTATGAGAATGTCTTGGTGCGCGGTGAACTGTATGAAACCTATTTCAACACGCGTTTTGCCCGCTATTTCAAAATGTTCATCACCTTTGGCCATTACGACAAGCATTATCATGAGCAGTATTTCCGGAATCCAGAGGAACTCCTGCCTCAGGGAAGTTTCACCAATGCCGAGATCAAGTTGCGTTTCGCCTATAATGAGAAGTTCAAAAGCACGTTGAATGGTTTGGAGTCATTGGGCACCGATTATCCTATATTATGGCTGAGCTACCAACATTCGTTTAAGGATCTCTTTGGCGGACAATATGAGTTTGATCGTTTTAAGTTTCAGCTAGAGAAGGATTTCCATACGAGAGACCTTGGGACCACCTCGGTGTTGTTGCAAGCGGGTTTTGCCACGGAAGGTTGCCCAGTGATGGAGACGTTCAACATTTTAGGGTCGTATGAGCGTATTGGCTTGTATTCGCCTGGATGCTTCGCCACGGCGCGCGAAAGTGAGTTTTTCTGTGATCGTTTCGTGGCCCTCTTCTTGAGCCATGACTTCGAGGGGACGCTATGGTCGCCAAACGTCATGTTCTTCAGACCTCAGCTGTCGTTGGTGACGAATATTGGTTGGGGCGACATGAAGCGACAAGGTGTTTTCCCCGAAGGGAATTTTAAAACGATGGAGCATGGACTTTTCGAAAGCGGCATCGTCGTTCATGGCTTGCTGAGTACACCTACCGTCTCGATGGGTGCCGGCGTGTTTTATCGCTATGGGGCTTATTCTCATCCGAAGGTTTTTGATAATTTTGCTTTTAAGTATAGCATCACGTTTAATTTATAATTTATAATTAAGAATTTACAGGGGGGGGTAATCTAGGTGGAAAAATGAGAAAAAACAGAAGCTATTCCCGTATGGGTTTTATTTCGGTGCTTTTTGGGGCATTGATGTTGTCGATGGCTTGTGAACGGCAGCCGAAGAAGATGATACTGCAAGGTGAAGCTCAGGGTTCATACTATGCCATCACCTATTATGATGAGCAAGGCCGTGATTTCCAGCGGGAGATCGACTCCATTTTTCATGCTGTTGACTTGTCGGTGAACCTTTGGGTGGACAGCTCGGTGATTTGCAAGGTCAATCGCAACGAGGAGGTAAAACTCGACGACATCTTCATCGACAATTTCAATATTGCGCAAGAGGCTGCCAGTCTCTCAGGCGGTTCTTTCGATCCAACCATCTCACCCTTGGTGTCAGCCTGGGGTTTCAGTGCCAAGAAAGGAATGGAGATCACTCCCGAAGTTGTGGACAGCCTTCGAGCCTTGGTCAATTACCGTGGCGTACGAATCGAAGAGGGTAAGCTGATCAAGGAGAATCCAGCCATGCAACTCGATTTCAACGCCATCGCTCAAGGATATACTTCTGACCTCATCGCTGCTTTCTTGGATCGCCAAGGGGTAAGCAATTATCTTGTCAACAACGGAGGTGAGATCATGGCTCGAGGCGGAAAGCCAGACGGCAGTTTCTGGGTTGTGGGGATTGAGAAACCCGCTGACCGTTGGGATGCGGATCAGGTGGTGCAATGTCGTGTGGCTTTGCGCGACCGTGGACTGGTCACCTCGGGAAGCACCCGCAAGTATGTGGAACGTGATGGAAAACGATATTCACATTGTATCGATCCGAATACTGGATATCCTGTTGAGCATCAAGTACTTAGTGTTACAGTGATGGCTAAGAACTCCGTTTGGGCCGATGCCTTTGCTTCTATGGGCATGGTGATGGGCATGGAGAAGTCGCTGGAGATTTTTAAATCTCTCGAGGACGTGGAGGCGTTTTACATTTTTGTGAACGACAAAGGTGAGATGGAGACCTATGCCACGGATGGTTTTCCAATCATTGACTAGGTCAAAGGGACTTGGCGAGTTATTGAAAAAAAAGCGACCTTCATCAAGGTCGCTTTTTTTGATAATTGAAGATACTATTACTCAATCACGATTTTCTGTGTTCTGACATTGTTGCCATTAATCAGGCGCAGGGTGTAAATACCGGGGGAGGTGAGAGGTGAAAGGTGAGAGGTGAAAGATGAAAGGTTCGTGCGGAGGATCTCGTGACCCTGGACATCGAAGATTTGGAGGATGCCTTCACCATTGACGATGATCTCACCATTGCTGATGTAGGCGAAGTTATCATTATCGTTCGAGGCGTTGTCGGTGGCAAACACCAGCTTGAAACGCTGAGCGTAGTCGGTCGAGCGGGCCTCGAAGGTGTAGCTCGGGGTTTGGAGCAGGTCAATGTCGGTGCCAGTCAGATTGTCGATGAGGTGGAGATAATTGATAATTAATAATTTAGAATTTAGAGATTCAGAGACGGTCAGGGTGTAGGTGCCGTTTGTCTCTGCTTTGAAATTAATGTCCATAGTGGAGATGGTGCTTACATCGTCTCTTTCTGCGTTGACCACTGCGTAGTCTTTGCCATCTTGTGAGATGTAAATCTTGCTGTGGTTGGGGTTCAGTTGGATCTTGGGCAGGGTGCGGCCTTCATCAAAACGGATGATGGCACGGTCGATGACGCTGTAATTCTTGCTCAAGTTGAGGGCTACCATAGCATTCTTGGCGTTGGGATCGGAAGTGCTGAATACCAGTTCCTCACCATCAGTTTCGGTGATGACAAAGACACCTTCCATGGGTTCAATGCCACCTGTCTCGGGTTCACTATTAATCTCGGTGCCCAATGCGTTCATCCTGTAGAATGGGCGGTCGATAAAGGCGGTATCAGTGAAGGGGTTGCCCACGAGATTCCAGCCAGGGAGATGGGCTTCGGCATCATAGACTAACGAAACGATGCCCTCGCCTTCATATGGGTTTCCGCTGAAGATAAGGGTGGTATCTACCTTGTTAGCATAAAGATAACCCATGCCACTGACGAGGTTGAATCCTTCGCCTTGCTTGTAGTTGCGCCATTCCAGGTCTTGCGTCTGGTCGAACCAATAAAGGTCATAGTCATCTTCGACTTCTGCAATCATGCCTTCCACATCGGTGGGGTTCATGTCGTCGATCGGGGTGGCAATGAGATAGTATCTGCCTTTGCCTTCGCCGTATCCGATGATGTCTTTTGTGAATACGGGTGTAATGGGTGAGATGTAGTTCAACACTACCGCTTCCTCGTAATCAAAATACAATTCAACGTGTTCGTAACCTGTAAAAAGCTCCATGTTGCTGATGCAGTTGTCATATTCAATTCCTGTTGCATGGTCATACATTTTAAAGGTCACCGCTTCATCGGGATTATTATAAAAGACACCGACCATCACATGGGGATAGGGGTCTCCAAACTCAGTTTCATCGTGCATGAAAGCATGTCCTCTACATTCATCATCGACAAAAGCGGCAATTTCCAAGTCTTCCCAATTACTCTCTGCGGTGATAAAGTTGCCGTCAATTTGAATGAAGGAAACTACTGGCAGCTGGTCTTTATATTGACTGCTGACAAAGTCGGACCAATGGGATTCGGGCTCTGAGGAAATAGCTTTTGAGGATGCAAGAGATTTGTTGCTCGTCGGGAAGACAAAAGTTCTGTCATCTGTGTCGTTCGACTTGTAAATATAGCCTTGTCCTGGCTCAAGGTCAGTGAGATATCCTCTCCATCGGCCGTTATAGGTAGTTGATAGGCCATTGCCCGATGTGATCATGTCTCCATTGATGGCAAATCCCGCGAAAGCGTTTGTAATGGTCATTGACTCGTTGAACGGATAGGCAATCCAGTTGTTGCCGAGGGTGATGGTGATGGGATGTTCGGTTGGGTCGAGTGCCTCGCCGGTCAGCGTCATCTCTCCTGCGGCGCTTGTCTCAATCTTGTACATCTGGGTCGGATCTAACGAGGTTAGGTATCCTCTCCATCTGGAGCCGTTGTAAATAGTGCTTTGTCCGTTTCCTGAAGTGATGGTGATGTTTGTGTTCCCCAAAGCTTCCACAAGGGCTGCTTTAAGATCATCCAAGGTGATGTCCAAGCTGGAGGAGAACCAATTCCATCCCTCAACAAGGTTGATGGTTTGATTGGTTTCTGTATGAATCGCTTCGGCCTGAATTACCACATTGTCAATCCACCAAACGATTTGTGAGTTGCTGTTGTTGCCTTCGTACCTAAAGGCAATATAGACATCTTCTCCATCATAGTCATTCAATGAGACGACTTCGTTTCTTTTTGAGGTGGGCAGGTTGTTTTCATCGGCTAGCCAAATCTGGGTGAAGTTTTCTTCGATAAAGCCTTCCGTCTTGATGTCTTCCACGTCGATATGGGTTGTGGTGGAAACCATGATGGAGCAGGGGACATAGTTACTGCCAGAGGTAAACAAGTTGTCGAACGCAAGGGTGGCATCACCGTTAAGGTGCATCTGAGGCAGGAAGAGCCAGGTCTCATATTTGAAGTCGCTGGTGACGGCACCTTGGTTGTCCATGGAGTTGTTGGTGTTTCGGAGCCAGCCGTTGGTGACTCCCATCTCACCGAAGTTGACTTTCTGCCAGCAAGTGGGTGGGAAGGTCTCGTTATTGAAATCCTCCACTATGGGGTTTGCAGCGTCGATGGTCCAGATGCCACACTCGGTTTCAAAGCTGATGGGATTGCTCCATTCGCTTTGGTCTTCTGCGTCGCAGCTGGCTTGTACTCTTGCCTCGTAGGTGGTGGCACGTTGCAGTCCACTCAATGTATAGGAGGTCTCGTTCACGGCAATCGGCTCGCTCCAGTCGCTGTCGGAGATTGACTTGTACTGCACGTTCCAGGCGGTTTCAGTACCTCCGGCTGCCCAGCTCAGCGTGGCTTCGTTGGCACCGTTGACGTTTGCTTCCAAACCTGTAGGAACCAAGCAGGAAGGAATTTCCTCGATGGTGATATCGTCAATGCTGAAATAGGTATAGGAGTAGGTGCTATAGGCTGGGTTCAACTTGAAAGCGATATAGATGCCGTCTCCCGTGTAGCTGCTGAAATCGACCGTGTATTCTTGATAATCAGCCGTGCTGACGGAAACGCTCTTTACTTGGGTAAAAGTACTGGCAATGGTGGGATCGGTCATGACACCGACAAGCACTTCGGGGTAGGCGCTGCTGCCGTTGCCGTTCCTTCCCCAGAATCTTAATTGCACATTCTTGATATTGGCGTCGATTTCAGGCAAAACAGCTATCTCGTTGGTGAGGTTTTGTGTTTTGTACAAAAGAAGGAATTTCCCACCTGTGCGAGGACCGTAGTTGCTGTTGTTGGTTGTGCTGCATACGTATGGGTAATAAGTGTAGGTTGGATAGTTTCCATATTGATATCTTATAGCATTCCAGCAATTAGGCATGGGGTAGGAGGAACTGTATGGCGAGGCCGTGTTCAGATTGTCCTCGAATCCGTAGGAATAAGGCAGTGGCAGTGCGGCACATTCCGTGCTGACGGATAGGTCGGTGTTTTGGTTGGTGCTATAGCCCCACTTGCTTTGGTCTTCCGCACTGCAATAGGCGCGAACATTCACATTGTAGGTGGTGACGGGGTTGAGTCCGGTTATGGTATAGCTGGTTGTGGTTTGGTTATCGAGATGCACCAAAGTGTAATCACTGTCAGAGCTGCTCTTGTAGCGGATGTCCCAAGCATTTTGGTCATTAGCTCCTGCCGTCCAGTTGAGGGTGATGGTAGTGGCTGTGGCTGTAGCTGACAAGCCCGAAGGTGCCACGCAGGTGGCGGTGGTGGTGAAACTCACTTGGTTGCTCCATGCACTGTAACCGTCTTCTTCGCCGCAGTAGGCTCTTATCTTGACTCTATAGGTGGTTTCAGGAGTCAGATCCTGCAAGGTATAGGTGTTGACGTTGTCGAGGTCGATTTGGGTGACACCTTCATCGCCAGGGTTGAAGGAATAAGCAGTGGAATAAATCAGTTCATAATGGTCGGCACTGCCTGTCCAACTCACTGCTCCAGTATGGGCAGTGTTGGAGTTGGCCACATAACTCAAGTTGGGTTTTTGGCAGGTGGCGGTGGTGGTGAAGTTGATGACATCGCTCCAAGAACTTTCTTCGTTGCCCAAGATGGATTTCACGCGGACAAAATATTGGGTTTCAGAGGTGAGTCCGGTTATTTCTTGGGTTGCTGTACCGTTGACGTTGGTCTCTACTACATTCTCAGTGAAACCGTTGTTGGTGGCGTATTGCAGTACCCAGTTGGTGGCAGTGCCGTTTTCCGTCCAGGAGATCGTAGCGGTGCGTCCTCCGATATTGCTCGCTGTCAATCCAGTAGGTCTTGGGCAAGCCATGAGGCTGATACCGATGTTGTCGATGGCCGCTGGTGGCTGGTTGCCTCCGCTGCCATCATTACGCCAAAGGAAGACCATGGTATAGGTGCCGGAGACAGTCGCCTCGGCGGTTCTAGTTTGCCAGCTGCTTTGCAGGTTGAGTTTCCCACCATCAAGGGAAATCCAATTGCTGGGGAGGGCAGAGGCCGTCACTCCTGAGGGCAGCGTCGTACCTGCTTCAAGCTCCATGTCACCAGGAATCAAGGCGACACGCAAGAAATCCCAGGTGCTTTCTCCATTGGCTTGCCAATCGAAAACAAAGGTGTAGGTGCCTTGGGCGAAGTTGAATAATTTAGAGGCATAGATTGTCGTATTACCATGGGCATATTCGTAAGTGGTTCCTCCGTCTTTGGAGACATACATGGCTTTTGCTCCGCCGTTGTTGGTGGCGCTGCCCCAGCACCAGTTGTTGGTGAGGGTTCCATTGGTGAAGCCCCAGTCGTTGCTGGATTCAAAGTCTTGCTCGTAGGGATGGCTGGCATCCACGGTCAAGGCTTCGCGGGTGGTGCTGAAGGTCTTGTTGGCCCATTTGCTCTTGTCTCCATCACCGCAGTTAGCGCGGACATAGGCGTAGTAGGTGGTTTGTGCCGTGAGGTCGCTCAAAGCTTTGCTGCATGAGGTGACCTGATATGTAGGTGTTGTGTTTTCATCGGGCACATCGTTGGCAGTGGTGGTCAAATAAACTTCCCAATTGCTTTGACTTTCGGCCCCTGCTGTCCATGTCAAAGTGGCTGTGTGTGCAGTGATGCTTTCAGCTTGGAAATTTTTGGGTTTGGAACAGGTGACAGATGCCATTTCAATGTCCAGGATGATTTGGTTTTTATTTGTAGTAGGTGTTCCACTGATGGTCGGATTGGTCGGGTTAGGATTGGTATAGTCGTATCTATAATAATTGGATTGTGTTTCGGAAGCAGTGAAAATACGGCAACTTAATCCAGACGAATAGCTGTTGGTATTGTCATCAACGATAACGGCCAGGTTGGTTCCGTCATAACTGAAGGTAGTAGAGAACGGGATCGTGGTCCATTGGTTCGCATTAAAGGTGACACTGCCGCTGAAAACTTTATCATTTTCCGATACGGTAATCCAGTCAGAATATCCAGAAAACTTGTCTTTTGAGGTGTTGACAAGGTAAATGTCAACCGTGCGTGTTTTTGCGGATCCCGTATTGTAAAAAGCGATGCTGTTAATACTCCCTGCGCCTCCACCTGCTGTTTCAATCTCGGCAGCAGTATAGATTTGTTGCGTCAATGAATAGTTGTAGTTGGAGTGTGTTGGCAGGTTTGAATCGGTTTGTGAACCCGACCCGATTTGAATCTCATCGGCTCTCAACGGAGTCGAAAGTAAGCTGATCATTCCTATCAGAAGGAAGAATCGTGTAAACGTTTTAAAAAGCATAACACAAAAGTTTTAAAGGTTTGTTAATCAATCAATTACTTCAAAACTTCTGGAAAATACGTTGGAATAGCTAAAAATGAAGATAAAGCCCATTGGTAGGGCATACCTTGTATTCAGTAGAATCCCAGCTCCAATTCCCGGAAGCCTTGTTTCGTGACTTGGGGCAGGTCTTCTGACTGAGGCCTCCACTTGCCGCCTTCCCATCCGACGAGCGTCAGACAGTGGCATTGTGACAAGTGTTGTGACCAACACAGCAGCGGGAACTGTCCGGGATTCACACCCGATTCCCTATTGAGTCCGTTGAGGACACCACAAATCGGCTGCAAAGATAGTGTTTTTTCCTATATCACCAAACGATAGGAGAGCAATTCTTATACCGCTAACAGTACCAGCAGCTGCGCGGTGAAGATGCGCAGAAACATCGTCAGCGGATAGACGGTGGCATACCCCATGTTGGGGAGTTTGCATCCTTCGGGGGCCACCGTGTTGGCGAAGGCCAAGGTGGGTGGGTCGGTGTGGGAGCCGCCGATGAACCCCATCAAGGTGTAATAGTTCATCTTCAAAACCAATCGTCCGAAGAGCGTAACAATAATCGGTGGCACCATGGTAATAATAATACCATAAACGACCCACATATAGTGTTCTTGTACAGTGGCTACAAACTGTCCTCCAGCTCCCAGTCCGACACAGGCGAGGAACATCGCGATGCCCACCTCGCGGAGCATCCATATGCCATGGCTGTCAGTGAACTCGGTGGTGAACCAGCCTTTCTTTACACCCAACCAACCGCCAATGATGGCGACCACCAAAGGACCACCTGCCAAGCCCAATTTGATGGGGGCTTTCATCCCAACTGGGATCGGGATCGAGCCGACAATGATGCCAAGGGCGATGATGACAAAGATTGGGATGAGATTCACTTTATGACGTTGTGAGAGGGGAGTGGCTTGCTTTTCATTGGTGGATTCAAGTGCGTTCTCAGTGGAAGGCTCTTTGCTAAGGTCGATGCGACAAAGTGGACGCAGCAAGATGCAGGTCAGGATCATGCCTACCACGGCCAGGGGATAGGCCACGGCATACCCCGCTGCCAGACGCTCAGTGCCCCCTGCAATGCCCATATCGGTGACGGCTTGTTGGGCTGCCGAGAGTCCCGGGGTGTTGGTGATGGCCCCCGTATAGACTCCCGCCATGTCGGCCAAGTCCTGATGGGCGACCTTGGCGATGATTACCGTGATGAGTACTCCCAAGGCCACGTTGACCAAGGCCATCAGGTTCATGGCGAGGCCGCCTTTCTTGAAGGAACGGAAGAACCCTGGACCCACCTGCAAACCCACAGCCACCACGAAAAGAATCAACCCGAATTCTTTGAGGACGTGAAGCATCTCAGCGTTGAGTGTGATACCGCAAGCGCTGATGGCGATGCCTACGAAAAGCACCCAGGTAATGCCCAAAGAGATGTGGGCAATCTTGATCTTGCCCAACAACAGGCCGATGAAAATGGATAAAGCTAAATATAAGATGGTGGGCCCCACGCCCGAACCGGTGAAGAGGTTTAACATGGCAACAGACGCTTTTGTTTCGTGCGACAAAAGTAGGTATTATTTCGGGATGCTTATAATAATGGCCTGAATATTCTTGTACGGAAAAACAAAAAGCCGTTGGAATCCCAACGGCTTTTCGGCTGTACTCCCGCAGGGGGTCGAACCCTGGACACCCTGATTAAGAGTCAGGTGCTCTACCAACTGAGCTACGGAAGCATCGTTTGCGACTGCAAAAGTACAACCTTTTTTGATTCTAACAATGCTTTTTTCGAGAAAAAATCTTCGATTTTTTATAATATATTGATAATTAGTAAATTACGATTTTTTCAACAGCGGTACCTCCCGCTTGTCGGATGGTAACGAAATAGGTGCCATTCGGAATAGAGCCTACATCAATGGTGGTGATTTCCCCTTCAATGCTTCCCGTCAGCACCAATTGTCCCATGAGGTTATAAATGTGGTATTCGACGGTTCCCTGTTGTGAAACAATGCCTTGCGTTTTTATCATGAGAAACTCGTGGGTGGGATTGGGGAACACGGTCAATGAGGTCTTAAGCTCATCTGTTCCCACGTAATGATACAGCACGACATGGATGTTGAAATCCACCGACTGGCCATTGCTGAAGGCGCGGAGCGTGAAATCGGCCGTGTCGTCTTCGTTGGTGAGACGGTTCAGCGTCAGCGTCTTTCCAGAGAGGGTGGCCGATATGGCCGTTGGGTTGGAGTTGGTGATCAATGAATAGGTGATGGCTTCATCGTCGTTGTCGGGATCGGAGGCCACGCCGTTGAGATCAACCTCGAGGATTTGTGGGAAAAGGTCGAACACCACATCGGCCACGGGATTGGCGATGAAAGGAGGTTGGTCGGGCGTCTCGGGTCCGATGCCGTTGAAGTCGTCCATGCAGAAATAGGCGGGGGTGATCATGCCGTAGGCATTGTTCTTGGAAGACGACAGGCTGAAAGTGATGCTCGCCACGGGGCCGAGCATGCTCAGGTCAAACCATTCCCAGGTGTTAAGGACGTAGTCGTCCTCATGATTCTCGAAGCGGTAGTCGGCAAGATAGAAAGTGAGGGTTCCCATGGTCTGGCCGTTGGCGTTCTTGCCGATGGCGGTGAGCTTGAACCAGTCGGGGTCGTTGTCGGTCGTTCCTCCGAAAGGCGTGGCGGAATAGTCGCCCACCAGCATGTTTTGGTAGGCCCATACGTTGTTGGTGACATAACAGCCTGAGACGGTCTGCATGGAACCGTCGGCAGAGGAGATCACGGTCTGGGCTCCCATGGTATAGGCGGTGGCATATTGGGCCGATCCGTCATGGCCTTCTCCGGCTGCTGCCGTGTATTGGGCGTCCATGCCGCTTTGGGTAAGGTCAGTATGGTTGGAGACGGTGAAGCCGCCCCAGAAATACTCGCTGTAATAGTTGGTGAAACTCCAGCCACCGCTGATGAAGGTGTTGTCACCTTCGTTCGGTGCCTGCCATAGACCGTCGGCGTTGAGGGTCACATCCTCGAAGGTGGCTGTACCTAGACCGACGACGACGGCGTCACCCGATACCAGCACCTCCATATCGACTGTTTTGCCATTGCTGGTGGCGCGAAGCACCATCACCTTGTTGTCAAAGGCCGATGGGGTGTTGCGGATGACAGTCAGCACAAAGCTGTTGTAAAGGGCAGTGACTTCAGAAGGGCAGGACAGCACGCTGATTTCGATCATGCTGTTGTTGTTGTCGGGATCGTCGAAGGTGTAAGTTAGGTTGAAGTTCAGCGATTGTGGGAACTCCGTAAAGTGTATGGGATCCAAGGGGTTGGCCACTACCGGAGGAAGGTCTTCGGCAACACATTCCACAGTGAAGGACGTCTCCACCCATTGATCATTACTGGTGGCGCGCAAGGTGATCGTGCTGCTGCCTCCTGTGGCTTGCAGGCGTTGGAGGGTCAGCATGCGGTTGTTTAAGACGGCACTGACCAGGGTGGGGTTGCTATTGGATACCAGTTCAATAACGATGCCCTCATCGGGATCGTCAGGATCGGTGAAGGTGTTGCTCAAATCGACAGTTTGGCTGGCAGGATAGATTTCAAACACCACGTTGGCGATGGGATGTTGAACGACTGGAGGCAAGTTGGTCCCACTGACGTACTCGTCGGCACCAGCGCAAGGGGTGGAGGAGCGGGGCTCGCCGTCGATGTCGGTAGGTACTTCTTCCAGTGGATGGTTCACCATCAGGCCGGTGTTGTCGGTGACATGCAGGTCGTTGTCGCCCACAAACTGAGGTGTGCAAAGGGCAGAATGGACATCCATGCCGGCGGTGCTCCACTCGGCTAAGCTGGCATAATCCTCCGTGCCGATTCTGGCCAGATTCTCGCCATCGTATTGGATGCGGTTGTAGTCGCTGTAGCGGTCGGTGGTGTTGGTTTGGAATCGGAACACGTAACCACCTGTCTCATTGACAATGAGGTTGTTGTAAAGATACAAGTTGGGCCAGCTCTTCTCCACAATGATGCTGCCGCAGGCATTGGGACCGTCACACTTGACGGTGTTGTTGAGGAAATAGACATAGTTGCTGTTGGTGTCGTCCAAGTCAACGCAGTAGCTGCTGTTTGTGAAACTGTGCAGGTTGATGGTGTTGTTCCGGATGATGACGGGCTCTTCTTCGGTACCCATGGCGGGACGGATTTCGAAGAGCGTGGCATAATTGGAATGCCGGGTCACATTGATCACGTTGTTTTCGATGATGCAGTAGTAGCGGATGCGGAGCAGGTCGATGGCGTGGTAGTTCGTGAGGACGTCGTGGGTGTGGTTGGTGACGGTGTTGCCTCGTAGGATGGCATGGTCGGTGAAGCTCACGTAGATGCCCTTGAACGCCTGATCGGTGAAGACGCAGTTCTCCACTAAGAGGCCGTCGTTAAGGGTATAGATGTTGTGCCCTTGGTAATACAGTCCAATGTAGCCGTTGATGAACTCGCAGTTCACAAATGCATTGTCGAGGTCGATCCAGCTTCCACTGGTGCGATACACAAGGTCTTTCTCGTTGTCGAGGCTGGCGGTGGCGACGGCGCCGATGAGTTTCAGGTTCTGGAACCGGGTGCCGACATTGCCGTTGAGCAACTTCACCAACACGGCGTTGACCGTCGAAGTGGAGGTGATGGTCAGGTTCTCGAAGGTCACGTAGTCGGTGCCGTTGAGCGTCAACATGGCATTGTTGGTGTAGCCCGCGTTGCCCGTGAGGACGGTCTGCTGGTTGTCGGCCCCAACGCCCACGAAGGTGATGCGGTTGGTCTCGCTGGCGCCAGCGACTTCAGGCAGGGTGACATATTCATTATAGGTTCCTGGGGCGACCTCAAAGATCACAGGACCGGAAATCCCTTGTTCGGACAAAGCCGTAGCGGCAGCACTGAAGGAGGGGTAGTCGGGGTTTTGCGAAGCGTCGACGTTAATGGTGTAGGTGCCCGAGAGCTGGGCTTGGGCGAAGACAGTAATAAATAATGCCCAAATCAGAAAGAGATGTTTTTTCATGATCAATAAACTTTTGTTCCCGAAAGTTGTTAATAACTATGGTTTCGGGCAGGTCTTCTGGCTTGTTCGAATCCGCAACGTCTTCCCGATACGAATATCAGTGACTTGGTGATGCGGACCATGGCTGAACTTACAGCTACGGGCATAGCTCCTGATTTACACAGGATTCCCTATTGATCTTCGATGAAGAACCCGAATCCGGCGGCAAAGTTATGAAAAAAAATCACTCGTACCTCAACGCATTGATAGGATCGGTGCGAGAAGCTTTCAAAGCCGGGAAGAAGCCGGCAATGAGACCGAGGATGGCGCAGCTGACGAAGGAGATGATCATCCACATGACGTTGACAACGAAGGGCAACGACATGGCCAAGGCAACCACATACGACAGCGCAAGACCTAACAATAGACCGATCACACCGCCGATCAAGCTAAGGATGATGCTTTCGGTGAGGAATTGCATCAGGATGGCGGCGTTTTTGGCGCCGATGGACATACGGAGGCCGATCTCTTTGGTGCGCTCGGTAACGGTGACATACATGATGTTCATGATGCCGATGACGCCCACCAACAAAGAAATCAAAGCAATGGCGATGAGCACGGTGGTGATCATGCTCGTCATCGAGGTCATCATCTCGAGCATCTCCTGCTGAGTCCGCACTTCGAAGTCGTTGGCAGCACCTTCCTGTATTTTATGGGCAACCCTTAGGATCTCTTCAATTTCTGACACCGCGGCCTCAGCCACGTCTTCCGATGCTGCCGAGCAAACGATTTGTTGGATGTAGTTGACGCCCAACATGCGTTTCTGCACTGTCGAATAAGGCATGATGACGAGGTCGTCCTGGTCCATGCCCATGCTGTTCTCGCCTCTTTCTTTTAAGGTGCCGATGACGCGGAAGGGCATGTTGCCGATACGTATGGTCTTGCCGATGGGATCCTCTCCATCGTCGAACAACTCTTCGACGATGGTCTGGCCAATCAATCCCACCTTGGCGTATTTCTTCACGTCCTCGTCGGTGAAGTTGACTCCAGTGGCGATTTCGTATTTGCGGATGTCGAGGTATTCGGGTGTCCCGCCATAGACGGTGCCGGACCAGTTTTTGGCACCGTTGACAAGTTGGCCAGCGCTGTTGACCACAGGGCTGACTTTGGTGATGTTTTTAGCACCTTTGGCGATCAAGTCACAGTCGCTGACTTTAAGTGACTGCACGTTCGTCGATCCCATGCTGATACCACCGCGGCGTTGGTTGGCACGCATTACCATGATAAGGTTGGTGCCCATGTCCGACAGCTGGTTGGCGGTGCTTTGCTTCAGCCCTTCACCAAGGTTGACCACCGCGATGACGGCGGCGATACCGATCACGATACCCAGCATGGAGAGGGCAGACCTTGTCTTGTTGCGTAACAGGGCTTTGGCTGATATTCGTATGAGGTTGAGGATGTCCATTTATTAAAGAAGTCAGAAGTAAGAAGACAGAAGAAAGAATCATTTATAATCGTTATCGATGGGGAGGGCGGCGAGGGCTTCGGTGGCAGACTTGGTGCTCACTGGCTCGTCACGGAGGATGTGGCCATCGCGCAAGAAGATGGTGCGGCTGGTGAACACAGCGATGTCGGACTCGTGAGTGACGAAGGCGATGGTCTTGCCTTGCTCATGAAGGCTTTGGAACAGACTCATGATCTCGTATGAGGTGCGGGTGTCGAGGTTTCCTGTGGCCTCATCGGCGAGAACGATGACGGGGTCATTGACCAAGGCACGGGCGATGGCTACACGTTGTTGCTGGCCACCGGAGAGTTGGTTCGGCATGTGGTCCATGCGGTCCTTGAGCCCGACAAGTTCCAGGGCATGTCGAGCCTTCTCGTGACGCTCACGATGCGAGACGTCGGGGTTATAGACCAAGGGGAGCTCCACATTCTCCAAAGCGGAGGTGCGAGGCAGCAGGTTGTACGACTGAAACACGAAGCCGATCTTTCGGTTACGGATCTCCGAGAGCTCGTTTTTGGTGCGCTGTCTCACGGAGATGCCGTCGATGAAGTACTCGCCCGATGTGGGTTGGTCAAGGCATCCGAGAATGTTGAGCAAGGTCGATTTGCCGCTGCCCGACGATCCCATGATGCTCACGAACTCACCTTCGCGGATTTCGAACGAAACGCCCTTGAGGGCATGTACCTCCTCGCTTCCCACGATGAAGGTTCGTTTGAGGTTTTCAACCTTGATGATGGATGTGCTGGTGTCCATGACGATCGTGCTTTATCTATTGTTTCTCCTACCTGGAGGGCTAGGCATGAACGGATTCTCGCCGGTCTTCTTTTGTTTTGTCTTGACGACATACTGTGCTGAAAGCACCACGGAGTCACCCTCGTGCAGTCCTTGCTCCACGATGCGATAGGCGCCGTCGGTCATACCAGTCTCTACCGTACAAGGTCTCATGTCGTTGCCTTTTTTGACCCAAACGGTGTTTTTCGATGCCGGTCCTTGGGATTTCTGTTCTTCGGGGGTGAAATTGAATGCTTCGGCAGGGACGGCCAGTCCGGTCTGCTCCTCGGTGACGATGGTCACGTTAGCGGTCATGCCGGGGAAGAGCTTCAAGTCGGGGTTGGGTGCGCTGATGATGACGGTGTATTTCACCACGTTGCTGGTGGTGGTGGGCTGCATCCTGATCTGGTTTACCGAGCCGCTGAAGGTCTCAGAGGTGTAGGCATCGACGGTGAAAGTGACCCGTTGACCGGCTTTGACCTGCCCGATGTCGGCCTCGTCAACGGCGGCTTCAACCTGCATCTTGGTCAAGTCGTTGGCCAAGGTGAACAAGGTGGGGGTGCTGAAGGAGGCTGCCACGGTCTGGCCAACTTCCACGGCACGGTCGAGCACTACCCCGTCGATGGGCGAATAGATTTCGGCATAGCTGAGATCAACCAAGGCCTGGTCGTAGGAGGCTTGGGCGTTTTTTTTGCTCATCTGTGCCTGGGTGTAAGAGTTTTGCGCCTCTTGATAGGCAGCCAGAGTGGCCGCGTTGGCTTCGTAGAGTTGTTTGGTGCGTTCATACGTTAGTTTAGCATAGTTGAGTTGGCTCTCAGCGGAGGTGAGACTCGCCTTGGCGCGACTCACACTCTGATTGAGCGTCAGTTTGTCCAACTCGGCCATCAACTGGCCTTTTTTTACTACGTCGTTGAAATCGACATAAATCTTCTCCACCTTTCCGGAGACCTGCGTTCCGACCTCTACGGTCTCCACCGGTTCGATGGTTCCGGTGGCTGTGACAGTGTTTTCCACAGTGTATTCACTGACTACATGAGTGCGAATCACATACTCTTTCTGGGATGATTTAGTGGCTCGGACAATCCATAGGCAGATCAGCGCCACCACTAAGATTCCAATCACCACCAACCATGTTATTCTCTTTCTCTTCTTCATTGTTATGATTGTTTTTCAATTTTCAATTCACAATTCTACTTTCTTTCCCATATAGATATCAAGGATCTTACGCTGCATCAGCAGGCTGTATTTGTTTTGGATATAGGAATTTAGCGTGTTCAGATAGTTGTTTTGTTGTTGGAGCAGCTCTACCGTGGTGATGGTGCCGTATTGGTACTGCATTTTATAGGCATTAAAGCTTTTGCTGTAGGCGTTTTCCCTGACTTTCGACACCTCGTAGGCGTTGTAGGCAGAGATCACGTTGCGATAGGCCTGTACCACGGTTTGCCTGACGGAGAGGATTGTTTGGTCATGGTCGAGCTGAGCTTGCTCAAGGGAGATCTGGCTCTTCTTCACGTTGGCTTTGGTGGCGCCGCGGCTATAGATGGGGATGCTTATGGAGACTCCCGCTGATTCGGTGGGCTTGTTGATCCAGGAATTCATGCCGTTCCCATCGAACGAAAAGATGCCGGTGCCTATGCTTGCGTTGGCCGATACCGAGGGGAGGTAGTTGCCTTTGGCCATCTTCACGCTTTTCTCCGCAAGTTGGATGTCGTAATCGCTAATCCTTAAGTCGGGCATATAGTCGAGTGCCAGCGCGATGGCCTCTTCCTCTGTTGGGAGCGTGGCCTTCAGCAATTCCAGGTTCTCGGTGTCGGGAGTGACGAGCCCCAACTCATCGGTGGGGTTCATGGAGAGCAGCACCTTTAGGTCGAGGAGGCCGTTCTCGATGTTGATTCGGGTATCCACCACGTTGTTGGAATCGCTGTAATATTGGGCCTCCAAAAGCAGTAAGTCGCTTTCGAGGATGGAGCCCGCTTTATAACGTGCCTGTCCTTGTTTCAGCTGCTCGCCGCTTGTCTTCAATACTTCGGCCTGGTATTTCAACAGCTCTTGGTTGCCAAGCACGGAGAGAAAGCCTTGCAGTATCTGGGTGGCAAGTTGGTTGTCATAGCGTTCCAGTTGCACATCGTTACGTTCCATGCTGAGGCGGTTCTGCTCGATGGTATTGTTGATGTTTCCTCCTTGATAGATGGTTATCGAGGAGCCTAAGCTGAGGTTGCCCGAAGAGGACCAGCCGTTGGCGTTGTTGGTGATGTTCTGTCCCGCCGAGGCGCTCAGGCTGGGAAGTCGTTGTTGCTTCGACTGCTCGTAGGTGACCTCGAGGCTCTCTTTGGAGAGTTCCATCGACTTACGCTCGTTACTGTTGGCGACAGCGAAACGGAGACAGTCCTCCAAACTGAATAGGTAGGAACTGTTCTCTTGCGCCATGGCCGAACAAGCAATCAGCAGGGTTACTAAGGTGAAAATGATGCGCTTCATGAATGCATGATTTGAAAAAACACAAGCAAAGAAAAGGAAAAAAACGTTTTGTAACTGCCACTTTGGTGTGAAGCGGGAAAAATCGGGGTTGAATCAGTGTTTAGCTCCGTTTGGACAATGACGGCAAGCTTCTCCGCCACGGCCTCCGCAAAGACAATTCACCGATCCTTCGTTCTCACACCGACGCTCGAACTTGCCGTCCTTTTTGACAAACATTTTGATTCCGATGGCCGCAAAGGAAATCGCGATAATCAATAGGGAGATCAACAGAATAATTCCAAACATTGTGCGTTTTTTTTTGCAAAAATAAAAAAGAATCCGTACGTTTGCATTCAGTTTTTGAAGACAAGAGTTTGAATTTTTAAAGTAAAATATCACTAAGTATCAATTTAAACTATTAAAAATCAAGTAACTATGAAGATTGGTAACAAATTCTTCGCCGAACTCTTCGGCACCTTCGTTCTTGTTTTCGGTGGTTGCGGTACCGCAATCTTCGGACATGTTGGTTTCCTCGGCGTGGCTATCGCTTTCGGTCTTACCGTCATTGCCATGGCCTATGGTATCGGTCACATCTCGGGCGCTCACCTGAACCCTGCTGTCAGCTTTGGTGTTTGGGTCAACGGCCGTATGACCTTTAAAGAGATGCTTTGCTACTGGTTAGCTCAGATCATCGGTGGTATCATCGCTGGTGCTTTGCTGATGGTGATTGCCAAGTCTGCTAACATGACTCTCGGCACTTTTGCCGCCAACGGTTATGGTGAGTTCTTCAGCGCTGCTGACGTGGCTGGTGGTTATCTCCAGACCTCCATGTGGGGTGCTTTCCTCACGGAATGCCTCTTGACCTTCGTGTTCCTGATGGTGATCCTCGGCATCACTGACGGCCGTCATGCCAACGGTAAGTTCGGTGGCCTCGCCATCGGTCTCACCCTGGTGCTCATCCACCTCATCAGCATCCCGTTGACCAACACCTCTGTGAACCCTGCCCGTTCACTCGGCGTTGCTATCTTCTCTGAGAACCCACTGGCTATGCCTCAGCTGTGGCTCTTCATCGTGGCTCCGCTCGTCGGTGCCTGCCTCGCTGGCCTTGCTTACAAGTGCCTCGGCGGTTGCGAGAAGAAGGAAAAATAATCCGAACTTCGGTTCTTAACTAAAAAAGAGCCGTGTCGTTCGCTGAAGATATCGGTGAAGGGCACGGCTCATTTGTTCAACTAAAAAACTTTGCCATGAAAAAGAAACTTTTACTATTTGCTTTAACGACTTTCGCTTTGGTTGCCTTGGCACAACGTCCGGCGACTAGAGCCTTCATCGATGAAGACGGTGTCATTCAGATGGAGACGGTGCTTGACGCTAAGCTCCCGCCTGCAGCCCGCGATGGCCTGTCACCCATGCCGGGCTTTCCCCTGAACTTCCCTTCCAACACCACCTACAAACCTATGCGTGGTGTGGCTTTGGCCGACCTCAACGGTGATGGCGCGGATGAAATCATCCTAAGTCATAACGACCAAATCAACGTCATCGATGGTCAAGGACAGATCCTATGGACTCAGACCCTTGTTGGTGGCATGGCTCAATATCCAGCTGCCGTTGGCGATATCGACGGAGATGGTGATTTTGAGATTGTCGTCCTTACTGCCTATGGCAATGCGCGTGGCGGTATTAACGTTTTTGATTGCACGGGTGAAGTGCTGTATTCTGAAATCACTGCCAACAACCCTCTCATCACGGCTCCTGTCCTTGCCGACCTCAACAATGATGGGGCATTGGAGATTATCTTCTGTGGCCGTGGTAAAGCTTCGGCAAGCATCTCGGCAGGAATCCATGCCATAAATCTCCAAGGCGAAGAGCTTCCTGGCTTCCCCTACGAATTGCCCTCAACACCTGCAATTACTCCAACGGTGGCCGATATCGATGGTGACGGTTTCCTAGAGCTTTTCGCTGCCACCACTACGGTGCTTCACTGCTTCAACCACATGGGAGAAACGCTCTACACCATCGATAGCGAGGAGGCTTACAAGTACTCCTATCAGTCGCCATTGGTGGTCGATTTCGAAGGCCTTGGCAAATGGAGCCTTGTCGGTGCCTGCCACGGCGATAACCCTAACCACTATGTGCGTGATGCTCAGACAGGTGAATACCGTGAGGGCTGGCCAAAACCGGTCAACGCTTGGACCTATTCCGCTCCGACGGTCGTGAAAGAAGTGGGTCAATATGCCATCTTCATGGGCGTCTCGGGAGAAGGCAATGTGTTTTTCCAATACGATATGGATGGCAACGTTGCTTCGGGCTTTCCCCTCAATCTGAGCTCTGGTATTGAGGGATTCATCTCCGTGGCTGATATTGATGGCGATGGCAAAAACGAGATCGTCACCAGTTTCAACATGATGGAAGATGGACTTGGTTACATCCGCGCCTGGGAAATGGATGGTACTGAGGTAACCGAGGGATTCCCCTTGCGTCCACAAGGCCTATCCTTCATGAATGGAGCTAATATTGGTGACATCGATGGCGATGGAAACATGGATATTGTCACCTTGACTTACGACAACAACTTCTCTCCCGATGATCCGGTCTATGTTACGGCTTACGCTTTGAACCAGCCTGTCGAGAACCTCGTTTACGGTACCTACAAAGGCAGCAACGACCGCACTGGATGGATTCGCGAAGAGGCTGTCGATGTCAGCTGCAACCCAGTGCGCGACATCTATTTCCTTACAGAAGGAGACACTCCTTGGATCGGTATCTATTGGGAACTGCCTGCGGAAGGATCGACAGGTGAGTGTTCATCGATTGTGGTGGTTCGAGACAATGAAGAGATAGCCACCTTAGCGCCCAGTGCCCTTTACTATGATGACAATGATCTGAATTTTGAAGAATTCCATACCTATTCTGTCATAGCGGTTTATGATGATGGATGTGAGGCTGCAACGGAGCCAGTCGAGGTTCAGGTGCTTCCAGGTGCTGGTCTTGTTGATGATCCAATGTATCCTTGTTCATTGTATCCCAATCCATCCAAAGACTTAATCCATGTTGTTGGCGCTGCGACTCAAAAGGTCGAGATTTTCACTGTGTCAGGCCAACGTGTATTGGAACTTGATGGGGTCGTTGAAACCATCAATGTTGCGAATTTGAGTCCTGGTCTTTATTTTGTTCGTCTGAGCACCATCAATGGTGAGCAGAACATCAAACTATTTATTGAGAAGTAATCCATTGGCAGGCATCTACATCCATATCCCTTTTTGCAACTCAAAATGCGCCTATTGTGGGTTTTATTCCATCCCTTCATTGAAGCGCAAAGGGGATTTCTTGGATGCTTTACGGCTGGAGATGCTTGCCCGGAGAGACTATCTTCAAGGTGAGTCGATAGGCACCATCTATTTCGGTGGAGGCACACCTTCTCTTTTGTCGGTGGAGGAGATAGGGACGATACTTCAATGGATCACGGACGTGTTCACCGTCAATGCTGATGCAGAAATCACCTTGGAGGCCAATCCCGACACTCTTTCACCTGAGTATCTTAAGGGATTAAGAGCTTTAGGCGTCAATCGTCTGAGCATCGGCATCCAGAGTTTTTTTGACAACGACTTGAAATATCTCAGTCGCCGCCATGATTCGCGTCATGCCTTGGAGTGTGTCTCTTTGGCTAAAGAAGCTGGTTTTGAGAACATTAGCCTCGACTTGATTTATGGTCTGCCCACCTCAGATGCCGAGCAGTGGCATCGGAACCTCGAGCTTTTCTTCGAGATGGACGTCCCGCATCTTTCCGCTTATGCTTTGACCTTGGAACCCAACAGCATCCTTACCAAGCAAATTGAGATGGGGAAGGTGATGCCCATCAATGAAGAAGATGCCTTGCGCGACTATGAGATCCTCTGTCGTCTTGCCAAGGAAGCCGGCTTTCTTCACTACGAGATTTCCAACTTCTGTAAACCTGGAAGCCATTCGAGGCACAACAGCAGTTATTGGTTTGGGGTGCCTTATCTCGGCCTTGGTCCTTCAGCCCATTCCTACAACGGTAGTTCCCGTCAATGGAATGTTTCTTCGGTAGAAGGCTATCTGGAAGAGAGAAGACAGAAGATAGAAGACAGAAGTCAGAAGATAGAAGACAGAAGTCAGAAGTCAGAAGCCGGAAGTCAGGAGTCAGAAGCCGGAAGTCAGGAGTCAAGTTCAACGCCCCAAGGAAGCGTCTCGGAGAGACGCCCTCTCCGTAACCCCACACGGCAGTGTGTGGGTACTGGCGGTGGTGGCGGTGCTGCTGCTGGTAGCTGCGGTGCTGCTGCTGGTAGCTGCGGTGCTGCTGCTGGTACTGGCGGTGGTGGCGGTGCTGCTGCTGGTAGCTGTGGAGCTGCTGCTGGTACTGGCGGTGGTGGCGGTGCTGCTGGTAGCTGTGGAGCTGCTGCTGGTACTGGCGGTGGTGGCGGTGCTGCTGGTAGCTGTGGCGGTGCTGCTGGTACTGGCGGTGGTGGCGGTGCTGCTGCTGGTAGCTGTGGAGCTGCTGCTGGTACTGGCGGTGGTGGCGGTGCTGCTGCTGGTAGCTGTGGAGCTGCTGCTGGTACTGGCGGTGGTGGTGACGCTGGCTGTGTCGGTGCTGTCGGTAGCGACTGTGGTGCCGATGCTGGTGACGCTGGTGCTGCTGCAGAGTACCTCACAGCAGAACAGGTCTATGACGAGTATGTGATGCTTCGGCTGCGAACGATGTGGGGCATCGACTTGAACTACATAAAACGTGAGATGGGAGAGCGTTTCGCTGATCATTGTGAGCGACAAGCCCAACCTTTGGTCGAACAGGGAAAGCTCTCCCAGACCCATGAGATCCTTTATCTCAACGATGAGCAGATGCTATTCGCCGACGGTATCGCCGAGGCTTTATTTTGGTGAAGGAACCATGGCCTCGCATCGGTCGATGATTCGGTTAGCGTATTCGAATCCCGAGTCACATAGTTTTTTGCTCGGGTTTCCATCGTAATTCATGTAACAATGGATGATTCCGTAGGCATCATAAACCCAATCGTTGAGTTTTCCATCCCTTTTTGAAATAGCTTCGTAGTAGTCATTGATGTGGACCCTTGTGCGTCGGTCTTCTCTAACATGGAATACTGTATCCAATGCCATCAAGATGCCAAGCCATAGGTAGTTGCCAGCAGCGCGTACATATTTTTCATCTTGATAAGCTATGCCATCTTCATCCAGTTGTCCTTTTTCGTTAAGGACTTCGTAAGCATTGTCAACATAACGCCTTGCCTCCTTGATGGTTGGAGGCTTCTTTGTAACCTTCTGTTTTTTGTTATTCATTTTCTTTGCCATAAAATCATTGTTTTAATCGCTGCAAAGATAGTAACTATTTTTCAAATCAACATCATTTTTATGGAATTTTTTATTAATTCCTTGATTTCATCGATAACTCCTTGATAATGTGGATGGCAAAGGGTAGTGAAATCAAGAAGGTCATGATATCGGCGATAGCTTGGGCGGCTTCGAGGCCGGTGAGTCCCCAAAGCCATGGGGCGATGAATACCGCAGGCAGGAAACAAATGCCTTGGCGGCACATTGAGAGGAACGTGGCCTGCCAGGTATAGTTGATGTTTTGCAGTAGCATGTTGGTGGCCGTGCACATACCCATCAATGGGAAGGCGATGCACTGCCAGCGCATGGCGTGGCTTCCCACGCGGATCAGCTCTGGATCCTCGCTGCGGAAGAGGGCGATGACGTCGGGAGCGAAGATATATAAAACGGTCCCCAAGACAATCAATACCGCCGTGGAAAGCGTGAGGCAGAACATGTAACTCTCTTTCACCCTGCCATAGAGCTTTGCCCCGTAGTTGTAGCCGCAAACCGGTTGAAAGCCTTGTCCCAGGCCGATGATCAAGGCGTAGCTCATCATGATGACGCGCGTCACGATGGAGAAGGCCGCCACCACTGAAGCTTCTTGACCTGGCTCGGCATAATGCACGGCCATACGGTTGAGGCAGATGGTGGCAATGACGGCCAAAGCCTGTCGCGCCAATGAAGGAAGACCGCCTTGGATGATCTGCTTGTAGTACTCCCAAGTGGGAGTGAAGTTGTGAAACTTGATATGCACGTTGCCTTCCCGTGAGGTGCCCCAGAGCAGCACGCACCAGCCGAAACACTGGCTGATGGCGGTGGCTAAAGAGGCACCGCTCACACCCATGTCAAACACAAAGATGAAGAGTGGGTCCAACGCGATGTTGAGCAAGGCGCCGGAAGCGATGCCAATCATGCCGAAACGGGCGTTGCCTTGAAGCCTGAGCTGGTTGTTCAAGGTGAGCGACGACATCATGAAGGGGGTGGCAAGAAAGATATACTTAAGATAGGTGTTGGCCGAAGGCAGGATTTGCTCTGTGGCGCCCATGGCTCGCGACAACGAACTGGAGAAGGTGAGGGCAAGTAATCCCGCCACAGCACCTAAGATCAAAGGACTGAAGAATCCCGTGGCAGCCATCTTTCCGGCATTGTCGGACTTGCGGGCTCCTAATGCCCGAGAGATGAAATTGCCCGATCCGTGACCGAAGAAGAAGCCGCAGGCGTTGATGAACGCCATATAGGCAAAGGCGACACCTACACCAGCCACGGCCTCGGTGCTGAGATGCCCCACGAAAAACGAATCGACCATGTTATAGATGCTCGTCACCAGCATGCTGATGATCGTCGGCACTGCCATCTTGAGGATCAGCCTCTTGACCGGTGCCTGCGTCATCAGCTGATAACGCTCTTCGAGTTTCCGTTGGTCGTCGCTGGCATTCATGTCAGATAACTTTCTTCCTCCAATCAGCCTTCCAAATGTAAAGGAAGGCGATGAAGCCCATGGTGATGTTATAGAAGCACTCGACGGTCCAAACTCCGGCGATGGAGGAGGTCTTGGTCATGATAAAGGCATAAAAGAGGTAGGCGATGCAAACTCCGAACTCCAAGGCCATGGCTGCAGAGGTGTTGCCTGTGCCGGAGACTGCCTCGAAAAACACCATGCCGATGGCGCCTAAGACCGTGGCGACGCTGATGACATACACAGAGGGGACGGCGGCGGCAGCCAGGTTGAGGTCGTCGGTGTAGATCTGCAAGATGAGTTCGGGGATGATGGAGGTGACGATGACGAGTGCCAAAGAACACAGCACGGCGTTCTTCACGACCTTCCAAAGCATGGACATCACCTCGTCGCTCTTGCCCTCGCCGATGATGCGGCTGGTGAGGGTGTTGGCCGTGGCAGCGAAAGCGAATCCCGGGATGATGAGAATCATATAGGTGCTTCGGACCACTGACGAGATCCCGATGGCGGTCTCGCCCATCTTCTCGATGAGGATGAAGAAGGCAAACCAAGTGCCGAAAGAGAAGAGCCTTTGGATCATGCAGGGGAAGGCCACCTTGAGGATGTCACCCATCAACTTAGGTTGCCAAGGGTGCCAACGGAACATGCCGTATTCCTCATGGGGTATGGTGGCGAAGGTGTAGATCCAAAAGAAGCAGAAGGCGGCGACTTCAGCCATGAGCGAAGCCAGCGCAGCACCACCGATGCCCATCTCGGGGAAACCACAATGTCCGAAAATCAAGCACCAGTCGAGGAAGATGTTGACCACCGCCATCAAGATGGTGGAGTAGGTGATGACCTTGGTGTTGCTGATACCCACGTAAAACGAGCGGAACAAAAAGTTGAAAACGACAAAGATGATGCCGAACTGTCTGTATTTCAGATATTCCATGGAGGAGGCATAGATGTTGTCCGACTCGATGATGATCTTCATGAGTCCTTCGCTGCAAAAATGCAAGATGCTGAACAACAGGATGCCGAGACCCAGCACGAACAGAGCGCCATGTTGGAAGATGACTCCAATTTGCTTCAAGTTGCCCTCGCCGAAACGTCGGGCGATGAAGATCTGGATGCCCACGGCAAAGCCCATGGCCAAGGTGGTGAACACATAATAGAACAATCCAGCCATCATGGAGGCACTCAGCTCAATGGTGCCGAGATGACCGAGGAAGGCAGTGTCGGTAAAAGTGATGATGGTCTGAGCCAGGTTCCCCAGCATGATGGGGTAGGCGATGCGCCAGATCTCACGGTTTGTGATGCTCGTTTGATTCATGGTGCAAAGGTACGTTTTTTTACGTCATTGCGAGGGAGGAACGACCGAAGCAATCCAAATTAATTATTATCTTTGCCTACCAATATAGCATCCTTCGGGATGCAACTGATCAACTGACCAACTGAATAACTGATCAACTGAATAACTATGTCATTAGAAACAAAGATCATGGCCGACATCAAGGCCGCCATGCTGGCCCGCGACCAAAAGAAACTCGAAGCCCTCAGGGCAATCAAAGCACAGATCCTATTGGAAAAGACCAAAGGAGGAAATGTTGAACTCACCGAAGCCACCGAGCTGAGCCTGCTCCAGAAGCTGGTGAAACAGCGCAAGGAGTCGGCGGCCATCTATGAGCAGAATGGCCGTCAGGAACTCGCCGACGAGGAGAAGTTCCAAGCCTCCGTCATCGAAGCCTATCTGCCTCAGCCGTTGAGCGAGGATGAGCTTCGTGCCATCATCAAAGACGTCATCGCCCAAACAGGTGCCACCTCCATCAAAGACATGGGCCGGGTGATGGGTATGACCACCAAGCAAGTCGCTGGCAAGGCCGACAACGCCAGGGTCTCGCAGCTGGTGAAAGAGATGCTGGGAGCGTAGCTTTTTAAATGATCAAAATCATTGTTTTTCTTAAAAATCTTCAAGGTATTAAAAATAATTCCTATCTTTGCAAGTAAATCCATTTGATATGCCCGAAGTATTTAGATTTTTTGGTTTTTCATTTTTCTTTTATAGCCGTGAACATGAGCCGTTACACATTCATGTTGAAGGGAATGGAGGAGCGGCAAAGTTCGATTGGAATGGGGCGGAGTTTGTCATGAAAGAGCAACATGGTATCAAAGCTGGTGATATGAGGAAAATCAAAGCTGTGATTGATGAGAATGCCGACCTAATAATGGATCGTTGGAATGAATACTTTAATAAATAGTGAATTATGATGAAGATTCTGAAAATATGGTTCGACGCTGATTACATTTACGGCTGTGATGAAAACGGACATGAGTATCGCCAGTCGCTGTTGTGGTATCCTAAGCTTTTGACGGCATCTGACGAAGAAAGAAATGAATACTCTTTCGGTTATGATGGAATTCATTGGAGAGAACTGGATGAAGATATCAGCTTTGAGAGCTTCGTTTACGATGATGCGGAACCAACTCCCATGCAACGGTTTTTCCTGACCCATAAAGAGATTAACGTAGCTGAGTTTGCGCGGTCGATTGGCATGAATGCAACTTTGCTGCGCAATTATATCAATGGTTTCAAAAAACCCTCTGTGGAGCGTGAAAACGCAATTCGCAAACATGTCCATGAATTGGGCGAAGCATTAGTGGAAGCTTGGTGATTTATTATTACTTTTGTATTGATTTATTCAAAACAAACAAAAAAATGAAAAAAAGTCTATTCTTAATCGGAATCTGCCTGCTGTTTGCCGTCAGTTGCAATCAGCCCAACAAGGCAAAACAACAAAAAGAAGAAACTGCAACCAGTGAAACGGTTCAGCAAGACCAAGGCTTCAGTTTGTTCACCATGGAAGCCTTCGTGGATTTGATCAACCAGAACGATGAGGCCGCTGCAGCCAAATGTGGCATGACCCTCCTTTACGAAGGTGAGTTGGAAGAAGACATGGAAGACTTTGAGGGCCTTGAAGGCGAGGAAGGTGATGCCGGTTTCTATGTGACGGTGTTTGGGAAAGACATCGAGAAAGGCGAACCAACTGAAATGGGTTATGATATGAAGGTGACCTCTGACCATGCCTATTATTATGAGTTGGTGACGGCAACTTCTTTCAATCAGAACCTGTATTTCGACAATCCTGCAGATGCGAATGCCTTCTTTGAGAAATTGTCGCAACAGGAAGTGATTAATGGAGAGAGATCGTTTTCAGTTGCCAAACAAACCAATCAACTCGGGGAAGGTTATCTTCTGTTAACGGGCGTGGACGACGACAACCTCATTTTTGAGATCAGTGCCCCAGTGTGCGAGAATGGGTTCTGCCTGATCTCGATCTATCAGTACGTGTAACGATAGAACGGACCCTGGAGGGGTGTCGGGGGTTGTTGGATGGATTCTTTCTAAATTAGAAATAAAACCACCCAAAAAGTTGTTTTTGTATAATATAATACTGTATCTTTGCATCGAATTTTAAAACAGTAGCATTATGGCTAGACCGATAGAAGCGACACCAATGATAGAAGGAGAGGATGCAGTTGCCTTCATCGCTGAGATGGAAAAAGGTGAGAAAGCCTCTTTAGAGGAAAAGAGACGAGTAAAAGAGGACGCAGACGAGATGCGTTCCATATTGACATTTGAGTTTTAGTTTTATGATCTTCAATCGTCGAATCGTCAGGCTTACACCAGGTTACATTATAAAGCCGTTTGATTGTGGGAACGCAGATCTTAACGATTTTCTATTCCACGACGCAAAAGACTATGGTCGGCGTTTGTTGGCTGTAACCTATCTGCTTGAAGATGATATCGATTTGTTGGCCTACTTTTCTGTCTCTAATGATCGTATTTCTATTAATGAAAGTGATCATGCCACATGGCGTAGAATCAAGAAGGAATTTCCTCACAACAAGCATCGAAGCGATTATCCAGCTGTGAAAATAGGTCGTTTGGGCGTTAATATCAAACACCAAAATGAGCATTTAGGCAGACTTGTTATTAATTTCGTGAAAGACACGTTTATT
>JAEEON010000033.1 GCA_016284305.1 Bacteroidales bacterium
GATGAACCGAACAACGGTGGAAACAACAATGGTGGTAGTAACAATGGCGGCGGCGAGACCCCCGAGGTGCCGACCATCCCGACGGGTGCCGTTGACGGAAAGTTCTCCATCAATGCGAGTGGAGACAAAGTGTATTTCTCGCGGGGCAACCTGCAATGGAGCGCCACGAATGGTGGAACCACAACCACCACGCACGCAGTGGCTGACGGCGGAACGGCCGAAGGCACCTGGCGTTTCGGCAACCCTTGGGATTTTGTCGGAGGTTGGTATGGTCAAACTATGATAACTCCTGGCGAGCTTTGGGAAGGCACCATTGAGGGAAGCGACAACTGTCTTGCCTCGGCCACTTACACAGGCTGGATGGATCTCTTCTCGTGGGGTACCAGTGGCTGGTCTGGAGGCGTAGAGGCCTGCACCCCATACATTATGTCCAGTGACGCGGGTTATGCGGAAAGCTACATTCTCGGCGGTGATGCCAGCAACGGATTTGAGGGGCAATACGCCAATGCCGACTGGGGCGTTTACAATGCCATCAACAACGGTGGCAACCAGCCGGGCCTGTGGCGTACCCTGACTGGTGAAGAGTGGGAGTACGTCATCAACGGGCGTGAAGGCAGCCGCTACTGCTCGGCGATAGTGAACGGCGTTATGGGTGCCATACTCATCCCTGACGGTTGGGACAACACGGCCTACACCTTGGACAGAATCAACGATTGGCGTCCAACGACTACATCCAACATTATTGATCAGTCCACTTGGGAAAACATCTGCGAGCCTGCGGGACTGGTGTTCCTGCCCAACACGGGCCGCCGAAGAATTTATGTCTATTGGGCTGACGATCACTATAATTATTATGTCACTTTGGATCTGAAAGAAGGCCATGGCATGTATTGGGCCAGTTCGACGCGTGCTGGTAATTATGGTCCTACTCCATATCATATGGGTTTTAGTAATAATGGTTCTCCGTATGTGTCATCTAGCCAAAGTCGTGCAGAAGGCTATGCCGTCCGCCTTGTGCAGGATGTGCAGTAAGGTTCCAGAAACTTTATCAAACTATCAGCCCTCGGAAGGAAAGCTTTCGGGGGCTGAGTTTTTGTCGGTCTCCTCTTTTGGCGCGTCGGCTTTTTGTTTCTTTTCGCTTATCCGTCGGACGACCAATGCAATAAGCGCCCAAAGCGCGAAAAAGGCGACCACGGCCACCACCCATACGAAAAGTAAGCTCTTGACCATAATTAATAATTAAGGTGCAAAGATAATAATTCTCTTACATTTTTTATGAGGTTTTTTGGCAACCGAACGAAATTTTATTATCTTTGTCCCACAAATAAAATGATACTGCTATGAATTACGACGCAACCCCAGTACATGTCCTTTATAACAATGAGGAATTGAGAGAACGTATTCTTATGGTCATGGAAGGCCGAGACACCACCACGGGCATCACTTTTGTCAACCTGTGCTACCAGATTGTGCAGATGGCGTTTCAGGAGCATCAGGTGAAGAAGTTGGATGAGAACGTGACCCTCACGAGCGAGGAATTGGCTGCCGAGGAGCAGGTCAGAGTGAGCCGTATCTTATGGGAATTGATTTGGGATCACAAGATTTTTCTCCTCTTTGGTCGCAGTGAGTTGCTTGGTTTGAGCAACGGAGAGGACCGGTTCGTGAAGTACTAGGTGAGAGGTGAAAGGTGAGAGGTGAAAGGTGAGAGGTGAAAAAAAATAATCCGTAAGGGTTAAAACTCGGTGGGAAACCTTTGGTTTTTATTTTTTTTCATTGTGTTTTGCGCCATTTTTTGGGATGGCTTTAGTCTGTTTAGTGGTTTTTTCACTGTTTATTTCTTGTGTAAATCGTTGTAATTTTTATTTAAATAACTGATTATCAAAGATTTAATAAAAATTCAACTTTTTTGAAAAAAAATCTCGAAAACCCTTGTCAGTAAAAGAAATTGTTGTAATTTTGCGCCGCTGAATTAGTTAAAGGTTTATCCTTTGAAATAGATATGGTTAGGGACCTGAAAAGTTAAACGTTATAGGTCTCTACACGGTGCAAGAGGTGCAATTTTGACAAGCAAGGGCATCGTGTGTTTTATAGACTTCGGGCCGCATTATGGGCTCATGTTCCCCTAACTACATCTTGAAAAGCATAGATCTTGGGCTGTGTTCAGCTTGAGTGATAAAGATATTTGTCCGAAAAAACATAGGATTAACAACAAACATTAAATTAAACCTAACAAAATGCCGACTATTCAACAATTAGTGCGCAAAGGGCGCCAAAAATTGATCGACAAGAGTAAGTCACCAGCATTGGATTCATGTCCGCAGCGTCGTGGCGTGTGTGTTCGTGTTTACACGACGACCCCTAAGAAACCTAACTCAGCCATGCGTAAGGTTGCCAGGGTTCGTTTGACCAACCAAAAGGAAGTCAACGCATACATCCCGGGCGAAGGCCATAACTTGCAGGAACACTCTATCGTGATGATCAGAGGAGGCCGTGTTAAGGATCTTCCAGGTGTTCGTTATCACATCATCCGTGGTGCATTGGACACCTCTGGTGTTGACGGACGTCGTCAGCGCAGATCCAAGTACGGAGCCAAGAGACCTAAAAAAGCCGCCGCAAAGAAGTAATAGGCAAGAAAGTAGTACATTAAGAGAGTTTTAGAAATGAGAAAAGCTAAACCAAAGAAGAGAATCATCCTTCCGGATCCTAAGTACAATGACGTGTTGGTCACCAAGTTCGTGAACAACATCATGCTCAAAGGAAAGAAGAATCTGGCTTATGAGATTTTCTACGAAGCTATGGACATCATCGAGCAGAAGCTCAATGAGAATCCTGTCGAGGTGTGGAAGAAGGCTTTGGCCAACGTCACTCCTCAGGTCGAGGTCCGCAGCCGCCGTATCGGTGGTGCCACCTTCCAGATTCCTTCAGAAATCCGTCCTGCCCGCAAGCAGTCCATCGGTATGAAGAACCTGATCAACTACGCTCGTAAACGTCACGAGAAGTCGATGGCCCTCAAGCTCGCTTCTGAGATCATGCAAGCCTACAAGGAAGAAGGTTCCGCTTTCAAGAAGAAGGAAGAAATCCACAGAATGGCTGACGCTAACAAGGCCTTCTCGCATTTCAGATTCTAAATCTAAGGAATAAGGAAGTAATACGATGGCTAACGCACTCGAACATAATATGACCAACCTCAGCCTCACGCGTAATATCGGCATCATGGCTCACATCGATGCCGGTAAGACGACGACGACCGAGCGTATCCTCTATTATACTGGGCGTAGCCATAAGATCGGTGAGGTTCACGACGGAGCTGCCACCATGGACTGGATGGTTCAGGAGCAGGAACGTGGAATCACCATCACTTCAGCTGCCACCACCGTCTTCTGGCACCTGAATAACGAGGCATACAAAATCAACATCATCGACACCCCTGGCCATGTGGACTTCACAGTGGAGGTGGAGCGCTCGCTCCGCGTCCTCGATGGCGCCATTGCCATCTTCTGTGCCGTCGGCGGGGTGGAGCCTCAGTCAGAGACCGTGTGGCACCAGGCCGACAAATACAAAGTGCCCCGCATCTGCTTCGTCAACAAGATGGATCGCGCCGGCGCGGACTTCTACAAGGTCATCGACCAGATCCGCGAACGCCTGCACGCCACCCCGTTGCCTCTTCAGCTGCCTATCGGCGTCGAAGACTCTTTCGTCGGCGTCGTCGATCTGCTGAAGAACAAAGCATTTGTGTGGGAAGAAGAAGACATGGGCTCCCATTTCCATGAAGTGGCCATCCCCGAAGACATGAAGGAAGAGGTTGAGAAATACCGCTCCATGATCATCGAGGGTGCCGCTGAAGACAATGAGACCTTGTTCGAGAAGTTTATGGAAGACCCCGACAGCATCACCGAGGACGAACTCGTGGCCGAGATCCGCAAGGCGACCCTGGCACTCAAGATTTGCCCCGTGTTCTGTGGCGCTTCCTTCAAGAACAAAGGCGTGCAGATGTTGCTTGACGGCATCGTCAACTACCTGCCCAGCCCGCTGGATATCGATCATGTGAGCGGTATCAACCCCAAGACCGAGAAAGAGGAGATTCGCAAGGCTGACCCGGAGGGTCCGTTCTGCGCACTGGCGTTCAAGATCGCCACCGATCCCTTTGTCGGCCGCCTTTGCTTCTTCCGCGTTTATTCGGGCACGTTGAAATCCGGTGAGACGGTGTTGAACGCCTCTACGGGTAAACGGGAACGCATCGCCAAGATCCTGCAAATGCACGCCAACAAACAGAACCCCCTGGAGGAGATCTCCGCGGGCGACATTGGCGCTGCCGTTGGTTTCAAGACCATCAGGACGGGCGATACCCTGACCGTGGAGAACAAACCACTGGTGCTTGAAAACATCAAGTTCCCTGATCCAGTGGTCAACGTCGCCATCGAGCCTAAGGCTACTGCAGACATTGAGAAGATGGAACTCTCCCTGGCCAAGCTGGTCGAGGAAGATCCCACCTTGTTCGTACACCTTGACGAAAACTCAGGACAGACCATATTGTCCGGTATGGGCGAATTACACCTTGATATTATTATCGACCGTCTCAGAAGAGAATTTGGCGTCGAAGTCAACCAGGGTCGTCCACAGGTCGCATACAAGGAAACCTTTACACAAACTATTCAGCATCGTGAAGTCTATAAAAAACAGACCGGTGGCAAGGGTAAGTTTGCTGATATCGAGTTTACAATGGGTCCGGCTGACGAAGGTGTCGTCGGTTTGCAGTTTGTCGATGAAGTGAAAAACGGAGCGATTCCCCGTGAATTCATTCCTGCCATTGAGAAGGGCTTTAAGGGGGCCGTTACCAATGGTGTACTGGCAGGATTTCCTGTCGATAGCGTTAAAGTCTGCGTCACCGATGGTTCGTTCCATCCAGTCGATAGCGACGCTCTCTCGTTCGAGAGTGCAGCGCACATCGGCTTCAAGGAGGCTGGCCTCAAAGCCGGTCCTGTCCTGACGGAACCTATCATGCGAGTAGAGATTCAGTGCCCTGACGAATATATCGGAGATGTCACGGGCGATTTGAACAAGAAGAGATCCATCTTGCGAGAAGTCAATGCAGAGATTGGTTTTCAGATCATCAAGGCGGATGTACCGCTGGCAGAGATGTTTGGATACATCACCACGTTGCGTTCAATCACCTCAGGCCACGCCACCTTCAACATGGAGATCAGCCATTACGCCCCGGTGCCTGAAGCCATTGCCGATGTAGTGATCAAGAAAGCAAAAGGACTTTATTTCATTTAAAGAAAGACAAAACTATAAATAATAAATTATTGTGAGCCAGAGAATTAGAATTAAGTTAAAGTCACACGATCACAATTTGGTTGACAAATCAGCCCAGAAGATTGTGAACACGATCAAGTTGACTGGAGCCGTTGTCAGCGGTCCTATTCCGTTGCCGACGAACAAGAAGATCTACACTGTGCTGCGTTCCACGTTCGTTCACAAGAAATCGAGAGAACAGTTCGAGCTCTCCACCTATAAGAGACTGCTCGACATCTACAACTCGACTTCACAGACGATTGACGCACTGATGAAGCTGGAGCTCCCCAGCGGTGTGGAAGTAGAAATTAAATTGTAAAAAACCTATCTAGTACAAAAAAATTAAAGCTAAGTAGCATGTCAGGATTACTAGGAAAAAAGATTGGGATGACGAGCATCTACGACGAGAGCGGCAAGATGATTCCGGTTACGGTCATCGAGGCTGGTCCGTGTGTGGTCACCCAAGTCAGAACAGTAGAGAAAGACGGTTATAGCGCCATCCAGTTAGGTTTCGATGAGAAGAAGGTGAAGAACACCCCGAAGGCTGAGCAAGGTCACTTTGCAAAGGCCAACACGACTCCTAAGAAACTGGTCCGCGAATTTTCGCGTTTCGAAGAAGGCCACAGAAAACAATTAGGCGAAACGTTAACCGTTGACGTCTTCATGGAAGGCGAGTTTGTTGATGTCAGTGGCATCAGCAAAGGTAAAGGCTTCCAAGGCGTTGTGAAACGTCATCATTTCAATGGCGTTGGTCAAGCGACTCACGGTCAGCACAACCGTTTGAGAAAACCGGGTTCCATCGGTGCTTGCGCTTACCCTTCAAGAGTGTTCAAGGGATTGCGCATGGCCGGTCAGATGGGTAACCACAAAGTTAAAGTTACGAACTTGCAGATCGTGAAGATCGAGCCAAGTAAGAATTTGTTGGTGGTGAAGGGCGCAGTTCCGGGCCACAAGAATGGATATTTAAAGATTGAGAGATGGAGTTAACAGTTTATAACATCAAAGGCGAAGATACCGGCCGCAAGGTGCAGCTGAATGACAACATTTACGCTGTCGAACCTAACGAGCACGTCATGTATCTGGCAGTGAGACAGTATCTCGCTGACCAACGTCAAGGAACTCATAAGTCAAAGGAACGCAGCGAACTCTCCGGCAGCACCCGCAAGCTCTTCCGTCAGAAGGGTACCGGCGGTGCTCGTCGTGGCGACATCAACTCTCCATTGCTGAGAGGTGGCGCTCGCGTGTTCGGTCCCAAGCCGCGCGACTATAGCTTCAAGCTGAACAAGAAAGTCAAGGCTCTGGCCCGTAAATCTGCCCTCACTTGCAAGGTCAACGACAACGAGATCGTCGTTATCGAGGACTTCACGTTCGATACCATCAAGACGAAGCAGATGGTCAACATCCTCAACAGCTTCAAGGTCAATGGTAACAGAAACATGTTCGTGTTCACGGAACCCAACCGCAACGTGGTGCTTTCGGCTCGTAACATCCAGCGCACCAGCGTGGTTTTGGCCCGTAACCTGAATACGTATGATATTCTGAATGCCAAGAAGATCTTCATCACGGAAAGTGCTCTGAAGCCTATCGACGAGATTCTTGGATAATGTTTAACTTTTAAAAACGAAAAGAGATGATTATCATTAAGAAACCCGTCATTACCGAGAAGATGACCGCAATAAGCGAAAAGCTTAATCGCTATGCATTTATCGTTGATACCCGTGCCAACAAGATTCAGATCAAGAAGGCTGTCGAAGAGCTCTATGGTGTGAAGGTTACTGCTGTCAACACGATGAATTACGAAGGAAAGTCAAAGTCACGCTATACTAAGGCTGGCGTCATTACCGGCAAGGCAAGCGACACCAAGAAGGCTATTGTGACCTTGGCTGAAGGTGAAACAATTGACTTTTTTAGCAATATCTGAAAATGGCTTTAAAGAAATATAAACCTACGACACCAGGTCAGCGTTTCAAGGTTTTGAGCGCATTTGACGAGATTACGACCGACAAACCCGA
>JAEEON010000034.1 GCA_016284305.1 Bacteroidales bacterium
TGTATTCTTCAAACATATTCCGCTGATTTTAGTTTTTGTATATCCTTTCTGCACCAATAGCGCCAGCACTTTCTCCCTGAAGTCGCCTTGAAGCAGGATCTCGCCATCTTTCACGCTACCGCCCACACCGCAGGCCGACTTCAGCTCCTTACCCAAGACGGCAAGGTCATAATCGGAGCCTTGGAAGCCTGTGATGAGGGTCACTTTCTTGCCGCCGCGTTGTTTCTTGTCGAGCATCACGCGTAGGTTCTGTTTGCCTGGCTCTAGGGTGATGACTTCTTCCTCGCCATAGTCGAAGGCAAAGTTAGGGTTGGTGGAATAAACGGTGCCGTTTTTGTCACTCTTGTGTTTCATGGAGGCTGTCGTTATAAATAATGGTGTCGGTTGGGATATAATATAGCTCGTTGTTAATCATTCTTTTGTTATACTCTTGCAGGAAGCGGTAAAGCTTGTCGTAAACGTCGGGGCACTGCAGCCTGTCGATGAGGTTGTCGTTCAAGAGCGAGTCGCTGATGGGCTTGAAGATGCCGAAGGAGTTCTCGCCATCTGACTGCACCAGATAGGTGCCGTCGCAATATTGGTAGGTCAGGTTGTAGTAGCTGACGAAAGAGGGCTCGCTGAGGGTGTCGAACAGGTTGCGGCCGAAAGAGAACAGCGTGTCGTTGATTTCAAGTGCGGAGAGTATGGATGGCCCAAGGTCGATTTGCTGGGCAATCTCGTTGCTTTGAAAAGCCTTGATTTTCCTTGGATAATAGAAGGCAATGGGGATGGAATACATGCCCCAAACGTTGCTGTATTCGGGCTGGAAGTGCTCGTTGTTAGAGTAGTCCGCTGTGATGACAAATAGGGTGTGGTCGTACCACGACATTTGTGAGGCGCTTTTGAAGAAGTCTCTCAAAGCGCAGTCGACGTAATAGACGGTTTTCTCGAATCCGGTCCAGAAGTAACTGCCCTCCGGAAACTCGAAGTCTTTGGGCACTTTGTAGGGATAGCGCGATGAGAGGGTATAGATGGATGTGGCGAAAGGCTCATGCACGCGGTTGAGGGTCTTGGCGGCATATTGCAGGAAAGGCCCGTCGTAGATGCCCCATTGTCCGTCGTAGTCGCTGTCGTCGCCATATTCGGTGCGACCGAAGTATTTGCTGAATCCGGCGCGACGTGAGAACTCGTCGAAGCCCAGCACGCCGTTCTTGCCACCGTGCATGAAGATGGTGTTGTAACCCTGTTTTTGAAGGTGTTTGCTGTAGGCGTCGAAGTCGTTATCGGCGTAGGGTGACCTCACAAAGTCGTTCTCCATCATCGAGGGGATGCTGGCCAGGATGGCAGGCAACACCTCAAGGCTCCTGCGGCTGTTCGACATGCCGTTGAAAGTGAGGCTTTGGCTTAAGAGTGAGTCGAGGAAAGGCGTGAGCTGTGAGCGGCGGTCGTGGCTATAGTAACTCACCATTTCCTGCCCAAGGTTTTTCAGGATGATGACGACCAAGTTGCTCGATACGCTGTCCATGGTAAGGCTGTCGCTTTCAAGGAAACGGTTGGCCTTCAAGTCGAAATGGATGGGGGAGAAGTCGCTTTTATATTCTCCAGTTCGCTCTTTCAGTGGGGTCTCATGTGTGGTGAGTAGGCAAAACGGCGTGTTAAGCAGGATGGGTGCGTTTTGCGGGTCGGTATATTGCATGGCGGTTTCCACCGAAATGGGCTTAGCTTGGAGTCCGCCACGACCGGCGAGGACCGTGAGCAGAAGCATCACAACGAGGCTGATGGACTGTCGTAGCTGCCAATGCGGCTTCTCTTCTTTCTCTGGCTTCTTGAGCTTGGTGTGCTGCGCTACTACGATGATAATCAGCACGAAAAGTACGAAGATGACCAACAAATACCAATAGTCGAATAAGACTTGCCTGACAACGCCAAACGACACCTCGTCGGAATTAAATAGCAGTTTGAGGAAATGGAAGGTGAGATGTTTGCCGAAGAAACGGAAACACACGATATCCAGAAAATTCAGCAAGACGGCGACGGCATTGGCGACGATGTAGATGATGTCGACGAAGGTCTGCAACTCGTCTTTATAAATGATGCGTGAGGGAAGACAATAGAACAGGATGGTCAGGATGTTGATACCGAAGACGATGGGTAAGTCGAAACGCATGCCTTGCAGATACAGCGCCAAAGCTTGTCCGGTGTCCAGCTGGTGGAAAAACTGTAGGTTAAACAGATAGAGCATCCAACGGCTGATGCTGAGCACCAGCAAGGTGGCAATCAACCGATAGGCCAACAGCATATAGGGCGATGAAAGCCAAGCTTGGATTTTCTCTTTTCTTGTTTGTCGACGCATTGTTTTGTTTCAAAAACCGATGCAAAAATAGAAAAAAAGTGTATCTTTGCCCAATATTTTATTAAAGTTTACAACGATGACAAAATTGCGTT
>JAEEON010000035.1 GCA_016284305.1 Bacteroidales bacterium
TTACCGTCCGACTTGCATGTATTAGGCCTGCCGCTAGCGTTCATCCTGAGCCAGGATCAAACTCTTCGTTGTAATATTGTTGTACTCAAATTTTTTCTCTGTGTCTCGGGTTCCGCCTTGATGTTCTATTGTGTTCCTTCTAAAAGGTTCCTATCCCTGACGCCGCATCACGCGGCGCCGGTCTTGTGCTGGCCTCAGACTTTCAAAGAACTCGCTTCCGTCTCCCCTCTTCTCTCGCCCCTCGTTCCTTCCGAAAGCGGGTGCAAAAGTACAACCTTTTTGTGAACTGGCAAGCACTTTTTTGCAAAATTTTTCATGTTTTTGCTATCTGGCTGATTTACAACGATTAAAATCATATAAAAACATGAAAATCCACTAATTTTTGCACCTTATTAATATAAAAAAAGGGCAGACACGCAGGTCTGCCTCTACTCTCAACTCTAAACTCTAAACTAATAATTATACCCCTTCCCCATCTTCATCTTTTCCGTCTTATAATGACCCAAATAGACCAAACCAAGGTTGCCGTCGATGGCAATTTCGTCACCCATTTGCAACGTGTGGCCATTGAGTTCTCCACAATGCTTTTCATCATAGACTTGCAACTCAACGCAACTCACCACGCAAACCTTACCCAAACGCACTGCTGTCACAGCAGCATGGGATGTGGCTCCACCACGAGCGGTCAACAGGCCATCACAGTCGAAGATCATGCCGATATCGTCGGGAACGGTGTCGGGACGCACAAGAATGACTTGCGCCTTGCGGTTTTTCTTGCGTAACGCCTTGATATCTTCCTCGTTAAAGGCTACAAGACCGTTCATCGCACCACCACCGATGCCCATGCCCCTACCAATCTGGTTCATCTCAGTAGGCGACTGCACAAAGGCGTTCACCTCATCTTCAAGTTTCAGGTCTTGGTCGCGGATTTGCAAGATATGGAAGTCCTCAGGCTTGTCGGACTCAAAGGTAAATTCCATCTCTTGCGGGCTGTAGCCGAGGTCTTCGGTCAACACCTTCGCAATGGAATAAATCTTCTTATAAATCTCAGGCAAGAGGGTTTGCATTGAAGGACCCTCAAGATTGGCCGCTTTTCTTTGCGTCTCGCCAATAGGCAACGGCTTGACCAAACCACCCACAATATCCTCGCCTTGACTACGCATGGTGAAGTCGCCATAAAGATGTACGCCTGGACGCTCACGGTGCGGGTTCTGCGTGAAGACCACACCCGTGCCCGACACGTCACTTAGATTGCCGAAAATCATCTGTTGCACGATGACAGCGGTACCCCAATTCTCCGAAATGCTCAGATGACGGCGATATGCCAAAGCACGTTCGGAGTTCCAAGATTCGAAGACCATATTCACGCAACCAATGATTTGCTTGAACGGGTCTTGCTCGAATTCAACCTTGTTATCCTCAAGGATTTGCTTATAGGCATAGGCCAATTCCCGCATCTCCACCGCACCAAACTCGCTCTTTTGCCTAACGCTGTATTTCGACTTGAACTTGTTGATTTCCTCATCAAAAACGTCACGGTCGATGCCTTTGGCCATGCCCCAACTTTGCAGCAAACGACGGTAGGAATCCCAAACGGCCCAAGCCTTGCTGCCATCAGTGCCAATGGTTTCCACCAATTCATCGTTGAGACCGACATTAAGGAAAGTATCCATGGCACCTGGCATGGAAATAGCCGTGCCAGAACGCACTGAAACAAGCAAAGGCGCCTCAGGATTGCCAAACTTTCGTCCACTAATACGCTCCAATTCTTCGATATGCTTCCTTATCATGCCATGGATTTCGGTCCGCAGCTCAGGGATGGTGTTGATGGTCTCATTGCGGCGGAAAGTCTCGGTAGTGATAACAAACCCAGGAGGCACAGGCATTCCCAAAAGATACAGTTTCTTCAGGTTGTTGGCCTTGTTGCCGATAAAGACCTGGTTATCCATCAGAGGCGTCTCCTCCCAAAACGGGCTAATCAGCATCTCTGAGTTGTAGGTCATAATATCGCTGATAAGCTTGGGATTCAAGGTGGCTTCCATGGTACGCAATGAATTGAGTATGCGTCCGATGAAGTTGTCTAAAGGCTGCATAAGGAAGGCATCGGAAAGCAGGTCGCGATGGAACTCTTCCGATTTCTTGCTGATCAAAGCCACCGTTTCGCGCTCATTGAGTTTCCCATCAGGGTCAAAAAGCTGTGGAATGACTATCTTCAGCGGATATTCATACGATTTCAGGAAGTACTTGATGATGATGCGGCGCACATCTTCAGCAATAAACTGGAAGATGTTGATGTACTGGCCGAAAGAGAAGCTTCGTGAGGTCAAACTGTAACGCAACATGTCGAGTTTCGAGTTCAAACTCTGGTTGGTGATGCCGTCGAGTTCGAGACCCTCACGGAAATACTCAAGGATTCTATAGATTTGATTCAGTGTACGCTCCGAGATATAGTCAAGGTTGATGCTTTGCACCACCTTTTCCATGAGTTGGGTGGCGACACGCTCCAAACGGAAGGTCAAGCCCATGGCTTCGAACTTGTTCTCGCGATAGGTGCCATACATCGACGGGATGCCAATGGCAATGTGTCGCTTATGATAGATGTTTTCCCAGCCTTCACTTTGCTCGGGGTTGAAAATCACAGTCTTGAGCTTGTCCATGAAAGCGTAAATCAGGGTCAGTGACTTGCCGAAATCCTTGGCTTTGTACACCTTTTCGAACTCGTCAATCTGCTCATCGGGGATGAAGGGGAAGCTGCGCAGTGAGCTAAAGATGTTGACCGACTCGAAGCTGTACTTCTCTCGGAGGTAAGCATACAAGTCGCGGATGTCCATCAAGCGGGCACGCTCGCGCTGGAAAAGCTCATCCTCCAACTCGATGCGTCGGGCAGCAGAACCGATGAGGTTCTCATAATCGTCGCGCGAAAGCATCAATACGTCCTCGGGGTTGAGGCAAGAAATCTCACACATCATCTGAACAAGGTTGTGGACGTGCACAAACCACGTGCTTTCCTTGTCGATGCTCTCGAAGACGTTGTTGGGCAGGATGGGTTTCAGCAGGTCGAGGTTGCCGTCGCTCCAAAACTTGAACACGTCGAAGGTCAGGCCTATCAGTGTATTGTTGCTTTCGGTGTGCACCTGCTTGCGAAGGAAATGCACCAATTGGTCCTGACGGCCTGAGATTTCGTCCATGTTGGTGGTCACGTTGCGAATCTCGCCCTCAGCACCGATTTCGTTGAAGTAGACAGGAAAAATACGTGTCAGCTGCTTCACCTTTTTATAATAAGGCGTGATGTTGGAGTTAAGCACCTTGGTGATTTCGCGCTGGAAAAGGTCGGTGTCGCTCAAGAAGATGCCGCCGAGTTTCAAGTTAACAATCAAAGCGGAGAGCAACTTGTCCATAGGCGTTTTGGAGTGCTCAATCAGTTCGAGCCACACACGGATGTTCTTGATATGGTTCTCGTCAACGGAAAGCTGCCAATCCTCACCGACAAACACATTGCCAGGGGTGACGAAACCGAAGTCAATCATTTTCTTCTCGAAATAGTTGACGATTTCCTTCTGCTCTGTCTGGTCGACATCGATGATTTTCAGTCCTAAAGTGAGTTGGAAATCAAGGACAGCCGACATATAGTCCTTGCGTAGTTCTTCTGCAAGGTCGAAAATCGTGTCGATGAAAGGTATCAACTGCTCTTGCTGCATCTCATCGATGGCGTCGCGCATCATGCGATCCATGTTCCAAATGAGGCGCTCGCGCTGGTTCTCCATGCCTGGCAAATGAAGCAGGAAAAACACAAAATGGAATTGGGTGATGAAATGTGAAAACGATCTGGCCGATTCAGTGAAGCGCTTGGCCAACTGCTCGAAGTTAGGCATCTCAGTAAGTTTTTCCCAAGTGTCAGCTGAAGTTAATTGGGCATTCAGCTGCTCGAAATAGGGCTTACCAACTTCATTGCACACCTCTTTGATTTCCTCATCGGTCAACATCTGACGTTTGCTCTCCACCCAATTCTCCACCTGCGAAGTCTCTTGCCAATAGCGATAGTTCTCTTGCAGCATCATTCGAAGCAAGTCGCAGGCTTGGGTTTTGAATCTCTCATCTTGAGCTACCTTGTCGAGATAACGTCCAGCGTGTTTGGTGGCTAAGATGAAGACGTCTTTATTGTCCTCAAACGAGTCGTTCAAAATATCGAAAACCAATGCTATTAAGTCATTGCGAGCGAAGCGCGGCAATCCAGTATCTTCGGTTGAGGTCTGGATTGCTTCGTTCCTCGCAATGACGGACGCACCGTCTTGCAATGACGTAAACGTCTTGTCAGCGAACTCCATCAACGTAATAATGATGTTGAGCCTCAATTTGGCAGCAACTTCAGGCTTCAGCAGGCTGTGCATCATCTCTAACGGGATGTTCAACGCATCACCGGGGATATCGTCTCGGGTGTAAAACCAGAAGTCGTCCATGAGCATCTTGCGCAGCTCCTCCGTCACAAAAGTGTGATTCGACAATGGGTGATGGTATTCGGTGATGCACTCCTTGGCACGCTTGTTTATGCCGAAGTATTTGGCCGACAGGTTGATAAATTGTTGGTGTTCTTCGGGGATGAAGATATCTTTATATCTGGTTTGCTCCAGATTGGCCGCAAGGGCTTGTGATTTGAAAGGTTCTGACATGACTATTTTGATAGGAAATGCAAAAATAGGCAAAAAACGACGAAGTTTTCTTTAGAAATTGTATTTTTGCAGTTTCATTTCAACGAACAACAACTAAACACATAACACAATGGAAAAGATTAAAGTAGGTATCAATGGTTTCGGCCGTATCGGCCGCAACGTGTTCCGCATCATCTGCGAACGTCCGAACTTAGAAATCGTGGGCGTCAACGACTTGACGAGCACCAAAGTGCTGGCCCACCTGTTGAAATACGACTCCACCCAGGGCAAGTTCCCTGGCACGGTGGAATATGACGAGACCGCACTCATCGTCAACGGTGTGCGCATCCCTGTCACGGCTGAGCGCGCTCCTCTGAACATCAAGTGGAGCAAGACTCCCGATGTAGTGGTTGAATCCACTGGTGTGTTCCGCTCGAAGGAAAGCAGTAAGGGCGGTTATGGCGACCACCTGAAGGCTGGTGCCAAGAAAGTCATCCTCTCTGCTCCCTCGAAGGACGCTATCGACGCCACCGTCGTGGTCGGCGTGAACAACAACGACCTCACCGATGAGGTGGAATGCGTCAGCAACGCCTCCTGCACCACCAACTGCCTGGCTCCTGTGGCCAAGGTCTTGAACGACCGTTTCGGCATCGAGCAGGGTTACATTACCACCATCCACAGCTACACCAATGACCAGGTCATCCTCGACGGTCCACACAGCGACCTGCGCCGTGCCCGTTCGGCTGCCATGTCGCAGATCCCGACCACCACTGGCGCCGCCAAAGCCGTGGGTATCGTCATCCCCGAACTGAACGGCAAGCTCGATGGCATCGCCGTCCGCGTTCCTACGCCGACCGGTTCTTTGGTTGACCTCGTCTGCACGCTGAAGACCGAAGCTACGAAGGAAGAGATCAACGCTGCCATGAAGGAAGCCGCTGAAGGCCCGATGAAGGGAGTGCTCGAATACACCGAGGACCCGATTGTGAGCTGCGACGTTATCCACAACCCGCACAGCAGCATCTTCGATGCCCAAAGCACCATGGTCATGGGCAAGATGGTGAAGATCATGTCGTGGTATGACAACGAATGGGGTTATTCCAACCGTATGGTCGACCTCATTGAGATGATGAAATATTGATATTTGTATTTCACGGAAACATTTGTAGAGACGCAAGATGTTGCGTCTCTACATTTTTATACCCTAGAATGAACATAAAAAACAAGACGGCCCCCACCTTAGGCAGAGCCGTCTTTATGAATTCACAATCAAATGTGACGAACAATAAATCTATTATTCGTCTTTTTTACGCTTACCCAGCAGATAGGCTGCGCCTAAACCGCCCAGCAATAACAGACCTTCGCCAACTGGGACATATTGGTCTTTATCATAGTCCTGCGAAGGAACCATTGCGCCCACGGCGTCTCCATCCCTTTGAACACGGTTATCGTTCCATTCGTCATCGTCTATAAAGACTTGAGCCATTGCAGGGGTGATAGCCATCGTCAAAACTGCGACAATTGTCAATATTCTTTTTTTCATCTTATTGAGTGTTATTATTGATTTTCCAATAGTATTCATTCATTTATTGTTATCAAGGCTGCCGTTGGCACGAGGCTTCGTGCCAACGGCGAAGCACTTATTATCTGACAATAATCTTTTGAGTTCTTACTACCTTATTGTCAATCACACGCAACAGGTAAACACCCTTGGCCAAGCCATCGAGGTTGACTCTGTTCTGGTCAGCGTTCAACTGTGCAGCATAGAGGATACGACCGGTCATGTCGATCACATCCAGATGACCCTTACCGTTGATGACCCACTCGCTGCCGTTGAAGAAGGCGAAGCTCTCGCTATCAAATACAACTTCTTCGTCCACACCCGTCACCGTGTAGGTGATGTAGAAACGAGAAGTGAAATCATCGGCAGAGGCCTCGAAGGTGTAGCTGTCGTTGGCCAACATGTCGTAGTTGACGCCCGTCTTGTTGTCGATGAGGCGCAGGCTGGTGAAGTCGCCATTCTCCATGTTCCACTTGAAGGTGAAGGTTCCATCCGTTTCGGTTTGGAAGTGCACCGGCACTTTCTCTGTGCCCTCAGGAGTGAACAGCATACCGTATTCCAGACCGTTAAGGCTGGCAGCAACCTTGAAGTTGGCGTTGTGCAAGCCCTTCACCTTAGTGGCACCGCCCAACTCAGGACGATTGAACTCAATGATGGTAAGGTCGCGGTTGCCCTGTGGGTTCTCAGCGAAGAGGTTGACCAAGGGATAGTTCAGCTGATTCTCGTCACCACGGAAGTAAGAGGAGCCATCATCAGCTTTCTTTGCCGTAGCCCAAGCATAATCGAATTCATAATCAGTCGATGCTTCAGCCGAATACAAGAAGAAGGCTTGGTGCGGGTGAATGTAACGCGAAGGTGTAATAGTATTTGCAGACTGACCGACGGTATAAGGAACGTAAATACCCTGTTCAGCATCATAGATGTAGAACTGGTTCTTTGACGAGGTTACCTGCGTCAGGTCAAGGTAGGCTTGGTAAGGATTACCGACCAGGTTCCAACCCTTGTTGTAGGTGGGGCTCAAAGGTTCTTGGTTGGTGATTTCAATTGTCTCACCACCGGTATTGAGGATGCCCTTGCTGCTCATGTAACTATCTTGATTGATAGCCATCATATAGCCCCTACCAGGGAGGAAGGTTTCCTCGTTCTCATAATCCGAAATAGCTTCATGATTACCATCGATGTGCCAGTGGTTGCCCGTACTACGCTTCAGGTTGATCCAGTGGTACTCGGGCTCGTAGTAGGTGTAAAGATCCCATTTCACATCACCACCCACGGCAGGATTGTCTTCCGTGATGAGGCCGTTCGGGAAGTAGCTGCCTTCCAACGTTTGAATGTTAACAGGAGTGCCAAATGCCATAGTAGCACTTTCATCATAGGTAGCACCCAGAGGTGCATTGGCCAACGGTGTAGACATCATGTGCCAGTCATAGAGCAACTTGTTGCCATAAAGGTCATATGAGGTCTTACCATGGTCGGAGTTGTCGAAGGTGATACCCACAGTGGCAGTGATTGGCTCCATAGCTGTAGCATCTGCAGCCTTCTTCTGGAGCAAGACAGCATCCTCGTTGATGAAGAGGTTAGCATTGCCAGAACCATTCACCACATCAATAGTGCCATCATAGAGGAAGATGTTGGCAGCCTTACCACTATAGTAGGTGAACAGGTGGTCAAGACCATTGTTGGCCTGTACAAGTACACCACTATTATTAGTAGTAATCTCATCGCTGGCGCTATAGCGCAGGAATTTGCCATCTTCCTCGGCGAAGTTACCCATACAGTTGTCCTTCGGGAAGGCCAACACGGGCAGGTCGCCATTGAGGTCTAGCGTAGTCGGACGATGCCAATGACTGAAGTCACCTTGCACTTCAGTATTATCCACCCACTCGTTCAACACACTCAGCAAACCATTCCAGATTAGAGGAGCGTGTGTGCCGTCTGTGTATTCAATTGTCTCATGGTTGGCATAATCATTACCCGTGGCCGTGACAATGTTGTCGCGATACATATAGTCGAGGTGCTTGCGATCCTTCACGGCAGCGAAGATGCCGCTCTTGGTGGGAGCCTCATTGTTTTCCACATCAGCTGACACATACTGACCAGCCTTACTGGCATAGCAATAGGTGATGAAGCCATGGTTCTTGTAGGCAAAGGCGGGAATTTCCATCTGACCGAGATTGACGTAGCAGTTCTCCACATGGCAACCCTCATTGTTCTCACCCACGAGGCCGCCCATCGTGTTGGAGCCTTCCATGTTGACATTAGCATAGCTGTTGTAAAGGTCACCACCATTGGTACCCACCAAACCGCCCATGACGGTTTCGGTAGTACCTGTCAGGTCGCAGACAGCGAATGAGGAGTGGATGGTGCCGCTCTCAACATTACCTGCAATACCACCCATATTGACAGTATTGCTACCGCCAGTGACGGTAC
>JAEEON010000036.1 GCA_016284305.1 Bacteroidales bacterium
CCATTCCGAACAGAGAAGTTAAGCCCGGCAGTGCCGATGATACTGCATCCGTGTGGGAAAGTAGGTCGCCGCCCACCCCTAATGGAAAAGCCCTCCGCCCTTGGCGAGAGGGCTTTTTTAGTTTATAATTTATAATTTAGAATTTAGAGTTGCGTCCGAAAGAATCTCTAAATTCTAAATTCTAAATTCTAAATTCTCAACTTAGAAAATGTATCTTTGCAGTCTAATGACCTTGCAATTGAAAACCCTCTCACTTATCGGACTACTATTACTTGCTATCTGCCTCTCTTGTACTAAGTCACCTGAGATTCAAGATATCATCATCAATTACAACAGTCCAGCTTCTCTTTGGGAAGAATGCATCCCCCTGGGCAACGGCCATTTAGGCATGATGTCGGACGCAAAACCTTTGCACGAAACCATTACCCTTAACGATATCACCCTCTGGTCTGGTGCCCCTTCTGATGACAGTAACCCCGATGCCAAATCTCATCTCCACGAAATCCAACAGCTGCTTATCGACGGTAAAAATGTCGAAGCCCAACAGCTGATGTACGAGACCTTCGTCTGTGGTGGCCAAGGCTCTGGCCATGGTAATGGCGCCAATGTACCTTACGGTAGCTACCAGATGCTAGGTGCGCTTACCATCGACTATGACTTTGGCACAAACGCACCTGTCAACGACTATCGCCGATCCCTCAATCTTAACGATGCCGTGAGTCAAGTGAGCTTCTTCATCGATGGACAACCGTTTCAACGAAGCTACTTCCTTTCACGTGAGGATGATGTAGCCGTCATGAGAATAACTAACGTGAACCCCTCTGCCATAAACATCGCTCTGTCCAGATCGGAACACGCTACTGTCTTCTCATCTGAAAACGAGACGACTATTCAAGGTCAACTGCCCAGTAATGTCGATGGAGTGGAAGGAATGCGTTTCTTTGCCAAAGCCGTTTTGGTCCCAACTGACACCGTGACGATGCTCTATTATGCTTCCGCAACGGATTACTTCTGCAAAGATCCTGAAACTTATGTCAACGAACGGATTGAGAACGCTAGCAACTTGGGATATGAACGTCTTCTGGAACGACATTTGCACTCTTATAAAAGTTTGTTCGATCGTGTTGTCCTTGACCTTGATGGCGTTTTGGCTCGGGCAAATTCACCCATGACTCTTCAAGAACACTGGCAACAGTTCCTCGAGGACGATGATCCTTGGCTGCCTGTGGCTTATTTCCAGTTTGGCCGGTACCTGCTGATTAGCTCTACCCGCGAGGATTTGCTGCCTCCCAACCTGCAAGGCCTTTGGGCCAACACTATACAAACTCCTTGGAATGGCGACTATCACCTTAACATCAATGTGGAGATGAACCATTGGCCATGTGAGGTTTGTAACCTCTCTGAACTGCATCTTCCTTTGATCCATTTCACCCAAAGCCTTGTGGAATCTGGCACTAAGACAGCTACTGGCTTTTATGGTGCCCGAGGTTGGACTGCTCATGTGATTAGCAATCTGTGGCGATTCACTGCCCCCGGAGAACATCCCTCTTGGGGTGCCACCAACACCGGTGGGGCTTGGCTTGCCCTCCATGCTTGGCAACATTACCAGTTTACCAGAGATACGGCTTTTCTTAAAGAAGTCTATCCGATGATGAAAGGGGCAGCCCGGTTCTTCCTTGACATCATGGTCGAAGAACCCGAACATGGATGGCTGGTGACCGCTCCTACAACATCTCCGGAGAACTCCTTTTATATGGTTGACGGACGTGTAGCCAGCGTTTGTATGGGTAGCACCATGGATGTTCAAATCCTTACGGAATTGTTCAATGCCTTAATTCAATCGACGGAGATTCTTCAATGCGATCAAGCCTTTGCCGACTCTTTGCAACATACAATTAAGCGTTTTCCACCCATGCAGGTCAGCGAGAATGGTTATCTGATGGAATGGCTTAAGGACTATCGCGAGGTGGAACCTCAGCATCGTCATATCTCGCATCTATTTGGGCTTTATCCAGGCTCGACTATCACTTCCCGTAAGACCCCAGAACTCCTTGAAGCGTGTAAAGAGACGTTACGTCGTCGAGGTGATGAAAGCACTGGATGGTCTAGAGCGTGGAAAATCAATTTTTGGGCTCGTCTAGGCGAGGGCGACCATGCCTATCAACTCTTGAAAAACTTGCTTCAACCGGTTACTACCTATCCAAATCTGTTTTGTGCCCACCCACCTTTCCAAATTGATGGTAACTTTGGTGGCACCGCTGGTATTGCTGAGATGCTGATCCAAAGCCATGATGGGACAATAGACCTCCTTCCAGCTTTGCCCTCAGTATGGAAAAACGGCTATTTCAAAGGATTGAAAGCCCGTGGTGGTGCCACGGTTGAATGCCAATGGAAGAATGGAGAAATCGTAAAATCTACAATAAAATGACCATGACTGACGAGAATTTTACTTATTTGGTGGATCAATTTGCTGATGTGCGTATCATGCGCTATCGTATTCCTGACTGGGATCAACTCTCCTTGCAACAAAAAGCCTATGTCTATTGTCTTGGCGAGGCGGCTAAATGCGGACGCGACATCCTATTCGACCAAAACTATAAATATAACTTGGTGATTCGGAAAACCTTGGAAGCTGTGCTGAAGACTTATCAAGGTGATAGAGAATGCACTGATTTTCAGAATTTTATTGTCTATGCTAAACGAGTGTTCTTTAGCAATGGAATTCATCATCATTATGCTGAGGATAAATTCTTTCCAGAGATTTCAGAAAGTTATTTCTCAGCATTGGTGAAATACAGTGATTCCTCTGCCTTGCCCATGAATCCCCAAGAGAGCGTCGATGAGTTCATCGCTTTTCTGATCCCCATCATCTTCGACCGAAATATCGATGTGATGCGTCGTAGTAGCCAAGAAGATATCATCGTGAACTCGTCGGTCAATTTCTATCAAGGCGAGTTGACCAAACCTGAAGTGGAATCCTTCTATCATACAATGCATTCCGACTCGGATAAGACACCGATTTCCTACGGATTGAACTCTCGTCTGGTCAAAGATGAACAAGGAATTCATGAGATGGTGTATCGCGCTGATGGTTTATATGGCAAGGCAATTCAGCAGATCATTTCCTGGCTTGAGAAAGCCAACGAAGTGGCTGAGAATGATCGTCAACGACGTTATACTCAGCTGCTTATCGATTATTATAAAACAGGTGATTTGAGAATTTGGGACGAATACAACATCGCTTGGGTTCAGGATACGGAGTCGCACATCGATTTCGTCAATGGATTTATTGAAGATTATAACGATCCGATGGGGATGAAGGCCACCTGGGAAGCCATTGTCGATTTCAAGGACATGGAAGCTACCAAACGGTCACATACCATCGGTGAGAATGCGCAATGGTTTGAGGACCATTCGCCTGTCGATCCGCGCTTTAAGAAAGAACAATGTAAAGGTGTCTCGGCAAAGAGCATCATTGTCACCACACTTGGAGGAGACTGTTTCCCCTCGCCACCGATTGGCATCAATCTTCCCAATGCCGATTGGATTCGTAAGGATTATGGATCTAAGTCGGTGACTATCACTAATTTGATGCAAGCTTACGACAAAGCGGCTGAGGAAAATCCTCGCAGTGGATTGAAAGAGTTTGCCTACTCGCAAGAGGAAATTGACCTGTGCAAGAAGTATGGCGTGGAGACTGATATCGTTCACACTAATCTACATGAGTGTCTTGGACATGGTTCGGGAAAACTATTGCCGACGACCCCTCCTGGGGCTTTGAAGGAATACAGCTCCACTTTGGAGGAAGCCCGCGCCGATCTTTTTGGGCTGTATTATCTAGCTGATCCTAAGATGGTGGAATTGGAAATCCTGCCCGACATGGAAGCTTACAAGGCGGAATACTGCAGCTATATCCGCAATGGCTTGATGACCCAGCTGGCTCGTGTTGAGTTGGGCAAGGATGTCACCGAGTCTCACATGCAAAACCGAAAGTTGATTGCCACATGGTGCTATGAGCATGGCCAAGAAAGGCAAGTCATTGAGAAAAAGGTGGAGAACGGTAAGACCTATTTCGTTGTCAATGACTTTGAGGCTTTGCGTGAACTGTTTGGGGAACTTTTGGCTGAAGTGCAACGCATCAAGAGCGAGGGTGACTATGCCGCAGGCAAAGCCTTGGTTGATCGCTATGGCGTGAAAGTAGATCCTGAGCTTCATAAAGAGGTCAAGGAACGCTACAATGCCCTTGGCCTAAAACCTTATGGGGGATTTATCAATCCGGCCATCACCCCAGTAGTGGAGGATGGCCGAATCGTGGATTATCAAGTGAGTTATCCGGATGACTTCCTTCAGGAGCATCTGGAACTCGGAGAGAAATATAGTTTTTAGAATGCTACACTAATACCTGCCATGAAGTTGATCCCTGGCTGTTGCAAGTAGGCACGGCTGTGATAGTAATAATAAGCGGTCTCAGAAGTATAGTCGTCAACCCAGTCGCCAACCCAAGCGTTGAGGCGGTACTGGTGGTTGGTGAGGTTGTTGACAGCCAAGTTGAAAATGACTTCGCTGCCATTCTTCAGCTGCCATGCATAGCTGGCTCGCATGTTCAGCAGGAAGTAAGGATCAAGTGCATAGACTTCGCGTGAAGTGTTGTCGCAATACTGCTTGCCCACGTACTTGCCGATAAGTTGCAGCTTGGCACCGGTGAAGGGTTTAAAAGTGGCGATGGCTGCACCAACAATCGATGGCGAGAAAGAGAGGTCGGTGTTCTTGGTGTAGGAAGTCATGAGACTGTCACCATCGTTGAAGTCGGTATAAGTGTAGCCCAAGATTTTGTTTCTGCTCAGTGTGATGTTGCCATCGAGGCTGAACCAGTCTGTGAAACGGTATCCGGCTACGAGCTCAATACCCAAGCGATACGACTTATCGACGTTCTCCATCAAAGCATAACCCGTAGAGCTGAGGTCGCCTGAAGGGGTGAGTTGGTCTTTGTAAAGCATAGCATACAGGTTGCTTCTGAACGTGAAGTCGCTCTTTTCCAGGTCATAACCCAATTCAAAGTCGAGCATGGTCTCAGGACGCACCTCATCATGGTTTTCGATAGCGTCCTTGATGTCGGAACGAGTAGGCTCACGATGGGTCATGCCAGCCACGAAGAACAGTTTGCTATTTGGATTGATGGAATAACGTGTGCCGAGTTTGGGGTTGAAGAACAAATAGTCATTGTGATAGTCCAAGCTGTCGAAAGAGTCATCCATTCCGGTGAGGTCATAATGGACATATCGTAACTGAATGTCACTGTAGATGTTATATGTCGGGGTGATGTCGTAAGTGAGTCTCAGGAAAGAAGTGTTGTCATACTTTTGGCCACGGTTGCGATACCATTCGTAGGGCTTGTCAATGCTAATCTCCATAGGCGTTTGTCCATCGATGCTCAGCTGGTCTTGAGCCCAGATAAGGTTGCCGAAATGCCAGCCGTTAAAATATAAATAGGTGTTACCTAAAGAGGCAGAGAAACGATCGGTTTGATAGCCAGCTGAGAGAACGCTGGTATAGCCGTTGTTGTCCATTTTCTTCTGATGGATGAAATCACTCTTTGATGTCTCGGAGAGGCTGTAGAGACCATAGTAGGAGCCGGGTTTCTTGTTGTCTTTATACTGTTCGTAGTAGCCTTCGCCATGGGTGAAGTCGAAAGCTGCATTGAGTGTCCACTGGTTGTTGGGACGGAACGAGTAATACAGTTGATAATGGCGTTGGTCGTAGTTGTCAGTCTCGTTGTCATAATAGAACACATTACCAAAAGCGTCTTCGTAAGCTCCGGTGCCGTTGAAGTGCGGATCGACATCCAAATCCTCTGCCGAGGCTCCGTCCCAAGTGATGCCTGTGTGTTGATGTCCCATGATAAACACGGCTTTCAACAGAGAACGTTTTCCGTACCAGCCACCGTTGAAGAAGAGGCTTTGTTGGTCGGAAAGACCGTTGCGAACAAATCCATCACTGCTCAAACCATTGTATGCCAGGTCGAAGGAGAGGCCGTTCTTCAACATCCCTGTTCCTGTGGTAACCCCATATTGACGTGTGTTGAATGAGCCGTATGAGATATCTGCTTGTCCATAAGCTTTGGGTGAAACGGTGAACGTCTGCAGGTTCAAGGCGCCTCCAACGGAAGGAGTTCCTCCGATAGTGGCACCAATGCCGCGTTGCAACTGGATGTTTTGAGCCATGCCTCCGAGATTGGGGATGTTGTACCAAAACACGGCCTGGCTCTCAGGGTCATTAAGTGTTATACCATTGATATTCACGTTGATGCGAGTTGCGTCAACACCACGGATACGAATAGAGGTTGCACCTACCATGCCGTTTTCACCGCTGACTACCACAGAAGGCTCTAATTCGAGTTGGTAAGGCAACGAGGGCAACAGTTTGGTTTCCTGTAATTGTTGACGATCCTTCTCTGAGATGGTTAGTGGGGTTTTGTGATCGACATGCGACCCGTTGATGATCACCTCATCCAGTTTTAAAGTGTCGCTCACAATGCTGTTGACGGCATTGTTCTGTGCGTTCATGGTTGCCGCCATAAAGCAGGCAAAAATCAAAAGTAAAAAGCTTTTTTTAAACATAACTCATTGATTTAAAGTTAATTAATAATATTAAATCAATAGAGGAAATCTTGAAGAAACTCATTTCCCTGTATCGGCATTGCCCGTGTCAGGTGCAAAGGGTTTGATCTCAGCCATTTTCATCCCGCAATACGGGAAAAGGCACCCCTAATTGATGCCGCAAAGGTAAGGAAAAGAATTGAGAGTTGAGAGTTGAGAACTGAGAGTTTTTTATAAAAACTGCATTCGTCAAAGAATCAACTTATCTGCTAAAGGTCAGCAGAGGGATGTGCAGGTCAAAGAAGTCGCTCTTGGTGACTTTATCCCTGAAGAAAATGTCCCAAAAGTGTTTGCGATGGGGAATGAAGGCCGCTAGGCTGATGTTGTTCTCTTCGCAGTATGCCTTCATGGCATCCTTCGGACTGCTGTTGTAGATAAGCTTGTAGCACAATTCGCCGTTGAGGTTGATGTAACGCAGCGTTTCTTCAAGCGCTCTCATCTGTTTCGCGGCTTTTGCGGGTTCGCCATCCATAACGAAGCTGACCACATGGACATGCAGGTGATAAGGCTTCAAAATATTGAAGATTCTGCTGATGGAGGCGGCGTCGTTCTTGTCGAAGTTGGTCACATAAAGCACCTCGTTATTCGGTTTATATTTGTATTCTTCATGGATTGAGAGCAGCGGTACCGGCGATTTGCTCATCAAGCTCTTCGACATGCTGCCTTCCAAGAAGGACTTCCTTCCTCGTCCCCGTGTGCCCATCAGTACTAGATCGGGCTGAAGTTCCCGAGTCAAATGCAACAACTGTTGTTCGGGATAGCCGTCAAGGAGTTGGGGGATGATCTCGATATTGGTCAACCCCGACTTCTCAATCTCATCCTTGAGGTAATCGATGCTTTGTTTCATGGCTTCTTCAGCCATTGTCTTGGCATCAGTGACCTCGAAGTGGTCCATATAGGCATGAAACAACACGATGGTGCCTCCTGCGAACCGTAGTAGGTCAAGGGCATAAGGGACAAGCATTTTGTTTTCGTTGCTGAAGTCGGTGGCAAGGATGATTTTCATAGTGATACAAGTTTAGAAACCGATGAAATAACAGGAATAACCAATCACCGCTGCCACGATAGTGTTGATAATCTTGGCTTTGGCGAAACTTAGCTTGCTTTCGGCAAGTAGTGGGAGAGAGGCGTGTCCGTCTTGCGAGATGGAACTGGCCAAGAGGACGGAGAAAGGAATGGTGCCTGTGGCGAACAAGGTCACGAAGAGCAAATGCGGCCCTGATTCAGGGATGATGCCCACAAGCACGGCAAGCAGAATCATCCATGGTATGTTGGAGCTGATCCATGACTCAAGAGGCATATAGTGCAGTCCGAGTTCGATGACGAGCAAGGCCCCAAAAGTCCAAAGGAAGATGGAGAGGAAGTGCTTGCGGATGACGTGTTCCCAAAGGTGTTCCTTGATGATGTGTTCGTTGGCCGTGGCGATGAACCATACCACGATAAGGCTGATGATGGCAAATATCAAGTTGAGCCAATACTCATCGAAAATGTTTACATGGCTGGTGGAGGCCTCTTCAGCGTGTTCGTCACCCAACAGGCCGAAAGCCAAGGCGATGATGAAAATCACCACGCCCAGCAAAAGGGCCACGCGTTCGGCACTGGCATGCCTTAGGTTCTTGAGACTGGACTTATCGTCCGGCTTGCCTTGTTGATGCTCTTCCTGGTGGATTTGGAATCCCTCTTCGCAGCCGGTGGACCTGGTTGTTCTTTTCCTCGATAGCAGATCGACGATCCAGCCTGTCAGGATGGCGACGACGAACAAGACGGCCATGAGAATCAAAGCTTGTTTGGGAATCATGGTGAACATGACGAAAGCCTCATCACCAGAAGTGGCGATCATCATCGCAATCAACGCACCGAGACTCAAGAGCTTGTGCGAGTACATCGAAACCACAGCAAACCCTCCCATGCAGCCAGGGATGAGCCCTAGTCCGGCACCCAACACCACCTGGCCAAAACGATGCTGCCTCAACTTATTGAACCATCGGCCTTCCGAACGGATGTTGATGAACTCAATCATCAGCATCATGATCATCACCAAGCCTGTGATCAAAAAGCTGTTCCTCAGCACATCGATAAACAAGGAGAGAAAATCGTGCATCATCTGTAATTTGAATAGCAAAATTAGAAAACTTCTCTTATTTTTGCATGGAAAAACTGAATTAAATGACGAAAGACGATTGCTTTTACATTGGCCGTGTGGCCAAGACCCATGGGATCAAAGGAGAGGTGACCATCAAGTTGGATGTTGACGACCCATCGGCTTATCTCGACATGAAATATTTCCTTCTGGAAATCAACAAGGTGTTGACTCCATTCTTTGTGGAGAGACTCACCATGAGCGGTGACAAATTCTTTGTGGGCATTCAAGACGTGAACACCGTTGAAGCTGCCTCAGCGCTGACAGGGAAAAGTGTGTTTCTCCCCTTGGAGATGCTCCCCAAGCTGACAGGAAAACAGTTCTATTATCACGAGGTTAAAGGTTTCACTGTCGTTGACGAGAATAAAGGGGAATTGGGCCCGATTAAAGAGATCCTCGAATACCCAACACAGGCAATCATCCAGGTGTTTAAGGATGGCAAGGAGATTCTGATACCTATCTTGGATCAAGTGATCGTCAAGGTTGACCGGAAAGGGAAGAAACTTCATGTGAAGGCTCCGGAAGGGCTGATTGATATGTACTTGGGGAGTTGAGAGTTGAGAATATGGCACGGTTTCATTTCAAGCATTTTAGCCTTTATCATGATCAGTCCACCATGAAAGTGGGAACGGATGCGGTGATGCTTGGTGCTTGGGTGAAGGTGAAACCTACGGATGTAGTCTTGGATATCGGCACTGGCTGTGGCATCCTTCCACTGATGATGGCACAAAAAGGTGTTGCCAAAGTGGATGCCGTAGATCTTGACGAGCCTTCAGCACAGGAAGCCGCCAATAACTTCGAAGCCTCGCAGTGGCGCGACAGACTGTTTGCCTATCATGCCGACATCCGTAGATTTGGATTCGGTCGTAGTTATGACTTGATTTTGTCGAATCCGCCATTCTTTGTCCATTCCTACAAATGTGACGAGGACCGTAAAAACCAGACTCGCCATGCCGAGACCTCGCTGACTTTTCTCGAGTTGGTGCAAGCGGTTAAAAAACTGCTTAAACCTGAAGGTCGATTTGCTCTTGTATTGCCGGAACGTGAGTCGCACGATTTCCTATCCATAGCGAACCAACATGGCCTTTATGTATTTGAAAAACAAGATCTTATACCCGTTGAAGGAAGAGAGGTTAACCGTGTGAATCTCGAACTGCGCTATGGTCAGCCCGTCACGCCTGAGGTCACTACCTTGATCATGCGCGACCGTGACAACCATTTTACTGATGAATATACTGCGTTCTTGAACGATTTTTATTTAGGATAAACGAAAAACACAACTGATATGAAGAAACTAATTACAATCTTGTTTGCTTTGATGGTGACGCTTGGGGCATTTGCCCAAAACCATTGGGTCCCCAACATCCATCAATTTCCTACAAATATGAATGTGATTGCAACCATTGAGGTGAATGGCATTGAACAGCAGAACAACTATCTTGAACTCGGCGTGTTTTGTGGTGATGAAGTTCGTGGAAGTCAGATGCTTGACTATTATGATGCCCCTGTTGACCGATATTTGGCTTTCTTGACTGTTTATGGTCAAAATGGAGATGTTTTAACCTTTCGACTCTATGATCATTTTACAGAGCAGGAGTTGGAAATGACATGCTCAAACCAGATGACATATTTGTCTAATGACATTATCGGAATGCTCTTCACGCCCTATGTGTTCGATTTTTCCGGAGGAGGTGATTGTGCAGTCAATGTCACCATCGATCCTGCAGACAGTGGTGAGGTCAGTGGTGCAGGAAATGTGCCTTGTGGTTCCTACTGTACGTTGACAGCGACACCGTTGGATGGTGGTGTTTTTCTTGGATGGACTTACGGAGATGAAACTCTGACAACCGATACGGAATTCTCTTTCAATGTCTTAGGCAATGTTAGCTTTGTGGCTCATTTTCAGGCCCCGACGCCTGTTTATACGGTGACTGTTTCTGCTCAACCGGAAGTGGGAGGTGCTGTTGATGGCGGTGATGAGTATGAAGAGGGAGCTCTTTGCGAGGTGACAGCTACGGCTTATGAAGGCTATGAGTTTCACTACTGGATGGAAGGAGAGGAGGTGATCTCTGAAGAACCAGCATTCTCGTTTGAGGTCTATGCCGACCGTGATTTAGTGGCGGTTTTTGAGCATGTGGTTGAACCAGTGTATCATGAGATAATGGCTGAAGTCGATCCTGAAGCTGGTGGAACGGTGAGCGGTGCCGATATCTATGAAGAAGGCGAGTATTGTACCTTATTGGTGAACTTGAACCCCTTATATGCGTTTGTAAACTGGACCGAGGATGGGGTAGAGGTGTCCACAGAGAATCCCTACAGATTTGAAGTGACTAGACCTCGTGTTCTTGTGGCTAATGTGGTCTATAGCAATGAAGTGCTTGAGACGTTGTTGAATAGCTTCCTGTATCCGAATCCGACCCAAGGAAAGGTGATCCTTGCCCTGCCTGAGACAATGGTGGAACCTTGCATTGTTGTCTATGATGTGAACGGAAAGCGGATGATGACAACGAAGACGCCATCGTTAGACCTTTCTGGTCTTAGCGATGGCGTGTATTATGTGACGGTTAATGGTTGTCAGGTAGGAAAGATCGTGCTGAAACGCTGATTAAGGTCGATAAATCCGTTGCCGTTGTTCTTCTTTCTGGATTTGCCGGTTGATCTTTGTACGGTCCTCGCCTAAGATATAAGTGAGGCGGACTGAGATTTGGTTGTTGTATTGCAGTCGGACCTTGCTCGGCACGGTTTCATCGTAATTGGCAAAAAGCAGACGGGTGCGGATAGGAACCATCGAATATTGGTATCTCACTTGAGCATGAAGCCCTTCCCATAACCTGATACGGAAGTCGGCACAGACACTGAAATCGTTTTTCTTATAGGTGTTGGAGTTGCGAACCAGCAGGTTGCCTTCTTCATCGTAAAGCCCAGCCTGAGCGAGGTCATCGATGGTCTTTATGCTTCCCAAATCAACATCTTTTGGGCCGTTGTAGCCTTCTATCCAGCGCAGTTTTCCGTCACCGACATAAGTTTCAGTCTCCACCCCGTTGATCTTCTCCGAGAAGCCTACAATACGACCAAACGATGCACCGATACCTATAGTGTAACGGTTTTTGTCGGTCATGTAAACCATCAGAGGTATTTCAACGTAGTTGAGTTTCAAATCATATGTGCCCGTCAAATAGCTCGAATAGGAGATGGAGTCGCCCTTGTATGCTCCTTTGGGGTTGTATTGCACTTCGAGACCGATGTCCATCCAATTGGTCACGGGAATCAGGGCGCCAACACCGGCCTGGCCTTTGATGCGCTTGTATCCGTAGCAATCATCACCATCGACTTGGGACATGCTGAATCCGCCAAACACTTCTCCTTTGATGAGCTGTGCCTTTACCTCACTTGTTAAAGAGATGATTGTCAGGATTATAGCGACAATAAAGAGTCTATTATTATTCATATTTCAGATGGATTAATCTTTATTTCAACGAGAAACGGAGTGAAAAAGTATGTTTCTGCTTAATTTTTCGATGGAATGTTACGCATGGAGAGGGAGATCCGTTTGCGGTCAAGATCAACGTCACTCACTACGACTCTGACTTTTTGGTTGAGTTTCAGCACCTCGTTAGGGTCTTTGATGTAATGGTCAGTGATTTGGCTGATGTGGACTAACCCATCTTGATGCACGCCGATATCCACAAAGGCACCAAAGGCCGTGATGTTGGTGACGATGCCGTTGAGCACCATGCCAATACGCAGGTCGTTGATGCTGCGGATATTCTTGTCGAACTCGAAGGCCTCGAAATGTTGGCGTGGGTCGCGACCGGGTTTCTCCAACTCCTTGAGAATGTCGTTGATGGTCTCAATGCCGAAACTCGCTTCCACGAATTCGTTGGGTTGAATCTTGGTGATGAGTTCTTTGTTGCCGATAAGGTCTTTTACCTTGACATTCAGTTTCTTGGCCATCTTCTCAACAATGTGATAGCTCTCAGGGTGTACGGCACTCTGGTCCAATGGATTCTCTCCGTTGTGGATGCGAAGGAATCCTGCGCATTGTTCGAAGGCTTTCTCTCCAAGACGAGGAACGCTATAGAGTTGTTTGCGGTTTTTGAACCCTCCTATTTCATCACGGTAGTGGACGATGTTATAAGCCAAGGTGGGTCCGACGCCACTGACGTAGGAGAGGAGTTGCTGACTGGCGGTGTTCAGTTCCACACCTACGGCATTGACGCAACTTTCCACAGTCTGGTCCAGACTTTCGCCGAGTTTTTTCTGATCCACGTCGTGTTGGTATTGACCAACGCCAATCGATTTCGGGTCGATTTTTACCAGTTCGGCCAAGGGATCCATGAGCCTTCGGCCGATGCTGACGGCGCCACGCACAGTGATGTCGTAGTCAGGGAACTCCTCGCGGGCAATCTTCGATGCGGAATACACCGAAGCTCCGCTCTCGCTGACCATCACGGCCATGAGGTCGCGGTCGAACTTGATGCTTCTGATGAAATCCTCCGTCTCACGACCTGCGGTACCATTGCCGATGGCGATGACCTTGATGCGGTAGGCATCGACGAGGCTTTTGATTTTTCGCATGGCTCCAATGGTGTCCGACTTGGGCGAGTGAGGATAGATGGTCTCGTTGTGGAGTAAGGCTCCGGTCTCGCTCAGCACCACCACCTTGCAGCCCGTCCTGAACCCGGGGTCGATGGCAAGAACCCGTTTCTGACCCATCGGAGGAGCCAACAGCAGTTGCCTGAGGTTCTCGGCAAAAACTTGGATGGCAGTTTCATCGGCCTTCTCCTTGTAGAAGTTGCGTATCTCCGTCTCGATGGAAGGCGCAAGCAGACGTTTCCACGCATCGTCGATGGCGTCTTGGACAACGGCGGTCGATTCGTTGTCGTTTTTCAAAAAGATGTCATCCAACGAGTTCAACACAAACTCGTCATCCACGTTGATCTTCACTTTCAAAACACCTTCCTCTTCAGCTCTAAACAGGGCGAGTACCCGGTGGGATGGAGCGTTTCCGATGGGCTCGCTCCAGTCGAAATACTGCTGGTAGGTTTTGCCTTCTTCTTCCTTTCCCTTGACGATTGACGACTTGATGACACCTTGCAGATGGAAGATCTTGCGGATGCGGTTGCGTCCGTTGATGTTTTCCGAGATCCACTCGGCCATGATGTCTTTCGCTCCTTGGACTGCCTCTTCAACATTGTTGACACCTTTCTCCGCGTTGATGTATTTCTTGGCGATTCTTTCCACGGAGTCAACGTTTTGAGCCATAATCTGAGCAGCCAGGGGTTCCAAACCCTTTTCCCGAGCAATGGTGGCGCGGGTCCGGCGTTTCGGTTTATAAGGAAGGTAGAGGTCTTCGACCTCTTGCAGTGTCTTGGCCTCGTTAATCTTTTGTTCGAGTTCTGGGGTCAGCTTTTCTTGTTCGCGGATAGAGTTGAGCACACTTTCCTTGCGTTTCTCAAGCTCGATGAGTTGCTCCAGTCGTTTTTGGATGGCGGCGATAGGCTCTTCGCTCATCGAACCGGTCATCTCTTTTCGATATCGGGCGATGAAGGGGATGGTAGCCCCTTCGCCCAACAGTCGGATGACGTTGGCCACATGATGTGATGAAAGATGGAGTTCTTGCGCAATTGGTGCGCTAAAGTCAATGTTGTTTATCATTGTAGTATCAAGTTATTCTTCCAAATGGTCCACGAGGCCTCAGCTTGGGCATGAAGCATGGCCATTCCGTTGTGGATATGTGCCCCTCGTTCCTTTCCCTTTTGGAGGAATAGGGTTTCTTCGGGGTTGTATATCAAGTCGATGAGGATATGTCGTTCGCCGATAGCTTCGTAAGGGATAGATGGGGCTTCGTCCACTTTTGGCGACATGCCAACGGGAGTTGCGTTTATTATTAATAGGTGCTGCTGTAAATCTTCTCGGCGGAGTGTTTTATATGTGAAGTCGGCTTTTTGAGGGTCGCGACTCACCAGATGGTAGGGGATGTGGTTTTGTTTCAGAACGTATTGCACCGCTTTGGAGGCTCCGCCAGTTCCAAGGATTAAACCGATGATATTGTTTTGGTTATGTAGTTCTGCCTCGCTTTTGATGACATGGTCGAAGCCAATGACGTCCGTATTGAAACCCATCAGTCGGCCATCTGGCAATACTTTGACGGTGTTCACAGCCTCTATGTGTTGGGCGATGGGGTCGAGTTCGTTGAGATAGGGGAGAATGGCTTCTTTATAGGGAATGGTGACGTTGAATCCTCGTAATCCAGGGTGATTGCAAAGCAATGTTTTGACCAGTGAGATGTCGTTGAGGTCAAAGTTATGGTACTCAGCGTCCAGCTGCAGTGAGTTAAACTTCTCCGTGAAATAGGTTTTTGAGAAGGAATGCCCGAGAGGATGTCCGATGAGACCAAACAGTTCCATGGTGCGAGGCCTTAATGGATTCCGAAAAAGGCCCCAAAGCCCAAGGTGCACAAGACGCCCACGATGACACCAGCGAGGGCGACGCCACCGATAACGGCTATGATACTCTTCTTGAAGTCCATGTTAAGGAAGCTGGCGGCCAAGGTGCCGGTCCACGCCCCGGTTCCGGGCAACGGGATGCCGACGAAGAGGAGCAGGGCTACATAGAGTCCGCGACCCGCTTTGGCTTGTAATTTCTGTCCGCCCTTTTCCCCCTTATCGAGGCACCAGGTGAAAAACTTGCCAATGTAACGTTTGTCCTTGCCCCATTCCAGTACACGGCGTGCGAAAAAGAAAATGAATGGCACGGGAATCATGTTGCCAATGGCGATGATGAGATAAGCCAAAGGAAGGTTGAACTCGGGATGCACCTCGCGGATGCCATAGGCCACAGGGATGGCCCCTCTCAACTCGATCAAGGGCACCATCGCAATTAATAATATGTATAAATAATTCTTCATCTATTATCTCTCAGTTCTCAATTCTCAATTTCTTATTGATGGTCTCCATAATCTCCAAGTCGTTGCCAATCAACTCTGGGTCATACTCGATGAACTCCTTGTAATAAGACGGGTCGGCATCGAGGGCTTCTTCAAGGTAATGGAGTGCCAATGGACGCTCATTCCGTTCCAAATGTATGAAGCACAGCAAGTAGAGCAACGTTGGGTCGTTATTTGTGCGTTGCAACCCCAAGTGAAGGTAGGAAATCCCTTCATCGCTGCGGTCCATCTCAGCCAACAAGTCGCCTAGGAAGAAGTAAAGGTCAGGGTCATCGGGTTGGCTCTTCTCAATCTCCAAGAGGTAGGAGAGAGCCTTTTCGTTTTGTCCGATCTTGCGGTATTCCGCTGCCAGGTTGTAAAGGTTGTCTTCGTTGTATGGCTCAAGCTCGTAGGCCTTTTCTAAGTATTTGATGGCTTTTTGGCTGTCACCGGTATCGCTATACACATATCCGAGTCCCGACCAAGCTTCTGTAAGGTACTCGTTGATTTTCAATGCTTTTTTGTATTCTTCGATGGCGTCGATATAGTGTTCTAGCCGATAATGGCAGTCGCCCAAGGAAGCATGGATCATCGAGGTCTCCAAGTCGTGAGCCAAGGCTTCGTTGAGTGAGTCGATGGCTTCTTGGAAGCGGTTAAGGTCATAATAGGTATTGGCCAGATGCATGTTGGCCCAGAGGTGTTTTGGGTCAATGGCGAGAACATATTCGTACATGTCGATGGCCTCTTCCAATCGCTCGGTACGGCGATAGATGTCGCCCAAGGCCGACCAGGTCTCCACCTCGTAAGGGTTTTTCTCCAAACGTTGGTTGAAAAACTGTATGGCCTCGTCAATTTGATTGGCGTTGAGATAGCAGTTGATGAGCTCGGAGAGGGTGGAATTGTACAGAACGAGGTCATTGGTGTTGTCGAGTGCTTTCTTGTAAAAGTCGATGGCCTTGCCGAAATTCAGAAGGTTTTGGTATTCGAAACCGATAGCGTGGTAGAGTTCTCCGCGTTCATCCTCATCGAAATACGTCAATGCCTTCATATAGGTGTCAATGGCTTTTTGTGGCTTGCCTAAGGCAGCATAGCAGGAGCCGAGGGTAAGGTAGTAATCGGGTTCCTCTGTGTTGACCTCTGTTTGGTCGAGGAGTTCCAATGCTTTCTTGGGTTTGTTTTCGACGAGAAACTGTCGCGCGTTCTTGATCTTAAGGTTGATGTCGTCGGGATGTTGGGCAATAGCAATATCGACGGCCTCTCTTGAGCGTGTGAGGTCGTCGTGCTGCATGTAGAAATCGATAATCAGCTCGAATTCCTCAGCGTCGAAGTAAGTGGGACGCTGGTTTTCGAGCATGGCTTCAAAACGGGAGACGGCATCATTGGTGATGTCGTCTTCTTCTTCTTCCCAAGTGTTTTCGTCGTCAGTGAACACGTTACAATTCTCTCTAAAATGGATGCAAAGATAATAAAAATGTTAATTAAAAGTGACTCGGTTTTGGATGGATCTTCCCAAGGTAATCTCATCGACATACTCGAGGGTGTCGCCCACGGCAATACCTTTGGCGATGACGGTGACCTTTCCTTTGAAATCTTTCAATTGTCTGTAAATGTAGAAGTTAGTGGTGTCACCTTCAATCGTTGCTGGAAGTGCCAGAATGATTTCTCGGATGTCCTCATGGTGTGTGCGTTCCACCAGTTCTTCAATATGGAGGTCGCTAGGAGCGATGCCTTCGATGGGACTGATGACGCCTCCGAGTACATGGTAGAGTCCGTTGTAGGCAGCGGTATGCTCGATGGCCAACACGTCACGCATGTCAGCCACCACGCAGAGGGTGTTCTCATCACGTCGAGGATTGGAGCAAATGGAGCATATCTTGGTGTCGGAGATGTTGTGACAACGCTCGCAGAGCACGATGTTGTGCTTCATCTTGATGAGCGCATCAGCAATCTGCTCGGTCTGCACCGCGTCTTCATTGAGGAGATATAAAGCAAGACGCAAAGCAGTCTTCTTCCCAATCCCGGGTAATTTCGACAATGCGTCGACAGCGTTTTCCAACAATATGCTCGAGTATTCTGCCATGGGGTGCAAAAATAGCAAAAATTGTTTTTTTAATCTCTTTTTTTCGTAAATTTGCAAGTTTAAAAACTATCAATCATATGAAAGATACTAAGATTTGCGTAATCGGCCTCGGCTATGTAGGCCTCCCGTTGGCAAGGTTGTTTGCCACGAAGTTCCAGACCATTGGATTCGATATGAATCAAGCCCGTGTTGACGCCCTGATGGGCGGTCATGATGCCACACTAGAAGTGACAGATGAGTTGTTGCAGGATGCAATCAAGAACCATGGCTTCCGCTGTACGACGGACCTGGAAGCGATCCGCGACTGCAACTTCTACGTGGTGGCTGTTCCCACACCTGTCGATAGCGACAACCGACCCGACTTAAAACCTCTATGGGGCGCCTCTGAAACGGTGGGCAAGGTCATCTCGAAAGGCGATGTGGTGGTGTATGAGAGCACAGTCTATCCAGGAGTCACCGAGGAGGAATGCCTGCCGGTGGTGGAACGGGTGAGCGGACTGAAGTTCAACGTGGATTTCTATGCAGGCTATTCCCCTGAGCGTATCAACCCGGGCGATAAACAACATACGGTGGAGAAGATTAGGAAGGTGACGTCGGGCTCGACGCCGGAGATTGCCGACTATGTGGATGCGGTGTATAACAGTGTCCTGGTCAACGGCACCCACAAGGCCCCGAGCATTAAGGTCGCTGAGGCGTCCAAAATCATCGAGAACAGCCAACGCGACGTGAACATCGCCTTCATGAACGAGCTGGCAAAGATCTTCAATGCGATGGGCATCGACACACACGACGTGATCGAGGCGGCCTCGAGCAAGTGGAACTTCATCAAGCTGAGTCCCGGCTTGGTGGGTGGCCACTGTATATCGGTGGACCCGTATTACCTGATCCAGAAGGCACAGGTGTATGGCGTTCTACCTCGTATCATGCGCGCCTCCAGGAGGTTGAATGATGGCATGGGTGCGTATGTGGCCAACCAGACGATCAAGTGCATGAACAAGAAAGGGGTATTGGTGAAAGACGCGAAGATCCTGATCCTGGGCGTGACGTTCAAGGAGAACTGTCCTGACATACGCAATACTAAGGTTGTCGATATCTACCATACGCTTCAGGAATACACCGACAACATCACGGTGTATGACCCATGGGCCAATCCTCAACACGTGAAAGAAGAATACGGTATCGAAATTACCTCTCAACTCTCATCTCTCAATTCTCATTTCTATGATGCTGTGATTCTTGCTGTTGCACACAAGGAGTTCCTCGAAATGGATGTGAGGTCGTTGGTGAAAGACGGGGGAGTGGTGTATGATGTCAAAGGTATTTTGCCGCGTGAAATCATCGACGGAAGACTTTAAAATAAGAGATAATTGGAGAAACAAATGAGTCGTTTTAAAAAATACTTCAATCAGTACCTGGATGCGAGGGTCGTTTTTGCGATTGACTTCCTGCTTTCGACCTTTGCCTCGCTTGTCGTGATGTTGACCTTGGTGTTTTTCGCCAAGACGGGTTCTGGTTATTATCGAGGGATATTTTCCTTGTGGTGGATGGCTAGCAGTGTCATAGGCACTGTCGGTGGGATGCTCCTTTTCAAGAGCTACAACGTGGTGATCCGTCATACCTCCTTGCGGGACGTCTTTGTGTATATGATGGTATTGCTGGTCAAGATGGTGGTCATGGGCCTTATGGTCGGGTTGATTTGCCTATTCAATCATAGCGTGGCAATCGCTTTGATGTTTGACCTTTTGTTGACACTTTTCCTTTTGATCGCTGTTAGGTTGCTCATGTTCTTTGTCTATGACCTATACAAAAAGCGTGTTAAGGAACTTAACAAGCGGCAACGCGTGCTTGTTTTCAGCACCTCCGACAAGTCGGCAGCAGCTTTGACCCGTCTTGAGAACTCTCCGCACTATGAGGTGGTTGGTTTTATCACCCGTGATGATCGAAGTAAAGGACTTAGAATCAATGATCTACCAGTGTATGTGTGCCATAGTGAAAAGGAGGTGGAACGAGTTGTTGACCGTCTTTCAGCGCGGGCCATCCTTTTCTCTACCGAAGCTGATGTGGCAAAGGAGAACAATGGAATAGTCGAATACTGCAACAAGAATAGCATTAGGACTTTGATCATGCCACCCATCGACGAGATTGAAGATGACAAGTCGCATCCCCTCAAGATCCGCGAAGTCAAGATTGAAGATTTGCTTGGACGACAGGAAATCAAGATTTCGATGGATGAGATTATCCAGCGCTTCAAGGGCAAAGAGGTGATGGTGACTGGTGCTGCCGGTTCCATAGGTTCGGAACTCTGTCGCCAACTTGCCTCTTTTGGTATTAAGCAGTTGATTCTTTTCGACAATGCCGAGACGCCCATGCACAACTTGCGTCTGGAATTGGAACGACGGTTCCCACACTTGGATTTCGTTCCAGTGATTGGTGATGTGCGTCATGTCGATCGTCTCGACTATGCATTCCGAAAATGGCATCCGCAGGTGGTCTTCCACGCAGCTGCCTATAAGCATGTTCCGCTAATGGAGGAGAATCCCTGTGAGGCCGTGCTGGTCAACCTTCAAGGGTCTAGCAACGTGGCTAACAAGTGCTTGGAATACGATACCGACATGATGGTGATGATCTCTACGGACAAAGCAGTTAACCCGACCAATATCATGGGCTGTTCCAAACGTTTGGCCGAGATCTATGTCCAGTCGCTGGGCTTGGCAGTCGAGCAGGGCAGGGTGCCTGGTAAGACCAAGTTTGTCACGACTCGTTTCGGTAACGTATTGGGTTCCAATGGCTCGGTGATTCCTCGCTTCCGCGAACAAATCGCGAATGGTGGTCCCGTAACAGTTACCCATCCTGAAATCACCCGTTTCTTCATGACCATTCCCGAGGCCTGCCGTCTGGTGATGGAGGCCGCAATCATGAGCTCTGGTAACCAGATTTTCGTATTCGACATGGGTGAGTCCATCAAGATTGACACTCTGGCGCGTCGCATGATTACCTTGGCAGGTCTAAAGGTAGGTGAGGATATTGAGATCCAATACACGGGTTTGCGTCCTGGGGAGAAACTATACGAAGAGGTGCTCTCCAATAAGGAGAACACCTTGCCCACGACTCATGACCGTATCCGTATCGCCAAGGTCCGTGAATACAATTACGACCAGGTAAAGTTGGCGCTGGCTGAGCTCATCGATCTAGCGCATCAGGTTAAGATCCCTGAGATGGTTATCCTCATGAAGAAGACTGTTCCGGAATTCATCAGTAAGAATAGTCGGTTTGAGATTTATGATAGGGTAGAAGAAAGAAGTTAGAAGTAAGAAGTAAGAAAAATATGAAAGGTATCGTATTGGCCGGGGGATCCGGCACCCGTTTATATCCGATTACAAAAGGAGTAAGCAAACAATTGCTTCCCATCTATGACAAGCCGATGGTATATTACCCCATCTCCGTGTTGATGTTGGCTGGCATCAAAGAAATCCTTGTGATTTCTACACCCTTTGACCTGCCTGGCTTCAAGCGTTTGCTGGGTGATGGTTCAGACTATGGAGTGCATTTCGAGTATGCCGAACAGCCAAGTCCTGATGGATTGGCTCAGGCCTTTATCATCGGCGAGAAGTTCATCGGTGACGATTGTGCTTGTTTGGTCTTGGGTGACAACATTTTCCATGGCTCGGGCTTCACGAGTTTGTTGCGACATGCAGTAGAAGATGCGGAGAAAAACAATAAAGCCACGGTATTCGGTTACTGGGTTTCTGATCCGGAACGTTATGGCGTAGCTGAGTTCGACAAGGAAGGAAACTGCATCTCCATCGAGGAAAAACCCAAAGAGCCCAAGTCGAACTATGCTGTAGTGGGCCTGTATTTCTATCCTAACAAGGTGGTTGACATTGCCAAACGCATCAAACCTTCGGCGCGTGGGGAGCTAGAAATCACTACCGTGAACCAGGAGTTTCTCAAAGACGGAGAACTCAAGGTCCAGACCTTGGGACGTGGTTTCGCTTGGCTCGATACGGGTACCCACGACAGCTTGGCGGAGGCCTCTACCTTTGTGGAGGTAATCGAGAAACGTCAAGGCCTGAAAATCGCTTGTCTGGAAGGCATCGCCTACCGTCATGGTTGGATCGATGAAGCCAAGATGCGTGAACTGGCACAGCCCATGCTGAAGAACCAATATGGTCAATACCTTCTTCGTGTGATTGACGAGATGAAAGAACAGATCAATTCCACAACATTCGAAAAATCCATGTAATGAAAAGAACCATTATCATCACTGGCGGTGCTGGATTCATAGGTAACCATGTGGTTCGCCTTTTTGTGAACAAATACCCCGACTATAAGATCATCAACCTCGACAAGCTCACTTATGCTGGCAATCTTGCCAATCTGAAAGACGTTGAGGATAAGCCAAACTATCAGTTTGTGAAGATGGACATCTGTGACTTTGAAGGGGTCCTCAAACTGATGCAGGACGAACATGTGGATGGTGTCATCCATCTCGCTGCCGAGAGCCATGTCGATCGCAGTATCAAAGATCCCTTCACCTTTGCTCAAACCAATGTGATGGGGACGCTCAGCCTCTTGCAGGCCGCAAAATTGTATTGGGAGAGCTTGGATCCTGACTTCCGTCTCCCGTCTTCCATCTTCCGTTTCTATCATATCAGCACCGATGAGGTCTATGGCGCTTTGGAACTGACTCATCCTGAAGGAATTGAACCCCCATTCAGCACTAAGGCGTCGAGCGGTAAGCATCATCTGGCTTTCGGAGAAAAGTTCTTCACCGAAGATCTGAAGTATCAGCCACATAGTCCCTATAGTGCCGCCAAAGCTGCTAGCGACCATTTTGTGCGTGCTTTCCACGACACCTACGGATTGCCGACCATCATCACCAATTGTTCAAACAATTATGGTCCGTATCAGTTCCCTGAAAAGCTTATTCCATTGTTTATCAATAATATACGTCATCGTAAACCATTGCCGGTTTATGGTAAGGGCGAGAACGTGCGCGATTGGCTGTATGTGGAAGACCATGCAAGAGCCATTGACTTGATTTTCCACGAGGGAAAGATAGGGGAGACCTACAATATTGGTGGCTTCAACGAGTGGAAAAATATCGATTTGATTAAGGTGCTCATCAACACAGTGGATCGTTTGCTTGGCAGGAAAGAAGGGGAGGACTTGAATTTGATCACTTACGTCACCGACCGTGCTGGTCATGACCTCCGATATGCCATCGACTCATCGAAACTTCAAAAGGAACTTGGCTGGGAGCCGAGTCTCCAATTCGAGGAGGGCATCGAGAAGACGGTCCGTTGGTATCTTGAGAATCAGGAGTGGATGGATAACGTCACCAGCGGTGATTATCAAAAGTATTACGAAGAATATTACGGAAAATCCTAACATTATGAATATCGCAGTTGCTGGAACAGGCTATGTGGGCCTAAGCATCGCTACATTGTTGGCGCAACACAATCATGTCACAGCCGTGGATGTGATTCCTGAGAAAGTTGACCTCATTAACAATCGGAAATCCCCTATCCAGGATGAATATATTGAGAAATATCTTGCTGAGAAGGATTTGGATTTAACAGCAACACTCGATGGAGCATCGGCTTATCGCGATGCTGATTTCGTGGTCGTTGCGGCCCCAACAAACTATGACCCTATGAAGAATTTCTTCGATACATCTCATGTGGAAGAGGTCATGGATTTGGTCCTTAGTGTCAACCCTGATGCGGTGATGGTAATAAAGAGTACCATTCCTGTGGGCTATACCCGTAGCCTTTATGTAAAATATGCAGCAAAGGGTGTCGAAAAGTTCAATTTGTTGTTTTCTCCCGAGTTCCTTCGCGAGAGCAAGGCTTTGTACGATAATCTTTATCCAAGCCGTATTATCGTTGGTTTGCCTAAGTTCATCGAAGGCTTTGATGAAGAAAATGAAGCCATCCAGAAGTTGGTCAGCAAAGACTTGGAGGCCTGTGCTCATCAGTTCGCTGCTTTGTTGCAAGAAGGGGCGATCAAACAAGATGTTCCAACCCTGTTTATGGGTATGAAAGAAGCCGAGGCGGTGAAGCTTTTTGCCAACACCTATCTGGCGTTACGAGTGAGCTACTTCAACGAATTGGATACCTATGCCGAGGTGAAAGGGCTGAACACCCAGTCTATCATTGATGGCATTTGCCTTGATCCCCGTATTGGCAATCATTATAATAACCCTAGTTTTGGCTATGGTGGCTATTGCCTGCCTAAAGACACCAAGCAGTTGCTGGCCAATTACGAGGACGTTCCCGAAGACCTTATCCGAGCCATCGTTGATAGTAACCGTACCCGAAAGGATTTCATTGCCGACCAAGTGTTGAAGAAGGCCGGTTACTACGACTATTATGATCAAGGTCAATACAACGCTGCTCAAGAGCGACATTGCGTTATCGGTGTGTACCGCTTGACAATGAAGTCGAACAGCGACAACTTCCGTCAATCGAGCATCCAGGGAGTGATGAAACGCATCAAGGCAAAAGGTGCCGAGGTGATCATTTATGAGCCTACTCTGGATGATGGAAGCACCTTCTTTGGCAGTCTTGTCGTCAATGACCTCGCCAAGTTCAAGGCTAGAAGCCAGGCCATTATCGCCAACCGCTATGATGCTTGCCTTGACGATGTGAAAGAGAAGGTTTACACTCGCGACATTTTCAAGAGAGATTAAGATGGTTTCACTCGTAGAGCGACGGTTTTTTGAGCTATCCAATCGAAAGGAAGGGACGACGCGCATCCCTAACCTGGTCAGTGAGAATGTTCCAAAACTGGGGCTGATGCTCTCCATGCGATTCCTCGAGTGGGTGCAGCAAAACCCTCAGGGTTGTATCAGCCTGCCTGCGGGTAAGACTCCTAAAGATTTCATCCGTTTCACAAGGATGCTTCTCGACGACTGGGACTCCCATGAGGTTGCTGAACTGCGTATCCGTTATGGGTTGATGGGTGAGAAACCTGATTTGCATGGCCTTCATTTTGTGCAGATGGATGAGTTCTATCCGATTTCACCGCGGCAACACAATTCCTTTGCACATTTTGTTGAGAAAGAATATATTCAAGGCTTTGGACTTGATCCATCGAAAGCTCTTTTGATGAATTGCGATCAGATTCCGTTGTGTCACGGCCTCAGTTATCGAGAGGTCTTTCCTGATCTGCAAGTGGATCTAAGTCTTCGCAACCGACCGGCGCAAAACCGTCAGGAGGAGTTGCAGCAACAAGCTATTTTCCGTATTGACGACTGGTGCTCCGCTTATGAGGATAGTATTCGCGCCAATGGCGGTATCGGTTTTTTTATCAGTCCAATTGGGACTGACGGACGTATCGCCTTCAACATGAAGGGAAGCAGCTTACACTCCTGTACGCGCCTTACTGAGACCAACTTCTCCACCCAGGCGGATACTGCTGCCGATCTTGGAGGAATCAATGTGTCGAGTCATCGCAAGGTCATCACCATTGGTTTGGAGACCATCACTTATAATCCAGAAGCTGTGGCCATTGTCTATTCTGCTGGTGAAGCCCATGCCGATATTGTCCGAAAAACACTGGAGTCGTCCATGATGACGCTTTATCCGGCTTCGGTATTGCAAGTCCTTCCGCAATCGCGATTTTACCTTACGCCAGGTGCCGCTTCCAAGTTGACCGATTCGGTGAATGCCTATTACGATGGCCGGGATTGGAACTTCGAGAAGACCGAGAGGGCGGTCATTGGTATCTGTAAAAAGTTGGATTGCTACGCCCATAACTTACAATTGGAAGACTTGTACAACGATCCTCGTTGCATTAAGATTCCAGAGCTTAGCCTTGATACTGTCCAACAGGTGATCAAAGATGTGGAGAACAAGTTGATGCTTGGACTTAAGACCATCAAAAACGAGGTGATCTTGCACACAGGGCCCCATCATGACGACATCATGCTTGGCATCATGCCTTTCATTAACCGACAGATGCGATCTCCGTCCAACCAAGTGCATTTCGCAGTCTTGACTTCAGGTTATAACTCCGTCACCAACCAGTTTCTTGTGGAGGCGATGGAGGATACGTTGAGCTTTCTCCGGAGGAAACAGATCCAGATGGTAAACTATCCTGATTTCTTTGAACGGGGATACCGTTTCAAGTATGACAAGGATGTATATCACTATCTCGATAACGTGGCGAGGAAAGATCCTGTTGAGATGCGGCGAGGTTTTTGTCACCGCCTCCTGCGCGACGCTGTCGGTCTTTGGAATTTGAAGAGTGAGCACGAGTTGAGAGAGCGTTTTGAGAAAGAGATGGTAGTTTTACGCGATAGTTACGATGGACAGCCGAATAGTCCTGAGATTCAACAGCTTAAAGGTGCTATTCGAGAGTTTGAGGAGGAGTTGGTTTGGGCATATGCAGGCACTCCCGTCAGTCATGTCCATCATCTGAGACTTGGTTTTTATCGAAGTGGAGAGGGCTTCCCTGATAGGGAACGTGATGTGGAACCGATGTTGAATCTATTGCGTGAGCTCAAGCCGACGACACTCTCCGTGGTCATCGATCCAGAAGGCATGGGGCCTGATACCCATTATAAGGTTTTGCAGGTGGTGGCACAGGCGGTGAGTTTGTGGAGTAGGGAAGAGGATTTGTCGAAGCTTAAGATCATCGGTTACCGCAACGTATGGTCGTCGTTTCATGCAGCAGAGGCTAACCTGTATGTCCCTGTGTCGCTCGACGATTTTGCGGTCATGGAGAAGTCGTTCAAAGACAGTTATCTGACTCAAGTCAAGGCTGAGTTTCCGAGTCCGGAATTCGATGGTCCGTTCAGTGAGTTGGCTGAGCGTACTTGGGTGAAACAATTGAAGGACATTCAGCTGGTTTTAGGAAAGAATTATTTTTATGAAAGTCATCATCCCTTGATTCGTGCTACTCATGGCCTGCTTTTTTTGAAGAAGATGAGCGTGGACGAGTTCGTGTCGTTGGCGGATGAGATGAAAAAGATGATGTAATTACGATGGAGTTCTTTGTTGCGCATTGGCTTGATATTGTGACTACTGCGTTAGGGTTGGCTTACATCCTTTTGGAGTATAAGGCCAGCGTATGGATGTGGGTAGTCGGTTTCGTGATGCAGTCGTTGGGGATTGTCCTCTATTATCAGAAGGGCTTGTATGCCGATTGTGGCATGGAGTTCTATTATCTGGCGATGACGGTTTATGGTTTCATTGCCTGGATGCGCCACAAGCAGAAGTCGGCTGAGCTGCCCATCCGCCATATGCCGGTCAAGGCTGCTATGATTTGGCTTGCCTTGGCCTTAATCATCTGGACGGCCATCTATTTCCTGTTGACTCGTTTCACCAATTCAACGGTGCCGATTCTGGATGCTTTCACTACTGCTTTGAGCATTGTAGGAATCTGGGCTTTAGCTCGTAAGTATCTGGAACAGTGGTTTGTGTGGATTGTTGTTGACGTTGTTACCTCAGGTCTGTATTTTTATAAGGGTATTCCTTTCAAGGCTTCGTTATACGCTTTGTACGTAATCATTGCTGTGTTCGGCTATTTCAAGTGGAAGAAGATGATGTTGGAGAAATCGTGAAGATTTCCATGCGAATCAAAAACAATTTCAGGCTTTGAAAAAAAGTCTAAAATTGTTATTTGTATTCATTATTTAGCTATCTTTGCATATTTATAAGGTGGATTAGCGCTTGGCCGTTAAGCGGTTTATGGTGCTGGTTTATCTGTTTGAAATACAATCAGTTGTTGGTTACTGCGTGTAACTGACGAGGCGAAGCTGTATATTGAACTATTGGTATGACTACTATTCTTACTTTTGGTGTTTACGACATGCTCCATATTGGGCATATCTTGCTCTTCAAGCATGCCAAAGAACTATTTCCTAATGAGGATTGTCGCCTTATTGTTGCTGTGCAGGATGGTGACAAGATTTTGAAGTATAAGCCAGGCACAAAAATGGTTTATTCTACAGAGGAACGTTTGTTCATGGTGAGTGCTGTGCGTTATGTTGACGAGGTTGTTGTGTATAAGGATGTGGATATTGACATTCAGAATATAGATTTTGATGTTTTCGCTAAGGGTCCTGACCAAAAGCATGAAGGTTTCCAACGAGCTGTGGCTTGGTGTGAGGCTCATGGGAAGAAGGTTGTGACAATCCCTCGAACTGAAGGGATTTCTTCTACGATGTTGAGGGAATACAGTAAGATTAAGTGATATTATGGCGGAGAAGAAACAGAGTGGTTTAAAGCAGAAAGCGGCTTCGGGAATGGTGTGGACAGCGTTCCAGAAATACTCGAAGATCGGCATTCAATTCGTGTCAGGTATAATCTTGGCTCGTATGCTGACTCCATATGATTATGGATGCATTGGAATGTTATCCATTTTCATGGTTCTTGCTGAAGCCTTTATTGAAGGAGGATTTGGTTCGGCGTTGATACAGAAGAAACGACCGACACAAGTCGATTACTCTACTATTTTTTGGTGGAATATAGGCATGGCCTTCGTAATGTATTTAGTTTTGTTTGTTTCTGCTCCTGCAATTTCACGTTTTTATAAGATCCCATTATTATCCAAAGTCCTAAGAGTTCAGGGACTGGTGCTGTTCATCTATTCATTGAATGTCATTCAACGAAATCAGCTTAAAAAGCAGTTGAACTTTAAGTTGTTGTCCATCGTTTCTATTGTGACATCTTTGATTGCATTAGGGGTCACTGTCTTTATGGCACATAAAGGTTTTGGGGTTTGGGCATTAGTTGCACAGAATATTGTCCTTGCATTCATTCCATCACTGGTATTTTGGTTTTATGTAAGATGGCGCCCCATTTGGACTTTTTCTTGGTCTTCTTTCAAGGAGTTGTTTAGTTTTGGATTATACATGTTCTTAACCCATCTGGTTAATACTTTGGCTACTGAAATACAAGGTCTCTTGATTGGCAAGCTCTATTCGCCAGCGACAATGGGATACTATTCCAAGGCTCGAGGAACAGAAAGATTGGCTTCTCATAGTATCTCATCGATTATGACTCAGGTGACTTATCCTTTGTATGCTGAGGTTCAAGATGATAGAGCTGCATTGAGAAACATGATAAAAAGACTGTCGATGACGGTTTCTTATTTTACAGTGCCGATCCTCTTCATTTTATTGTTAGCGGCAAAGCCGATATTTTTACTGCTCTATTCTGACCGATGGCTTGCTAGCGTCCCTTATTTCCAAGCCCTTTGTGTCGCAGGATTGGCCGCTTGTCTTCAATCTGTTAATTTACAGTCAATTTCTGCAATAGGAAAGAGCAAAACAATGCTCGTTTGGACCTTGATAAAACGAGGTGTGAGTATCGTTTTAATCGTAGGTGGTTTGTTCTTGTTTGGAATGAAAGGCTTATTGACTGGAGTGATTATTAGTTCTTGGCTTGCCTTTTTAGTCAATATCTCTTTGGTGTCAAAACATATAGGCTATAAATGGAATAAACAGCTACTTGACATCATGCCAGTTTTTGTGGTTGCTACTCTTTCGGCGGTTGTTAGTTATGGAGTGGGCTATGTTTTAAAACTTAATGTATATGTTGACGGAGTGGTTAAAGTGGCAGTCTATACATTGCTCTATTTGGGCTGGTCATTTGTTTTTAAGCCAGAGGCATATCAATATTTCAAAACGATCATTCCACTGATTCTGTTGAAATTTAAAAGGAATAAAAAGAAATCATCATAATTAATTTGTTAACTTAAAAAGATACAATTATGGAATTAAATGAATTTATCAAGCATTTTGCTGAACAGTTTGAGGAAACGGAAGAAAACGCATTCACTCCAGATACTGATTTTCGTGAACTTGATGAGTGGTCGTCGTTGATTAGTTTGTCGATTATTGCAATGGTTGACGAAGAGTATAATGTGGAAATCAATGGCGAGGATTTTCGTCAGGCTACCACCATTTCCGACTTGTATGAGGTCGTGAAAAGTAAAATCCAATAATTCTGCAGTTTTTCTCATTTATCATCAATGAATAGTTACAATCCATACTCATTAAATGGAAAAACGATCCTTGTTACTGGTGCGTCCTCTGGTATAGGGAAAGAAACCGCTATTCAGTGTTCCAAACTTGGAGCGCATGTGGTTATTACCGCTCGTAATGAGGAAAGACTAAAAGATACATTCTCTCAACTGGAAGGAGAGGGACATGCTATGATCATAGCAGAGCTCACATCCCCAGACGATTTAACTAAGATTGTCGATTCGATTGAGAAATTGGAAGGTTTGGTACTTTGCGCAGGTAAAGGTATGACTATGCCATTCCCTTTCTCAACAAGAGAGAAATTCGATTCCATTTTTGAAGTCAATTTCTTTGCTCCTGTTGAATTGTTGCGGTTGTTGGTGAAAAAGAAGAAACTGGAAAAAGAATCTTCTGTGGTCTTTGTGTCTTCTGTGGGTGGAAATTACAGTTTTAATGTAGGTAATGGAGTTTATGGGGCGACAAAAGCTGCTCTTAATTCGATTATGAAGTTCTGTGCCAAAGAATTGGCTCCGAAAAGAATTAGGGTTAATGCTGTTAACCCAGGTATGGTGAACACTCAATTGATTTTGGGTGGAGCAATATCTGAGGAACAACTCCAATTGGAAAGAGAGAAATATCCTTTGAAACGTTTTGGCGAGCCAAAGGATGTCGCTCTCGGCATCATTTATTTACTTTCAGATGCCACGTCCTGGGTGACGGGTTTGCCCTTGGTGATTGATGGCGGTTATACAATTTAAAAAGATGGAAAGACTACTTGAAAACAAAATTGCTTTGGTTACGGGTGCCGGTCGAGGTATTGGCCGGGTCATTGCTGAGCAATTAGCTACGGATGGTGCTGTCGTTTATATAGCTGATCTTGCCATGGGCGACATGGAAGAATGGTCTAAGAAGACGGCAGAAGAGAAAAATACACGTATTGTGCCACTGGTAATGGATGTCACTGATACAGCTGCTCTCAAAGCAGGACTGATGGGTATTCATAAAACGGAGGGAAAAATAGATGTTGTTGTTAACAATGCAGCTATTATCCAAAACCAAAAGTTAGGCATGGTGACTAAACCTTTGCTTGAAAAGATGTTCAATGTGAATGTCTTTGCTGTCATTGACATGATGCAGATTGCCTCTCGTTTGATGGCCCGGACAGGTGGTGGAAGCATAATCAATATTGCCTCTATTACCGGAGTTGTTGGCTCTCCTGGCCAAGTTGCATATAGTTCTACCAAAGGGGCGGTCATAGCAGCAACCAAATCAGCAGCTAAAGAATTGTCCCCAATGCAAATACGCGTCAATGCAGTTGCCCCAGGCATAATAAAGACAGAACGTTTTGAGGAATTGTATGAGGCCACTGGCGACAAGATCGACCAACGTATTAGCAGGATTGCTTTGGGACGTCTTGGCACTCCTCAAGATGTGGCTAATGCCGTTGCGTTCTTGGCTTCAGATCGCGCTTCTTATATCAGCGGACATATCTTAGGTGTGGATGGCTGCGCTTCAATTTAATAAAATGTTTTTAGATTTAAATCAAAAAGAAAGGGATCGGATCGCAGTCATAGATGATAGCGGTAGGTCCGTGTCATACGGTGATATCTGTGATTTCTCTGAATCATTTGCTCTTCAATTGCCCAAAAGATCTTTGATCTTTATCCTAGCGGAGAATAAAATAGGTTCTTTGTTGGGATATGTATCAGCTTTGAGTAATCGTATTGTCCCGTTAATCCTTAGTGCATCAACGGAAGAAGGGTTGTATAGTCAGTTGTATGACAAATATAAGCCGGAGTACCTATGGCTTCCGTTGGCTATTGCAGAAAAAAAAGGCTTAGAACCTCATTTTACCGCATGGGACTATGCGTTGGTTAAAACTGGTAACGTTAATGTGCCAATGTTCGATGATTTGTCGCTCTTGCTTCCCACTTCTGGTTCAACAGGTAGTCCCAAACTTGTTCGACATAGTTATCGTAATATAGAAGCCAATGCCGATAATGTCAGAAGGCTTTTCCAATTGGATGGGACAGAAAAAGCTATGGCTATCCTGCCTATGCATTATACCATGGGCCTTTCGGTAATCACCTCCCATTTGTTGGCTGGCTCAACTTTGTTGCTTTCAGGCAGGTCTCTTTTGGACAAGGGCTTTTGGGCTATGTTAAAAGAGGCTACAAGCTTCACAGGTGTACCGTATAGTTATGAGATACTTATGAAGATGCGGTTCACCCGAATGGATTTGCCTAACCTCAAAGTGATCACTCAGGGTGGCGGGAAACTGTCAGGAGAGATGTTCCACCTTTTGGCTCAGTATGCCCACGACAAAGGCAAAAAATTCATCGCTACATACGGGCAATCTGAATGTACTGCCCGTATGGCATATTTGCCTTATGAGTTGGCTTTGGAAAAAACTTGTAGTATAGGTTATGCTGAACCTGGTGGACAGCTATCAATCGTTGATGATAACGGCAATGAGTCTTTTGAAGGAGAAGCTCAAGGCGAGATGGTTTATCGAGGCGAAAATGTTACTCTAGGATATGCTACAAACCAGGAAGATCTTCAGAAAGGAGATGAAAACCATGGTGTGATGCATACAGGGGACTTGGCTAAACGAGATAAAGACGGCTGTTATTTCATCATAGGTCGGTTGAAACGTTTCCTTAAAATCTATGGACTCCGCATTGGTCTTGACGAAGTGGAGCAAATGATAAAAGCTGAGTATGGGGCGGATTGTTATTGCAAAGGCAATGATGAAAAGCTTATAGTGCTTGTAACCGACCCGAAGTTGGTGGATTTATTGCCCTCTTTCATTGAGGAAAAGACTCATCTGTTCCATCAACGTATCGAGGCTCAATTGGTGGACGCTATTCTGAGAAACGAAGCTGGAAAAGTAATTAATCAATAAACATAATAAAAAGATGACAAATAAAGAAAAATTAGACAGAATCTTTTGTGAGGTGTTCTCTGTTGAGGAATCTGCTTTGAACAATGATTTCAACAATTGTAATGTAGAGGGATGGGATTCCGTTCGTCAACTCAGCCTCACTACGGCTATTGAGGATACTTTTGACATCATGCTTGATGCAGAGGATATCCTTGAATTCACTTCTTACGAAAACGCAAAGAAAGTATTGGCCAAATACGAAATTGAATTATAATGGCATATTGGAATATTAAGAATGTAGCCCTTAGGGGTGTTACGGGCACGGTGCCAAACAATCCAGTGAAATCAAGTGACTTCGAATTCTTTGATGAAAAAGATGCTGAGGTCTTTGATAATACTGTGGGCATTTTAAATCGTTATATCGCACCTGAAAATGTTTGTGCCTCTGACCTCTGTTATGACGCAGCAACACGCTTGTTGGATGCTTTGGGATGGGAAAAAGAGTCAATAGACATTTTGTTGTTTGAATCAGTTACCGGGGACTATAAGACACCACCCACTTCGGGCATTCTGCAAGACCGCTTGGGCTTGCCACAATCTACATTTGTTCTAGATGTTCCAATGGGCTGTTGTGGTTGCCTGTATGCGATTAACATCGCTGGAAATATGCTTTCATCTGGATCCGTGAAGAGAGCATTGCTGCTGATAGGGGACACTGCCTCTAGAATGGGCTCCAAGTTCGATAAAAGCCGAGTTCCTCTGTTTGGGGATGCCGGTATGGCCATGGCATTGGAGTATGATGAAACAGCTGAGGATATACATATAGAGTTTAATACATTGGGGTCAGGATATCAAGCTCTTATGACTCCTCATGGTGGCTATCGTCATCCGATAGATCAAGAGACGTCTTTCGTGTATGAAGATTTTGGTAATGGAATTGTTCGAGCCCCCAAAGACGCTTTGATCAATGGCATGAATGTTTTTTCCTTTGCCATCACAAGACCGCCTGTGAGTGTTAAAAACATGATGGACCGATTAGGACTTGACAAGGATAAGGATATTGACTATTTCTTAATCCATCAAGCAAATAAAATGATTGTGGATCGAATTGTGAAGAAACTAAAATTGGATCCGGAAAAAACTCCCTACGATTTGCAGGAATTTGGCAATCTTGGAGGTGCTTCGATTCCCATGCTCATGACATACAACATTAGTGATTCGTTGCAAGCTCGTCCGTTGACACTACTCTGCTCTTCTTTTGGGCTTGGTTTGACATGGGGTACGATGTTGTTAAGAACGAATCCGATGATAGTTTTACCTGTATCCTATTTCGATTATGAACATTAAGAATATTACCTATACCATTCTCAAAGGTTATAAAAAAGCGAAATCCCTGAAAAATAAGGGAGGGAGGTCCTCGTTCTCAGTCTATCGAGAGATGGTTTCGCTTTGTTTAAAGTATAACTTGTATCTCTCGGATTATGTTGGCAACGGTTTCCATGCTTTTAATGATGAAGAAAGGAAAGTTGCCATTGATTTATTAAAAGAAAAAAGAGAGTACATCAAAAAAAGAGATGAGAATTGGCGCTTTTTGATTAAATATTCGGATTTCAAGTATCAAAGAAGTAATAAGGCGAAAGAAAAGAAAAGATTGGCGTATATAAAACAATACCATATGGGACCTCATTGCAAGGTTCAATATGGGGTGATGTTTATTTTTGACCATCGCAACATCGGAAAACTAAATATTGGCGATAATGTTTTGTTCGCAAGAAATGTAGATGTTGATATTACTGGTGATTTGACGATTAGTGATGGTGTGAAGATTTCAGAAGGAGCTAAGATATTGACACACAGCCATGATTTCCTTGGTACCTATAGAGAAGAGGATTTGATACCTTTTTCCAATAGGGCACATAATACCCCCCTTTTCATCGGTGAAAACGTGTTGATAGGTGCACATTCCATTATCATGCCCAATGTCAAAACTATTGGTGAGAATGCGGTTATCTCCGCAGGGTCCGTTGTTGCCCATCCCGTTCCTGCAAATACTATAGTATCTGGCAATCCGGCTGTAGTTGTGGGCAAGATGCCTAAAAGGCTTAGGGTGTCAACACAACAATTTTATGATGATAGTTTTGCTGCTCAGATTAGAAAAAGGATGAAGTCGTAAATGTTTTTAGATAATGGTTTTTATGAAACAATTGATTCGTCGCTTATTTAAAAAATGGTTCTTTGCTAAAAAAATCGCCTCCCTTACAGAAGGTGGAAGATCGGTTTTCTCCATTTATTGTGATTTTAAGAGCAAGCATCGTAACTATGGAATTACCCGTTGGCAGTATCAAGAAAACAGGTTGTTTGAATTGTCTGGTGATGAACTGAGTGTTAAGTGCGATCAATTAAAGAAGGAGAATGATACCATCAATCAATGGGTTAAAGAGCGTTTTAGAACCCGACGTTTCCTTACAAAATATATGGATCATCGCTTCGAAAATAGTTTGCGGCTGATAAAAAAGAGACAGAAGGCTTATACACAGTTCTATGGGCTCGGAGAAAAATGCAGTGTTCAATATGGCGTTTCCATTATTTCTGAGCATCATCATACCGGTCATTTTAAGGTGGGAGATTACTGTTTGTTTGCACGTAATTGTGATATTGATATTACAGGGGATTTGATGGTCGGTAATGGCGTATCGTTTGCGGAAGGCTGTAAAGTTTTAACGCACAGTCATGATTTTTTTGGTGCCTACGATGACTGTGAATTAATCCCATATTCCAATAGAGCTCGCAACACTCCTTTAAAAATTGGTGATAATGTTTTAATTGGAGCGCATTCTCTTATCATGTCAGGTGTTGGCGAAATTGGCGAAAACTCAATTATTTCAGCAGGTTCAGTGGTAACTAGACCAGTGCCGGCTAATTGCGTGGTTTCGGGAAATCCGGCGCAAGTTGTCAATAAAATTCCATCTGGAGCGCGTATCTATTATAGACAAAATAAAGCAGACTAAAATGAAAGCATTCATATTTCCAGGCCAAGGTTGCCAAAAAGAAGGTATGGGAAAAGACTTATATGAGAAATTCCCCAAGGCAAAAGAATTATTTGAAAGAGCAAACGATTTTTTTGGTCGCCGTATTACCGATGTGATGTTCAACGGTACAGAGGAAGAGCTGATGGAAACCATCAACACACAACCTTCGGTGTTCCTATATGAGGTGGTTCTGGCTTTGTGTCAAGATGATGTTAAACCCGATGTAGTTGCGGGTCATTCTCTCGGTGAGTTTGCTGCATTGGTCATCAATGGAACCATTAGTTTTGAGGATGGCCTGAACCTAGTTCTGAATCGAGCAGTGATTGGACAAAAAGCTTATGAGAGTTCGTCTGTCAAAACTGGCATGGGTGCTGTCATCGGCTTGAATGATGAGTATGTGGAGAGGCGAATTAAAGAGATATGGGACGAGACAGGTGAACCTATCTATTTTGCAAATTACAATGGCCCAGGACAAGTTGTGATTTCGGGTTCGCGTAAAGGAGTTAGGGCGGCTTGTAAAGCTTTTATGGCCGAAGGAGCGAAGAAGGCGGTTCCCTTGGCTATTGGTGGTAGTTTCCATACTCCTTTTATGAATGAAGCTCGCGTGGAATTGGGTGAAATCATCAAAGAGACTAAGTTCAACAGACCGACTATCCCTATTTATCAATGCGTTGATGCTCTCCCTCATACAGATCCTGAGACGATTAAGGATAATCTAATTCAACACATAACGCATCCCGTTTTATGGACGACGATGACCCATAATATGGTTAAGGATGGAGTGACGGAATTTTTTGAGGTTGGAACTGATGATACCTTGGAAAAGATTGTTCACAGAATGTATCCCGATTTACATCAACAATCTTTGTTGGATGTTCCATCTTATTGTGGTAAAGTTGCAAATTATAAGATTGTTAAAGAATAATAAACGTTAATACTTATCTAATAAAATTAAGAATTATGACACTTGATGAATTTGTAAAAGCATTTGCTGCCGAGTTTGACGATACGCCAACTGAGCAGTTTACTCCCTCAACCAATTATAGAGAATTAGAGGAGTGGGGGTCGTTAACAGCATTATCAATCATTTCAATGGTTGACGATGAAATGAACAAGCGCGTTACAGGAGCGGACCTTAGAAAATGTGCCACGATTGAGGAATTGTATAATTTAGTGGAGTCAAAATAAACTGTCTTATATGGGCGGTACGCAAGGTGCCGCCCTCTTAAAATCATCATTATGTCGTCGATAAGTGTTAAGAATATCTCAATCAAAGGAATGGCAGGTTGTGTCCCTTCCCGTGTGGTTGAAAACAGGGATTTCCCGGGCATGAGTGCTGAGGAGATTCAGAAGTACATTAATGTGACTGGCGTTGAACGTCGTCATTGTGCCATTCATGATGGAAGTATTTGTACTTCCGATCTGTGCCAAAAAGCTGCTGAAAAATTGTTGTCAGATCTTAATTGGTCGAAAAGTGAAATTGATTTATTAGTATTTGTTTCACATACTACTGATTACAAATTACCTGCTACAGCTATAGTTCTTCAGGATAAGATGGGGATACCGACCTCTTGTCTTGCTTTTGATATTACGCTGGGTTGTTCGGGGTTTTTAGTTGGTTTGGGCGTTATGGGAAACCTTATGGCCTCGGGGTTCTTTAGAAAAGGGTTGTTGATGGTTGGAAATACTCAATCTGAATATGCAAGTCCAGAAGACCGAAGTATGGCTTTGTTGTTAGGCGATGCAGGCACAGTTACTGCTATTGAGTATAATCCTGCTTCCAGGGATGAGATGAATATCACCTATATGTCAGATGGTTCGGGACGTGAATTTGTTATATTACCTGATGGTGGATCCCGTAACCCAGTCAGTGAAAAGTCATTTGTCATGGAGGACTGTGGCGATGGTATCCGTCGTTCTCGCTTGCATGAAAAGATGATCGGTGACGAGGTGTTTTCTTATGGAACCTTCTATATTCCGAAAGTTTATAATGAGATGCGAGAGAAATTCAATGTTGAACCTGATGATGTGGATTATTTGCTGTTGCATCAAGCTAATAAGTTTTTATGTGAAAAACTAAGAAAAAAAATGAAGTTCCCTCCTGAGAAAGTGCCGTATAACATTCAGGAGTTTGGGAATACCAGCGGTGCTACCATCCCACTTTTGATGGTTACTGAATTGCAACACCAATTGAAAGACAAAGATCTCAATATGCTTGCAGCTACTATTGGTGTTGGCTTCTCTTTGGGTGTCGCCCAAATAAAAACGCATGGGGGAATCATCGTTCCTGACTTGTTGTTCCTTTAGAATGTTTGTTAATTCTGTTTGAAAGAAAATGAAGCATTTAGTTATAATTGGTACGGGTAATGTTGGCCAAATTGTTAGATGGTATGCTTCCTTAAGCAAAGATTATCTATCAAGTTGGGATATTAAATGTAATATCGATAATGTTGATGATTACGAGATTGAGCCGGATGATGTATTTGTTTGTGCGGAGGCAAAACCTGCGTTAAGGTTTGAGAAGTCTAATGTCATTAGAGCAAAAGGAGGGGAATTCATTAACGTCATACATCCGATGGCCAATATTGCTCCTTCTTCCATTCTTGGTACTGGGATTGTTGTCGGTGCGTTTTCTACGGTTTCAATTAATACCATGATTAGTAATGACGTGTTGATTCAAGATCATTGTAATGTCGGTCATGATGGTGTCGTTGAACAAGGATCCCATCTATATGTTGGAGTGAAATTGTGTGGGCGTAACAAGGTGGGAGTGCGTACGTCTATTTTTACTGGGGCCGTGGTCTATCCCGATGTAAAAATCGGAGATGATTGTACGGTAGGGGCTGGCAGTGTGGTAAGCCGCAAAGTAAAAGATGGGGAAACAGTTTTGGGCAATCCTGCAAAAAAAATTGAGATTTAAACATGAATAACTCTGTTTTTGGTCTTGAAGGAAAAACGTTACTCATTACCGGAGCGTCTTCTGGAATAGGTAGGGCAACTGCTATTGAATGCTCGAAAATGGGGGCAAAAGTGTTTCTAACTGCCCGAAATAAGGAGAGACTCGAACAGACATTGAATGAAATGGAAGGTGAGGGTCACAAGATAATTCCAGCTGATTTAACAGTTGCAGGAGATATTCAACGTTTAGCAAATGAGATTGATGTGCTTGATGGTGTTGCCTTGGTTTCAGGTATCAACGACAAGATGATTATTAAGAAATTGGACGATTCCTTTGTCTCTCAAATGCTATGCACCAACTTTTCTGGACCTGCATTGCTGATGAGATCCTTGTTGAAATACAAAAAGATAGCTAAACAGGCCTCCATCGTTTTCATGTCTTCCGTATCGGCTTTTTATCCAACGGTATCTAATGCAATGTATGCTGCCTCAAAGGCTGCAATGAATCAGTTTGCCAAAGTTCTTGCCCTTGAAGTGTTGCCTCTGAAAGCTAGGGTGAATTGCATTCTTCCCGCTTTTGTGGAGACGGAAATGATAAACAAGTACGGAGAAGACACGTTGAACGAAATCCGTAGCAATTATCCTTTAGGGCGATTTGCCAAGCCAGAGGAAATTGCATACGCTGTCATATATTATTTCTCTGATGCTACCCAATTGGTTACAGGAACGTCTTTTGTGATTGATGGAGGTTATACACTGAAATGATTTGAAATGCTAAGAGATTATCGATTTGATATCGCTAGAGTAATCTGTATGACCTATATAGTGGCTTTCTGCCATTTATGGTCTTATGTGCACCCGGATGTCGTCTCGGCAATTTATGTACACCCCATCTTTCTCATATTGACAAATGCTTGTTTGGGATTGTTCACTTTTGCCTCTGGCTATCTTTTGGGACAAAAATATTCTTTCGGAGAAGGAGGTAACAGTAGCGTTTGGCAGTTCTATTACAAGAGGATTGTTCGTATTATCCCTCTTTTTGTGCTTGCATCAGCGGTATTGTATTTGATTGGATTAAATGGCTATAAAGCTACATTGAATGGTGTTCTTTGTATTTCTCCGTTCATTAAACCTAGGCCAAAAACATTATGGTATATACCTGTAATATTGTTTTGCTACTTAATCACCCCTTTGGTTTCAAAAAAGAATAAAGTTTGGAGAATAGGAATGGGTTTGGCTTTAGCTGTGGCTATATGGATTCTGCAGAAATTGATTAGTAGTGTTGATTGGAGGTTGTCGTTCTATTTACTTTTCTATTTGCTTGGATTGGTTTCAGCACCCTATTTTAACTGGAAGTTTGAAAAAGCTCCTTTTGTAAAAATAATCACTATCATTGTTTTTTGCGTGTTAACTCTAATTTGCTTATGGATTTCACCTACGGTTCTGTATAAAAAGGTTGTATCCGGCATAGGGGTTTTTGCACTATTGTTTGTTTGTGAGATCCTTGCGTCAATGTGTTTTAAAGATTCTATGCATGGGTCTTCCTTCAATCGAATTATACTAAATGTAAGCTATGCAAGTATGGCCTGCTACATGTTTCATCGCCTCTTTTTCTGGTTGGGTGAAAGAATTCTGAATCCGGATTTGTCTTGGGTCAAATGGTTGTATATGGCAGGTCTCGTTTATCCTATTATGCTTGTTCTGTCATTTTGGTTGCAGAAAGGTTATGATGCTATAGTCGGCTCTATTAAACTCAATAATTCCAATAAATTAAAACCATGAAGAATAACTTTGCTTATCGGTTGTATGTTCAATTGAAACGTAGAAAGTCAAGAAAACGTTTTTTAATTGATAAATACGGACAAAATCCAAAGATTAGGAGAAAGGCATTATGGGCTTGGCTGTTTTGCGGCATTGCTCCTAATGAGTTCCATAGACTTCATTGTGAAGAAAAGACAAAAAAAGAAATTCGCACTTTTTTGTCGTTGAGTGAGACCCGAGAGTTTTATAGAAAATATAATTCTAGCAAGGCACAGAAGATATTGAGCGACAAGTATATTGCCTATACGCGTTTTAAAGAATTCTATAAGCGCAACTGCATATTGATAACTAAGGATGATATTGAAAATAATGTTCTTGAAACAAAAATTCATGAGTTCTGGCAGAAGGATTCCGTGAATCAAAGGGGGGCGATTTTCAAACCATTAAAAGGAGAGAGAGGATTCGGTATTAAGATTTTCCATGATGAAAAAGAGGCGGTTGAAATGATAAAACAAACCGATGGAGGAGTCATGGAGGAACTGATTGTTCAGAATGAAGAACTTGCTGAGTATAATCCTTCTTCTGTTAATACGTTGAGAATAATCACTGTTAATTATGGAGATGGTACTGTCGATGTGAAATGGCCAGTAATGAGATATGGTAGGGAAGGAAGCGTTGTTGATAATTCGGGAAGTGGAGGAGTGTTTGCTGCTGTTGATGTTGCGAGTGGCAAGACTCTAGCGGCTTGTGATGAATTTCATAATTTCTTTGAGGTTCATCCTGATACTAAGAAAAAACTAAGTGGGGTCGTTATTCCCCAATGGAATGAAGCATGTGCCTTGGCCAAACATCTTGCTACCATGATCCCTGAAGCCGTAATTGTCGGTTGGGATCTTGCTCTCTCTGATGACGGATGGTGCATGGTTGAAGGCAATTCTTCTCCTTTGATTGGACATCAGATTGCAATTGATCGAGGATTGAAAGATGAATGGAGAAAGACTGTGTCTCGGGTTAAGAAATAATTTCGCACTGGTTTCATAAAGATGGAGAAAATTGTTGTTATGCCTAAACCTGATTGGATATCATGGGAAGATATCCATCAATTGTTGTTGTCGGCTCATAAAAAAAACATTGACAAGGGAATAGTGATGGGGACCTCTCAGCTTTCAGGTCCGGAACTGGAAAAAAGAGTTGGTGAATTGGGGCGTTGCTTTGTCGCATTGGCGGATGACATCCTTGTAGGCACCACATCAGTTGGCTTCTTTAAAGGACGTTCATGGTATGATAAAAACCAGTTAGTGGCTCATAGTATGTTGGCGGGAATTCTTCCCAGGTATCAGGGAATAGGTATCGTTGATGAGCTCAATGCTATGAGAGACGCGTATATTCATGAAGTGGGCGCTACCATAATTCAAGCAGATACTGCTGAAGGTAATACCATAGTTCGAAAAAACGCTAAAAGAAACGGCTACCGTGAGGTTGAGTATCGCGCTTTTAAATCCGGACACTATTCGGTAATCTTTGTAAAATGGTTAAACGGATGTCCCTTTTCTGATAGATATATCCATAGACGGTATAAGCTTTCAGAGCGATTGACCAAGATTCAATATAAACCTGGTCGTATAGAAAGGTCACGTGTCTTGTCTCTCTTTTGTAGAGCTATCAGGAAAGTTATTCTAATTCATTGATATGCATAGGTTTATTCCACTCATAATGGCATGTGTTTTTGTGACGAGCTCTTGCAAAAAAGAGCCGTCACGGGATGAAATTATGCCTGTAAATACTGAAGTGGATGGCCAAATGGTTGATTTGCTGAATGAAAACATCAATAGTTTGCGTGAGTTAGCCATTTGTTATGGCAAAGAGGATAAGGTTATTTATAGTGACAATTATGGGCTTTCTGATGATGCATATCGTTTTTATTTTGAAAGCGGAAGCCAGTTGGTTTTCCCCAAATTATCCAACTATAAAAACCTGCCTTGTCCATCAGTTTCGATGATTTTTGTTGACAGCGTATTTTTTTGGACATTAAATGATCATATTTTAAGGGATGAACAAGGGATCCCAATAAGCGTTGATTCTACTCGAATTGCTCCAAAACTGTATTTTGAATCTGGTTGCTGGTATTATACCATCAATGGAACTGAATATAAATATTGTGAAGCCCAAGAATCATTCCGCCCGATATGTTTTGAAAATCCAAAGAATTGTGGGTTTGTTGTATTTGTTTTGCCGTTAGGGTGTAAAATTGTGGTTCCCGAGTCGGATTGTGTTTCAAAGCTTAGGGTATTTATGCCAAATATGGCTTATTATAAGGATGTTTTTTTGGATGCAGGTATTGGATTGACTTCAAGAAGGCAATTATATGCAACATTGTTTCTTGGCTTATCATTGGAATGTATGAGTTTTTCGTCTGATGATTACACTGATTTACAAAATCAGTTGATTGAAGGTGATTCTTTGGATGTTAATGGACGATTGCTCTATCCCGATGGTCAACCTAGATACAAGTTACTGTTCGTTAACGGTGGAAGAGCAACGATGCATGGACAGTCATTGACAGAGGGCTCCCATTCCAACATGCGCTTGTTCCGAGAGGCTGGAGGCAGTTATGTAGGGACATGCGCTGGTGCTTTTTTTGCTTCAAATGGATATAATAGGCCTGAAATTAATCCGGATTATTTGCATATCTGGCCTGAGTTTGTCCATAATACTCATTTGTCCCAAAGTCATACAGGTTTTGTGATAACGCCTAATTCTCCTTTATTGGATTATTTCGATTTTGGGGGCGATTTTTATCTGGATAGTGTTCGACATAATGGTGGATGTTATCCGGATGTGTTACCTTTGGGCAGTGAAGTCTTGGCATTATATGATTATCCTGCTATTGAGTCAATGCATCTTCAGCCATCAGCTTGGGCTTACAAAGAGAATTCAACTGCGGGAAGAATCGTCCAGATAGGTTCTCATCCGGAGGAAGTGAGTGATGGAGAGCAAAGAGATTTCACTGCTGCATCGATATTATATGCCATTGAAGGACGAGGCGTTTCAATTGTGAAAGGCTCACTTCAAAATGGTATTTGGCGGGATATGGACAAAACCACATCTGAGAATGATCCGGATTACACTGTGATTGGGGATCTCCAATGTCATCATTTTCTGACTTATATTCCTGATGATGCTGTTGAGGTGGAGTTTAATTTGAATTGTGATGCGGATGTTGATATGTCATTAATGATAAGCAAAGATGTTTATGCTTACGAAGAGTATGCTCAGTATGTCTCTGAATCTACTGGAGCCAATCATCGTTTTTTGTTTTCCAGATTGTCCAAAGGCTTATGGTTCGTGACTGTGAAATGCAATACGACAGTTGATGTAACTCAAACTGAATGGGGGCAAGAATATGGTGGAAGAACAGATGTTCTTAACGGAGTCCCGTATTCGGTGAGAGTAAAATGGAGTACTCCGTTAAAACTCGCTGAACAGTTGAAGCCTCCATTTTATAAATAAGAAATTGTTTATGATGAGTAATCCTGTGTTCTTAGTATTTGGGTTGTCTAATGGTGGTCTTTTTTTGTCTCGACAACTGCGTAAGCAGTGGCCGAATGCTACAATTTATGCCATTGGTGAATCAAAAGATATAGGTAAATTCTCAAATACCATTGACGGTTTTTATGAAGCCTCCTCTGAAGAAGAAATACTGGAGCGAATGAAACGGGTTCTTGAACTAACAAGCGGGGAAAAAGTCAAAGCCTACATGTGCTCAAATCCTATGCTTGAGTCATTGGCTATTCACCATCCTGAATGGTTTGGGCTGATGCAGTTTGAGAATGATTATGATCTCTATAAACGAATTGTTGATAAAGTTGCTGTTGATAATTGGTGTCGATCATTAGATATTACTCGTCCCAAAGAGTATGATTTGACTGATTCAATGCTTTCTGAGATTTGTTTTCCCGTTGTGGTGAAGCCTCTTGAAAAAGCCAATGCAAAAGGCGCTTCTAAATGTGCTTACCTATCAAATCGAGATTCATTGTTGAGCTATCTAAAAAAGATGGACGGTCTCGGCATTAACCGTAATGATTTGGTGTGCCAACAATGTGTTGAAGGTGATAACCGATGGGAGTATGGATATGGCGGCTTCTTCAAGGAGGGGATTCCTTTGGTTGACATTTGCTTCTATCAATTCATTCAAGTCCCTCAAGGATTATGCTGTTATAGTAGGGAAGTGACTGACGAGGTGTTGAAGACACAAATTAAGGATCTGGTCGCTCCTTTTCTTAAAGATTCCAAATACAATGGATTCATGGAGTTTGATATCAAACAAGATTCTAACGACAAGGCCTTGTATTTATTGGATATCAATCCGCGTCCATGGAGGTCTGTTGACATCTTAAAAGCTAAATTGGGGAGTTCGACGGTTTTTAATCCTGAGGTTTCGGATAGAAAGGCGGTTTGGAGATATCCATATAGAGAGTTGTTTAGACGGAAAAACAGAAAAAATGTTTCCTATAAAATTTGCAAAGCTTTGACCCGAGGATATAAAACCACAACTCAGATAGCTTTGCACGATACTAATGATCCTCGGCCATGCCGAATGCAACGCAAAGCGGATTTTCATGATTTTGTTAATAAATTGAAAAGATGAAAAATGCATTATCGCCAAAATTGGTAAAATTTGCCAATAAAGTGGCAAAGATTCCTTTGGCAAAAAAATTGATAAAACCGTTCTATTATCCTTATAAAGAACGAATTCAAAAGAAAAGAAATAAAGCGTACAAAAAGTATGCTTTGGAGACTTTGGCTGCATTCGATGCCTGCATGCGGGCAAATGGATTCAAATACACTCTTATCTTTGGCTCAATGTTGGGCGCAGTCCGCGAAAAAGGATTCATCAAGCACGATCTTGACATAGATGTAGCCATGTGGAAAGATGACTATTCGGAGAATGTTCAGAAATGTCTCGAAAAAGCGGGATTCAAGTTGGATCATCGGTATTTGATTGATGGGGGCGAATCAGCAAGAGAGGAGACCTATGTTTTGAATGATGTCTCAATAGATGTATATTGCATCAATCCGCCTATAGATGAGTATCCCTATGTCTGTAGTAAATGGACTCCGGTTGAAGGCTGTGTGACCAAGCAGGAAAGCATGAAAAAGTATGGTTACATCACAGGGAAACGCTTGGAAATGCCCATTGGAAGAACTTTTGTTGATGTTCCTTTTGAGAGTTTGATGCTTCCCATTGCGGATAATGCCCGTGAGGTTTTAAGGTTTTATTATGGAGATGATTATATGAATCCAGATCCGACATGGGTGGAAAGTAAAGAATATCCATATAGAAAACCATGGCCTGAAAAGAAGGCGATATTAATTGAATATTGATAATATGGTGAGCTCCAATCGATTCTTTAGCGGTTTGGCTATTGCTATGTTGCTGTTTTTTGCCGTAGCAAGTTTTGTATTCGAAGGAATGCAACAGTTGGCTCTATGGATAGCTGTTCCTTCATCGGCTGTTTTTGCTTTTATTGCTGTTCCGCATCACAGAGCATCAGTTTATATGCGTTTGCAAATCATTCTTTATTTGTGGATCGCATTCACGGCCTTGTTCGCAATCAATCTTCCCATAGCCATGTCTCAGCTTCGACGACTCGTGGGCTGTTTTTTGTCTATTTATGCCATTAATCAGTTGGCAAAAGATTATAAGCTGACAAAATGGCTATACATCGTGTATTTGGTGTTTTACGTTGGTATGGTTTATTATGCCAGTACCCATATATTGACTGAAGAATTTGATTATACAGAGGATCGTTTGGATGATAGTAAATTGAATGCCAATATGATAGCCTACTTCACTTTCTTTACAACATATATTGTTTTTATTATGGCGGATATCGCAGAGAAGCCATGGGGAAAAGTGCTGTTTCGTTGGCTGTTCCTGCTTTCTCCTATTTGGTCGTTTGTTGCTGCCGTTTTAACTGGGTCTCGGCAAATTATTGTTATTCAAGTGCCTTTGGTGATTGTTTTATTCTATTTGCGATATCTAAGGGAAAGGAAAGTCTCGAATAAAATAATCTTTGTTTTGATAGCCGTTGTTGTTGGTTTTTTTGCGATTCGGTATGCATCATCAATCTATGAAGGAAGTTATCTAAGTCAGCGAAACGAAGATAGTTATATGGAGGACTCTAGAATTATGCTGATTAGAGATGCCTTTGAGGTTGGAATCACTCACCCTATTGTAGGAGTGGGGCCTGGAGGTTTTGGAAAGTTTAAGTATGGCCGATCTTTTTCCCATAATAATTATGTGGAACTGTTTGCTAATTCCGGTTTGTTGGCAATGGTCTTGTGTATTGCAATGTACTGGATATTTATCAAAACCCAATGGCGCCGATTTAAACAGACGAGAGACAAGATGTTTCTTACCTTTTTGGTCTTCGGAATCATGTATGTTGTGGACAACATGTTTTATGTTTTCTATTCCAATACCTGGCTAATGGCATTTTTCTTTCTAGTGGCGATGCATGCAGATAATTTTTATAAGTATAATTATAGTGATCCTAAAGTAGAAACATCAATACATCAACCTGAACATGAATAAAAGTTTAATCATACTGAACCAGCAGCCTTTAATACCTCCTTTCATGTTGGCCGCTATTACAGCTGCTGAGAATGCCTATGATGACATTTACTATGTAAATACAAAATACCCCAACAATACCAATGCAGTTGATAAGACGGCTAGAATCCATTTTGTTCATCCGTCAAAGCTTCAAAACGCTTGTGGCTTTTTGATTTCTTTTTTTTCCTTGTTTAAGCCGGTTGTATTCAGGGACATGGTAAAATGTATTAGAGATAAGAAAGAGTTTTTCCATATCATTAAGTTATTTCTTATTGAACAATCAGTGCATCATCGCATTTTTCCTCAAGCAAAAAAGATTATAAAACAAATTGAAGAAAATAGTGAAGTTGTGGTGTTATCGACATGGTTCGATGCTTGTGCGTATTCTGCAGCAACACTTAAACGAACCTTCCCCAAGGCGAAAGCGGTTTCATTGGCTCATTCTTATGAGATACTTACGATTAGAAATCCGTACGTTCCATATAGACATGTCAAATACAAACACCAATTTTTAGATGGTGTTTTCTTTATTTCACATATTATCAGAGATATGTATTTTTCAGGAGTGGGACAGTTGCCTATTCAATTTGTTGAGAAAACCCATGTTTGTTATTTGGGAACTTATAAGGACAATGATAAGTTGAATCCTCTTGACAACAACAGTTTTAATATTTGCACATGTTCTCGCGTTGTTTCATTAAAAAGATTAGATGTTTTGATGGAAGCGTTAAGGGAATGGAATCATGGAAATATAAATTGGACCCATATCGGGGACGGCCCGTTGCTAGAAGGTTATAAACGAGCCGCTCTGGAGGTCATGGAAAACAATTCAAAGGTACATATTGATTTTGTGGGACGTATCTCAAATGACGCTGTTAAAGCCTATTATGCGGATCATCCAATAGATATCTTTGTGAATTTGAGTGATATAGAAGGATTGCCAATATCAATAATGGAGGCGATTTCTTATGGAATTCCTGTGATAGCAACTGATGTGGGAGGAACTCGTGAGATTGTTAATCCCCAAACAGGTTATTTGATTGATGCTGATATTACACCTTCGATGGTGCGAGAGATACTGTGGAATTATGAGAAGATGCCGTTGGAAGGCAAAGATCAATTGCGAAAGAATGCTTTCGATTATTGGAAAACCAATTTTGATGCTAAAACAAATCTAAAAATACTATTTGACCAAATTGACAATTTGGCAACCAGTAATTAATGAATTATGGCTAGACAACAGATTACAAATGCAATAAAAAAAGTATTTGGTATTTCCGATTGGAGTTTGTTTTCAAAAAACCTTCATAAAAAGATTGGAAAAATCATCTATAAAAAGAAATACACCGCCAATGATCTCCTTCAGGTGATGATAAAGATGGGTATGCAGCCAGGTGATGTTGTGTATATTCATTCTTCAATGAAGGAGTTCTATAACTATCAGGGAACTGCCGAAGAATTGATAAATGTCATCCTAGATTATTTGGGACCTGAAGGAACTTTGGTTATGCCTGCATATCCACCGAATTTCTTTAGCATATCTAAGACCTGTTTGACTGAAAACTATCATGGCCTACAAGATGAAGTAAAATTTGATGTGAAAACGACTCCAACAGGAGCAGGCTATCTGGCGGAAGTGTTCCGTAAAATGCCAGGGGTTAAAAGAAGTATCAATCTTCAGCACTCTGCATGTGCCATTGGTAAATATGCCGACTATCTTTTGTCAGAGCATCAATTTAGTAAGACTTGTTGGGATGAGAAGTCTCCATACTATAAGTTGACATTATTGGATGCTAAAGTATTCTCTTTTGGTTTGCCCTATTTTGTTTCTACAGTGATTCATTGCACTGACAGCCTTTTATATGGAAAATATGAATTTTTTGATTACTTTTTTAGAAGAAGTATTACCTATAACTATAGGGATGAAAATGGCAATATTGGTACGCATACGATGAGAACGCAAGACTCGATGAAAAGAAGAAATAAGAAAAAAATGGTAAAAAGGTATTTTGCAAAAGAGCAATTTTTGAAAACCAGTATTTCAAATCTAAGGATAGAATTGGTGTATGCAAAATATACCCACGAACGTTTTATGGAACTTGCGCGACAAGGGATTGTCATGTATTCTCAACCAGATCCTAAGAAGTGCAGTTGGGTGCCTATGGATTAATTGTTTTTTAAAATGCATCTTTGTCTGATTTACAATTTTGCTCAACATTATCGCACCAGTATATTCAAACTTATTGATCAGGAGTTTGACTGTGACTTTGTGTTTGGCGATAGCATGAGTGATGTAAAAAAAATGGATTACTCCCTTCTACAGGGAGGAATTACTGAAGTTGCCACAAAGCGTCTTTGGGGAGGTTGGTATTACCAACCAGGGGTTCCGTCATTATTGCGTAAAGGATACGATACATATATTCTATTGGGTGAGACAAGGGCGCTAAGTACTTGGTTGTTCTGTCTAAAAGCGAAACTGTTCCATCCTGAAAAGAAAGTGTTTTTCTGGTCACATGGTTGGTATGGCAAAGAAACGAGATCAGAAAAAAGGATCAAAAAGTTGTTGTTTAATCTTCCCAATGGTGGTATTTTCCTGTATGGAAATTATGCCCGAGATCTGATGATAAAGGAAGGGTTTAATCCTGAAAAACTATTTGTCATACACAATTCTTTGGCTTATGACGAACAAGTGGCTGTTAGGAAACAATTGACTGTCAAACCGTTATTTCAAAACCACTTCGATAACGATTATCCTAATCTAATCTTTGTTGGACGGCTTACTGCGATTAAGAAATTGGATATGATTTTGCGTGCTATGGCGTTATTGAAGGGGAAAAAGCACAATTACAATTTAACTCTAGTAGGCGGTGGTGAAAAGGTAGAGGAGTTGAAGTCCTTGTCCAAGCAATTGGATCTAGAGAATAATGTTTGGTTTTATGGTCCATGTTACGAAGAGCAGGTGTTAGGAGAATTGTTATATAATGCTGATTTGTGTGTTTCTCCAGGCAATGTCGGATTGACTGCAATGCACTCTATGGTGTTTGGTACGCCAGTGCTAACTCATGATGATTTTCCCCATCAAATGCCAGAATTCGAAGCTGTTCAAAAAGAAAAAACTGGAGATTTCTTTAAGTATGATGATGTTGATGATTTGGCTGCCAAAATCAATAGTTGGTTTGTCAAAATGGGTGAACGACGAGAAGAGGTTCGGTCAGCTTGCATGAATGAGATTGATAATTATTGGACTCCTCTATTCCAAATACAAGTGCTAAAAAAACATTTGCAATGAGCAAACTCCATTTTGTTACGGGTTTTATTAAAAACCTTTTTAATCCCCATGTTTCTTGTTTGGCGTTTGTATCGTCCAATAACGATATTGATGCTAAAGCTACTATTTATAGAGGCGTAAAAATTAAGGGGAGTAAGGTTGGAGCTTATACGTACATCAGTGCAAATACAGATGTCGAAAATGCTCAAATTGGAAAGTTTTGTTCCATTAGTGACCATTGCCGTATTGGTATGGGTGGACATAATACGAATCAGATTTCCACTAGCCCTATTTTCACGGAAAGAAATAACGCAACTAAATTTTGTTGGACATCCAAAAATATAAATGCGTCTCCTCTAAAAAAAGCTATTATAGGCAACGACGTTCTGATAGGTTCCCATGTCTTGGTTCTAGGAGGAGTTACTATTGGGAATGGGGCTGTCGTAGCTGCTGGTGCTGTGGTGACCAAGGATGTCCCTCCATATGCTATTGTTGGTGGTGTGCCAGCTAGAATTATCAAATACCGTTTTTCTCAGGAAAAAATAGAAAAACTCCAAGAGATAGAATGGTGGGATTGGCCAGAGGAACGATTGAGAGCAAACATGGGATTGTTTCAATCTTATGATGTCAATGTCGAAGATTTAGGCAAATCCAATTTGTCGTAACTAGTAGGTGTTTTTGGTTTTGAAGAAGACATGAGCTTACATTGTAAGATTTGCTTGATTGTGGGTATTCTCTTTTCTGCCAGTTTGCATATTGTTAATGCCCAACAATCTCCAGTTGAAAAGAGCTTAAGGGCTTGCGAAAGCTATTCTTGTGCTTCTTCCCCAAAACGAACTCTTCCACAGAATGCTTTTGTTATAAAAGTTTCAAAGCAGGATGACTTGAAAGAATTGAGTTCTAACGTAAAAAAGGCGATTAGAACAGGAAAAAAGAACATTGTGGTTAATCTTGCTTCGGGTGTCTTTTACTATGATAAATTGCCAATTTATCTATATAATATAGATGCCCCCGATGTTTCAATTACTATAAAAGGTAATAATACCATCATGGTGGCCGGTGGCAAAGACTATCCCAAAGGAGGTGGGGTGATGTCCCCTAATTGTGAACATGTATATCTTGATGATGAGTTGAATCTGGTTGATTTGTATGGAGAAGTGTTTCAGGCAGATGACAAAGTTGAGGTGATAAATGCGAAAAAGAAAACTTGTCGAGTAGCTGTTCCTGAGCCAATTAGTTTTGTTTCAGGCATGAAAGTTCAAATCTCGGAATGGTTTCATTCACCAACTTATGAGATTACGGCATATAAGGACGGCTTCCTCTATTTTATAGCACATGATTTGACATTTGATGAAGCCAAGAAATGTTATAATGTTCATTATGACAATCGGATTGGGGAAGTGAATCCTCGTTTGCGTATTGTTGATCCGCAACGAGTTTCCTCGTGTCAAAAAGCAATCCATGAATGCGAGGTGTCTCAATTCTTGACACTATATAAAATGAAACTGAAGGACTTTACAATAACTGGCCTTTCTTTTTCAGGTTGTGCAAAGGGGAAAGAGGCAATGTGCTATTTCCGAAACGTCGATGCTGATCGGATAGCGATTAGCGATTGTAGGTTCGAGAATTTAAACTATCGGATTGTAAAATTGAAAAATACGGGAAACTTTGTGTTTGATAATAATGATGTAGCAAATTGCTATTATGGAGCGGTTTATTCAGATATCGATTGTCCAAAAACTATAATTACCAATAATAAGTTTTATCGTGCCGAATTGAGTTGGACCAACGTTTCATGTGTAGCTTGCTATGGCGAAGACTTTCTGATTTCCAATAATCAATTTGAAGATATTGGATACGCGTCAATTTCGTCTGGCTATCATTACAATTGGGGAGATGAAATGGTTTCTCAAGGGGTGATTGAATCTAATGAAATCTACTTTGGTGATGAATATTATTCAAATCCAGGGAAATATACTTTGATGGATGGAGGCGCCATTTATATTGGCACTCTGAACAAGATGGTGATTGTAAGATATAACTACATCCATCATTATCGAGGAGTCAGATCCAATAGGGCAATCTATTGCGATGACGGTGCCATGAACGTCAAAATCTATGGTAATGTTATTAGTGGAGTGACCAATGCTCACTCCATTTTTAGTTGGAGAGCAAAAAGCGTGAATAAGAGATTGCCCCAATCCAATGATGGAATAGACGTGTTTTATAATGTCATTTGGGGAAATTACCTGTTTGACGAACGCCCCAATAGCTTTTGCAATCATGGCAAGAATCTGATTCTTTATGGAAATGGAGAACCGATTCCCAGTAATACCGTGAATAATTTTGCATATCAAGAAAATGATGTCTTCGTGCAAGGTTCTGTGATGGAGAATGGTAAGATTATACTTCCTGAAACCGCTATGGTCGAACTGAAACAGTTCCCGACATATGATAAAATGAAAAAATGGATCGAGTAGCTTGAACTAATGAAAACCCTTCTTTTGTTAGGAGGTGGCTTCCTCCAATGCTTTGTCATAAAAAAAGCTAAAGAACTCGGCTATCGGGTGATGGTATTAGATGCCGACCCTAATGCAATGGGATTCCAAATGGCAGACAATTACGCTGTTATCAACATTGTTAATGAAGAAGCGTGTTTGAAATATGCACAGGAACACAAAGTGGATGGCGTGCTTACCGCTGCTACTGATTTCAGCGTCTTGACCATGAGCCGTATCGCAGAAGAAATGCACTTGCCAGGTATCAACTATAAGGCTGCCAAACGTATCAAGAATAAAGCTGATGTTCGTAAATGTCTGTTTGATGCGAAGGCCGATGATACCGGATACTCTTTTGAGATTGACTCATTGGATCAGATTCCCCAGATATTGCCCCGAGTGAAGTTTCCTGTGATGATGAAACCTTGTGATGGCTCTGGTAGTAGGGGCGCTTCGCGCGTGGATGAAGCTTCGGACTTTGAAAAAGCATGTGTTTTTGCCATGAGTGGATCTATCACTCATAGGGCTGTGGCTGAACCTTTTGTGGAGGGCAAAGAATATGGAGTGGAGTCGTTTGTGGATCATGGCGAGATTCATATTCTTGGCATCATGCAGAAGGATATGACCTTGCCGCCTTATTATGCCGAATTGGGCCATGCAATTCCATCTGGCTTGTCTCCCAAGCAAGAAGAGAGGATAAGCTCCTGCGTGAGGAAAGCCCTGTTGGCGTTGGAAGTCAACCATGGCTCGGTGAATATGGATCTGCTTATCGGTGATAACGGTGATGTGCATATTGTTGACATCGGTGCCCGAATGGGAGGCAACCTGATCGGGTCTCACGTCATTCCTATTGGGACCGGTGTTGATTATATGGGCAATATGATTCGTGCCGCTGTTGGTGATCCAACGGATTTCATGAGCCATGGACAACATCAGCCTGTAGCGACTAAACTTTTGGCATTGACCCCAGGAAAGGTGAAAGCCTTACCGGATTTCAAAACAATCGAAGAAGAGTATAAGGTGAAGATCGAACATCATTTGCATGTTGGTGATGCTATCAACGAATATCATACTAATCTGGATGGCTGTGGATATGTAGTGGCAACTGACCTTGATGTGAAATGTGCCATAGAGAGAGCTGCAATGGTTAAAAAAACTATTGATGAATTGATTGTCAGGGAATAACTTGTATGGAATTAATAGCACTGAAAAAGGACGAATTACGTGGTAGATTACAGCAATTCTGTGACCTATATCATCATTGTTTCAATGACCATATAGACAACAACATCATTGAACACAGATATCTGCAAAATCCGATCGATGAGTTGTTTATGTTTGTGGCTATTGATCACGGTAAAATTGTTGCCAATTATTCAGTGACTCCCAACTATTTGCAATACAATGGTCGAAGGATAAAAAGTGCTTTGTCGTTGAACACGATGACCCATCCTGAGTATGTTGGTCGAGGGTTGTTTGTTGAGTTAGCCTCAATGCTATATGATGAGTTGAGGAAACAAGGCTACTGGATGGTATATGGCTTCCCGAATTATATCTCGAATCGAACGTTTTGTAGTAAATTGGGATGGAGAGATATTTACGAGATACCCACTTTGGAACTCGTGATTGATAATCCGATTGGTTTTGATCGGTCCAATGTCTTCATGGCTTCAGATTACGCTATCTCTCCAACACTTGAAAAGCGTATTCATGTCTCAAAAACTGAAATGTATTTGCATTGGCGGTATCAGAGTAAGCCATATACCCAATACTATTGTATTAAAACGCAATCGGGGAGTTGGGCGGTTTACAAGTACTATCAGAACATGGTGAACATCGTTGAGTTACATGTAAATAATGATACGGATCTAGTGGATTTGATAGGATTCATTTCTGAAATGGTCATCAATGAAGGATTGGAGAAAATGACGGTTTGGTCGGAGGTGAATAGCAAGACGCATCTTGGTCTGGAGAAGCTGGGATTTCGCAATCGGTATCCAATTACCTATTTTGGTGCTTGTGTATTGAATGAATCTGAAAATATTGATATTTGGGATTACCGTAATTGGAGTATCCAAATGGGTGATGATAATGTTTATTAAATAATTATGTATAAGAATTTTATTAAACCTGTGGCAGATTGGATTATTGCCCTATGTGCATTCCCTTTTTTCTGCATTTTGTGGATTGTTGTAGCTATTGCCATCAAAATCGAAGATGGTGGACCTGTTTTCTATATGGCCGAGAGAATTGGAAAAGATAGCAAAAAGCTCAAGATGTTTAAGTTCCGCTCAATGAAAGTCAATGCTGAAAACATTCTGAATGCGGATGGGAGTACATATAACTCGAAAGACGATCCTCGGGTGACCAAAGTGGGTAAGTTTTTACGTGAAACTAGTCTTGATGAGACTGCTCAACTATTAAATATGCTGAAAGGTGAAATGAGTCTTATTGGACCAAGAGCAAGTGGATGGGATGCCTTGCCAACATATAAAGATGATGAAATTGACAAGATGAAAGTGCGCCCGGGCATTACGGGTTATACACAAGCTTATTATAGGAATAGCATCTCAGTTCGGGAAAAACGTCTTTATGATGCTTGGTATGCGAACCATATTTCATTCGGACTGGATGTTAAGGTCTTTTTCAAAACAATTGTCACTGTGTTTAAACACGATAATGTTTATACAAATTAATTTTTGGTGGATATGAGGGTGCTTTGTTTGCCTGCTTACTTTTTCCCAGAGAGCGCGGCTAGTTCGTATTTGAATGAGAATCGGAACAAAGCTTTTTCCGATGCTGGATTTAAAACATTTATATACACTCCAACACCTTGTAGAGGAGTTGATGCTGAAACTCGCAAAAAGTATAAAAAAATCAAAAAAGAAGAGCTCTATGAAGGGAACACTTTGGTTCACCGTTTTTCCATGTTTGCTGAAGGTAAAAACCCGGTTTTTCGAGCGCTTCGCTATTCTTTGTGCACCATCAAATATTTTAACCGTGCCGTCTTCGCCAAAGATGCCCGTTCCTGCAACGTGATGTTCATCGCCAGCACTCCACCTATTCAAGGAGCTATGGCAGCTATGGTGAAAAAGTGCCGTCGCGATCATATCCCGTTCGTATATAACCTCCAAGACATCTTCCCAGACTCCCTCGTGGGTACCGGCCTTGCTAAAAAGGATGGATTGCTATGGAAAATAGGCCGACGTATAGAGAATTTCACCTACCGCAATGCCGATAAAATCATCGTCATCTCTCAGGACTTCAAGCGTAACATCATGGCCAAGGGAGTTCCAGAAGAAAAAATTGAGGTGATCTACAACTGGGTCGATCAAAATGCCGTGGTTGACGTCCCTCGGGAAAAGAACAAACTGTTCGACATGTACGACCTCGACAGATCTAAGTTCTATATCACTTACAACGGCAATATAGGACTTACCCAAAACATGGAGATGCTTTGTGAGGTGGCACGTGAACTGGAACAAGAAGGCTATCACGACATCCACTTTGTGCTTACCGGAAATGGTGCCTACTGGGATACCTTGGTGGCTAAACTGAAAGAACAAATACAGGAAGTGAAAACCAAAGCCCCCGATGGTACCGAGGCCATCACCTTCGACAATATCACCCTGCTGCCTTTCCAACCTTACGAGGATATCAGCCATGTGTTTAGTCTAGGTGATGCCAGCCTAGTCATCAGCAAGCCGGGAGTGGGGGAGAATAGCGTTCCCTCCAAGACTTGGAGCATCATGAGCGCATCGCGCCCAGTGTTGGCCAATTTCGATGAAAACGAATTGAAAACCATTATCGCTGAACATCATTGCGGCATCTTCACTAAAGCTGGCGACAAAGAAGCGTTTAAACAAGCCGTCCTGACCTTGTATAGGGATAGAAACCTATGCAAAGAGTTCGGCCGTAATGGACGTCAGTTTGTCATGGATAATCTCACTCGAGAGGTGGGAACGCAGAAGTACGTCGAAGTGATCAAGAGCATTGAAAAGAAATAAATACATACATTATAAACATGAAAACCGCATTAATTACTGGAGTGACAGGACAAGATGGGTCATACCTCTCCGAATTCCTTATGGGAAAAGGCTATGACGTCCATGGCATCATCCGTCGCTCGTCTGTCGATTTCCGCGAACGCATCGCCCACCTGGAAGGGAAACCCCATTTCCATTTGCATTATGCTGACCTGGGCGACTCCATGTCGATAGTCAAAGTCGTTGACAAAGTTCGTCCCGATGAAATTTATAACCTAGCAGCACAAAGCCACGTCCAAGTCAGTTTCGACTCACCTGAGTTTACCGCCGACGTGGATGCTACCGGTGTGCTTCGTGTGCTTGAAGCCGTGCGTGCTTGCCACCTGGAAAAGACCTGCCGCATTTATCAGGCTTCCACATCGGAACTCTATGGCAAAGTGGAAGAAGTGCCACAAAACGAGAACACGCCCTTCCATCCCTATAGCCCATACGCCGTGGCAAAACTCTACGGCTTCTGGATTGTCAAAGAATACCGTGAAGCATACGACATGTTTTGTTGCTCGGGGATCCTCTTCAATCATGAAAGCGAACGCCGTGGAGAGACATTCGTGACTAGAAAAATCACCTTGGCCGCTGCAAGAATTTCCCAAGGTTTGCAGGATTGCCTTTATCTGGGTAATCTTGATAGCCTCCGTGACTGGGGCTATGCCAAGGATTATGTGGAGTGCATGTGGCTCATCTTGCAAAACGACAAACCGGAGGACTTTGTCATCGCTACCGGCGTGCAACATAGTGTTCGGGAGTTTACTAAACTAGCTTTCCATCACGCCGGTATCGAGCTTGAGTTTGAAGGCAAGGGAATCGATGAAAAAGGAATCTGCGTCAAAGGTCCTGATGGCCTGATCGGAAAGACTTTGGTCGCCGTGAGCAAAGACTTCTATCGCCCTACCGATGTCGTCAACCTGTGGGGAGATCCCACCAAAGCAAAAGCTAAACTTGGATGGAATCCCGCCAGGACCTCTTTTGAGGAACTCGTGAAAATCATGGTGGATCACGATATGGCTAAGGTGGCCTCTGAAGGTGCCGCCGCCAAAGTTAGGATGAACTTGGCTGAATATCTTGAAAAGGGAATTGTCAAATAAAATATAATCTGTAATTTAGAATTTAGAGATGAAAATAGATTCTAAGATATATGTGGCTGGCCATCGTGGTATGGTGGGGTCTGCCATCGTCAGAGAGTTGCAACGGCAAGGCTATAACAATATAATAACTCGCACGCATAAGGAAATGGACCTGTGCCGACAGGACCAAGTGGAGGCTTTCTTTGAACAAGAGAAACCTGAATATGTATTCCTGGCTGCTGCCAAAGTTGGTGGAATCGTTGCGAATCAGTCAGCCTTGGCCGATTTCATGTACGATAACATGATTTTGGAGATGAACGTCATCCACTCAGCCTGGAAAAACGGCTGCAAGAAGCTGGAATTCCTTGGCTCATCGTGTATCTATCCGCGTATGGCACCGCAACCCATGACGGAATCATGCCTGCTCACGGGTGAACTGGAGAAAACCAATGAGGCATATGCCCTGGCTAAGATCAGCGGTCTGAAATACTGCGAATTTCTCAATCGTCAATATGGTACGGATTTCATTTCGGTGATGCCTACCAATCTCTATGGCCCGAATGACAATTATCATCCTGAACACAGTCACGTGCTCCCAGCATTGATTCGCCGTTTCCATGAAGCCAAAGTAAACGGACTCAAAGAAGTGGTTTGCTGGGGCGATGGCTCCCCATTACGCGAATTCCTCTATGTTGATGACCTTGCCAACCTTTGCGTGTTTCTGATGAACCATTATTCAGGAAATGAGACTGTTAATGCCGGAACTGGTAAAGAGTTGACGATCAAGGCTCTAACCGAGCTTGTCGCTAAAGTTATTGGATACACTGGAGAGATCAAGTGGGATACTACGCGACCGAATGGCACACCACGGAAACTTCTCAATGTGAGCAAAGCAACCGCATTGGGCTGGACCTATAAGACTGAGCTTGAAGAGGGCATCCGTTTGGCTTATGACGACTTTTTGAATAACCCCATGAGGGCAGAACGATAATACTATCAACGATGAAAACACGTAACATACCCTTCTCTCCACCGGACATCACTGAAGCTGAGATTCAGGAAGTGGCAGAGGCTCTGCGTTCTGGATGGATCACCACAGGACCTAGGACGAAGGAATTTGAACGGCTTATTGCCAATAAATGCACAACCTCGAAGGCAGTATGTCTCAACAGCGCAACCGCTTGTATGGAAAGCATCCTTCGGGCATTGAACATCGGCCCGGGTGATGAGGTTATCACCTCGGCTTACACTTATACGGCTTCTGCCAGTGTGGTTTGCCATGTGGGGGCTACATTGCGATTGGTGGATACGCAACCGAACTCTTTCGAGATGGATTATGGGAAATTGGCGGATTCCATTAATGAAAACACCAAAGTCATCATCCCTGTTGATCTTGGCGGAGTCGTTTGTGACTATGACAAGATATTCGAGGTGGTGGAGAGTAAAAAGCATTTGTTTAAGCCCAACAATGATCTCCAAGCGGCCTTTGGTCGTGTCGTGGTATTGGCCGACGGTGCTCATGCTTTTGGCGCCGACTGGCATGGACGTCCCTGTGGTTCGATAGCTGACTTTACCTCGTTCAGCTTCCATGCCGTCAAAAATCTCACCACTGCTGAAGGAGGGGCTTTGACATGGGTGGATAGGGAAGGAATTGATAATGAGGCTTTATACAAGCATTTCCAACTTCTTTCGCTTCATGGACAGAACAAAGATGCCTTGGCAAAGACGAAACTGGGTTCGTGGGAATATGACATCATCGCCCCCTATTATAAATGTAACATGACTGACGTGATGGCAGCCATCGGATTGGCTCAGTTTAAACGCTATCCATCTCTCCTGGCTCGACGCCGTCAGATCATCAATCAATATGATGAAGCTCTGAAGGGAATGCCTGTTCAAGTGCTTGACCATTACGGAGACGATCATAATTCAACAGGACACCTTTATCTTACCCGTTTGCTTGGCAAAACGGTTGAGGAACGCAATGAAGTGATCGTGAAAATGGCTGAGCGCGGCATTGCTTGTAATGTGCATTACAAACCCTTGCCGATGATGACTGCCTATAGAGCTTTGGGATTTGATATCAAAGACTATCCGAACGCTTTTAAGCAATATGAAAATGAGGTGACCCTGCCATTACATACTCGGCTCTCCGATGAGGATGTGGCATATGTGATTGAAAATTATTGCGATGTGATCGCAAAGTGAGATGACGAAGAAAGTATTTGTATCGGGGTGTTATGATCTGCTGCATAGCGGTCATGTGGAATTCTTTAGACAAGCTTCTCAGTTCGGCGATCTATATGTCGGGATTGGGTCAGATGCTACCATTCTTCATTATAAGGGACACAAGACGATATATAATGAGAAAGAACGTCTCTTCATGGTGAAGAGTATCCGTTATGTTAAGGATGCCTGCATCAACGAAGGTGATGGCTTCATGGATTTCGTTCCCACGCTAGATCTGGTAAGACCTGATGTTTTTGTGGTGAATGCCGATGGAGACTCTGATGCCAAGCGTAAGGTTTGCGAGGAAAAAGGCATTGAATATGTGGTGTTGGATCGAATACCCCATGAAGGACTCGAGGCGCGTTCCTCTACCGCATTGAAACAACAGACTTGTCAATTGCCCACCCGCCTTGACTTGGCTGGCACTTGGATCGATCAACCTTATGTGAGTTGTTTTGCACCAGGATGGGCCATTACCATATCCCTTGAGCCTACCTTTGAAGTCCGTGAACGTTGCGGACTATCGACTTCTACCAGAAACATGATCAAGAAGATTTGGCCAATGAAGCTTCCTGACATGGATCCCGAAATCTTGGCTAAGCTGGTCTTCTGTTTTGAAAACGATCCCGAACGGAGCGATGGCATCATCAGTGGCGCCCAAGACTCCATCGGTATTTGTATGCCTGGATTGGTTCGTCATCACTACGACAACCGTTTTTGGCCGGATAAGATCGAGAGTTGTTATGATGAGAAGATATTGTCCTGGCTTGAGAACCATCTCTGTATGATTCCCATGGAACCCCGTAAGCCCGGTTGTTCTGTCGTTGAAGGGAAAGACATTACTGAAACCAAAGTAAAGGCATTGGCCAAGGCTGCAGACGAGTGTTGGACCGCCATCCTGAATCAAGACCTTGCGAAGTTTGCTTCTGCTTACAAAGCATCCTTCGATGCCCAAGTCGCCATGTTTCCGGCCATGATACAGGGATGTGTTCAACAATACATTGATTGCTATTCTGCTTTTCCTGAAGTGCTTGCTTGGAAAATGCCTGGGGCAGGAGGTGGAGGCTATTTGGCTTGTGTTGTCATCGATAGTAATGAGTTCTGTAGGAATCATAAAGAAGCTATTCCGTTGAAGATAAGACGGTATGAAAACTGAAAAGACTTTTGGCGTTATGAAGACATTAGAGAAGAAATACATCATTCCTTTTATCTTAGTGACAGCGTGTTTCGCTTTGTGGGGTTTTGCCAACGACATCACCAACCCGATGGTCAAGGCTTTTTCAAAGATATTCCGTATGAGCGTAACCGACGGGGCACTGGTTCAGGTGGCTTTTTACGGTGGCTATTTCTGTATGGCACTCCCAGCAGCACTCTTTGTGAGAAAGCATTCCTATAAATCGGGATTGCTGATGGGATTGGGATTGTATGCTGTTGGCGCTTTCCTGTTCCTTCCTGCAAAAGCGTCTGGATCTTATTATCCATTTCTAATAGCCTATTTCATCTTGACATGTGGTCTTTCTTTTTTGGAAACCAGTGCCAACCCATATATTTTGTCGATGGGAGACAGAGAATCGGCCACTCGGAGGTTGAACCTGGCTCAAGCCTTTAATCCAATAGGTTCCTTGGCAGGTATGTTCGTCGCGATGAATTTCATCCAATCGAAGTTGAATCCACTCAGTACAGCTGAACGAGCTCTCCTGGATTCAGAGCAGTTTGAGGCGGTTAAGAATTCCGACTTGTCGGTGCTGAGCAAGCCTTACGTAATTATCGGCATTGTGCTGGTCTTCATCTTTGTACTGATGTTGGTTCTGAAGATGCCCAAGACCGATGTGCCTCCTACGGATGATAATCGGTTTGGGCCAACGATCAAGCGCCTATGGAATAACAAGCGTTATCGTTACGGTGTCGTCGCCCAATTCTTTTATGTGGGCGTTCAGATCATGTGTTGGACCTTCATCATCCAATATGGAACAAGGATTTTCATGCAGGAAGGGATGGCAGAGATGGATGCCGAAGTGTTATCGCAACGATACAACATCATTGCCATGGTCATTTTCTGCGTGAGTCGGTTTATATGTACCTTCCTTTTGAAGTATATCAAACCAGCAAAGCTGTTGGCGGTACTCGCTACTGTTGGCACTTTGCTCACGGTTGTAGTGATCTTTGCTGACGGTAGGCTTGGCCTATATTCTTTAGTGGCGATTTCTGCATGCATGAGTTTGATGTTCCCGACAATATATGGTATTGCATTGGAGGAAGCTGGTGAGGATGCGAAATTGGGTGCTGCAGGGCTGATCATGGCTATCTTGGGGGGTAGTGTGATGCCTCCTCTCCAAGCTCGTATCATCGACATGGGCACATTCTTGGGTAAACCTGCTGTGAATATGAGTTTTGTGGTGCCGATGGTCTGTTTTGTTGTCATCATTATCTATGGCGTATTTGTGGAAAGACAGAACAAAAAAATGATTGCTTAATGAAAAGATATTGTCAGGCATTGAACCTTGTGGATGACGAAGCGATGATTGCAAAGTATTGCGAAGCGCACGCTCATGTATGGCCAGAAATAATAGAGGGTCAAAGGCAGGTTGGAATTATAGATATGCAAATCTATCGTTTGGGCACCTCGCTTTTCATGATCTGTGATACCGTGGATGATTTCGATTGGAATCGTGACATGGCTCGATTGTCAACCATGCCTCGTCAAGCTGAGTGGGAAGCTTATGTATCTCAGTTCCAAGGTTGTAGTCCAGAGGCTCGCAGCGATGAGAAATGGCAAATGATGGAACGGATTTTTTAAAAAGGCATTTTATGGAACAATCCCGCATCTACCTCTGCTTAGCCCACATGAGTGAATCCAATTTGGAGCAACACTATATCAAAGAAGCCTTTGATACGAACTGGATAGCACCGCTAGGTCCTAATGTAAATGGTTTCGAGGCCGATTTGGAGGCTTTTTTTGATGATCGAAGAAAGGTCGTAGCCCTTTCGTCATGTACGGCTGCCATCCATCTTGCCTTGTTGGAACTTGGTGTTGGACAAGGAGATGAGGTGTTGTGCCAATCGTTTTCATTTTGTGCATGTACAAATCCAGTCACCTATTGTGGTGCCAAACCTGTTTTTATTGACAGTGAGCCGGACACTTGGAACATGGATCCGAAATTGCTTGAAATAGCCATCCAGGACCGAGTGGAAAAGACAGGCAGAAAACCAAAGGCTATTATTGTTGTAGATCTCTATGGGATGCCTGCCAACTGGGAGGCTATCGAAGCTGTCGGTCGCAGATACGATGTCCCAATTATCGAAGATGCCGCTAATGCGTTGGGTTCTTTTTATCAAGGCCAACCTTGTGGGCTGTTTGGTGAGTTGGGCACCCTCTCTTTCAATGGAAATAAGATGATAACCACAAGCGGGGGAGGAGCACTGTTGTGTGCAGATCCGCAAACAAAAAAGCACGTTGTCTTCATGTCAACGCAAGCCCGTGAGCCGTTTCCCTATTACCAACATGAAACGATTGGGTTCAACTACCGCATGAGCAATATCTGCGCCGGCATCGGTCGCGGACAAATGACTATCTTGGAGAATCATCTTGCCCATCATAAACGCTTGCACCAACTATATCATGAATTGTTGCAAGGCGTGGATGGCATTGCTTTGCATGAAAACCCAGACAATCGCTATGATAGTTGTTTCTGGTTGAACAATATTACGATTGATCCGGAGTTGCATTTTATCGGGCAAATAGATCCCCACACCTCCTGCGAACCCAACCCTAACGTGGAAGCCTTGCGTGTCTATCTTGACCAACAAGGCGTCGAAGCCCGCCCACTGTGGAAGCCCATGCACAAACAACCTGTATATAAAGATGCCCCAGCATACGTCAATGGCATCTCGGAACAGCTCTTCAAAGTGGGCTTGTGCCTGCCAAGTGGCCCTTGCGTCAGTGACGAAAATGTTAAATTTATCATAAAATGCATAAAAGATGCTCTAGTATAAATATTATTTGTATTTTTGCACTCACATAAAGATAAATTCTAAGCTTTTTAGAGAGCGGATTTAGCTTCGGCTGGTCCGCTCATTTTTTTTCATCAGTCCTTGAAAACACCAATCGTAATCCATTTTTATTTTTACCTTTGTGCCATCAACAATAAACCTTCTAACCATGAAAAAAGCCTTCTTATTCCTTTGTGCAGCATGTCTCCTCATGGGATGTGAACGTTCGCCTAAAGGTCCTGAAAATGCATTGAAAGTCAATACTATAACCGTCGAGGATAGTGTTCAATTTCCACCTGAGGCCATTGAAGAATGGATGTACGATGACATGGCCTATTATCTTACCGTGGTTGATGCTCCAGTTACCGAAAATGAAGAGCTTCGGGATAACATCATCAACTGGATCAGCGAGTTCCTTAGTCCAAACTATGATGGCGACTCTCAAGATGTTAAGGCCATGGTTGAGTTCGATCGTGATGAGTGCCTCGACATCAATACCGGCAGCCCTCAGTCGCGTCAACAAAACTTCATCAATATGATCGAAGATAGCGATCGCTATGTCACTTATATTTGTGACAGCTACATCTATACCGGTGGCGCCCACGGAAGCTCCCTTAAAGAGGGAGCAACTTTTTTGAAGACCGACGGCACCCGCTTTACCTATGAGATGTTCAAGGATCCCGATGCTTTGGCAAATATCATCAAGGATGGGGTGGAGACTCAATATTACGCGTCGGTGTTGGAAGGTACTGACGTCCCATTTGAAGAAGCGCTCATAGAAGAAGCCCTTGATGATTTTCCTATGCCCATGACGGAGCCTTGGGTGGAAAATGACTCTATCTTCTTTATCTATATGATTTACGAGATCTCGGCCTACTCGCTTGGAATGCCACAATGTGGATTCCCATACCAAACGCTTAAAGAGCATCTGACCGACAAAGGCCTGTCTTTCTTTGAATAACCGTTGATTGCGGCGATGAGTGGATTCGGAAAAGCCATGAAGTTCATGTTTGACCGAGTGATGTCATTCATCGGTTTGACCATTTTATGTTGGGTTTATCTTATCATCATGATACTCATTAAGATACAGATGCCCGACGGACCGGTTTTCTTTACCCAGGAGCGAATTGGCAGGCAAGGTAAAAGGTTCAAGATACATAAATTCCGTACCATGTATGTAGATCAGGAAGGTCCTTCGGTTGCCTATCCCATGGAAGGTCGCATCACTCCCCTTGGTGCCAAATTGCGGAGACTCAAGCTTGATGAGCTTCCAGAGCTATGGGATGTCTTCATTGGCAACATGAGTTTTGTGGGACCTCGCCCTGATGTGCCTGGCTATGCCGACTGCTTGGAAGGGGAGGACCGTGTCATCCTTGAGCTTCGTCCGGGAATCACCGGACCTGCCACGTTGAAGTATCGTAACGAAGAAAAACTCATTATCGACTACGTGGAAAAGGCCAAAGCTGAAGGGGATCCTCGTCAGGAACAAGAAATCGCCGTTTGGTTCAATGACAACGTCATTTATCCTGATAAGGTTCGCATTAACAAGTATTATGCTCAGCACGCTACCTTTTGGCTGGATATGAAGATGATCTTTTACACCTTGTTGGGAAAAGATTATGATTGTCCTATGACAATTTCATGCTCTTGACCATCGTCAACCAGTTGGATGCTAGTGGATTTCACGGGTTCGTTGTTGTTGCGGACGTATTTGATGACATAGGTGCTGCGCCCATAACGATAACGGATGTTGAAGTGATCCCATTCGGAGGGGATGTGTGGTTCGATGTTCAAGATGTCACCTTGTTTGTGCAAGCCCAGAATGTTCTCAATACCAGTCTTGTATGCCCACGATGCGGATCCGGTGTACCAAGTCCAACCACCACGTCCTGGATGTTGCGGGTTGCTGTAGATGTCGGCGGCCATGCTATAAGGCTCCACCTTATACTTCAGCACATCGGCCAAGGTCTGGGTGCGATGGATTGGGTTGATAAGCGAGTAGAGGAAGTAAGCCATGTCGGTGCGTCCTTCTTTGAGCTGGGCCATGATATACCACATGGCTCCGTGAGTGTACTGTCCACCGTTCTCCCTGACACCCTCGGGGTATTGCATGATGTAGCCTGGGTTGTCGGCGGAGTTCTTGAAGGCAGGAGTGAGCAGTTGGATGATCTCGTGCTCGCGGTTGACGAGGCGTCCGTCGGTCTCGCGGAAGATGGTTTTCTTCTGCTCAGGTGTGGCCACGTTAGTGAGGATACTCCATGCCTGTGAGATCAAGTCGATCTGGCATTCCGTGTTGTTGTGTGAGCCCATGGGGTCGCCGTTGTCGAAGAACGCGCGGAGGAACCAGAAACCATCCCATGCATTGTCTTGCAGAGCCTTGACTAACTTGGCGCGGAACTGTGAGAGTTCCTCGCAATAGCTGAGGTCGGCGTAAGGCATCTCTTGGGTCAGCTCTTCCATCTTGGGTAGCAAGTCACAGAGGAAGAAAGCTACCCAAACGCTCTCGCCCTTGCCTTTGGCGCCTACATTGCTCATGCCGTCGTTCCAGTCGCCGCAACCCATCAGAGGAAGTCCGTGGGCACCGATACGGCCCATGGAGCGGTTGATGGCTCGACGCAGATGCTCATAGAGTGATGCATAGGTGAACGAAGGATCCATGCTTCCATCAGCAGTCTTCTCAGGCACGGTATAGGTGATGCAACGTTCAGTCTCTCCAACACCCAGCTGTGGAGCTTGGCAGAACGGGACGCTTTCCGTGAGGATGTTGGCATCGCCAGTGACACTGATATACTGGTAAGTGACATAGACGAGCCATAGGTAGTCGTCGCTGAAGGTGGTTCGTGCGCCCATCTTCATGTTCTCATGCCACCAGTGAAGCACGTCGCCCTCGGCAAATTGATGAGCCGCGTGGTCGAGGATCTGTCGTCTCGCCAGGGCTGGGTCGCTGTAAAGGCAACTCATCACGTCTTGCAGCTGGTCGCGGAATCCCGTGGCGCCGCCGACTTGATAGAAGCCGGCACGAGCGAAGAGGCGAGAGGCATACACCTGATATAGATACCAGCGGTTCAGCATGTAGTTGAATGCACGATCGGGGGTGTCCACCTGGATGACGGAGAGTTTCTCGTCCCAGACACGGATCACCTTGTCGTATTCCTCATCGATGCTGGCGAAACTCAGCTTGACAGGCTTGTCTTCTGGCTTCTCGAGGACGGCGATGACGAAGGCCACCGGAATCTCTTTCTTGGCAGGGATGGTGACCGTCATGCCGAGACGTTTTCTGTTGGGGTACTTCAGTGAATAGTCGATGTCGTGCATCGGGACTTCATCGCTGATGGTGGTCAGCTGCACCCGAGTGTTGCGGTACTGGTCGTGATAGACATTGCGAACGATGATGCTGTTGCTTTCCTCATCCCATTCGGAATAGATGTAACGCGCGGTCTTCTCCTCGGTGGTGCCAAGGACGAGTTTGTAAACCATGTCGAGTTGCACATCCAGTGCCTCGTCGGTCTTGTTCTCGATCTTGATCTGATAGTATTTCTCAAGGCGCTCTTTGGCGACAAACATGCGTACCTTGACGTTGATGTCGTCGTATTGGGCATCGAAGGCGGAGAAGCCTTGTCCGTGACGTGCAGTGGCAGGAACAAATTGTTTCTTGTTGATGAGCAGCATCTCAGAGGCGTTGTCACGAACGATATCGTTGCTCCATCCCGTGAGTTTGAACTGCTGTGCGTTGAAGGCAAAGGTGAAGCCTGCCATGGTGGAGCTGACGATGAAGCCGAACCTTGGGTTGGCAATGACGTTGATCCAAGGCATCGGAGTGTTGGTGTTGGTGACAACATAGTCGCGACCTTCGTTGTCGAATCCGCCATATTGGTTGTAGAAGTCGAGGCTGCTCCATACGCGGAACTGCTTGCTGGTCTGCATGACGGGATATTCCACCTTGTCTTGATAGTGTTGGTTGGCGGCTTCCAGGTGTTGCAGCTGCTGTTCGATGCGTTCGTGGTTGTTGAGGTTGATGCGAGAAACGGTACGCAGTAGGGTGCGTTCTTGCTCGTTAATATCACTGCCGTTAATCACAAACACCTGTCCTGCTTGCTCGTGAGGAGCCCACAAGTGCTCGGTGTTGGCCATATTACGGATGAAGTGGGTGAGTCCGTCGTGATCGTCACCGGGGACGTCGTTGATGAAGACCAAATCGAGGACCATGCCGTGAACCTTGTAGTATTCAAAGGCGCGGAGCATCTCTTTGGCGAAACCTGACTTGTTGATGTCGTCAATCTCCATGAGTACGATGGCATGGTCACCACTGATGCCGAAGCGCCATAATCCGTTTTGCGAAAGCGTGTTCTTGGCAATCAACGCCTGACGTTCGTTGCCGATGGTGGCCGTCTGGAGGATGTATTTGCTGATGCCGTTGTAGAGACGCATCTGCGAGCCCTTGAGGAGCGACATTCCCGTACGCATGTTATTATAAACGGAGGCTTTCTTGAAGGCGTCTTCGATATCGACGGTGCTCCGGTATTGCTCTACCAGTTGGGTGAGCTGTTCGCGCGACTTGGCGAAGCCGGTGATCATGAAAGCTGAGACGGCTTTGCCGGCAGGCACATGGATGCGTCGCCGCATACTCATGATGGGGTCGAGGGTGGTGCCCACCGTGTTGCTCAGAGTGCGGTGATTGTCGATGACATGGGCGTGACGGATGCTGCCTCCACGACCCAGGAACTTGATTCGAGAGGTCTCGTACTCGACCAAGGTGGAGTTCTCAATGTTGAAATGCTGCTGCGGCTTGCCTTCCTCATTGAGTTCCATGTTCATCATCCTGAGCTCCTCATTATCGACAAAGAGCTTGTGGACCACGTAGTGCTTCACGTTTTGGTCTGGGGTTGGCTTGCTGAAGATTAAGGCCTCGTGCTCGCTGTCGTATTCACTGTGGATCTTCATGCTGTTGAAGACGCGGTGTCCGGCATCCTCGTCCTTGGTGGTGATGACCACCTCACCGTAAGTGGTGAGCTCGAGATCGACATCGTTGTTGCTGTAGTTGGTAAAGGTGAACTTCCTGATCTCGGCGAAGTAGTCTTTGATGACCGTAATCTCGGTCTTGGTTTCAATGTCGTCATCGACACGCATGTAACTCACCTTGTCGGAGGCGAAACTCACACGATATTGCGTGGGCATCACATCGAGAGGAGAGTAGGTGTTGCACCACAGCTTGTCGTTTTGCAGGTTGCGGATATAGAGATAGGTGCCGTAATGGTCTGCAGTGATCTTACGATAACGGTTGATGAGGATGTTGCGGTAACGCGAGAAGCCTGAACCACGGTCGTTGAGCAGAACGGTATATTGTCCGTTGCTGACCACGCCGATCTCTGGCACGTTGGCGATGCCGTCGTAATCGCGGGCATCGCTTTCTGTTTGAACCTTAGAGTATTGATAACGTTTGTATTGCGTGACTTTCAGGTCGATATAGGGCTGAACTTGAGCTTTTTCTTTCAGTAAGGTCTCCATGGAACGGAACACGGGTTCTTGCATGAAGTAGTGTTGCAGGCAATGGTTACCTAGATAGTTTGCTAAAGAAGCCAGAATCATGCCTTGGTGGTGCGCATAGTGGGCGAGTACCGGCACGTGGTCATCCTCGTCATAACTTTCGTAGAATCCCATGTCGTCGTACATGTCGAGTGACTTGAAACGTTGCACGTTGTCGTAAACGGCCTTGTCATTGATGCCGATGGTGAGCAGCGAGCTGTACGGCGAGAGCACGATGCGGTCGGGAGTGGTGTTTTGGAACTTGAGGTATGGCACGCCGAAAGCATGGTATTTGTAGTTCTTGCCATCGTCAAGTTCGTTGTAGGCGGTTTCGGAAATACCCCAAGGCATGTTGGAGTTGATGTTCTTCATGAATGCGCGCTGTGCCCTGACGGCGAAACTATAGGTTTCGTCCATTAAGGTGTGCTTGAAGGTGGGCAGGAAGATCAACGGCATGAAATACTCAAACAGAGTGCCGTACCAAGAGGCGACACCTTTATAACCTTTGTATTGGACCAAGGTCTTGTCGAGGCAGAACCAGTGCTTGTAAGGAGCATCGCCTTGGGCGATGGTGAGGAAGCTGGTCAAACGGGCCTCGGAGGCGAAGTTGTTGTAATGGTAGGGCAGAAGCGCGTGGGCTCCATAGTCATAGCCGATGCTGAACACATCCAGCTCAGGATTATAGAGCTTCGAGAAGTCGGTTTTCTTGATCAAACGTTCCACCATCTCAATCAAATCCCTGACTTCTGTCTTCTGATCTTCTGTCTTCTTCAAATACCCTTTCAACACATACAGGCATGCCACGAAGTTACCACTGTCGCAGGTGGAGATGAAGAAATTGGGCAAAGCTTTGAGCGTCTCCACATGATACCAGTTGAAGAGGTGCCCGTTCCATTTAGGCAGTCGATCAACGGTGTTGATGATATGGCTAAGTCTATCGAAGGCCTCGTCATGGGTGATGAAGCCCAGCTCGGCAGCGGAGATCACGGAAGTGATGGAGTAGCCGATGTTGGTGGGTGAGGTCTTATAGTCCGCCTTTTTGGCTCGATTGAGCTGATAGTTGTCGGGGATGAGGTAATGGGTATCTGCGCTGAGCAGGCTATCAAAGTAATGCCAAGTGTCTTGGGCAATCTGCTTCACGTTGTCGGTCTCAGCGGCACTGAGCGTTTTTTTGTCTTGCGGGAACTTCTTACCCAGCCAATACATCAGGAATGGAGCTCCACACCAGGTGAGGCAGCAGAAGGCGAGGGCCACAAGGTCGGCAATGTTTCCGCCAAAGACCAGGAAGAGTGCGACGATGATGGCCGATGCCACATAGTTGAACCAGAACTTGCCGATATAGTCGCCCAAGGTGCCTTTAGTGCTCTTGGCGGCCTCGTCGCTGGTAATCCAGTTGAGTAAGTTCTTGTGTGAGAACCACATACGATAGCAGGCGCGAATTAAGGCGTCGGTGTACATCCAAGCTTCCTTTGGGAGCAAGGCAAATTGCACTAAGGAGCGGTAGATGATCACTTGGAAGCCTCGCATCAAGGTGGCGTAATAATGATAGCGTTTGCCGAATCTAGGCAGCTTGGTGATCTGTCCAAGGATGAAAAAGACGATGGGGCTGGCGACGATGATGAGGGCGGCAGCCACAAACCACACGGGATGCAGCAATGCCAGACGGCTGAAGCCAAAGAACAGCACAACGAGCAAAGCCAGACTCAATACACTGCGACGAAGGTTGTCGAAAATCTTCCAACGTCCGATGGCGTTGACTTGGTTCTTGACTTTCTCTCCGTGTTCGTTGTGGACACGATTGCGCAGCCATCCGATGATCTGCCAGTCGCCACGGGTCCAACGATGGTGACGCTTGGCATCGTCGATATAGTTGGATGGGTTGTCGTCGAAGAGCTCCAAGTCGTTGATGAGACCGCAGCGGATATGGCATCCTTCGATGAGGTCGTGGCTGAGGATGAGATTCTCGGGGAAGGTGCCTTTCAACACTTGCTGGAACACCTTCAGGTCATAAATGCCCTTGCCGCAGAAACTACCCTCGTTGAAAATGTCTTGATACAACTCAAACGAGGCAGTGGTATAGACGTCGAGACCACCCAGTCCAGCGAAGAGTTGGGCGTAGCGGCTCTTGTTGGTGACTTCCACATCGACGTTGACGCGGGGTTGCATGATGCCGTAGCCCGCGTTGACACGCTTCCCGTCGGGGGAGAGCTGGGCACGGTTCAATGGATGAGCCATGGCTCCAATCAGCTTCTGGGCCGAATAGAGCACCAACTCAGTGTCGGTGTCCAAAGTGATGATGAAAGTGATCGGACATACTCCTTTCTGGCTTCTGACTTCAGGTTTCTGGCTCCATTCGCTGATGGTCTCGCAGCGGAAACGTTTCAGTTTCTCTTCCTCGGTGGTGTTGCCCAACACCAGGTCGTTGAAATGCAAGATGGCGCCACGTTTGCGCTCATGGCCCAGCCAACAAGCTTCGCCTTCACTGTAAGCGCGACGACGATAGACGAAGTTGAAGATGGGCGCACCGTATTTGGCGTTGAGTTCCTTTACCTTGGCCAAGCCGGCTTCCACCACTTCATCGTCCCAAGGCATGTCTTCGTTGGGGCCCGCGGCAGCATCACCAATCAAAGTGTAGTATAAGTTCTGGGGACGTTTCTCCAAACGTTGCCCGTTGCTGGCACGGTTGATGTTGGAGAGGTAATAGATTTCCAGCTGTTCAAGCAACTCAATGGTCTTGGCCTTGTTCTTCAAAATGGTAGGCATGATGACCATGGTGGCATATTCCTTGGGAATCAAACCATCTTTGAACTTGATTTTGAAAGTGTTGATGGGTTTGTGGATCCTATAAAGAAGCTGGTTGAACAGGTCGATGATGATCTGGCTTATCGGGACAATCATCAGCACGCCGAGGACGATGGTGATCCATAGGGGTGACTGTTGCAAGCCGCCTACACGGGTGGCAAGGATGGAAAACAGTGCCGCCAAGCCGATGGAGAAGAGGGCAACGATACAAATATAGAGATAGGCACGTTGGTTCCATTTCTTTGGCGGGAAAAGTTGCCATCCTACATGCTCGCCTTTCTCGTCGGCTTTCTGCACCAACTCTTTCACCAGGTCATATTCCTTCATCTTGCGTTTCTTGCACAGACGAACGATCATGGCCCTGTAGTCATCCTTGGTGCGGTCGTACATCTGGTCGTACATGTCGGCTTTCTCGCCCTTCAGCATCTTCTCCGACCAGCTCACGGTGTCGATGAGCTCCGAGACCGGCAGTTTGGTCATCTTCTTCAACGAATTGAAGAGATTCATCATCATCAAATTCTGACGGGCGGCTTCGTTGAGTTTCTCCACATCGGCCATCGATTTGTCGGTAGGCGAATAGTGATAGGCGTTCTCGTTCTTCAACAAAGTGCAGAGGTCGGCCAGCTCCTTGAGAAGGATGTGCTTCATCAGCGGAAGGATGGAGCAGACCTCAGGGTAGGAGAGGTAATCATGGGTGTCCTCTTGCATCTGTTTCAAGTGGTTGAAGAGCATTCCCTTGTCGATCTGATAATGGCAACGGGTCAGGAACTCGCGCAGTAGCTGTTCCAGAAACTGCATCCGCTCACCTTCGAGCTTGCGGAACTCCTTGCTCTGGAGATCGATCTTCAGCACTTTCTCCTGCTCGCTGATCATATAATAGTTGTCGAGAATCCATTCGTTGGTACTACCCACCAAGCGTTGCGACTTGGTCTCTTCAACGAGGAGAAGATAGTAATTGGTAATGGTCTTGATACTTTCTTTGAAAATCTTGTAGGTGCTTTTCATAAGCTAGGTATTGTGATTAGGCAAAATTAAAAAATATATCAAGAAAAAAAGAAAATGGATTTGAAAAAAAACTTACTTTTGTAGGCATAAAGGAACAAACTATGTTTAATTAAAATATCAAAACAATGAAAAAGCTTGTATTATTGGCATTTGCAGTGTGTTTCTTTACCATGACTGCATGCAACAATGAGGGCGGTTCCAGCAAGGTTACCATCCCTGACACGTTCGTTACCTACGACAACGAAAATTTCTCCATCATGTATCCTGGTGAGATGGAAGTGACTTGGTCATCAGGTTTCCTGAACACCCGTATGAAGGATAACAGCGCTAAGCTTGATGCCGCATTCAGCGACATGGCTCCTTCGATTGATGAACTGAAGAAGTATTCAGATAACATCACCTACATGTTGAAGAATGATGGATACACCGTTGGTGATCCCAAGATCAAAAATGGCGTGTTCGTGATCCGTTGTGTCAAGGAAGGTGAAGTCAGACAGTCATTCTCAGTAGTTGAGGAAGGCCATAAGGGCGTCTCTGGCAACGTTTACTATCCTGAAGCTGACGAAGCCACCTGGAAGCCTTGGGCAGAAGTCATCATAGCCTCTGTGAAGATCAAGTAAGATCTCTTGCTGAAAAACGCAAGCGTTTAGTACGTCATTGCGAGCGAAGCGAAGCAATCCAACCTGAACTATCAAAGGCCTTAGCCTGTTCAGGTTGGATTGCTTCGTCGTTTCACTCCTCGCAATGACGTGCCCGACGCCATTCTTTAACTGTTAACTGTTAACTATCAACTGTCAACTATCAAAGGCCTTAGCCTGTTCAGGTTGGATTGCTTCGTCGTTTCACTCCTCGCAATGACGTATGCGAAGCTACTTTTTAGTCACCCTCTCGTTCTATAATCTCTAAATTCTAAATTCTTAATTTTCAACTATCATCCTGTACTGACAAACCCTAAGCTTGCCGTCCCCATCGCGGAGGTGGAAGCCGTTGCCTAAGCAGTAACGCCACATCTTGCAGTCGGCGCATTGTTCTGTCTTCATCCATTTGCGATTGCGATACAGCTGATATTTGTTTTGCCACACCTCCCAGAAGCTGTCCTTGTAGATGTTGCCTTGATGGTAGTCGCTTCGGATGCTGAGGCAGCCCGAGATAGCCCCATCGGCTAGGATGGAAGCCACGTTGATGCCTGCACTGCAGGAATAGTAATGGTTTCGGACTTCGCCTTCATAAGGTCCCACGAAGCCGTCGCAGCCGTAATCAGCACGTATCTTGCCCTGAAGTCGGGTGAGTTTGATGAATTCCATCATCTCTACAAATTGCTTGTTCGAGAGCTTCAGCTCGGGCTCGTTGACAGCGCGTCCGAAAGGAAACACCGTGAACAATCTCCAGCGTTTGATGCCCAACGAGATCAGGTAGTCGCGGAACTTTGGCAGGTAGTTGATTGTCCGTTGGTTGACACAGGTGATGACATCCCAGGTGAGGTCGGGGTGTTGTTTCAAGGCCTCTACAGCGACAAGTACGTTTTTGAAGCTCATGGGGTTCCCTCGCATCCAGTTGTGGTCTTCCTCGAACCCGTCGAAGCTCAAAGCGATCGACTGGAGGCCTGCCTTCACGAACTCGTCGAGTTTCTCTGAAGTGAGCATCATGCCGTTGGTCACCATGCCCCAAACGAATCCTCGTCTGCTGATCTCGCGACCGCATTGGGCAAGGTCTCGACGCATCATCGGCTCGCCCCCGGTGGTGATGACCATCACTTTCGAAGGGTCCTCGTGTTGCTTGATCTCGTCGAGTACTTTGGCAAAGTCGTCGAAAGGCATGTCGTCTTTTTCCGAGAGCATCCGGCAGTCGCTGCCGCAATGGCGGCAGTTGAGATTGCACCGAAGGGTGCATTCCCAAAACAGCTGATGCAACTCGTGCTCGTCGGTGCGCTTCTGCAGCACTGCACGGTTGAGCTCAAGCATAGCCTTCTTGTATAGACCTATTTTGTTATCCATGGTATAACTAATTGTTTTTCATTGACATGTAACGCCCTCATGGCATTGAAGACGGTGAGAACAGTGACGCCAACATCAGCAAATACGGCCATCCAGAGTTTAGCGATGCCGAAGGCTGCAAGGATGAGTACAGCCACTTTGATGCCGATGGCAAACCACACATTTTGTTTGGCGATGCCTAGGGTGCGGCGTGCTATCTTGATGGCCAAGGCGATCTTGGAGGGTTTGTCATCCATCAAAACCACGTCGGCAGCTTCAATAGCGGCATCGCTGCCAAGGCCTCCCATCGCCAATCCTACGTCAGCGCGGGCCAAAACAGGAGCGTCGTTGATGCCGTCACCTACAAAGGCGAGGTGAGAATTGAGAGGGGAGAGCTGAGAGGAGAGTTCTTTTTCTATAAAAGTGACTTTGTCGGAAGGTAATAAATCGGCGTGGTATTCGGTAATGCCTAATTTGTTCGCTACGTCTTCCGCTACTTCCTTTCGGTCGCCAGTGAGCATCACGGTGCGCTTGATACCCAAAGATTGCAGCTCTTTGATGGCTTCCGCACTGTCGTCCTTGATCTTGTCGTTGATGACGATATGGCCAGCATATTGTCCGTCGATGGCGACATGGATGATGGTGCCAATATGATGACAATCATGCCATTGTGCTCCTATAGCCTCCATCATCTTGCTATTGCCTACGCAGACAATTTGGCCGCCTACACGGGCGCGTATGCCTTGTCCAGCAATCTCTTCCACATCACTGAGTGTGCATCCATCGGTGGCCTCGTCGGGAAAAGCGTCACGCAAGGCAGCTCCGATGGGATGGGTGGAATAGTGCTCCACATGGGCGGCGAGATGCAAGAGATGCCGCTCATCGCAGATCTCTGGGTGAACCGCTGTCACAGCAAACTGCCCATGGGTCAAAGTACCGGTCTTGTCGAAGACCACGGTATCGACTTTGGCCAGCACATCCATGTAGTTTGCCCCCTTGATGAGGATGCCTTTACGCGAAGCGCCACCAATGCCGCCAAAGAAAGAGAGCGGAACGCTGATGACCAAGGCGCAGGGACAAGAGACGACAAGGAACATGAGGGCGCGATAGAGCCAAGTGGAAAAGTGGGAATTGAAAATTGAAAGGCGAAAGGTGAAAGGTGAGAAGGATAATGATTGAAACAAAGGTGGGAGGAGCGCCAAGGCAATGGCGGCAAAGACGACGATGGGGGTATAGACACGGGCAAATCTCGTGATGAAGGCCTCACTCTTCGACTTGCTCTCTGTGGCATGTTCCACCAACTCAATGATCTTGGAGACGGTGCTTTCGCCATAGGTCTTAGTGGTGCGCATCCTGATGACTCCCGATAGGTTGATGCATCCAGAGATGACCTCATCACCCACATTGACCTCTCGAGGCAGGGTCTCTCCCGTCAAAGCCACCGTGTTGAGCGAGCTGCTACCCTCGATGACTACGCCATCCAAAGGCACTTTTTCACCAGGCTTGACAAGGATGGTCTCGCCAATGCCTACGTTTTGTGGATCGACTGATTGGGTCTGACCTTCACGTTCAACATTGGCGATGTCAGGCCTGATGTCCATGAGGTGGGCAATGCTGTCGCGACTCTTCCCTTCGGCATAGCCCTCAAATAGCTCACCGACCTGGAAGAAAAGCATGACGAAGACCGCCTCGGGAAACTGGGTCTCAGCCCCAGGAAGAAAACCGATGCAAAGGGCCCCGATGGTGGCAATCGCCATCAAGAAATGTTCGTTGAAAGCCTCTCCGTGAATCAACCCTTCAGCGGCTTCTTTCAAAGTCTCCCAACCGATGACTAGGTAAGGTATCAGATAGACAAGGAGCAGCTGCCAGGTGCTGAAGTTGCAACGCTTCTCTACAATGACGGCTGCGATAAGCAACACAACGGTGACGGCAATCTTGATGATCTGCTCTTTCAAGCTGCCTTCCTCATGCTCGTGGTGCTCGTGTTCGTGATGATGTTCGTGTGCCATAGTAAAACTTTTCTTTTATCAGATTAGATGAAAGCAAAATTACGGCAGGATTCTCTATCTCAAAATACCTATTAATTAGGAATATTACTCTTTGAATGTAGTCATTTATTGCAGTTCTTCAACGATGGTGTTGACATTCAACATTCCCTCTGCTACGATGGCAGCGGTTCCTCCGACATAGATGGTGCCGTCAGCCTTAACTTCGGTGGCGACTACGGAAGGTCTGCCCATGGCTTCGCCTTGAAGGAAAGAACACTTCGCCTGAGGGCCAAGGCAGCCTATCTTTTGGAGATAGTGGGTGAGGGCCGCGTTGGCAGTGCCGGTGGCGGATTCTTCGGGGACACCATACAAAGGTGCGAAGTCGCGGACATGAGCCGTGTAGCCGTCGTTGTCGAAAGCAAAGACATGGAAGCTGACCGCATGATGCTTCTCAGTAAGACGAGAAACCTTCTCCATGTCGGGTTGCAAGGCCTGCAAGGTATCCACATCCTTGACGGGAATCATCAGGTCAGCAAGACCCGAATAGGCGATCATCACAGGCAACGATGGCTTGTAGTCATAGATTCCAAGGGCTTCATAGATCTCAGTGGTATCGTCAATGCGAGCTTCGATGCGTGGAGTGGCCATCTGCATCATCACGTGTTCGCCCACTTCGATGCTCAAGTCGCCAGCTAGGGTGTGGCAGAGGCAGGTGCCTTTGGCCAAGCCTTTGCGGAAGAGAAAGGAGAAAGTGGCGATGGTGGCATGGCCGCAGAGTTCCACTTCGGCTTTGGGTGTGAAATAACGAATGGTGTATTCCTGCTCGGAATGCCGCTTGATGAAGGCCGTCTCCGAATAGCGCAGCTCGGCAGCAACTTGTAGCATCACCGATTCCTTCGGGAAGCCAGTCTCGTCAAGGAGCACCACTCCAGCGGGATTGCCACCAAAAAGGTGCTCCGTAAATGCGTCAACGATAGCGTAGTTCATCATCTTTCCCTTCTTTCAATGACCTCTTTCAACTGATAACGTTCGCCCGTGGATTTACCGATGGCATCGATAAACTGCTGGTCGTAACCAGGGGTGGTGTAACGTGCTCGGATGAATTCTCCGTTCTTTGAGGGTCGAACGATTTGGTCGTTGTGCTTGACAATGAGGAACTTGGCGAGTTTGTCCCAACGTTTCATCATCTTGTCGGCATAACTGATGCTTTTATGGTTGAGGTAGCTTTGCCGATCGGATGGAGTCATGTCTTTGATTGCGGTGAGGACGCTATCTTGATCCGCAAAGTAATAGTCTTCCAGCTCGTTTTGCGCATCGCGCAAATCACCGATCATCAATGAGTAGCGAGGATAGACCATGTTGGCTACCCAATTGTTCATCCAGAAGGCAGATTCGTAGGAGAATTCGTTGCGAGGGTTGTTCTCGGGACGGAAGGCATCGGGCACCTGGGTGATGCAGCAATACAGCGGCACATAGGCCACCATGTTGGCATCATCGCAGTTGAACCAAGTCACGCCGCCCACATCGTTGGGCAGCCATGAACGCATCTGGCAGGTCATGGTGAAGCCAGACTGTTGTGTGGCGATAGGGCGTTCGCGGTAATATGCGATGCTGTCGCTGTCCTTGAAGTGCATGGGCAACGGGCGGATGGGCATCCCCCAAGGACCAGCGGTCATGTCGGAGGTCATATCCAAAGGAGTTCCTTCAAAATGATCACGCATGTCACGCTGCAAGTCGCGCAAGGAGAGGGGAGCATCAGGTTTGATCCAAAGCGGAAGATGGTCACATTGGTCAAAGTCGCCATTGATGTAAGGCAGGTATTTGTCCATCTCCTCATGACTATAATGATGTCGGAAGAAGCTCCATACGCGGGCATCGGCATAACGCACGTTTTCGAAGTCGATGGGGCAGTAGGCATCGCGGAAAGAGAAGTCCTCGTCTTTGCCGCTGAAATAGCCTTTCTCTCTGGCCAAGCTGATAACATCCTCGGCATAGATGCACTCTACCTCGGGACGGTTGAGGTGTTTGAAGCTCTTGCTGCTGATGCTGGTGTAGGAACGTTTTTTCTCCAACGGGAATTGCCTGATACGGCTGAGGTTGGCATGGGCGCAGATGGCGTCGTCGGGGATGCGCAAAGCTACCCAAACGGCACCTTTTCGACCAGGGCCTTTGCCCACGATTTCCATGATCCATGCTTCGTTGGGGTCGCAAACGGTGATGGTCTCACCGCTGCTGTTGTAGCCGTATTCGGCGACTAACTCGGCCATGCATTGGATGGCTTCTCTTGCCGTGGAGCAACGTTGCAAAGCCAAGCGCATGAGGCTGAAATAGTCCAACAATCCTTCAGGGTTGACCAATTCCAAACGACCATCAAAGGTGGTCTCTACGATAGTCACCTGACGTTCGTTCATCAACCCCACCACATTATAGGTGTATTCAACTTGTTTGACAAACTGTCCCTCATGGGATGGCCCCCAACCATGGATGGCGATCAACTCGCCTTCCGCATGCTTTCCTGGAGGGCTGTGGAACAACGATCCGGAGAACCCGAATCCATCGCAGTTATAAGTGCACATCACGCTACCATCGGTAGAAGCTTTCTTTCCGACGATGAGATTGGTGCAGGCAAAGATGGTCTCCGTACTTAAAGTAATGATTAAAGTAAGGATAAGCAGTTTTTTCATATTTAGTTATTTATAGATTATTTTAAAGTGATCGGATTGAGATGGCAAATCCACCACAGGGAGCCATTTTCATTTTTAGGACCGACTTAGAGGTGACGGTCTTTTTTGTGATGGTATAGGCTTGTGGGTTGTAGTTCTCGTCGGGGATGCCGCTGGCGTCTTTGGCATCGGCATAGATGGTGGCTTCGTATTTCACGCCGGGTTGCAGGAAGTCGAGTTTCACCTTGAACTCACGAGCGTTTTCATCGGTGATACCACCTACGTACCAGACATCATGGGGAGTTGGGAGTTGAGAATTGAGCGTTGAGAAGTCATCGGGAAGGTTATAGACGAAACGTGTGGCATTGGAGATGACGCCTTTCTTGCCGTCGGGGAGGGCGGAGAGGCAATCAGCGGCTTTGTTCAGGCTTGAGATCTTGGGGTGACGGGCGGTGATGATATAGTCGCCGGGCTCAGCTTCGAGGTAGAGGGTCTTGTCCCAATCAACGGCAACGTCCTTGATGAACTGGAAGGCGTCCAAGAAGGGCTCGTAATGCTCGGGGAAGTCGGCGGCCATTTGTAAAGGTGAGTAGAAGGTCACATAAAGACCCAGCTGGTTACAGATGGTGGTCTTCATCTTCTTGCCCCAAGGGACGATGGTGCCGATGTCGGTTTGGAAGATCCCGGGCGTGTAGTCCATTGGACCACCTTGCAGACGGGTGAAAGGCAGGATGGTGGTGTGGCCAGGGTTGATGCGTTCGCGGAACTCGGTGCCCATGGCACTCTCGTTACCGATCATGTTAGGCCAGGTGCGGCACAAGCCCGTAGGACGCACTGCCTCGTGGGCGTTGACCATGATATGATGCTTGGCGGCCTCGACGATGGCGTAGTGGTAGTGGTTGTTGATGGGTTGGCTATAGTGCCCTTCAGCAAAGGGGATGATGGTGCCCACATACCCGCTCTTCACGGCATCGTAACCATATTGGTTCATCAGGTTGTATGCCTTCTCCATCCAACGTTCGTAGTTCACCGTCGATGCGGAGCTTTCATGGTGCATGATGAGACGGATGCCTTTTTCGTGGGCATACTTGTTGAGCGCCGGCAGGTCGAAGTCGGGATAAGGGGTCAGGAAGTCGAAGACGAACTCCTTTTGTTTGCCGTACCAGTCCTCCCAACCGACGTTCCATCCCTCGATGAGCAAAGCGTCGAAACCGTGTTTGGCGGCAAAGTCGATGTAACGACGAACGTTGGCGTTGTTGGCCCCGTGGTTGCCGGTGGGTTTGGCATGCTCGAAGTCGGTCTGGCCGATCTTCACGGAAGGGTACTGGTCGGTATAGGCCCAGGTGCTCTTTCCAGAGATCATCTCCCACCATACCCCCATGTATTTAACGGGGTGGATCCACGAAACGTCCTCGAGGGCGCAAGGCTCATTGAGGTTGAGAATGAGGCGTGAGGCGAGCACATCGGTGGCTTTCTCACAGACCATAACGGTACGCCAAGGGGTGACGCATGGGGTCTGGATGCGACCTTTGTAGCCGGTGGCATCGGGGCAGAGGAAGGCACGGAAGGTGAAAGGTGAAAACTGAGAATTGAGAGGTGAGAGGTTAGAGGTGGAAGATGGTGTGATCAATTCGAGATGCATGGTGGGGAAGTCGAGTGTGGCTGCCTCATGGATGTTGATGTAGAGGCCGTCGTCGGTCTTCATCTGGATGGCTGTCTGAACGCCAGTGTCGGAGAAGGAGGTCCATGGCCATCCGCCATCTTTAAGGCTGTCTTTGAAAAGGGAACGAATCTCTGAGAGGCGCGATTTCGTATAGTTGTATTCTTGCGTGTCCAAGTCACCGGGGATCCACCAAGCAGTATGGTCTCCCGTCATGGCGAACTCAGTGAGCTCCTCCTTGAACCAGAAACATACCAGAGCGTTCTCGATGGGGAACTCGTAACGGAAGCCGAGTCCATCGTCATAGAGACGGAAACGGATCTGCATCACCGTCGCCTTGGTCTCAGTAGAGTGGTCCATGCTCTCGACACTGCCGATGGGCTGTTCGAGGGTGACAAGCATCTCGTTATAGTGGTTTCGGATCTGGGCCTCCTCGCCCCAAACAGGCTCCCAGGTCTCGTCGAAGCTGTCGTAGGTGGTATCCTTGAGGACGAAGGCATGGGCTAGGTCGTCGCGCCATTCAAGGGTGAAGCCCATGCGTGAAGGCAACACCACGAGTTTGCCCTCACGGCTGAGGGAATAATAGGGTACGCCGTCAACGAGTTCGAAGTTGACCATCAGCTTTCCATCGGGACTGCGGAGTACAGAGGGTTCAGTGCTATAGGAGGGCAAGGTGAGCCCCATCAATAGGACAAAGAGTAATAATGTAAGTCGTTTCATGAGCTAGAGGGTTATTTGAAGTTAACGATTATATTTTGATTGTCAGGGTAGAACGTATCATGGCATCCCACCATTTGGCGGGTAGCAGCCAGTGTAAGAACACCAAGGTGCCAGAGAAGGCTCCGATGCGGTAGCGTGCCCTTGGATGGCGACGATTGACGGCTTTTTTGATGGCCTTGGTGACCAACGAGGGCTTGGAGAGGTGGTTGGAGTTGTACAACCACTGAATAGCCTTGGCTTCATTCAAAGCTGTCTCTTCGTAGGCAGTGCCTTTCGACGACTCGGCAAGATGCTTAGCGGCGATAGGGCCCCAATCGGTCTTGATGGCTCCAGGTTCGATCATCACCACGTCGATGCCGAAAGGTTTCATTTCCATTCGCAAGGCATCGCTTAAGGCCTCGACGGAGTATTTGGTGACGTGGTACCATCCTCCATAATAAAGCACGGAACGACCTGCCACCGACGAGGTGTTGACAATGCGGCCTGAACCTTGCTTCCGCATGATAGGCAGGACCTTCTGGCAAAGGTTGGCCAACCCAAACACGTTGACTTCTACTTGTCGGCGGGCATCTTCCATGGGGACATTCTCAATGGCTCCGAAATAGCCGTAACCGGCGTTATTGACCAACACGTCGATGCGCCCCTCGGCATCCATGACAGCTCTGACACCTTCGTCCATCGAAGTCTCATCGGTGACGTCCATGTAAATAGGGATGATGCCTTTCTCGCGAAGAGGTTCCATTTTTTCGACACGCCGTGCAGCAGCATACACTTTATGTCCTTGCTGGGCCAGCATGATGGCAGCATCGTAGCCGATGCCGCTGCTAGCTCCAGTGAGCAAGATGACTTTTGAGTTGTTATTGCTCATTAATTGTACGATTTAGTATCCGAAAAACTCCTTCAGACCTTGTCTTTTTAGTAAGTCTTCAGCGGTGAACTGGTAATGTGATGCGGCAGAGAGAGTAACCACTTTTTTAAGGAATTCCTCGTAAGGAAGATTGAACCATTCCTCAGGAATGTCAACGTGGATGGTGCCGCCGTCGTTGTGTCCTCCTCCCCACCACCAGGCTTCGTCGAGGGCAGCCTCGTAGGTGCCGTCGTCCAACTTGGTAAAAGCATACCAGTTGACCCATTCACGCATCCCTTCAGGAGTTTTTGGACCTTCATAATGAGGTGCGGAATGGTCTTTCGCAGAGTAGGTTTGCTCGTTTTTCTCAGCGTTTCGATTATACACAACGAACCGTTCATTGGTTTCTTTAGGGATTCTCTTGATCACGAAAAACCCATCATCGTAAATCGGTCTTTTCAGGCCTTTCACTCGGTTTTTCTCCGTCAACAAATTCTCGATGGCTGCAATGGGTTTTTTTTGACGGCAGTTCTTCAACAAGCCTAACTCCTTCAGCTTGTCCTTAAAGTCTTCGAGGTCTTGTTTCCAAGAGGTTATAACAAACTCATAGGAATGGTCGGAGAAGACATAATAGTTTCCGATGTACTTGTCCCCGTGGGAGATGGAATAATGGTCAATAATGTATGTCATAGGTGCTGTTGGTGTGGGTTAAGATGATTCAAGGTTAAGAAGAAATTGTTTGGCTTTGAGTCCGCCTCCATAGCCGGTCAAGGTGCCGTTGCTACCGATGACACGGTGGCATGGTGCGATGATGCTGATGGGGTTGGCACCGTTGGCGTTGGCCACGGCACGGACGGCTTTGGGCATCCCGATGTTGCGTGCCATCTCGCCGTAGGATACCGTTCCCCCATAAGGTATATTCATCAACTCGGCCCAGACACGTTTTTGGAATTCCGTCCCTACAAAAAGCAGAGGAAGATCGAAATTGCGTCTTTCTTGATGGAAATACTCCTCAAGCTGTTTCTGGGCGACGGCAATCACTTCAGAAGGCTTTTCAATGAAATCAGCTTTCAGTCCCCGTTTCAGCCGGTTCTCCGTGGCTTGCCAATGCCATCCGTCCATCCAGTCGCAGAGACAGAGCCGTTTGTTGAACGACCCGAGTCGCAACGTCCCGCAAGGGGTGGGGTAGTATTGGAGGTGAAGCTGTTCTGCCATGATCAGTTCGATGCGTTATAAAGATCCTGCATCACCAGTCCAGCGATGGTGAATCCAAAGATAGCAGTGATATGTGCTGTGGTACCGTTGATTTGTGCTTTTGAAGAGCACCATTCATGGTTGATGAGATCGGGGTTGCCAGCGGCGATGATGGCTTTGGGACACATGCAGGCGCTAGTTCCACAGGCGCTTGCAGTGCCTTTGTTGGGAAGTACTTCTGGAGAAAACACACAGAGGAACTTCTTGGCAGGATATTCGTCCATCTTTTTGAGGCGTTTACGGATGGCACGGGCCAAGGGGCATCCCTCCACTTCCCAGAACTCGGCCACCTTCACCTGGGTTGGATCCATCTTGAGGGCAGCGCCCATAGCGGAGAAAAGCTTTCCCTGACAGGAAGAGGCATGAAGGATGAGGTGTACCTTGTCTTTGAGGCTGTCGATGGCATCGATGATGTAGTCGTAGGTCTCGAGTTGGAAGATCTCAGCGTTTTCGGCGGAGTAGATCTCTTGCATGGCGTTGATCTCAGCCTCGGGGTTGATCTCTAGGAGTCGCTCCTTTAGCACTTCCACCTTGACTTGCCCAACGGTCTTGGTGGTGGCTTGCAGCTGCCGGTTCACGTTGGTGATACACACCCGGTCACTATCGACGATGGTGAGATGGCTGATGCCGCTACGCACAAGGCTTTCAGCACACCAGCTGCCTACGCCTCCCACGCCGAAGATGATGACGCGTTTGCTGCGCACCCGCTCCATGGTCTCTTCGCCAAGGAGTAAGTTCAGCCGGTTGAATATGGCGTTTTCGATGCCCATCGGTGCTTTTTTTGAGGATCAGTTCGCAAAAATAAAACTTTTTTTTCTGTTATTTTACTGATTTCGTACCTTTGTCCAGATTAATCAGAAGAAATGAAAAAGTACATCCTAGCTATGCTTGCCGCCATCTTGGTCTGCGGCACTTGTAAGAGACAGACTCCAATAGAGTCGAAACCACAAGTCGTCACTTTGTCACCCACTGAGGATGCCTCTCAGTTCGTTAACCTGGCAGAGGCTGTTCCCGATGTCATCCTAGAGATCCGTTATTATAGCACATATAACTTTGTGGGTGCTCGTATCGATGGCTATCTGGAACCCACAGCCCTGTTGACTCGTCGGGCTGCCGACAGTTTGCGCGCTGTCAGTGATGATTTGGTGCAACAAGGCTACCGTCTCAAGATTTACGACGCCTATCGTCCGCAATGCGCCGTTGACCACTTTGTGCGCTGGGCCGCCGATGTCAACGACACCCTGATGCGGAAGTATTTCTATCCCGATGTCGATAAAAGCGAATTGTTTGAGCGAGAGTATATCATGGCGAAAAGCGGTCATACCCGTGGTTCGACTGTCGATCTGACCTTGTTCGACATGGCGACGGAGAAAGAACTCGACATGGGTGGCACTTTCGATTGGTTCGGTCATGAGAGCCATCCTGATTTTGGAGGCAACCCAGAGACAGGGGAGTGGAAGAAAGGGGAGAACATCACCCCGGAACAGTTCCATAACCGCATGATCCTCCGTGAAGCCATGCTGCGTCACGGTTTCAAGGCGTTGGATACGGAATGGTGGCATTTCACCTTGCGAGATGAGCCTTTCCAGGACACGTATTTTACTTTCCCAGTGAAGAAATTAGACTAAGGTGAACATCAAGGACTGCCAATTATGTATAAAGTAAAAATCACAGCCGTACGCCAAACCGTCTATCCCGACCTGATGGCGCAATTCGAAAACCCGATCGAACATACCTGTGACGTGAAAATCGGCCAAAGCTGGATTTCTGTTGATGGGCAATGCCCTGAAGGAATGTGTGCCTCGGCATGGTCTTCGATGCGAGAGTTCGTCGAGGCGTTAGCCAGGGGAGAAGGCAACTTCTTCGATGGTTGGATGCGGAACCCGATGTCAGCTATGATCAGTTGTAACGACGGGTTCCGTCCAATGAGTTTTTACCTCGAAGTTCTTCCCTGATCTCATCTTACAATAATCCCCAGGTGGCGCTGACGCGCTACCCGGGGATACTATTGGCGCCCCTCTATGAGGTACTTTGGTTGCTATCAATACTTTTCACCTTTCACCTTTCACCTTTCACCTCTACTCATAGTGTCTAACCCTAACCTCAACTCCCTCTTCCTTTAAACGAGGAGCAAGTTCGCTCAAGTCAGTATCGGAATAATGGTAAGGGAAGAGCACTTTGGGTTTGATGATCTTGGCGGCTTTCACACATTGGTCAACCGTCATGGTGTAAGGTTGGTTGCAAGGCAAGAAGGCGATGTCGATGTCCTTGATGTCGGCCATCTCGGGAATGTCTTCGGTATCGCCGGCAACATATATCCTCAAGCCATCGATGGTGAGGATATAGCCGTTGTCACGTCCTTTGGGATGGAATTGTAGATGTCCCTCGGTGGTGTTGTAGGCAGGAACGGCCTCGACGCTAAGCCAGTCGTTAAGGTCTGCCTTCTCGCCATTGACCATGATTTTGCCGTAGCCCAACATGTCTCCACAACGTTGGTTGGTGACCAGTTGGGTCCCTTCTTTGGTGAGAAGGCCGATGGCGTTTTTATCGAAGTGGTCAAAATGTTCGTGAGTCACAAAGATATAGTCAGCCTTGGGAAGAGCAGTGTAGTCGATGGTGCGGTTGCCGAGTTTGCCCGTGGGGTCGATCTCGATCTCCTTGCCGTCGAACTCAATCCGGATACAAGCGTGCATCAAGGCATGGAATTTGACACATTTACCACTTTTGGTCGTGAAGGTATCCGTCTCGTATGTCTCTGACGCAGGCTGTTGGTTGCATGACATCAGGCTGAACACGAGCGGGAGTAGGAGGGCGGTCTTTGTCATCGTCTCAGGTTTTTAATATCCAAATATCTCTTCCGTGCTGACGCGGCGAATCGGTCCAAATTGCTGTATGGACTGCATGTCGAGATCTTTCTCGTTGCCGAGGATGACATAACGATAGGGCTTCTTGGCCATCTGTGCCTGCTCGAAGTCGATGATGTCTTTCAGCGTGACGTTGGGAAGGGCGTTATAGATGCGTTCGTTGATGTCGTAGTCGATGCCTCTCTGTTGGGCGGTGAGCCAGGCGTTGATCAAACCGAACTTGGTGGTGCGCTGACTGGCCAAGCGTTTGGTGAGGGCTTCTTTAGCGATGCCGAAGGCCTTCTCGCTTTCCGGAATCTCGTCCAAAATCTCATGGAAATGCGTCACGCAGTCCATCATCTTGTCGTTTTGGGTGATGATATGGGTGAAGAAATACTCCGGTTGGCCTTTGTAATAGGGCTCCATGTAGGCAGCATAGGCATTGTAAGCCAAACCGCGAGCCTCACGCATCTCTTGGAACACGATGGTATTCATGCCACCGCCATAGTACTCGTTGAAGAGGGCCTTGACAGCAGCCTCGTCGGGGTTCCATGGGCGTTGTTCGTTGTGAATCATGCGCATGTAGATGTTCTTGGCATCGTAAGGAGCGATGAGGATTTCGTTCTCAGGTGTGGGCTGCAAGGTGTAATGTTTTCCTTCGAGGGCAGGGATGAACTCGCCGTCCGTATGATGGTTTTCAGTGACAGCCTTGGCCATCTCTTGTTCTGTCATCGGTCCATAATAAAGGATGGAATGCTCGTATTTGGAGAGACCCTTCAACAGGTCGAGGAGAACTTGGGGATCTTGCTGCTGAAGCTGTTCAACGGAAAGGATGTTGCGTGTGGAGTTATAAGGTCCATAGAGGCCGTATTGCACAAGGGCGTTGAAGTTGCGGTTTTGGTTGAGTTTGGCGTTGAAGCGCGACTGAGCCACCATTTGGACGTACATCATCCAGGCGTCTTTATCGACTTGGGCGTTTTGAAGGACGTCTTCGAGCAAGGCCAAAGCCTCAGGCATGTTCTCGCTGAGACCAGTCAGATAGACATAGATGTTACGGTCGCTCACCGCAACGCGGTAATTGCAGGCCAGCTTGTAGAATTGTTGTTTGATCTGTTCGTTACTGAGTTTGTCAGTGCCAAGGTACTCGAGGTAGTCGGCGGCATAGTCGTATTCAAGCATCGCATCGGTGCCGAATTCATAGCGGAAGGCCAAAATGAAACGGCCGTTCTCTTTGTTTTGTACATAGATGTACGGGATCTTGGCATCGGTGTTGCCAAAAGTAAGGTCTTTCTGGAAATCGACAAAGCGAGGTTGGATAGGCTCCACTTCGGTGTTTTGTACTTCCTCCACAAAGGCGCTTACCATGTCGCGGTTAGTCGGAATAGGGGTGATGGCAGGTTTGTCGATCTTCTTTTGGTTCTCATCTACACCTTGGCGTTTGTAGATTACCACGTAGTTGTTGTTGAGATGACGGTTGGCGAAGTCAACAATCTGTTCTTTGGTCATGTTGGAAATGCGATCGAGATGGCCAACTTCTTGTTCCCAAGGTATTTCGTTGATATATCGTTCAACGAACAAATTGGCGCGTGCTTGGTTGCTTTCAAGCATGTTGTAGTAGTTGAGTTTGGCATTGTTGATAACCGATGGCAGAAGGTCGTCTGAGAAGTCGCCTCTCTTCAGTTTCTCGATTTCTTCAAGGAGCAGGTCCTTGGCTTCTTCGAGGGTCTGACCCTCTCTCGGGGTGCCGCCCAAAATGAAGCAGCTATAGTCGCGCATGGCTTGATATCCGCCCCAAGCACCCAACATCTTCATCTGTTGGTTGATGTCGAGGTCGATGAGGCCTGCGGTTCCGTTGCTCAGCATCTCACCGATGATCTCAAGGGTATCGGCTTGCAGGGAGTTGCCTCTGTCGAAGCGCCATCCGATGCAGAGGTTTTCAGCTTCAAGGCCATAGACAGAGGTGTCGCGAGGTGAGGTGATGGGAGCCATGGGAGCGAACTCGGGTTGTTTCACGTCCTCACCGGGTTCCCAAGCGCCGAAATACTTGTCGATGATGGCAATGACCTTGTCGGGATCAAAGTCGCCCGCCATGCAGATGGCCACGTTGTTCGGGCGATACCATTTGTTGAAATAGTTCTTGATGTTGGTGATGGAGGGGTTCTTCAGATGTTCCTGCGTTCCGATGGTAGTCTGAGTTCCATAGGGATGGTTGGGGAAGAGCATGGCGTAGAGTGATTCCCAGACTTTACGGCTGTCCTGGGCGATGCCGATGTTGTATTCCTCGTAAACAGCCTCAAGTTCAGTGTGGAAGCCACGGATGACCATGTTCTGGAAGCGGTCTGCTTGAATCTTGGCCCAGTTCTCCACCTCGTTCGAAGGGATGTCCTCGGTGTAGCAGGTCACGTCCTCGGAAGTGTAGGCATTGGTGCCCTCTGCGCCGATGGTTGACATGAGTTTGTCGTACTCGTTAGGGATGAAATATTGTGCAGCCAGTTGGCTCACAGAGTCGATTTCATGATAGGCGATGCGACGTTCCTCAGGATCGGTGAGGGTACGATATTTCTCGTACCTGGCCTCAATCTCATCCAACAGGGGTTTCTCGGCAGCGGCATCGTTGGTGCCAAACTGTTGCGTTCCTTTGAACATCAGGTGTTCCAGGTAGTGAGCCAGACCGGTGGTCTCAGCAGGATCGTTCTTCGATCCCGTGCGAACGGCAATGTAAGTCTGGATACGGGGCTCTTCCTTGTTGACACTCAGAAAAACTTTCAACCCGTTTTTAAGAGTATAGATTCGCGCTTCGGTGAGATCACCTTTCACGGTCTCATACTGGTATTTGTTTTGTTGTTTTTTGCACGATGTGAAAAGGGTGCACTGTAACAGCATCAGAGCTAAGACAATGGAGAGCACTGTGCTGAGATGAAGATGTTTGTTGTTTTTCATTTAATGATGATATTAAGTTGATTGTTTGTTACTTATCAAAGGTATTTTGAAAACAAGGCGGCAATTTCATCGCCACGGGTCAGGCGCCCATGGACCATGCATACGGTAGAGACGGTGGCTGAGACACACAGTTTCATGTCTTCCTTGCGATAAATGTCTTGGTCAAAAATGAAACGTGCGCCTTCGCGGCGAAGGTTGAGGCAGGAGAGGAAGGTCTCCTGGCCATGGAGGGGAGTCTTGTATTTTAAAGTGATCTCAGAGACCACCATGTCGATGCCCTCGTCATGCCACTTCCTGAAGGAGAAACCTTCCTGTTGTAGCCATTTGTGACGTGTGGCTTCCAGATAATGTTGGTAGTCGGCATTGTTGACAATGCCCTGTATGTCACACTCGTAGTCGCGAGTCTCCATCTCGATGGAGTAGAGGTAATCTTTCATCTTATTAAATAAAGTGCAAAATTACGTTTTTTTATGTTTTTTTATTAGTTTTGCACACAACAATTTGTCTAACTTTCTAAAATGTATCAATTATGAACAAATCAAATCTTTTGGTTATCGGTTTAGTGACGATGATGTTCCTTGGTTTCAGCTCTTGTGGCAATGGTGATTCTGCAGCCAAGCTCATCAAAGCCATCGCAGATTCAGGTGTCCTTAATAAAGACGAAGGAAACAATGCTGATCCCAGTAGCACCTTGATTAGCGAGACTCCTCAGGCAAGTCAAGTCAATGGCAATACCATGACCTATGGCGACCACACTTACACGGTGAGCGGTTACATTGGCGACAAGCCAGGCGAGGTCATCGGCTACCGTGGAACACCTACGGCTGTGGTCACCTTCACGAATGTTCCTTCCGGTTTCGAGGAGTTTTCCGCGGTTTACTCCGGACTGCTTGGCAAGTCCGTCCAAGGTACGGCAGCCATGATCCCTATGGCACTTGAGATCTATGCTCGCGACAAGTCGGTTGGCCTTCGTTGCCTCAATCTCCTTTGCAACAGTGGTTCTACGGTCAATGGTATCACCCGTATCCTTGATACCAAACTCGTCCCGTCGCAATATGCCGGTCCGGACGATCCGTATCTGCAACGTTATATGGCTGCTGCCTTGCTCAAGGGCGCTACTGCCGACAATGCCTACAAGCCCGTCGAACCTTACACTGTCGAGATGTGCGCTTCAGCCAACAAGCCACAACAAGTCACTGGAGGTACCGACACCTTTGTTTACATCCTGGCTAAAGGTTGGGATACGGAACAACGTCAGGTGGAAATATTCCAACCCAATGGCAGCGAGCTTTACAAAGTGTATAATTGTCCTTCCTGCTACACGCAGTGCAAGACCATCATTGGTACTTGGGGAGGCCTGAAATAATCTCTTTAATAGACTGATTTGTCTTCCTTTTCTTTCCAGAGCTTGAACGATTGTTTGGCCTCGCGCTTGAGCACTGGGATGAAAGGGATGCTCCGATCGCTAATCGGTTTGTCGATTTCTTTATAAATAAAGTCATCGTCAAAGTCGATTGCTGAGGCGTCGTTTCTGTTGTTGCCATAAAAAACCTTGGAGAGATGTGACCAATAGATGGCACCAAGGCACATGGGGCAGGGTTCGCATGAAGTGTAAATGACGCATCCCGATAGGTCATGGGTTCCTAATTTGCGACATGCCAGGCGGATGGTGTTTACCTCTGCATGAGCTGTTGGGTCTTGGTCGATGGTCACACTGTTGGAACTTTTGGCGATGATCTCTCCGTCTTTGACGATGACTGCCCCAAAAGGCCCACCACCTTGTTTCACGCTCTCGTTTGCCAAACGGATGGCTTCGCGCATGAATTCCTTATCTTGTTCGGTAGCTTTCATTATCTATGATTTTGATGATTGCAAAAATAAAAAAAAGCCCTAAACACGTAGGGCTTTTTTTATGGAATTGTTTGTGATCCGGTTGGGATTCGAACCCAAGACCCACAGCTTAGAAGGCTGTTGCTCTATCCAGCTGAGCTACCAGACCATCTCTTTTGCGCTGCAAAGATACGTATTTTTTCTTTTTGTCAAGGGTTTTTCAGGAAAAATTATGCTTCTTCCGCATCAGAATGTTTCGTGAAATGCGGTCTTTGCGTGCGTTGATCCTGACGACGTGGTCTCGTGGAAATGGAATTGTCCAACTGAGGACGTGATTTCTTCACCTGAAGAACACTGCCCTGAAAATCCATGTCATCCGTCTCCACAATGGCTCTGTATGCCTCGTCATCGTTGGGCATCTCCACAAACCCGTAACACTTTGAACGACCTGTCTCATGATCCATGATCACCTTGCAAACATCCACCTGTCCGAACTGCTCGAAATAGGTCCTTAAATCCTCCGCCCTGGTCCGAAATGCCAGTTTTGCAACAAATATTTTCATAAAAAAACAAAATTAGGCCGCAAAATTAGTAAAATATTATCATATAGAACCATATTTTTAAAAAAAATTAAGAAATTGATTAAAAATCTTTTATTTACTTTGCATATGGAAAAGTTATAAAATGTATTATGCAATACAATTTCGACAAAATTATTCCCCGTGAAGACACAAATTGTGTTAAATATGATCTTCGTCAAGTAGTTTTCGGCAATCCCAAGGTGCTTCCTATGTGGGTGGCTGACATGGATTTTGAGACTCCTGACTTCGCTCGTAACGCTGTGATAGCTAGAGCTGAACATCCCGTTTATGGCTATCATTTCAAAGATGAACCCTATTTTAAAGCCATCCAGGGTTGGCTGTTGCGACACCATCAATGGCAGGTTGACCTGGAATGGATGTCGTTTGTGCCTGGAGTTGTCTGTGGATTCAACATGGCGGTGATGGCCTTCACGAAAGAAGGCGACGAAATCATCATCCAGTCTCCGGTCTATCCACCTTTCCATCATGCCGCTACTGGACATAATCGCAAACTGGTTTACAACACGCTGAAAGTGGGAGAGAAGGGCTATGAGATGGACTTCGAGTTGTTGGAGTCGCAGGCGAAGACCGCCAAGATGTTGATTCTCTGCAATCCTCATAACCCCGTGGGCCGTTGCTGGACCCACGATGAGCTCTTGCGGCTTAGTGAGATTTGCCTGCGGAACCACGTGCTGGTAATCGCTGATGAAATCCATTGTGATTTGGTTTTGCCTGGTTTCAAACATGTGCCTTACGCTACCCTGAACGAAGAGACGGCAAACCACTGCATCGTCTTCCATGCTGCCAGCAAAACGTTCAATCTTGCAGGATTGGCGACTTCCACGGCAATCATCCCGAATAAGGACATGCGCGACACCTTTAATAATTATGTGCATTCCATGGAAGCCGAGTTGGGCAACATCTTTGGCAAGGTAGCAACCCAAGCCTCGATGGAACAAGGGGACGAATGGTTGTCGCAACTGCTTGACTATGTCCAAGGCAATGTGGATTACGTTGCAGATTTCCTTGCACAAAAGCTTCCGAAGGTCCGGTTCTTCAAACCTGAAGCTACGTATATGATGTGGCTGGACTTCAATGGCTTTGGCTTGTCGGAAGAGGAGCTGTGGCTGAAGATGACCCGTGGTGCTGAACTCGGGCTGAATCGAGGCAAGGAGTTTGGACAAGAGGGTAGTGGCTTCTTCCGTATTAATCTGGCTTGCCCTCGTTCCACCGTTGAGGAAGCAATGCGCCGGCTTTATTCGGAGTTCGGCTAAGGTTCAAAACAAGGATAGTTGCGCGTTTTCTGAGTCGGGTTTGGGCTCCGATGTCATCTCTTTGGCCGATCCAATCATGGCATAGAAGTCGGCTTCACTGATGATGGGTATGCCTAAAGACTCTGCCTTCTTTCGCTTCTCGGGTCCCATGTTGTCACCGGCAAGCACATAATCGGTCTTTGACGAGATGGAGCTGACGTTTTTGCCTCCGTAGTCTTCAATCATCCGCTTGAGTTCATCGCGCTCGATGGAGAATTTCCCACTGACAATGATGGATTTTCCTGACAAGACCTGCTCCTTGTTAGAGGCTTCTGCCTGGACTTTGGCAAACTGCAAGCCGGCCTGACGGAGGCGTTCCACGATGTCGAGGTTCCGCGGAGATGCAAAGAATGCCTTGATGCTTTGAGCGATGACCCCACCTACGGTGTTGATGGAACTAAGCTCTTCTTCGCTGGCATTGATGATGGCATCGATATCATGAAGCTCAGCCACAATGGTTTTGGCCACCACCTCGCCCACGTTTCGGATGCCTAAGGCGAAGAGTACCCGTTCGAAAGGCACTGATCTCGACTTTTCCAAGGCATCGATGATGTTTTGGGCCGTTTTTTCCTTGAAGCTGACTTTGCGCGTCTTGCCTGTCTCAATGCCGTCCTCGTTGAGAATGGGAATCTCCTTGGCTAGTCCGAACAGCTTGTCGTATGTAAGAGAGTATAGGTCAGCGACATCCTTAATGAGGCCTTCGTCGTAAAGCAACTCTATCTTGCCTTCGCCTAGGCTCTCGATGTTCATCGCCTTGCGGCTGATGAAATGCTCGATGCGGCCTTTCACCTGAGGAGGGCAGCTCATGGGGTTGGGGCAATACCACGCAGCCTCGCCCTCGTGTTGGATCAGTTCCGTGCCACAAGCAGGACAAGTCTTGGTGAACTCCACGGGTTTGGCCCCGACTTGCCGCTTGTCGAAATTCACTCCGATAATCTTAGGGATGATCTCACCGCCTTTGACGACAGTCACAGTGTCTCCATAATGAAGGTCGAACTGCCGAATGAAATCTTCATTGTTTAATGTGGCTCGTTTTACGGTTGTTCCAGCCAATAATACAGGGGCAAGGTTGGCCACTGGAGTGATGGTTCCGTGACGCCCGACTTGAAAATCAACACTTTGCAACTCTGTCTCCACCTCTTCGGCCTTGAACTTATAAGCAATGGCCCATTTTGGGGATTTAGCTGTGAATCCTAGAGCTTGTTGTTGTTCAAAACTATTGACTTTCAATACGATGCCATCGATAGCGAAGGGTAGGTGGTGCCGTTCCACGTCCCAATAGTTGATAAACTCGAAGATTTCGTCAACGCTTCTGCAGACCCGTAGATGATTGGAGATGTTGAACCCCCATTGGCGGGCGGCCATCAAGCTATCATAGTGTGTTGCATAGCGTTCTTCGAGGTCGTCCATCATCATGTAGTAGCAGTAGTTGTCGAGATGTCGCCGCGCCACTTCCTTGGAATCTTGCAGTTTCAGGGTGCCAGCGGCGGCGTTGCGCGGGTTGGCAAAGAGGTCGTCGCCCATGGCCACGCGCGATTCATTAAGTCGGTCGAAACTTTCAAAAGGCATCACGATCTCGCCTCGCATCTCGAAAAAAGGCGGGTAGTCGCCATGTAGCTTTAGAGGGATGGTCCTGATGGTCTTCACGTTTGTGGTGACGTCGTCGCCTTGGGCACCATCGCCTCGAGTCACGGCACGGACCAGTATGCCATTCTCATATTGTAGGCTGATACTTAATCCATCGAATTTGAGCTCACAGCAAAACTCCACTTCGCCATCGATGCTCTTCTTGATGCGTTGGATGAACTCCTCGATGTCTTCCTTGCTATAGGAGTTGGACAGTGAGAGCATGGGATAACGATGTCGTACGCTAGCAAACTCTTTGGTGATGCCGCCTCCTACACGTTGAGTGGGCGAGGTCGGGAGCAGCAACTCTGGATATTGACGTTCCAGTCGCGCCAGCTCTTCCAACTTCATGTCGAACTCATAGTCGCTGATGGTAGGTTTGGCAAGGATGTAATAGTTGTAATTATGGCGTTCAAGCTCATCGCTTAACTCGGCGATGCGCAGGCGGGCTTCTTCTTGGGTCATAGTCTGATGAAACTCCAGGGGTTGACATTAAGCATGAAAAGGACCAACCATATTACTAACAAGGTGAGGATCAGTCCAATGAAAGTCATCAAGGCGCCTTTGAAATTGCGTTTCATGCAGAGCATCAGCAGGATGCCAAGAATCACCAAAGCGCTCTCATACCACACACAGATGGACAAGGCAAGCATGATTCCTGCAATGATGAATGAGGTCCGGTGAACACTCTCATTCATGTTGGCATCGCGTAACACCTGTTGGCGTAAGATGATGTTGGATCCATAGAGCAGGAGAGGAAGGCCGAGGAAGAAGCTGACGTTGCTGATGATGCCAAAGGTGGGCATGACCACGCAGATGGCCGGCAACAAGGCAATGTTCCAAGCCTTGGAGCGGTTGTTGGCGAGCAGGTCGCAAATGCGATAAACCATCGAAACAGTGAACAACGACACGATGGCGTAGAACATGCGGCTGAGGAACATCATCCATTGTGAGTTGCCCATGCCGATGACTCGCTTGAGCCACTCCAGAAACTGCTGTATCAGCGTCGGTTGTTGAAGGTCGTGGTTCGAACCGAAGCCTGGTACGAAGATGACCACCAGGATTCGGATGGCAATGGCAATGAACATCAGCGAGGTAAACGGATGCTTGGCCTTGAATTGATGGAGTTTCTGTAACATAAAAAACGTTTTATGATGCAAATATACAAAAAATGTTGGAATTTGTTCGTATCTTCGCCCCCATAAATTTATTCTAAAACTATGTTTTCCTGTCCAATCCAAATCCGAATGAGCGACCTTGACCCCTATAACCACGTCAACAATGGGTCGCAATGTCATTACTTCGACATGGGTCGAAGCCGTTTCTTTGAATATGCTTTCAATGAAAAAATTGATTGGCTAACCTTTAAATATGTGCTGGTCCATGTTGATATGGATTTCAAGATGCCGATCCATTTCCATGATGACCTTCGGTGTGAGTCGGCTATCCTCGAAGTGGGTAACTCTAGCTTTAGTATGGAGCAACGTCTTGTGGATCAGTCAACTGGAAATGTCAAGACCCTCTGCCACGCTGTAGTGGTCTATTTTGACCGTGAAGCAAATAAATCGGAACGTATTCCGGAACGCGATAGAGAAAAGCTGGGTGAACTTAAAGTAGAAAGCAAATAACTAATTGAATATGAAAAGAATAAGCATTATTACCGTCCTTGTTTTGGCATGTTCGGGCCTTTTTGCCCAGACCGAAACGGAATTGAACGCATGGAATGATGTCAACATCCACGAAATCAACCGATTATATCCACGGACCAATGTGATTCCTGTGGGTGAAGATTGGTCGAGATGCCTTAATGGCGAATGGAAATTCTTTTGGTCGGCAAGACCTGACAGTGCTCCCTCGGATTTCTATCGATTGGACTTTGATGCTAGTCGCTGGAATACCATTGAAGTGCCCTCCAATTGGGAACTAAATGGCTATGGAACACCAATTTATGTCAATGTTGATAACGAATTTCGTCCCAATAATCCGCCACAAGCGCCAACAATCGACAACCCAGTGGGATGCTATCTGACCGAGTTCGAGATTCCTCAGTCATGGAAAAACCGACAGACCTTCATCAACTTCGGCGCAGTGAAGTCTGCCTACTACATCTGGGTGAATGGTCAGTTTGTGGGCTATACAGAAGATGCCAAAACAAATGCCGATTTCGACATCACTCCCTATGTGAAACTCGGAAAGAATACCCTGGCTGTCAAAGTCTATCGGTTCTCCAATGGCTCCTATCTTGAATGCCAAGACTTTTGGCGTATCAGCGGAATTGAACGCGACGTGATGCTTTATTCCAAACCGCAAGTGAATGTGTATGACTACGAAGTCCATGCAGGCCTAGATGAGACTTATCAGAATGGTACCTTTGATATTGATATCACCATCGACAATCCTACTGGCAAAACCATCAAAAATGGTACCCTTGAAGTGTTGGTGTATGATGCTGATAATGAAATTATTAGATTGCAAAGAGCATTGAAAGGCATCGCTGGTAAGGTGAATCTGAAATCCGATCACACCATTGCGGGAATCAAACCCTGGTCAGCTGAGCATCCCAACCTTTATCGCCTCGAAATCAGAATCTTGGATAAGAAAAATAGGGTGGTGGAACTGCTGGAGAACCATATTGGATTCCGCACTTCTGAAATCAAAAACGGTAAACTGCTGATTAACGGACAATATGTGCTTATCAAAGGGGTGAACCGTCACGAGCATGATCCCTATAAGGGACATGTCATCAGCCATGAGTCGATGGAGAAGGATATCGCCATGATGAAGCAGATGAATATCAATACCGTACGTACCTGCCATTATCCCGACGATCCCTATTGGTATGAGCTCTGCGACCGTTATGGACTCTATGTCTGGGATGAGGCTAACTGCGAGTCGCACGCCCAAGGATATGGCGAACGCAGCCTAGCAAAAGATGAGCAATTCAAACAGATGATCTGGGCCAGAAATCGTAACATGCTGGAACGTGACAAGAACCACCCATCAGTGATCATGTGGTCGATGGGCAACGAATGTGGCAACGGTGTCAACTTCGAATATACTTACGACTGGATGAAAAACCGTGACCATTCACGGCCTGTCACTTATGAGAGAGCAATCTATGACAGTAACACGGATGTTATTGGTTTAATGTATAGTAGCACTGATTACTTAAAGCGTTTTGTTAATGATAAATTAGACGCTGCTGGTCGTCCTTTCATCATGGTGGAATACTGCCATGCCATGGGTAACAGCATGGGTGGCTTGCAAGATTATTGGGAGGTGATTGAGGCCAACGAACAGTTGCAAGGAGGATGCATTTGGGACTGGGTGGACCAAAGCTTTATCGTCCATGACAGTAAAAAGGACGTGGATTGGCTGGCGGTGGGTGGCGACTTCGGCCATGACTATGGTGTGGGCGATGACGATGCCTTCTGCGCCAATGGAGTAATCTCCTCCGATCGCACCCCTCACCACCATGCTGACGAGGTAAAGAAGGTGTATCAACCTTTCAAGTTTAAAGCCATTGATTTACAAGCTGGTAAGTTTGAGGTGACGAACTGGATGTCATTTACTGACCTTAATGCCTATGAATTGCATTATACCATCTATTCCAATGAAAAAGTGTTGAGAGAAGAAACGATCAACATGGAGTTGAAACCCTTTGAGACCAAGCAATTCAACATTGAACGCTTGCGTATCTATGGACATCCAGGTGAGGAGTTCTTTGTCTTGTTTTCGGTGCGCTTAAAAGCTGATGAGCCCTTCCGCCCGCAAGGTACCGAGATTGCTTACGACAACTTCAGACTCGATTGGCCTTCCGAAGAAAGACATCCTATGGAATATGCACAGGGTGTCAATGACAATCTTCCGGTTTCCTTTGATGAGGCAACAGGTTTATTAACATCATATATATTTGATACTCAAAAGATAATAATCGATTACTTAAAGCCAAACTTCTGGCGTGCTCCTACCTTGAATGACCAAGTGGATCCTTGTGGGAGTCCAGCGTGGAAACGATCTGGTTTGGATCATTTGACTCCTGAATGCGTCTCTTCATCTGAGAAGAAACTGGACGATGGTCGTTGGATGATTCGCAAGATTTTGAACTTCCGTGATCGGATGGGAAAACTGCAAATAGTTGTTAATCAAGTTTATACCATAGCTCTTAATGGCGAGATTGCTGTGTCCAACCATGTTGAAATGGTGGGTGATGTGACTTATCTTCCGAAAATCGGTATGCAAATGCATCTGCAACCGGACTTTCAAGAGCTGAAATACTTTGGAAAGGATGTGGAAAACTATCCCGATCGTAATGCCAGTGGTGTCTTTGGTGTATATTCAAGTAATGCTTTAAATTTGTTTGAACAACATGTTGTACCACAAGATAATAGCAATCATAGTGATGTTCGTTGGATGGCTGTTGAAAGTGCAAAGAATCCTGTCGGACTTCTCATCACTTCGTCCAAGCCTTTCAACTTTAGCATGTATCCTTATAGCGATGAAAACCTTACTGCAGCGGAGCGCATCAACCAACTAGAAAAGGCTCCTTATATGACCTTGAATGTTGACGCATTGCAAGCTGGGTTGGGAACTGCCACTTGTGGTCCTGGTGTTGCCGAGCCTTATCGTATCCGTGTCAAGTCGTATGACTATGACTTGTGTCTTAGACCCTATTTTGTTGGAAAACAGCAGCCTGAAGAGGTTTATCAATGGGCATGTCCCGACCTTACCTCGACGATGGTGGCCACGCCTGAGATTCGTGTGGAGATGAATGGTCATGAGGATGACCGAATCTTCAACAGCCCGTTGACGGTGTCTTTGTCATGCGACGAGGCCAATGCGTCCATATATTACACATTGGATGGCTCGGAACCCACGACAAAGTCCATGCGCTACAAGAAGCCGTTCCAAATCAATCAAACTTGTGAGCTCACAGTGAAAGCCTTTGCCTCTGGGAAGGAAGAATCCTATGCGGTTCATCGTGTCTTTGAACGTCAATACATTAAAAATACCGTTTTCGTCAACCCTCCGGAGAAGCGCTATTCAAAAGACGCCGACATTGCCTTGATGGATGGCAAGAAGGGTGTGGTTGATGATTATTGGACTGGCTGGTTGGGATTCTGTGGAAACGATATGGAGGCAACCATCGAGCTTACTGAGCCGTTGGATTTCAGCATGTTGAAGATCGGCATTTGTCATGATCCGCAACGTTGGGTGGTGTGGCCCAAGTCGGCTTGGGTTTCATACTCATCCGATGGAGTGCATTTCACGGATTGGAAGTTTGTTGAGTTTCCCGTTTATAACATGCCCGATAAAATGACCGCATTAGGTCGTGTCGAAGCCCGTGCCAAAATGGATGCAAGTAAGGTGCGGTTCATCAAAGTCAAGATAGAAAATTGGGGAACCTTGCCCGAATGGCATCCCTACGCAGGAGAGAAAGCTTGGATTATGGTGGACGAAGTTAAAGTTGAAAGGTGAAAATTGAAAATTGAAAAGTAATAATTCACCTTTCACCTTTCACCTCACCAGTCAACGGCCTGTCGTTGTACCGGCATGGTCATGCATCTTGCGCCGCCACCGCCACGGGAGAGCTCGTTGCCCTCAAAGGTAACCACGCATTTCTTGTAGCTGTTGATATTGACTTTGCCGTTGACGACATCGGCAGCGGTAAGGACACTGTAGCCGGCATCGTTGATGGCTTGGATGGTATGCGTGTTGCGTGCATATCCGAGGAACTTGCCAGGGGCGAAGCAGAAGAAATTGGTTCCGCTATGCCATTGCTCGCGAGCGGGGAAGAACGAGTCGTCGCCACCGCCACAGAAGATGGGCTCCACCGGCACACCAAGGTCGTTTAGGGCAACCACCAGGTTCGGCACTTCCTTGCCCACTGCTTTCTGACCGTCGATGGTGATGTGGAAGGTCTTGAACTCACTGTTCATGATCACGGGTTTATAAGCCATGCAACGGTTTACATCCAGCATGGTGAACACCATGTCGAGGTGGATGAACGACTCGGGTAACGGAGGCAACTCTTGGAAGATGAGGTGCTTGACTCCGGGCTTTGTCTTGAGGTGATCCACAAGGGCTTGGATGCCATGCATGTTGGTGCGCGCACTCTTGCCGCTGAGCACGATGTCGTCGCGGACAATGTGGATGTCGCCGCCTTCCATGATACCTGTCTCCAAGGAGCTGTATTTCATGGCCGGATTCACTACGGTAGCCTCCAACAGCGGGTGGTAGTTGTAAATCGCCTCAAGGATGATGGCCTCACGGGCACGCACTTTGGTGGCCATGTTGCTGATCATCAAGTTGTCGAACATGGTGAACGAGGCATCCCTCATGAAAAACAGGTTGGGCAAAGGCAACAACGAGAAATAATTGTCGTCGATGGTGGAGATGTCTTTCAGATGGACACCTTCGATGAGCATCTTCGACAATGGTTCAGCGTCGATCGACTTCAGGTAGTCGGTCAGATAAGCCACGTTCTCAGCTTTGCAGATGCGTTCGATGAGGTTGCTCTTGATGGTGTTGTTTCTTAATATGTCGGCAAGCATGTCGCTGATTTCGTGGACTTTGGCCACTTTTTGCAACACGCCTTTGAAGTAACTGTATTCTTTTTGTGCGACTTGAAGGTTGAGGATGTCGCTATACAGGTAGTTATGAGCGGTTTCTGGGGTCATGTTTTCGATTTCTGCCCCGGGGGTATGTATCAACACATGCTCTAATTTGCCGATTTCCGAGTTGACACATACGTTGATTCGATCAGAATCCATACATTAGAATTTAAATTTCGGTGCAAAATTATAAAAAAAACGGATGAAATCAATACAATTCCAGAAATTCATACGAGTTGCCCATAGCGTTAAGGAATTTTATGAAATCCTCGTTCTTGATTACGATGGTGGCCGTGTTGTCGTTTGGATGGAAGCTGAGACGCTCTGCTTTCTTTAGGTTTTGGTCGATGAACACATGCACATGATGCTCCGTGTCGTTGATCAAGCCAAAGGGCGACACGCTGCCTGGTTTCAAGCCGAGATATTTGTCCATCCTGGCCTCAGAGGCGAAACTCAACTTGCCTTGGTGCAAGCGATGTTCCAGGTCGTGGATATCCATCTGGTGCATACACTCGAAGAGCACCAAATAATGCTTGTTTCCTTTGTGGTTTCTGAAAAACAAGTTCTTGCAATGGGTGGAGTCGAATTCTTTCCAATAGTTGATGGCTTCCTCGATGGTGGGGATGGGCGGGTGAAAATGGATGTCGAATTCGATTCCTAAGGATTTCAGGGTGTCAACAACTTTCTGTTGACGTTCGCTCATAGGGTGGTCTATTTCTGTTGATTTCATAATATTCTTTTCCAGTATAAGATTCTTGACATGATAATAAATCTTCCGGAGTGCCTTCGAAAACGATCCGCCCGCCATCATTGCCGCCTTCAGGGCCCAGGTCGATGATCCAATCGGCCGATTTGATGACGTCCATGTTGTGTTCGATGACAATCAGTGTGTGCCCGTTGTTGATCAACGCGTTGAAGGAGTCGAGCAACTTGTTCACGTCGTGGAAATGCAGTCCTGTCGTGGGTTCATCGAAGATGAAAAGGGTGGGTTTTTCAATCGACCCCTTGATGAGGAAATAGGCGAGTTTCACGCGTTGTGCCTCGCCTCCCGACAACGTGCTCGATGACTGTCCGAGTTTCAAGTAGCCGAGTCCGACATCGCTCAAGGGCTTCAGGCGACTGATAATGCGGCCCACGGTGGGGTTGTTTCGATCGCTCGAGGTGTTGAAGAAGTCGATGGCCTGGGTAACTGACATGTCGAGGATGTCGGCAATACTCATGCCGTCGTATTTGATCTCAAGCACTTCTTCCTTGAAACGTCGGCCATGGCAAGCCTCACAGGGAAGATAGACGTCGGCCATGAACTGCATCTCGATCTTGGTGACCCCTTCGCCCTCGCAGTTGTCGCAACGTCCTCCAGGTACGTTGAAGGAGAAAAAGGCAGGCTTTACTCCCCGGAGTTTGGCGAGTTTCTGGTCGGCAAAGAGTTGCCGGATTTCATCATACGCCTTCAGGTAGGTCACTGGGTTGGATCGCGATGATTTTCCGATGGGGTTTTGGTCAACGAACTCCACGGCCTGGATTCTGGAAAGGCTTCCCTCTAAACTGCCATAGCTGCCGCATTTTTCGGCTACTTCGCCCATCTGACGCTTCATGGCAGGGTAGAGGATGTCCTTTACCAGAGTCGATTTGCCAGAGCCACTGACGCCAGTGATCACCGTCAACACGTTGAGCGGAAACTTCACGTTGATGTTCTTGAGGTTGTGCTGTGTGGCACCTTTTACCATGATGTAGTCGTTCCAGGAACGTCTCCGCACCGGCACCGGGATGGATCGCTCTCCAGTGAGATATTGTGCGGTAAGGCTGTCTTTGCAGCGGACGATTTCGTTATAGTTTCCTTGGCAAACCAACGTTCCGCCGTACTCACCTGCCAAAGGACCGATGTCGATGATGTGGTCTGCATTGCGGATAATCTTCTCGTCGTGCTCCACCACGATTACCGTGTTGCCAATGTCGCGGAGACGCTTCAGCACCTTGATGAGACGGTCAGTGTCGCGTGGATGTAGTCCGATGCTGGGCTCATCGAGGATATATGTCGATCCTACCAGGCTGCTCCCCAAAGAGGTGGCCAGGTTGATGCGTTGCGACTCGCCGCCAGAAAGGGTGTTTGAAAGTCGGTTCAACGTCAGATATCCCAACCCCACATCCATGATGAAATCCAATCGGCTCTTGATCTCCACCAATAGGCGTGAGGCAATCTTCTGGTCTGTTTCATCCAAAGCCAAAGTGTCGAAAAACACTTTGAGGTCATCCAAAGGCATCAGCACAAGATCGGTGATGCTCTTTCCGCCCACCTTCACATATTGGGCCTCTTTCTTCAGTCGCGAACCATGGCAATCGGGACAAATGGTCTTGCCGCGATAGCGCGAGAGCATCACGCGATATTGTATTTTATAGGAGTTGCTTTCCACCATCTGGAAGAAAGCGTTGAGTCCTTCGAAATACTCATTGCCAGTCCACAACAGGGCTTTTTGGTCCTCAGAGAGCTCGTAATACGCTTTGTGGACGGGGAAGTTGAAATAGTGTGCCGTCCTGATTAAAGCGTCCTTCCATTCGCTCATCTTCTCGCCGCGCCAACAAGCCACAGCGTTGTCGTAAATGGAGAGGCTCTTGTTCGGGATTACCAGGTCGGGGTCGATGCCGATGATGCTTCCAAAGCCTTGGCAAGTGGGGCAGGCTCCGAACGGGTTGTTGAAGGCAAACATGTTGACCGATGGAACCTCAAAGCTCATCCCGTCAGCCTCGAAGCGTGACGAGAACTCAGCCATGGTACGTTTTCCATCGTTTTCCGACAATACCACACAGCTCTCTTTGCCTTCATAAAAAGCGGTCTGGACAGAGTCGGACAGCCGGCTTACCTCACCACGGATGCTCTCGTTAACCCGGACACGGTCGATGAGAAGCCAGAGGTCCTTTGGGGTGTTTTTGGTCTTCGTTTGAAGATAGTCTTCAATTCTAACAATCTCGTTGTCAACCATCAATCGATAAAAGCCTTGCTGTAACAAAAGACCAAGATGCTCATTCAGCTTTCTTCCTTCCGGAAGAACGATGGGTGACAAGATATAAGCCGTGCTTCCTATGGGTAAGTTAAAGATGTGTTCGACCACGTCACTGACTTGGTGTCGCTTCACCTGTTGACCTGAGATGGGGGAGTAGGTGCGTCCGATGCGAGCGAACAGCAGTTTGAGATATTCGTAGATCTCCGTGCTGGTGCCCACGGTCGAGCGAGGGTTGCGTGATCGCACTTTCTGTTCAATGGCGATGGCAGGTGAGAGTCCTGTGATGCTCTCTACATCGGGCTTGTTAAGCCTTCCCATGAACTGCCGTGCATAGGAGCTGAGGCTTTCCACATAACGGCGTTGACCTTCTGCATATAAGGTGTCGAATGCCAACGAAGACTTTCCCGAACCCGATAATCCGGTGATGACAACCAATTGGTTTTTGGGAATCTGTAAACTGATGTTTTTCAGATTGTTAACATTGGCGTGGCGAATGGTGATATATTTGTTGGTGTTCTCTTCCAATGATTTTTCTTTAAAAAATTGTGCAAAATTAACTCATTTTTCTTGACTTTGATGAAATTTGCACTATCTTTGCAGAAAATTTCAGTCGTAAGACGATTAACGAACAATAATTCAAAATAGTATAGGAGGACCGATTATCGAAAGCTATTTACCCTGATTAACACGCACTTAGGTGCCATTAAAGATTAGGGCCATATGTCCGAGATAAGAAAAACTGATCATGAGCTGATAGAGGGCTATAGAAGAGGCTGTCTATCAGATTTTGAATTGTTGGTAAGCCGCTACCAAGAGCAGATATATAGCTATGTCCTTTCTTTGGTGAAAGACAGACAGTTGACTGATGATATCTTCCAAGACACCTTTGTGAAGATTATTCGCACTATCAAGGCAGGTGTTTACAAAGACGAAGGGAAGTTTATCCAGTTTGCCATGCGTATTGCTCACAATCTGGTAATCGACCATTATCGCAAAGAGAATCGTATTCCCGTGGTTGAGTCATCGAGCGAGGATTACAACTATATCGACAACACACCCATTACCGATCCGTCGGTGGAGCAGGGGATGATCGTGGATCAAGTCCATAGCGACCTGAGAAAGATGATTGAGAAGCTTCCGATGGAGCAGAAAGAGGTGCTTCGCATGAGAATATATGACGACCTCAGCTTCAAGGAGATTGCCGACATCACCAACGTCAGCATCAACACTGCCTTGGGTCGCATGCGTTATGCTTTGATTAACCTCAGAAAGATGGCTGAGGTGAATAAGCTTAGTCTAACGTATTGATTCCGTGTGATATACGATATTTATCAAAAAAAAGTGCTGACCAGTATAATAATATGTAGAGAGTTCCGTTTTTTAGGTGTATGTTCAATGAAAAATAACGCCTATGACGGTAAATGCTACTCTCAATTGCAACGACCCTGTTGTTGACTATAACTTCGAATCACAGATCAAAGAAGTCTTCGCCTCAGAAAACGCAAAACCAGGAAATTCTGTTCTGAGGTTCATCATGGGATACGCTGCGGCCTTTGAATCCATCCGGAACGAAATGATTGGGTCGATGGATTTCATCAAAAACTAACAACACTGGTTACAATCCAAAAATTAAGTAGTTCTTTTTTGGGTGCGATGGAAATCGCACCCTTTTTTTATTAATAGTTCGCGTAATTTTAATAATAAAATAAATAAGGTTTCATTTGTTTTCCCGAGGTAAAAACCTTACCTTTGCAGACCAAAATTGCAATCATTTACAAATTTCAAAACATAACAAATTATGAACAAGCAGATTACATTGGAACAGGCCGTCGAGAAGGTTCATGACGGCATGACTATTATGATCGGCGGCTTCCTCGGTGTGGGAAGTCCTGTCCAGATTATTGACGCTATTGTTGCCAAGGGAGTGAAAGACCTCACCATCATCGCCAACGACACGGCCTACGATGAAGTGGCCCACGGCAAGCTGGTGACCAACCACCAGGTGAAGAAAGCCATCGTGTCGCACACCGGCACCAACAAGCAGACCGCCCTCCAGAAGAACGAAGGCACCCTCATCGTGGAATACGTTCCCCAAGGAACCCTCGCAGAACGCATCCGCGCCTACGGTGCAGGCCTCGGTGGTGTGCTGACTCCCACAGGCATGGGCACCATCATGGCTGATGGCAAGCAGGTGGTGAATGTCGATGGCAAGGACTACCTCCTCGAGAAGCCTCTGAAGGCCGACATCGCTTTCCTCCGCGCCAACATCGTTGACGAATTCGGCAACATGGTGTTCCTGGGCACCACCAACAACTTCAACCCGCTGATGGCCACCGCCGCCGACTACGTCGTCGTCGAAGCTGAAAAACTGGTCCCCGTCGGTGAAATCAAACCCGAGTGCGTGCACGCCTCTGGCATCTATGTTGATGGCATCTACGTCGAAAAATAACCGAAAACTGAAAACTGAACAACTGAATAACTGATTAACTGAACAACTGAACAAAATGGAATACAGAACAAAGATCAGACTGCGCATGAGCGCAAAGGATGCCCACTACGGTGGCAATTTGGTTGACGGCGCCCACATGGTTCACCTCTTCGGTGACGTGGCTACCGAACTTTTGATTATG
>JAEEON010000037.1 GCA_016284305.1 Bacteroidales bacterium
GCAAGGAAACCGTGAAAGTGGGCGACAACGAAATCAGCTTCAAGCGTCCCTTCAAGCGCATCACGATGATTGACTCCATCAAGGAGAAGACCGGCATCGACATCACGGGCATGGACGAAGCCCAGCTGCGCGACGTGTGCAAACAACTTGGTATCGAGGTGGACGAAACCATGGGCAAGGGCAAGCTGATCGACGAAATCTTCGGCGAGAAGTGCGAAGGCACCTATATCCAGCCCACCTTCATCACCGACTATCCCGTGGAGATGTCGCCGCTCTGCAAGCGTCATCGCAACAACCCCGAGCTGACCGAGCGCTTCGAGCTGATGGTCAACGGTAAGGAACTGGCCAACGCCTACACCGAGCTGAACGACCCCATCGACCAGCGTGCACGCTTCGAGGAGCAGATGAAACTCAGCGAACGCGGCGACGACGAGGCCATGTTCATCGACCAGGACTTCCTGCGCGCTTTGGAATATGGTATGCCCCCGACTTCGGGCATGGGCATCGGCATCGACCGTTTCGTGATGCTGCTGACGGGTCAGACCACCATCCAAGAGGTGCTGTTGTTCCCGATGATGCGTCCCGAGAAGGTCGTGAAGAACGCCACCAAGGAAGACTTCATGGCTTTGGGTATGGCCGAGGCTTGGGCGACGCTGCTGCTCACTAATGGCTACAATACCATCGAGCAACTGAAGGCCGAGAAGCCCTCCGCTTTGCGTGAGAAACTCAACGGCTTGCGCAAGAAGAACAAACTCGACATCCCCGCCTTGCAGCTAGAGGACGTCGAGGCCTGGATGAAATAAGCCGGGCGCGTTGAAAAGAAAAACCCCGAAAGCGTTGGCTTTCGGGGTTTTGTTTTTACTTCACTCTCAGTTTTTGTCCAACCTTCAGTGCCTTGTTCTTTCTGATGCCGTTGAGCTGACAAATCTTGTTGACAGAAGTACCGTATCTCTTGGCAATCTTGCTCAGGTTTTCACCCTTCCTCACCGTATGATACATCTTCTTCGAGGTGCTTCCAGATTCCTTCGGTGCTTTTTTCGAAGCCGCCAGCGACTGTTTGTCGCTCATACCATAATGCGAGTTGATGCTGAAATAGTGCTTTTTCAGGACAAACACCTCGGAGCGAAGCGTTCCGTTTTCCAAGTCGAAGATACGCTCAGGATCGAAAGGCTGCCCCATATAACGAGTCTCAAGATGGAGGTGTGGACCCGTGGAACGTCCAGTAGAACCACCATAGCCAATCAATTCTCCAGCCTTGACAATATCTCCACTTTGTACGAGTCGTTGCGACAAGTGTCCGTAATAAGTCTCCAACCCATTTACGTGTCTGATGACGATAACATTGCCATAGCCTCCCGACATACGTGTCGGCATATCCACGCGCACCACGCCATCAAAGGCGGCATACACTGGGTCACCCGTATCCAAGCCAATATCGACGCCCTTGTGAGGACGACGCCATCTGAATTTGTACTGTGAAGTCACAGGGCCGGGATGAGGAATGCAATAGCCATGCACCGAATCCACCAGCTGAAGCGTCACCTCATCGGGAAGATCCTTCAAGGCGATGTCTTTATAGCTATGAATACTTTCCGTATCCCAATGATCCTCGCTTATCGAAGTTGGAATATCGGGCTTTTCGATGTTATAATACAACCATGTGTTGTTATCGAAAAGAATTACCTTGCGGAACTTATCAAAAGTGTAAAGAGTATCGATAGGCACTGGGATACTTTCCGAGAACTCTTCATCCTCATCATCGTCCTCCTCCTCTTCGTCGTTAACGACAAACAAAGTATCCGTCGAAGTGATGTAAACATATACAGTGTCATGCACGACAAACTTCTCTTTCAGGTTATGGAAAAAGCCATTGTTATCTTGGGAAAAAGCGACAGTAGCAAGCAAAAGGGAAACTATTAGGGCAAGTATTCTTTTCATATATAATAAAGGTCTATTTTTTGAAAAAATAAGGGTGCAAAGGTACAAAAAATCCCTGATTTGGCAAAGATATTTGGACTGAAAACGGAACAAAAACCAAATTATTGCCATTTTGTCAGTTTTTTTCTTTTGGCATAAAGATTGACAAAAAAGCGGGCGTTGCAATCCCCCTGCCCCCTTAGAAGGGGGATTGGGCTTGCAATCGCGAAATGAAAATTAAATAAGTAACAAATAAAAATAGGAGAACAAAGAAATGTCAAAGATCATTGGTATCGATTTAGGTACAACCAACTCATGTGTGGCCGTGATGGAAGGCAACGAGCCTCAAGTCATCGCCAACAGCGAAGGCCAC
>JAEEON010000004.1 GCA_016284305.1 Bacteroidales bacterium
CGAAGTACTTCAAGGCAGGCATCGACTCCATCCCCTACGGCAAGGACCATAAGTTCGAGACCTTGCGGTGGTACAAGCTCTATAAGGCGTTGACCGAACGCGCCCCGATGAGTAACAACGACTTCAAGGCGCCCTGGTATTACTATGAGATCGAATGGCGACCCACCGAGATCATTTGGCGCCTCGGTCCCGACCCGAAGCACATGCGGGTGATGGGCTATATGAACGACCAATACACCAGCATTCCGAACAACCAAATGAAAGCCATTGTCACCCAGGAATATCATTACTCTGAGTGGTGGCCGCCCATTGTTTGGGAACAAGGGTTGATCCCTTACAACAAAACCGACATCGAAGGTCGTGTCTATGAAATTGTCGTCGAATAATGCTGAAAGGATGAATCATGGTTTTTAAAGCTTATACCAAACGCGACACGACGATCATCAAAGGCTTTGCGATTCTTTGCATTGTCTTGCACAACTTTTTCCATTGGTTGACCCCCATGCCTGGGGAGAATGAGTTCGATTTTTCTCCACTAAGGATACAAAAACTATTCGATTTACTGGGTCAATATCCTGGTGAATGCATCAACACCTTGCTGAGTTATTTCGGCCATTTCGGGGTGCAGCTATTCTTGTTGGTCAGCGGTTTCGGCTTGGCATTTTCCATGTTGAGGCGAGAACGCTCTTGGGGGGTGTTCATGCTGGAGCGTCTCAAAAAGCTCTATCCGCTGCTGATCGTCGGCGTGTTGGTCTGTTTTCTCGGATGTATCTTGATGAATGGCAGGATGTTCGTCAAGGAGGAATGGAGGGAGATCGGCTATAAACTGCTTTTCATCCAAACATTGTTGCCCGAATCCGGCACCAGCTTCAACGGTCCTTGGTGGTTTTTTTGCTTGATCTTCCAACTTTATCTGCTGTTTCCCCTGCTGTTCCGCTGTATCAGAAAATGGCGTTGGAAGGCCTTTGGGGTCCTGTTGGTGATTTCATACGGGTTATTCTTCTTGTTTCGGTATGGGTTGAATTTGTATCATGGGACGATTTTGATGCAGAATGCACCGGGACACCTGCCAGAGTTTGCTTTAGGAATTCTGTTGGCTTTTTCCAAGGACAAAAAGATCCATTGGCTGTGGCTGGTGCTGGCGTTGGGGGTGTTTGTCGGGGGCAACTTCATCGAGGTGTTGTACCCGTTCACGTTTCTCTCGCTTTGTGTCATCACCGTGTTTGCCTATCAAGGCTTGAAGCAACTGAAGCAACGGAAGTTTTCCACGCTTCATTCTTCACTTTTCACTTATTTCGGTGGCATCTCCATGATGTTGTTCGTGGTACATGGTTATTTCAGAGAGCCTGTGTTGAAATTGGCCAACACGATGACGGGTGCATGGGGTCACCTGTTCGCCGGACTGTTGTATTTTGTGACTGTATGGGGCATCGCCCTAGCGGCGAAGCCTCTATATGATTTTCTTGAAGCGCAATTGGATCGGATTAAGGGGCGGGAGCATCGGTGCTCCAAGATCGTTCAAACCATTTTCCAGGTGGCTTTTGTGCTGTTTTTCCTTTATGTGGGCAGCTACTTTGTCCGTCAAAACCTAGCTAAACACCCCGTTGCACCATTGGCTGCTTCTCTGGAGGTGGAGCAAGGTCAGGTAACTATCAACGACAAATATGTGTCATTGGCCAAGTTCCCATTGGAGAAGAACCATTTTGTGTTGCATATCGAAGGCAGTTTTGAGCTTGAAAAGGGGATGACGCCTCCCTACCTGACAGTGGACATCCAGGATGTGCTGTGGAAAATCATGACACTACATCCGAGCCATGATGGCGAATGGATTCGTTATACTTTCAAGTATGACTATCACCGTCCTTTTGTCCGTCCCATCCGTGGAAAAGATCTCACGGTTTATTTTTGGAATCGGGATCAAAAAGAGATGCCATTCCGTAATTTTACTATTTTTGTAAATTATTAAGTTAATAACACATGGTTTTCAGCAGCAACGTATTCCTACTTTACTTTTTGCCGCTTTTCCTGCTGTGCTACTTCATCTGCCCCAGCAGGTTCAGAAACTATGTCATCTTGGTTTTCTCCATTATCTTCTATGCCTGGGGCGGTCCCGAGTTCATATTGATCCTTCTGGGATCCACTACGGCAACCTATTTTCTGGTCAAGGCGATGTGCAAGATGGAGAAGAAATCGGCGAAAAAATGGCTGTGCGCAGTGGCTATCACCTTAAACCTGGGGCTGTTGGTGTGGTTCAAATACGCCAACTTCTTGGTGGACAACGTCAACGCCCTCGCGGCTCTATTCCATGGTCAAGGCATCCAGCTGGCCAAGGTTGTGCTGCCCATTGGCATTTCGTTCTTTACCTTCCAGTCCATTACATACGTGTTGGATTCCTACCGCGGTCAGGTGAAGCCCATGGACAAACTCTCAGACTACATTGTCTATATCATGATGTTCCCGCAGCTGATCGCAGGTCCCATCGTGCGGTATGGCGATGTGGAGCAGCAGCTCCGGCATCGTGAGAGTCCGCCGTCGGAACGTTTGCAAGGTTTTTATCGTTTCGTCATCGGTCTTGCCAAGAAAGTATTGATCGCTGACGTTATTGCTAAGCAGGCGGATGTCTATTTCGCCGCCGACCTCAGTACCATGGACATGGGCACGGCTTGGATCGGCATTCTGGCCTATACCATGCAGTTGTATTTCGACTTTTCGGGCTATTCCGACATGGCCATCGGTCTGGGACGGATCATGGGATTCAAGTTCCCTGAGAACTTCGACAATCCTTATACCAGCAAGAGCATCACCGAGTTCTGGCGCCGGTGGCATATTACGCTGGGCACCTTTATCAAAGGCTATCTGTACATCCCGCTTGGGGGCAACCGGAGGGGTACTGCCCGGACCTATTTCAACCTTTGGGTCTGTTTCCTGCTCTCAGGCTTGTGGCACGGCGCCGCTTGGAATTTTGTCCTTTGGGGTGCATTCCACGGCTTCTTCATCGTGCTGGAGAAGCTGTTAAGTGGAAAACGGAAAGTTGAAAACGGAAAACTTTCCACTTTCCACTTTCCACTTTCCACTCTCACCACTTTCCTCCTGGTCATGATCGGCTGGGTGCTGTTCCGGGCGGATAACATCGGTCATGCTTTCGACTACTACAAGGCCATGTTCTCGTTCAACTTCGAGGGCTTCAGCTGGAACGGTGGTAGCCAGTTCTATACCACGCTCATCCTCGCTGTGGTCTTCTCCTTCTTGACGATATTTCCCTTCGGTCGGAAAATCGAGCAGGTGGTATTCTATAAGAACTTTGGAGCTTGGGGTCATGTGGCGTCTTGGGTGGTGTCCGTCGCCTTGCTGATCTTCAGCATAGGGGCGTTGAACGCCACGGGTTTCAGTCCGTTCATCTATTTCAGATTCTGATGGCATGAGGCGGCAAACTCTTCATATTGTGTTGTCATTGCTGACGCTGGCTTTGCTGTTCTTATCCTCAATCCAGCAACGGTTTTCGCTCTTCAAGTTCAAACCCTTGGCGGGTGTGATCGTCGCCACGGAACGCCCAGAACTTCGTTTGAAGTCCTTTATGGCGGGTGACTACCAGAAGCAATTCGATGCCTACCTTGGAGAACACTTCGGTTTTAGGGAAGTTCTCATCCGCAACTACAACCAGCTGATATGGTCGCTGTTTCATCAAACCACCAATGAGTTCATCACCGTGGGCAAGGACGGATGGCTGTTCAACGAATATGTGATGAGTCATTACCTGGGGAAATCGATCTACGGCTATGCCCACGATGAAGATGAGATGACCCGCAAGATGCTGGCGGATGCTCGCCGGATCCAGACGATACAGACGGTGTTGGAACAACACGGGATTCGTCTTTTTGTGATCATCGCTCCGTCCAAAGATATGGTGTGTGACCACTATTTACCCGAAGTCAAAGCTAACGAACGGCTTGCTACGGTACGTGCTATCGATTATTACCCTCCACTGTTTGATTCCCTTGGAATCCATTGCCTCAATTTCTCTGATTATTTCTTGCAAATCCGCGACACCGTCTCTTACCCCTTGTATTACAAGTCATCCTCGCATTGGACCAACCTCGCGGCTACCTATCTGGCAGATACTTTGGTCCATTACATGGAGTCGCTCAGTGGACTGAATTTGCACAATGTATCCTTTGGCGATCCTTACGTGGATTGGGCTCGTGAGCCTGATATGGATCTTGAAGTAGTGCTTAACTTGAAACATCCCATAGAAACCAATCGGTTTCCTTACGTCGATGTGTTCGTTGATGAGGACAGCACGGCGATCAAGCCGCGATGGCTGGTGGTGGGCGACAGCTATTTCCGGGGGTTCCAGTACAACCTCCCCTTAGACCGGTTGTTCCGCTCCCATCCTTATTGGCGTTACAATACCACCATCTATGATGATCCAAGACACGGCAACACCTCCGAGGTGGACCTGCTACGGGAATTGCTGTCCTCTGACTTCGTGACGTTGTTATATACCCCCTGTAACTTGTTCGACTTGAACCGTGGTTTTTTAACCCAATCCGTCAACTGTCTTGTTGACGCGAACGGGAAGCCCAGCCCTCGTATCGCCAAGGTGTTGTCCGAGATAAATGATCCGGAGCGTGAACCTTACCGGGAGGGTGTCTTCCGTAATCAAGAATGGCTCGAGTCGATCAAAGAAAAAGCGAAACGGTCTCAGATCCCCCTTGACGAGGCGATTGAACGCGATATTGACTGGCTATTGAGCCAAAGAAAAGCAAAACAAGAATAAGCTATGGAGAAAGAAAAACGCATACATGGTATTAGAGGTTTTTTACGCTTCCTGTTTTGGATGTTCGTATTTGGCATCGCCGTAAGGTTGTTTGAGGCGGCCATGCTCGGACACTATCAAGAACAATTTTGGCCCCATTTGGGCTCCTGTATGCTCGGAGTAGGCTATGATGTGTTGTTTTTCAGCAAGATAGCCCTGTTCCTTTTCCCAATTTATTTATTAATACATCATTTCTCCGCAAAGGCCGCAAAGTGGACATTTCGCATCATTGGAACAATTATGTTATTGATTTCCAATGCGATGATTATGTATTTCGTAACCACCTACATGCCTTTGGACAAGATTTTTTTCAACTATTCCATAAAAGAGTTGATCTACATCTCCAAATCAACCGGGGCATTTGTATGGTGGGGTTATGTGGGGCTGTTGTTGATTCCTTTGCTGTTTCTTTTGTGTTCAAGAAAGGAACTCCATTTAAGCAAGACCTGGCTTTGGATTTGGTTGGCCTTGGCGGTGGTGGGTTTCTTTGTCAACGAACCCCCAGTGTGGACTTTCCACACCCGTGAGGGGAAGAGCACCGTGGGCAACAAGCAGGAGTTTTTCTGGAAGAGCTTGATTGAAGACGATACCCCGTTCTCCAAATTCAATGCCGAAGACCTGGAGAAGGAGCGCCAACACATCCTTGACTTCCAATCGAAGTTCCCTGAAGACGATTTCGTTGATTTCCGTTATCCTTTTGCCCATATCGACAACAGTCCCGACGTGCTTTCTTCGTTTTTCGACCTGAATCCCGATACCATGCCCAACTTGGTCTTTGTCATCACCGAAGGCTTGAGTCGTGAGTTCAGCGGATATAACAGTCGATTTCCTTCGGCTACTCCTTTCCTCGACTCCTTGGCCGACCACAGCCTCAACTGGATCAACTGCATGTCGTCGTCGCAGCGCACCATCGCCGTGCTGCCAAGCCTCTTCGGAAGCCTGCCCTTCGGCAAACGAGGCTTCATGCAGTCGTCGAACACCCCGCGTTTTTACTCCTTGCCCAACATCCTTAAGGAAAACGGCTACACCACCTCCTTCTTCTATGGAGGCTGGACCTGCTTCGACGACATGTGCTACTTCCTTAACGACATGGGCATAGAACACTATCTGCCCAACTATACCGGCTACCCCAAGGAGATGCAAAACACTTGGGGTCTCTACGACGAATATCTCTTCTCTGAATCCCTCAAAGAAAGAAACCTCTCACCTCTCAATTCTCAACTCTCACCTCATTTGGACATCTATCTCACCCTCACTACCCATGATCCCTTCGACTACCCCGACAAAGAACGCTATACCAAGACTTATGCCGACAAACTGGTCCAGTTCCATCAACAGCACAACATCGAACAATGGCAATACGAACAATATGCCTCCTACCTGTATTACGATGACTGCCTGAGAAAGTTCTTTGCTGACTATCGGGAGGTTCCGGGCTACGAGAACACCATTTTCATCATCACAGGCGACCATTGTTTCAATGGCAAGTCGGAGGAGCTCGACAAATATCATGTGCCTTTCGTCGTATGGTCGCCCATGCTCAAGGAACCCCATCGGTTCCCAGCAATGATTGCGCATCGCGATGTAACCCCTTCTTTCCTGGCCATGTTGAAGCACGTGTATGGCATCAACTCTCCTCAAACGGTTTCTTGGGTCAATACAGGCCTTGACACGAGTTCTGTTTTCAGGGCGAACACTTTTACGCCTCAGCTAAAAAACTCGCGCAAAATGGATAATTTGGTCTATAAAGACTATTTTTATGACGAAGGCATGGTTTATAAGTTCGGGTATGAGGACGATAGGCTCAAAATCACCCCGGTAAACGAAGATTGGCTCAAAGACTTTGTGGGATTGTACAAGTCGATGGACGACTATGTGATGCGCAACGACGCCTTGATTCGCCTTGACGAGGACAAGCAACACTTGATGGTCGCTGTTGACAGCAGTCAAAGCGTGAATTATGTCTTGCTCCATGCTTACCAGAAGCCCGTGGATACCTTGTCGCATACCAATGCTTTTGTCTTCAGCCAACAGTATCCGTTCAACCTTTTCAGTGAACCACTCGCCGATACGCTTCAGTCGGTGGTGGTCTATTGTGATTTTGACATCTATATTCCTCGCACCGATGACGATACCCGTAAGGTTACCCTGGGCTTTGCAATTGACCGTTTAGGCGGGCATAGGGAGCTATTGAAGACCTTGGTTATCAACTACGACTGGTATGAATATTACGACCAATGGCAGCATTATTCCATGACGCAAACCTTTAATCGATCCCAGTTCAATTATTTGAATGATGAAAAGCTATTGTGTTATTTTGCTAACCTAAGTCAAAGGACTTTTGTAGTGTCGGGTTTCAAGATGAAGGTGGTGGGCTTGAGCTATTGATTACCCGCTGCTTGTTGTAGCATCCATTCTGCGTCTTGCACCATGACGGTTTCAAGGTCGAGTTGTTTTTCCACGGCTTTGGCTTTTAGGCTTTCCATCCATTGAGGGTCGTTGTGCATGTTTCGCAGGATGGCACCGATTGGATCATTGGCGTCATAATAGCGTATCATGTCGTTGCGCGAAGTGGGATGTGTTTCTTGAAGGGAGGGGAGATAGCGTTCAATATCCGAATAAAGCATGTATTCGGCATCGTTATGCATCACGGTCTCCAAAGGTTGTCCTTGGGCCTCAGCTTTGGCTTGGAGCGCATCGATCCATTCGGGTGTGTTGCGCATGGAAGTCATGATATTCTGAAGGGCTTGGCGTATCTCCTCGCGGTTGCAACAGAGCGTAGCCAGGGCCTTTGAAGAGAAATGGTTGCTCATGGCGTAGAGATTGGCCGTGCAGTATGACACCGTTACGAAATCGGTGTTCATCAGTTCGTCGAGCCAATCGACTTGTCCGGTATTGCTGTGTTCGGAATCATAGAACACGCTGCTGTTGTAGTACCAGAAGTGATGCTGTTTGAAGATTTGGTCGAGAGGGATGTGGTAGGAGATGTTCCAAAAATAGGAGTCACCGACAACCAACCATGAGGGTTTGATGGTGTTGGAGTCGCTTTCCAAGGTGAAGTGGGCATATTGGTTAGGAACGCTTCGCATGGGTCTGGCCAAATTGAGCAGTTTCTCCAAGTCGTCGTCGGGGGTCATGGTAGTGTCATAAGTGCTTTCACTAATGGCGAGTTCTGGCATGGTGATGTTGCCGAGTTGTTCCATATAATGGAGCAAGGAGTCGGTTGCATATAGTGCGGCGAGGTTCGACCAATGGGTACCCAGCTGAGGGTAGAGAGGGAAGGTTGCTGTGTCTTTGGCTTGCTGGAACCAGCGGTCGATGTTGATGTAGTTCACGCCAAGGCTGTCGAAATAGACGGGGTAGAGGTCGGCGGCGGTAAGGTTGCCTTCAGGTTCAACAATGCGGTCAGGAAGATATTCTGGATACACTCTTGTCTTGCCAGGCTCCAGCATCACGAAGAGCGTTTTCCCGTATCCAGCGAGGATGTCTTGCAGCTTCTTCAGCCGCATGGCTTCCATCAGGAGGTTGTGTTGCATTGTTGGGAGATCGGAGGCATAGTTTTTCCAGTGGAGGCCTTGGTAATCGTCCACAAAATCAGTGTTGTAGAGATAATGGTGTTTTCCGACGAGGATGGATTTGACATTGGTTTGATGGTAGCAGTCCCAAAGGTACTGGTTATACAGGCGGATGAGTGGTTCACGAAAGCCGAAATGCTCTCTGATATACTGTTCCAACCCGCTCTGCATCTGTCCCGATGCGAAGTTGGTCATCGTGACTTCTGGGATGGGGGTTGCTTCCTGCACGCCATTCAGGGGCTCGCAAGGGAAGGGATGCCATTGTTGTTGGATGTCAATCAAAAGAAAAAACGACATCGTGAGGAGGCATAATATGAGGCAGACGGTCTTTTTCATTGTTGTTTATTGCGATGAGCTTCGATGAAATAAACGGCATTAAGGCGGAGGCAAGAGTCGATGGTGATGTTTCTGACATCGGCTTGGCGTACTATCTCCTCATACCATTTTGGATTGCGCTTGATGTTGTCGATCATTTTTAAAACCTCTTTTTCTTGCAGCCATTGGATGGACTTGTTGGGGAAATCCGACATGAAGTTGTACATCATGGGGGCTGTATTCACGGCTAGGACGATGTCAGCGTTTTCCAGAATGGTGGTGGGATCTTTGACATTGCTGAAAGGAATATTCCAATAACGGGAAGAGTAGGCGTTTTTCAAGTACTGCCAGAATTCCCAGGAGTTGAAGGCGTCCTTGAAGCAGGAGAACATTAGTTGGTCGAAATAGCTGTCGCCCACAACGAGCAGGTTGGGCCGGTCTTTTCCAGTGGTGTCGCTTAAGGTATAGTACGGTCGGGGTTGAGCGGGTCGTGGCCATGGAAACAGCAAGTTCAGGCTTTTTTCCAGTTCCCAGTCGTAATCGCTATAGTCGGTGGTGACGTTCTCATCTTGTAGTTGGATGGAGGGCAGATCGTACCCGGTCATTAGGCTGAGGGTTTTCAAAATGGTGTCGGCTGCAATCGGGATGGTGTATTCTGACCAATGGGAGGCTGTTTTTGTGTAGAGCGGATAGGGCAAGGTATCCTTCAGGGACTGGAAATAATGATACAGGTCGATGTGCGGGATGCCGTACTCCTTGAACAACTCGATATAGTATTCCTCCAGGCAGAAATCGGCGATGTGATCACGGTAATATTTAGGCATCTTTTCGGGATAGAGTGCGGTTTTTGTCGGTGCAAACACATATAGGAAGTTGATGCCGTGTTGCCGCAAGGTATCGACCATGACTGCGGTTTCTTGGGCATGGAGTCTTGCCTGAGATTGAGCCGTTTCCACACTGCCGAATTTATAACGGAGAGTCTTTCCTGTGATTTCGTCCAAATACATGGTAAGGAACAGTTCGCGGTCTTCGCCTTCCTGGATATTGTTGTTGGATATTTTGTGAAAAACACTGTAGAGCCATTGGTTGTAGGACCGAATCCAGAACTCCCTGAAGCCCGTGTTGCGTTTGGCATGTTCAGTGAGATATTCCTGGAAGGATCCGTCGAAAAAAGTCTTAAATTGCAGCGGCACGGCGTTTTCTTCTTTCGGGTAACCGAACAGCGGCTTCATTTTCACAGCATGGGTAAAACCTTGCGTCATGATGGCGGTCAACACAACCAAGACGGAGATAAACTGTATTAGAAAATGTCGTTGCTTCTTCATGGCCTAGAATCTGAAATAAATGAAAGGATTAAAATCGCTTACACAGAGTGCGCCTGTCGAGAGCACCAACAACACAAGGGTGATGGCGAACATGACCCAGGAGCATCTCTTGGAATAGTGTTCTGCAAAGACGGTGTCCTGCAGCCGTTGGCCCCATTTGCTGAGGGTGAGGAAGGAGAAGACTAGGGCGATGGCAAGGGTGGTCCAAAACAGGGCATCAGTGGTTCCATGGAGACCTTGCTTGAAGGAGAATAGGGCGGTATAGAACCCGCCTGCACCGACGATGTTGTCTGCACGGAAGAGCACCCAACCCATCATGACTAGAAAGAAAGTGAAAATAACGGAAAACGGAGATTTTTCCGGTTTTCGTTTTCCGTTCACTAGCTTGTCAAGGCATATAAACAAGCCGTGGAAGGCGCCCCAAAGCACAAAATTCCATGATGCGCCATGCCATAGGCCGGAGAGCAGGAAACAGAGCCAAAGGTTGAGGTACATCCGTCCCTTTCCCTTGCGGTTGCCGCCCAGAGGGATGTAGAGATAATGCATGATGAAGTTGCCTAGGGTGATGTGCCAGCGTTTCCAAAATTCGGTGATGCTCCTGCTGGTATAGGGGTTATTGAAGTTCTCCGGGAAGCGGAAGCCCATCATCAAGCCCAAGCCGATGGCCATGTCGGAATACCCAGAGAAGTCAAAATAGATCTGCATGGTGTAGGAAAGGATACCCAGCCAGGCACTACTGGTTGACAGTTCCGCATAGTTCATCCCAAAAACTTGGTCGGCATAAAGGGCCAATGTGTTGGCGATAAGCACCTTTTTACTCAAGCCGATGACAAAACGGTAAAATCCCAACGTACGGCCTTCCATGGTGCTTTCGCGAGAGATCAGCTGTTCTGCCACGGTGTTGTAGTTGACAATGGGGCCAGCGATGAGTTGTGGAAACATCATGATATATAACACATAGTCGGTGAGCTTTTCGCTGGGTGGTGTCGTGCCGCGATACACATCGATGGTGTAGGTGATCGACTGGAAAGTGAAGAAAGAGATGCCGATCGGCAATGCGATTTTCCGCCACGATACGGGCTCATGCTGGAACCATGTCAAAACGCTGTTGAGGTTCTCCATGAAGAAGTTGGCGTACTTGAAATACAATAGCATGCCTAGGGTCAGTACGATGGAGAGCACAAGAAACAACGTTTTCCTTCTCTTCATGCCTCTCACGAGATAATAGTTGATGATGCATTCCCCAACCAGAACTAACACAAAATCGGGTGCTCCGTAGGCGTAAAAGATCAAGGAAAACAGCAGCAGGGTGTAGTTCCTGTATTTCTGAGGGGTAAGGAAATACAGGATCAGAAAGATCGGTAGAAAGAAATAAAGGAATATGTTACTACTGAATACCATAGGTGCTTAAAATCTGAAATAGATGAAGGGACTAAAACCAGTGGCGTTGAGGGCACCGAGGCAGAACAGGAAGGCAGCGATGGCGAGGACCCAGACCACCAGATGCTGCCATCCATTGTAGTCGGTGTAATAGACTTTCTCTTGGAGTTTCCTTCCGAAGCCTGTCAGGGTGATGAAAGAGAACAACGCGGCGACCACCAAGGTGGTATAGAACTGCGCGTTGCTGGCCAAAGCCATGGCACCGAAGTCGAAGGCAAACATACGGGTGACAAAAGTCCATGCCAGCCCGATGCTCTCAATACGGAAGAATACCCAGAGCAGAACCACCAAGATGAAAGTGAAAATAACGGAAAACAGAGAACGGAAAACTTTCCGCTTTCCACCCAATAGCTTGTCCAGGCAGATAAAGAGTCCGTGCAATGCGCCCCATAGCACAAAGTTCCAGGATGCTCCATGCCACAGTCCGGAGAGCAGGAAACAGATCCAGAGGTTGAGATAGGTGCGTCCTGTGCCTTTTCGGTTGCCACCCAAGGGGATATACAGGTAATTCTTGATGAAGGCGCCAAGGGTGATATGCCAACGACGCCAAAACTCGGTGATGGAGCGTGAGGTGTAGGGGTTGTCGAAGTTCTCGGGAAACTTGAAACCCATGATGCGTCCCAGTCCGATGGCCATGTCGGAATAGCCTGCAAAGTCGAAGTAGATCTGGAAGGTGTAAGCTAGGGCGATGATCCAGGCAGTTGTAGTGTCGAGTCCGGCGATACGTTCGGTGATAGTTGCCAGCTGGTCAACTGCCACCTTTGAAAGGTTGGCGGGACCTAGCATGGCATCCACCTGGGCACCGACGACGTCGGCGATGAGGATCTTCTTGCACAAGCCGATCACAAAGCGATAGAACCCCTGCAACCGCTCGGCATAGCTCGACTCGCGGCTGCGTATCTGGTCGGCCACGTCGCGGTAGCGGACGATGGGACCCGCGATGAGTTGGGGAAACATCGTGATGTACAGCATGAAATCGCTGAGCTTCTTCATGGGAGGATTGATGCCGCGATAGGTGTCGAGGGTATAGGTCACGCTCTGAAACGAGAAGAAAGAGATGCCAATGGGCAGTAGGAGAGTTGAGAGTTGAGAGGTGAGAGGTGAGAGGTGGGAGGTGCCCAAATAGCCTAACAAGGCATCGAGGTTTTCTACCAAGAAGTGAGCGTATTTGTAAAACACAAGCAAGCCGATCGGAATGATGATGGAGATCGCGCAGAGCAGCTTCTTGGTCTTGCCGTTTTTTGTCTTGCACATCCAGCGTACCAAGAAAAAGTTGGCAATCACCGACAACACCAACTGGATGATGAACTCCGGAGCTCCCCAAGCGTAAAACAATAGCGAAGCCAAAAGCAACGTGTAGTTGCGGATCTTCTTCGGCGACAAGAAATAGACCAGGAAGAAGACCGGCATGAAGTAAAGCAGGAACACGTTGCTACTGAATACCATGGGCTGCTGATTTTAAGGTTAGATACTCGTTGACTCGTGATGAGCGTTTGGTGGGAATGCTGTCAAGCAATGCAGGGAGATACCGCTGCGGGTACAATTGGACTTGCCATTTGGCTTCGGCCTTGATGAAATCGTCCAACGGTTGGTGATACTTTTCGGCGCGTTCCTTTATGCTGGCCAACCATTTGGGATTGCTATTGATATGCGCTATGCAGGCTTTCTCGGCCGCCTCAATATCGTCATCATCGAAACACAAGGCCATCAAAGCCTGTTTGCTGAACCCATCGCTCATCTTGTAAAGTTGGGTAGAGCTATAGATCAACATCACCGCATCGGCATCAAGCAAGGCCTTGACAAGATCGACGTCCTTCACCGACTGATGGTCAGGGTCGTGATAAATGGTGCTGTTGTAATACCAATAGGGAACTAAACTGAATAACGAATCCATGGGAAGCTGGTTGCAGATGTTCCAATAAAAAGAATCGCCTATGACAATCATATGGGGTTTGACGGCACCTTTACGTGGCTTGACTTCCATGTCGATATAATGTTGGGGCAGCTTCTTCATGGGCCTTGACAAGTTGAGCAACTCCTCTAAGTCGTAGTCGGGTTTGCGAGGCTTGTCGATGTAGGGTTTGCTCAAGATACGTTCATTCATGGTGATGTCGAGCTGGTCTTCAAGATACCTGATGATGCTGTCGGCAGCGACCATGGCTGCAGCGTTGCTCCAATGGGTGCCTTTTTGTGGAAACAATAGATAGTCAACCGTGTCCTTCATGCTTAAAAACCATTGCTCCATGTTGATGTGGTTGATGCCTAAGGTGTTGAATTCATCTTGATAAAACGTCCTGGCGCTGAGCTTCTTGGGACGTGTTGGGTCAGTGTCATCGGGAAGGTATTCCGGATAGACTAGATCTTTGCCTGGAGCCAAGCACACGAACAGCTTTGTGCCATACGAATCCAAGAGATGTTGCAGTTGATATAGGCGAAAGGCCTCTTGATGCAGTTCCTGAGCCATCTGAAGGGAGTCCTTCTTTTGGTTGTAAGTCCCGCCGTGGTAGTAGTCTTCGACAAACCAAGGCTCATAGAGCCAGCCCTCTTTACCCTGGCTTACCGTGAGTCTCGTATAGGTCTTTTTATAGAAATCCCAAAGGTATTGGTTATAGAGCCTAATGGTGATAGGTCGAAAGCCATAATGCTGTTTGAGATCATATTCGATGCTACGTTGGTAATGTCCGCTGAGATAGTTTTTAAAGTTGAGCTTGGGTACTTTGAATGGCTCTGTGACTCCCGCCAGAGGCCGTATGCGGGGAAAATGAAGATGTTCCTGCACCATGGGCGCGAAGGCCAATAGGGCAAGGATGGCAAACAGGATCAAGGTGGTTTTCTCCTTTTTCATCATTCATTTTAAAAATGCAAAAGTATAAAATTATTATTTTTGCGCTCATGAAAAACACACCTATTGAACTCCTCTCGCCCGCCAAGGACCTTGAGGTTGGCCTTGCTGCCATCAACCATGGCGCCGATGCCGTCTATATTGGCGGCCCTGCTTTTGGTGCCCGTGAGAAAGCGAGCAACACCATCGAAGATATTGAGAAACTCTGTCGCCATGCCGCCTTGTTTGATGCCAAGGTGTATGTGACGCTCAACACGCTGCTTCGCGACGATGAGTTGGAGCAAGCACGTGCCTTGGCTTATGACTGTTGGAATGCTGGTGTCGATGCTCTCATCATCCAAGACATGCAGCTGCTTCAACTCGACCTGCCCCCTATTGCTCTTCATGCCAGTACTCAGTGCGATAACCTTACCGTAGAGAAAGTGCAGCAGCTGGAACAAGCAGGCTTTAGCCAGGTGGTTCTGGGTCGTGAGCTTACCATCGATCAGATTCGTGAGATACGCCAACAGACCACGGTTCCCTTGGAGTTCTTCGTTCATGGAGCCCTTTGTGTCAGCCATAGCGGTCAGTGTTATCTGAGTGAATATATAGGCAACCGCAGTGCCAACCGTGGCGCTTGTGCCCAGCCTTGCCGCCTTCCATGGGACCTTCTCGACGAGCAAGGCAACGTGCTCATCAAAAACAGACATCTGCTTTCGCTCAAAGACTTGAACAACAGTGCGCATCTAGAAGAATTGATGGATGCCGGCATCTCGAGCTTCAAGATCGAAGGTAGGATGAAAGAGGCCGATTACGTGAAGAACATCACCGCTTATTACCGGCAAAAGATTGATGCGATCCTTGAACGGCGCCCGGAATACGTGCAGGCATCGAAGGGACATTGCAGCTATAGCTTCGAAGTCAACCCGGAGAAGTCGTTCAATCGTGGCTTCACCGACTTCTTCTTCCATGGTAGGCAGCCCGGCATCGATTCCCCTTTTACTCCGAAGTCGATGGGGGAATATATCGGTGAGGTGAAGTGGTGTAACTCGGTGCAGATGGAGATCCTGACGGAAAAGGTGCTGCACAATGGCGACGGTCTTTGTTTCCTCAATGATGAGCATGAATTGGTCGGTTTGCGTGCCGATGTAGTGAATGGCCATAAGGTCTCTTGCAACCGTCCTCACAACGCTTTCCGCGGTGCCAAGATCTACCGCAATTACGACATCGAATGGCAACGTCAGGTCGAAGCTTCCACCGGCAACCGCAAGATCGACATCGATCTTGTCCTTTCCGAAACCGACACCGGCTTCTCCCTCACTTGTCAAATCGGAAACCTTTCACCTTTCACCTTTCACCTTTCACCTCCCAAAATTCCCGCCAACAACCCCGAGAAAGCTCTCGAGAACATCCGTCGCAAACTTGCCCAATGGGGAGATACCATTTATAACCCGGTAAGTATAACGGTTAATCTATCGCAACCTTATTTGATACCAGCCTCGGTTTTGGGTGAAATGAAACGTGGTCTTTTGGATCACTTAGCATCAGTTCCCCATCACCTCTCACCTGTCTCCCCAAGTTACGCTCGCGATGCTCTCTCACCTGTCTCCCCAGGTTACGCTCGCGATGCTCGCTCACCTGTCTCCCCAGGTTACGCTCGCGATGCTCGCTCACCTGTCTCCCCAGGTTACGCTCGCGATGCTCGCTC
>JAEEON010000038.1 GCA_016284305.1 Bacteroidales bacterium
TATTATCCATAATTGAACCAGAAGAAGCTCGGATTTGAGCACAAAGCCTAAACTCCTTTGAGAATTTATCTCCAAGAGTAGCTTCAAAAACCTTTTTGGAAAAGACACGTGCCCTTTGCCAAATTGGCAAATCCTCAAATCTTCTATAACCCGCCATTTGGTCAATAATTTTTAAATCTTTAAATCTTAAATCTTTAAATTAAGACCAATTTGTAATTCGTCGAGTTGCTCCTGGGCAATCGGGGCGGGCGAGCCGCTCATCACGTCTCTTCCAGCGTTGTTCTTCGGGAAGGCGATGAAGTCGCGGATCGAGTCGGCGCCACCGAAGAGCGAGCAGAGACGGTCGAAGCCGAAGGCCAGGCCAGCGTGAGGCGGTGCGCCATACTCGAAGGCGCCCATCAGGAAGCCGAACTGTTCCTGCGCCTTCTCGTCAGTGAAGCCGAGGGTATGGAACATCTTGTTTTGTAAGGTACGGTCGTGAATACGGATGGAGCCGCCACCGACCTCCACGCCGTTCATCACGATGTCGTAGGCATTGGCACGAATGTCGCCCCACTTGCTCGGATCATCGAGCAAGGCCTCGTCTTCAGGTTTCGGTGCGGTGAAGGGGTGGTGCATGGCATAGTAGCGTTGCGTTTCCTCGTCCCATTCAAGCAGCGGGAAGTCGATGACCCACAGCGGTGCGTATTTGTTCGGGTCGCGGAGGCCGAGTTGGTTACCCATCTCGAGACGCAGGGCATTGAGTTGCACACGGGTCTTCATGGCCTCGCCACAAAGGATGAGCATCAAGTCGCCAGGCTTGGAGCCAAACTTCTCGGCGATAGCCTTGAGGTCATCGGGTGTGTAGAACTTATCCACAGAGGACTTGAACGTGCCATCGGTGTTGTATTTGATATAGACCATGCCACCGGCGCCCACCTGCGGACGTTTCACGAACTCGGTGAGCGCATCGAGTTGCTTGCGGGTGTACTCGGAGCAGCCCAAGGCGTTGATTCCAACGACCAGTTCAGCGTTGTCGAAGAGGCCGAAGCCTTTGCCTTTAACCACCTCGTTGAGTTCCACGAACTTCATCCCAAAGCGGATGTCAGGTTTGTCTGAGCCGTAATATTTCATGGCATCGTGCCAGGTCATGCGTGGGAATTGGTCGAACTCCAGGCCTTTCATTTCTTTAAAGAGGTGTTTGGCCAGACCTTCGAAGGTGTTGAGCACATCTTCTTGTTCGACGAACGACATTTCGCAGTCGATCTGGGTGAACTCGGGTTGACGGTCAGCGCGGAGGTCCTCGTCACGGAAGCAGCGCACGATTTGGAAGTAACGGTCGAAGCCGGCCACCATCAGCAGCTGCTTGTATTGTTGCGGGCTTTGTGGCAAGGCGTAGAACTCGCCTGGGTTCATGCGCGATGGCACTACGAAGTCGCGAGCACCTTCTGGTGTGGACTTGATGAGCATCGGGGTCTCGATCTCCATGAAGTTCAAGTCACTGAGGTAATTACGCACCAGCATGGCCATGCGGTGACGCAACTCGAGGTTCTGGCGCACTGGGGTACGGCGCAGATCCAGATAACGGTATTTCATGCGAAGGTCGTCGCCACCATCGCTATTGTCTTCGATGGTGAACGGCGGGGTCTTACTACTATTTAATAAGGTGAAACCGTTGACACGAATTTCGATGTCACCCGTAGGCATGTTGGGGTTTTTGGATTCGCGTTCGATGACGGTGCCTTTGGCTTGGATGACGAACTCACGGCCAAAGGTGCGTGCTTGTTCCACCAGCTTGGGGTCGCTGTTGCTGTCTAAGAAGAGTTGAGTGATGCCGTAACGGTCGCGAAGGTCAATCCAGACCAAGGCGCCCTTGTCGCGGATGCGCTGCACCCAGCCGGCCAAGGTCACTTCCTTGCCGGCATCGGCAAGACGAAGTTCTCCACAAGTATGGGATCTATACATGGTATAAGAATTTAGAATGCAGATTTTAGAATTTAGAATGCAAAATTACATTTTTTTATACTTTTGCATCCATGTTAGGAAAAATAAAATACACATTGTCCATTCTCGGATTGCTCCTTTTCGCCCGATGCGCCAACATGGTGACCCCTACGGGTGGGGCCAAGGACATCACGCCTCCCAAAGTCACCGAAGCGGTACCTGAGAATCGAAGCACTGGCTTTGATGGAAAGAAGATCGAGCTCAGTTTCGACGAATACATCACCTTGGAAAATGCCAACCAAAACGTGCTCTTCTCCCCGCCCCTGAAGGAGAAACCCGACATCAAGCTAAGCAACAAGACCGTGGTGATCAAGCTCAAGGAACCCTTGGAGCCAAACACGACCTATACCATCGGTTTCGGAAATGCCATCAAAGACCTACATGAGGGCAACGTCTTTAACGATTATGTTTACAGCTTCTCAACGGGAGAGGTGCTCGACACCTTATCAATTACTGGAAAAGTGTTGGATGCGGAAAGCAAAAAACCGGTAGAGGACCTCTTCGTCGGACTATACAGTCAGGAGGGCGACAGCCTTTTCTTCCAGCCCACACTACGTCAGCCGGATTACATCACCAAGACCGACAAAGAGGGGCGATTTGCCCTCAACGGATTGCCCGAGCAGTCATTCCTGATCTTCGCCTTGAAAGACGTGAACTCGAACTTGTATTACGACATGCCCAACGAGATGGTTGCCTTCCTCGACACGCTCATCACAACAACTCCCGATACAGCTAGTGCAAAACACTCAGAACTAATACTTTACGCTTTTACCGAGATGGACACCACCCAAATGCTTTTGGAAAAGAAATTGGTGGAAGAGGGATTGCTACGATTTGTGTTTCGGCATCCTGCCAGAGCGGTCAGCATTGAGACTCCAGACCTCTTGCCCGACACGTTTCAGATCGTCAAGGTATGGTCGGCAACCGACGACACCTTATGGTGGTATTTCACCCCGAATGTCATCGACAGTCTAAGGGTCAACATCCAATATGACACCCTTATCAACGATAGCACTCGCTACAGTCTGAAATACCGGGAGTCAACACAACGGAGAAGAAGCGCTCCTAAAAAACTGAAAGTCAGCAACAACCTAAAAAACAACCTGTTGATGCCCGATGAAGACTTTCTATTGAAGTTTTCTGAGCCTGTGACCAGTGATACGATTCGGGTGAACGACATGGTGTTTGAGAAGGTTGATGACCAGAGAATGGATTTTCGGTTAAAGAAAACGATACACGACACGGCAAGTTATTCTGTAAATATCACCGATTCAGTATTTTATAGCCTTCGAGGCTACACCAATGATTCCATTCACGTCAACTTCAAGAGGGCCACGGAGAAAGACATTGGAAACATTTTTATCACGGTGGTGCCTCCGTCCAACACCCAGTTAGTCATCCAATTGAAGGACAGTCGTGGAGCAGTTGTTGACACTTGTGTTATCGACCAGGAACGTCGAGTGGAATTCAAGCGTTTGTCACCTGAGAAATACAAGCTCAGTGCGATCATCGACAAGGACCGGGACGGGAAATGGAGCAGTGGGAACTTCCATCGGGGGTTTCTTCCAGAGACTGTGGTGGACTATAAGGACGAGTTGGATTTGAAGCCAGGTTGGGACATTGATTTGGAAGAGGCTTGGGTTTTTTAAAAAACATTATTTTTTATTAAAAAAAACAAGTTTAAGCGAAGCGAAAAACTTTTTTTGTATCTTTGTCAGTCATAATCCAAACAGAAATTGAATAAAGAACGATAAAACTATCGATATTAATGCATTAATTTATCAAATTATTAACTAAATTCAATCTTTTATGAAAAGAAAAGTATTTTCTTTGCTCGTATTGTGCTTGTTTGCCTTCCTAGGCTTGGCGAACGCACAATCCTCGGGAACGGTTAGTGCCAATCCCGATCCGATTGATCTTGGTTATCGCCCATTAGGTGCGTGGATGCGTCCTTTCCAGGTGCAACTCACGGCCACGGGTGCTGCCCAGACGATCACCGCCATTGAGGCGGACAAAGACTTCTTTGTCATTGACGCCAACTTACCTTCAACGGTAAGTGCAACGGCTCCTTTCAACTTCACCGTGGATCATGGTGAGGCTGCTGAGGGTCCCGTCAAAGGCAATTTGGTCGCCATGACGGAAAGCCGCAAGGCTTACATCTTTGACATCCAAGCTGTGGCTTACAGCCCGATTGCTGCTGATGTCACTGAGACTGCACCTACGATTACGTTGCCTTTCACGGCCACCGTGGGTGAGAACATCTACGACAACTACTTGCTGCCTGGCGACCTCGCCGATGGTAAGGATGTGGTTTACAAGATGAACATCACTGATGACATTCTCTTCAACGCTTACGTTGAGGGTGAGAATGGCAAAGTCGCCCTGTATCAGGAAGATTTTGCTGGTGAGCCAGGTCCTGGTGCTACCAACAACTACACCGGTATTAATGTCGGTGGTGGCGGCGGTGGCCCATTCGAGGCTCAGGTTGGTTTTGGAACCAACACCTCCGGTTATGTTCCGGCCTACTATCTCTACAACTACTCCATCAGCCAACAGCTCTTCCTTGCTGACGAGTTGACGCTGGCCGGTGCTGCCGCTGGCAACATCAACAGCATCAGCTTCTACACCGAATCCACCTATGGTTATTTGATGAAGAACACCAGCATTTATATTGGCAACACCACTGCCGCTACGGTCACCGACCAAAGCCCCAGCATTGCCAATATGACCTTGGTTTACTCAGGTAATTATCAACAAGTGGTTGGTTGGAACGAGTTCGAGTTCAGCACTCCGTTTGCATGGGACGGTACCAGCAATGTGTTGGTGCTTTTCATCATGAACAACGGCAACTGGTCCAGCTCTATCGCATGGCAAACCCACAACCCTGGTTTCATGGCAAGCGCATACCAATACAGAGACGGTGATCCTTTCGATCCGGCAACCCCGGTTTCCATGTACACTTCATCGACGCTTCGTGCCAACACCATCTTCAAGGGTGTGGCTCGTTCGGCTTCTCCAATGAATGTCAACATCACCGATATGACCTTGACTCCTGGTGTGTATTATCTCGCCGCTTCTTCAACGAGCGATGAATTCACCGTCAATGTCAACACCGATGAGCTTCCTGTTCCGGAACCGGCCTACAATCCTTATCCTGCTGACGGCGATGTGGACATCACCACTCCTGTGACCCTCACTTGGAACTTCGGTAACTACACCACCGCTTATCGTCTGCTCCTCGGCACCACCTATCCTCCGACTGAGGTTGTGGTTGACTGGACAAACGAGTTGGCCAACGGCTACTACACTGGCGAACTCATCAACAACAAGAACTACTTCTGGAGAGTTGATGAGAAGAACACCAACGGCATCACCGAAGGTGAAGTTTGGGGATTCACCACCACGTTGAACATCCCGACCGGCCTTGCTGCTGTTGACGAGAAGATTTATGTCGGCGACGACCTGCAACTCTATTGGGATCAAGTCGAAGACCGTTCATACAGAGGCTACAACGTGTATCAAGATGGTGTGAAGATCAACACCGAATTGGTCACCACAACCGAATACACCGTTAGCGGACTTACCTATAACACTGATGCTGGTTATGTCTTCAACGTGACCGCCGTCTATGATGAAGGTGAATCCAACTTCTCGAGCGACCTGATCGCTTTCGTGTCGGGCAACGGCACCATCAGCGGTAAAGTCACTGAGGTTGACGGTACCACCGGCATCGCTGGTGCCGACATCGTGTTCGAAGGTCTTGATGAGTTCTTGCGTCCTGCCACTTATACCTTCACCACGGGTGCCAACGGTACTTACACCGGCGCCATGAAGAAAGGTACCTATAATGGCATCGCTATGAAGGAAGGTTATCAAGGTGCTGAATATGAAGGTGAAGTCACCATCAACTACAACACGACCACTCCGAACATCAACTTCATCCTGAAAGAGATATGGTATCCGCTTGGTGAAGTCATCGCTGAAGAAGTCGATGAGAACCAAGTGAAAGTTTACTGGAGCGCCAACATCATGAGCGAAATCATCGAGAGCTTCGAGACTGGCGACTTCAGCGCATTCGACTGGGTCAACGACGCTGCCCATCCTTGGGTGATCACTACCACCAACCCCTACGATGGAGAGTACTGCGTCAGAAGTGGCAACCAAGATGTCAACTCCTCCTCTTCTGTTTTGCAAGTCAGCGTTGAAATCAACCGCGACGGTTTGATGAGCTTCTACGGAAAAGCTTCATCTGAGCAGAACTGGGACTATGGTTACTTCTACATTGACGGCACCCAGAAGGCTTCCTTCACCGGCGCTGGCAACTGGGTGAAGAAAGAGTATCCTATCACCGCTGGTGTTCACACCTTCAAGTGGGAATACACCAAGGACGGCAGCTTGAGTGCCAACGACGACTGCTTGTATATTGACTACATCAGCTTCATCCATGATGCTGAACCCGTCGTTCCGGATGGACCTGGCACTTGGTATTACTATGACAATGGTGTCAACGAAGACGCTATCGGTACTGGTGGCGGCAACTTCTCATGGGCTGTCATGTTCCCTGCTGGTTCCTACACTGGCACCGCTGTGACCAAGGTTTCCGCTTTTGACTACATGGCTATGGACGGAACGGTCACCATCTACAACGATGGCGCTACTGCTCCTGCTTCACCAGTCGGAACCAGAGACGTCAGCTTCGAAGGCAGTGAAGATTTCGTTGAATTCCCATTCTCTTCACCAGTAGCTATCGATGCTTCCAAGAACCTCTGGGTGGTGTTCTACAATGGTAGCGGTGCCACTTACCCCGCCGCTGTTTGCACCAACACTGGCGATGCTAACGGTCGTTGGGTCTCCATTGATGGCGTAGTTTGGGAAGACATGGCTACATATAGTTTGGACTACACCTTCATGATTCGTGCTTTCGTGAGCACGGGTGCCAAGGGTGAAGTTCAAGAAATCACGCTCAACAACCAACCTCACACGGGTGGTACCCTCGCTGCCGCTGGCGTTGCCAAGGCTAACAACACCCGTGCCTTCGACCACTACAACATCTATCGTACCACTTGCGACGACATGACTGGCGAGAACGCTGAGTTCCTCGGCAGCATCAACGACACCATCTACCTCGACAACGACTGGGCTTCACTCGAACCTGGTGTTTACAAGTGGGGCGTCAGCAAGTTCTACCAAGGCAACCGTAGCAACCGTGTGGTTTACGACTTCGAAAGCAACTTGAGCGGATGGACTACCATCGATGCCAACAATGACGGTATCACATGGTGCGACCTCCCAGGCATCAACAACTACACCAGCTACTATGTTGGTATGACTCTCGACTGGTACCATGGCGGTTCCAACGCTGCCATCAGCGGC
>JAEEON010000039.1 GCA_016284305.1 Bacteroidales bacterium
ATTGACCGCAACAATGCCATTTACAACGACTACCAGCATAACCGCAACCCCTTCGTCGATTATCCGGAATATGCCCGCATGATATGGGATCCGAATTGGAATGTCGTGGAGGAGGAGCAAGCAGCTGTTTTTCTTTTCCCCAACCCTATCGACCGTGGCCAAACTTTGCATCTCAGTGGAAATGCCCAACAGTTTGATGCCGTGGCCATCTGCGACCTGTGTGGGCGTACGGTGTTTAAGGCTACGGGTAATGCCGTTGGTGATTTTGCTGTGACGATTCCTTCCGATTTCAGCAGAGGCTGTTACATTGTCAAATTGATGTGCAATGGCAATGTGGTGAAATACGAGAAATTATTGGTAAAATGATGTGTTGTGTAGAGACGTACGGTCGTACGTCTCTACATCACATCATTTTCTTGTGCCTGAAATAGATATAGAATCCTGCGGCCACCAGTGCCATGAAACCCATGATGGCCCAGAAAGCCCATGCGTATTCTTGCAAGGGAAGCGTGACATTCATGCCGTATAGGCCTGTGATGAAGGTCAAAGGCAGGATGATGGTTGACACCAAGGTGAGGATTTTCATCGTCTCGTTGGTCTTGTTGGTCTGCATCGAGTCGAAGGTCATGGAGAGGCCTTCGATCAATTCCTCGTAGTCCTCGGTCATGTCCCACAGCTTCTGCAGGTAGTCGAGGATGTTGCCCCAGTAGTCTTCCATGTACTCCACATCATCGGTGAAACCGGTCACCTTACCAGTCTCGAAGAGGTGGAAAAGTCGCAGTTGAGGCTTGAAGATGGTGTTGATGAGGATGAGGTTTTTGCGCGTCACGCTGATGCGTTCAATGATTTTCACCTGTTTTTCCTGCAACAACTCTCGATTGATTAATTCTACATCCAATCCGACTTTGCGCAGCAGGTACACTGACTCGGTCATCAATTTTTCAAGGATGCGGTAGAGGAGGATATCGGAGTTGCGGAAGCTCATCTCTTCGCCATTCTGGATACGCTCTTCGTATTCCTCAAAGAGTTGCGACACGCCCCAAGGGTTCTTCTCAATGGAGATGATGTAGTCCTTGCCCCAGAAAATCTTTACTTCCTTGATTTTCACAAACTTGTTCTGACGGTCGAAGTTGGGGAAATGAAGGATAAGGAAATAATAATCGTCGTATATGTCGATTTTCGGGCGTTGGTTCACCGATTTACAGTCTTCAATGTCCAAAGGGTGGAAATGAAATCGGTCTTTCAGGAATTCAAAGTCTTCTTCCGTTGGGTTGTTGAGATGACGCCAGGTCAAGTTCCCGATTTTCAGGCTGTTAATCATAGGCCTTTCCCCCTTTCTTTAAAGTGAATACTGTGTTTACATCGGCGCAAAAGATTTTTCGCGCCGCGAAAATAGTGTTTTTTGTTGAAAAAGGGAGAACAAAACTTGCAAAAAATGCAAATTTGTAGGTTTTACTTCCACTCGAAGGTGTTGATCATGTGGTCGATGTCCTTGCGAATGAAGTTGATGACGGGCTGCATCGAGTCGTTGTCGGGCTGGAAGTTGAAGTATAGTGCACCACGCACGAAGTTCTTCGTGCTGTCGGTGAGATAGAACTGCATCGGAGTGGCCACTCCCTTGCCGTCCATCTCTATGAACAGACCATAGACGTTGTGTTCTTCATTGAAAATCAAGCTGTCGCGTACACCGTTGGCCTTTTGCAAGTGCTTGGTCACCATGGTGTGGACATCTTCCAGATACTTGCCCAAATTGCCGTTCACGGGTTTGTGTGTCAGATGGATGGAACCTTTGAATTGTGGCATTTCAATGTTGACCCAGTTCTTTTCATCAGGCGAGTAGCGGTCGTAAGTCAGATGGGCGTAGTTGGGGCACTCGAAGCTGTAGCGCTCAATCGTGTCGACATGGCTATATGACTTTTCGGGCAAGTCGATGCGGAAATAGCCGCGCGGCTTGGGCAAGTAGTTGTCATCGTCATCGCAAGAAACGATAAAGCAAGCCAAAACCATGGTTACCAGAGAAACTATGAACTTGTTGATTTTCATATTTGTTCTATTTGATCGGCCCTTCGACAGACTCAGGGGCCTAAGGTTGCTGAGCCTGTCGAAGCACCGGTTTATTCTTCATCAAACACTACCTTTACTTCTTTGATGCGCTTGGTGTCGGCATCGGTAATCTCCATTTGGAACTTCTCAAAGTCGAACTTAAACCCGATTTCAGGGATGCGGCCTTCGATTTCGAGGATGAGTCCGGCCAGGGTGTCGGCCTCGCCCTGCATGGGCTCGAAGTAGTTTTCGTCAACGCCAAACACTTTGCAGAAGTCGACGATGCTGGTCTGAGCCTTGAAGAGATAGGAACCATCTTCAAGTTTGGTATAGTGTTCTTCCGTGTTGGCTTCGTCAAATTCGTCGTTGATTTCGCCCACGATTTCCTCGATGACATCCTCCATCGTGATGAGGCCAGAGGTGCCACCGTATTCGTCGACGACAATGGCTATGTGTATCTTCTTCTCGCGGAAGTCTTGGAACAGGTCATTGATCTTGCGGTTCTCTGGCACGAAGAAGGCAGGACGGATCAGCTTCTGCCATTCGTAGGATTGGGCGTCGAGGTAGGGGAGAAGATCTTTCACATAAAGGATACCTTCCACCTTGTCCAAGGTTTCGTCATATACGGGAATCCTTGAGAACCCGCTTTTGATAACGATGGCGAGCATCTCAGTGAATTCCATGCCTTTCTCCACGCCGATGATGTCAACGCGCGGAATCATCACACCACTCACTTCTTTTTCGCTGAACGAGGCGATGCCTTTCAGCATTTGCTTTTCTTCCATTTGGGTCGACTCTTCAGTGGCGATGTCGACCGCAGTGGAGAGGTCTTCCATCGAGATTTCGCCTTTCTTTTTCTCCAAGTGCTTGTCCATGAACGAGGTGGAGTTGACCAACAACTTGCTCAAAGGCTTGAACAAACCAATG
>JAEEON010000040.1 GCA_016284305.1 Bacteroidales bacterium
ATCAAGGCCTTGTTCGACCGTTACCGCAGCCTCGTGCAGCGTGCCGAGAAAGCCCCAATACTGCTCTTCAACGAGGCCGACGCCATCATTGGCATCCGCAAGGCTGGTGCCGAGGACGCTGTGGACAAGATGGAGAACACCATCCAAAACATCATCCTGCAGGAGATGGAGACCTTGGACGGCATCATGATTGCCACCACCAACCTCACCGAGAACCTCGACAGTGCCTTCGAGCGTCGATTCCTCTACAAGATCAGGTTCGACAAGCCCGATGCCACGGTGCGCTGCAAGATCTGGCAGCAGATGATTCCCGAGCTGAACGCCAGCGATGCCGCCATCTTGGCCGAGCACTTCGACTTCAGCGGTGGCCAAATCGAGAACATCGCCCGCAAGCACGCCATCAACAGCATCCTCTATGGCACCGCCGACGAGATGCTTCCTGTGCTTGAAAGCTATTGCCGCTGCGAACAGCTGAACAATGGCGTTACGCGAAAGAGGATTGGGTTTTGAATTTTCTATATTATGTCATAACCATAAAATACGAAGCGACTATGAGAACTTATTTGCAACAATTCTTTCCATGCCTGGAAAACAGACACGTTTATCCCTATCGTGTTGTCTATCCGATGATGTTGGAGCATGTCGATTTTGCTCCCATCACCATCCTATATGGCAACAATGGTAGTGGGAAGTCTACACTGCTAAATGTCTTGGCTAGGCATCTTGGCCTTAAGAAAATGACGTTAGGCAACGACAATGAGTATTTCGAAGGATACGTGAAAAAATGTTCCTCATGTATTGATGATGAGGGGCTTCCAGAAGACAGTTCGTTTATCCGAAGCGAGGATATTATGGTGAAAATAGCCAGACAACGGAAACTATACGCTGAAATTAAGAAGGACGTCCTTTCTGATAATGTGTTGAGAGATTATGGAATAAGCAAGAGGTTGTATGAAAAAGCGCTGACGGATCCCGAGTCGGTGAAGGCGGCGGATTATGCCCTCCTGAGTCGATTCACAGCCTTCCAACAAGCCCAATTGGCGTTGGGAAACAGCGAAGCCACCTCCAATGGGGAATCGGCTTTGGAGTATTTCAAAGAACATCTTTTTGACGAGTCGTTCTATCTGCTTGATGAGCCTGAGAACTCCATGGCTCCTGCTTTTCAGCAACAACTGGCCCAGCATATCGAATTGCTGGCACGAATGGATACCCAATTTGTCATCGCTACCCATTCGCCCTTCCTGCTTGCCATACCCAGTGCAAGGATTTACGACCTCGATGCTCGCCCCTCTATGGAGAGGGCATGGTATGAGTTGGAAAACATGAAGGCTTACTATCGGCTTTTTAAACAATTTGAGGATCGGTTTTGAAATCTTGAAGGAAACTGTTTTTTGTTTTCTCCAAAATAGTGCTTAATTTTGCAAGTCATTAACGATAATATGAGTTTCAACGACTACTGGAATGAAAAATCCGCCAAACGCAAAATGTCGTGGGCGGCAAGGGCCAAACGCTTTGCGGAAAAGCATATGCAGCTTGAAGAAATCCGAAGCGAGATTATCTATAGCCATATGAAAAGAGAAGAGGTGCGCAGACTTCTGGATGAGCATCGGACTGTCCAGAATCCCATAGCACGATGGGGTTCTAATATGCACTTCTCTTTTTCAGAACAAGGACTTATTGAGGCCATGCAAGCAGAGGGTGCCGATGTCAGTTCTTTAACGATGACAATAAGCAAGAAGAATATCGTTGGTCAGCAACCACTTGAAATAGCATACGGAGACATGCTTGACGTTGCCAAAAATCGTCGTGATTTATATGAAAAGTTTACCGATTTGGAAACCTGCACCATCAATTACCGAGAGGTAACGATGGCTATCTACCGCTATACTTATCTACAGCAGCCTTTTGCCCTGTATGAGCTCGTGCCTTGCAAGCAACTGTCCATTTCCGATTTGAGATTGGAGGAGACAGGTTTCAGCACCCTGAACATTGCCACGCTGTTGATGGAAATGGCTGCCGAATGGGAACTGCGGCAGGAAGAATTCAACTACTATGCCAAGAAACTGAGACTCCGCACCATGGAGGCCGCTCTGGTTGACGGTATTGAGTTTGAACCCTGGAACGAGAAGAAGTTGCAGAAGAAAATCCCGGAATACATCACCAAGGACTATAATGTTGACAAAATCATTGAGCAGGTGAGCCGCCCTTGGAAGTCGGCTGTCAAGAAATTTTTCGATGCCGCCCAGGAGCGGTCGTTGAGGGATCAAACTGAGACATTGGAAAGGTTTAGCTTCAGGAACTCCAGCTCTGATAGATTTGTGGAAGAATGCTTACGCCCTTATCTGGAAAGTGTCGGATTGCAGGAGGTAGCATTGGTGGTTCCAGGTAAGGACCATCCCGATGTCATATTGAAGTACCAAGGATGCCAGTTACGATTGTCATCATATTATTGGTCATTATATAAGAACGACATCTTCTTTTACCCCAACTCCTATTACGACGGGTGTCTTTTGGATTTGGCGAAGAACACACCTTTGAGTACCATCGGAGATTATTTGAAGCTGATGCCTACTGCTAACCAGAAGATGGACGAGACGATTCTAAAAGTCCTGCACATCTACGACCAACTGATGCAACAGAACGAAAAGTATCATGCTGCCGTAGAGCAATTGGAGGCATTGGCCCAGCAGTATGCGAGCAAGCCTGTCGGAAAAATGATGAAGTATCTCCGCTGGGAGGCCGGCCGATTAATTAATAGTGGATACTTGAAACTCTTGATACCAACAATTAAGGTCGTCAGCGACAACTCCTTTAGTTATTTGGCGGAAAAAAGAAAGTATTTCAATAGCCAAATCACTCAAGAAGAAGTAGTTCTATGGGTCGATACAGATTGCCATATTGTATATGCCAGTGACCCTGTTGCGACTTCTGTTGAAGACAAGCGGTTACCTTCCAGGACGGTTCAAGAGTTCATTAGACAATATGGTCATTCTGATCCCGAACCCATCCTTGCAATTGATTTCATCGAACAAAAACTATAAACAATATGGCCATAGCAATTAACGAAACCGAACTGATGACCCTTTTGGAGGTCACACCCACATGGCAAAACATCATGCTGACCGGCCGTCATGGCATCGGCAAGTCGCAAATCCTTACCCGTTATTTCAAGTCGAAAGGCATACCGGTGAAGACCTTGTTTCTCGGACAGATGAGCGACCCTGGCGACCTGCTGGGACTGCCCAACAAGGACGAGAAAACGGGAAAGACCGTCTTCATGCCGCCTTACTGGTTCCCTGTCGACGGCCAACCCATCGTGCTTTTCTTGGACGAGATCAACCGTGCCCGTCCCGAGATCTTGCAGACGGTGATGGACCTCGTGCTGAACCGCAAGCTGGCTGGGCGAGATTTGCCCGAAGGCAGCCGCATCATCGCGGCGGGTAACGACGGCGAGGAATACCAACTCACCGACCTCGACCCAGCATTGGTGTCGCGCTTCAACATCTACACGTTCCGTCCCACGGTGGAGGACTGGTTGCTGTGGGCAACGCGTACGGGTCTCGACGAACGCATCCTCAATTTCATCAGCGCCAACCCCGAGTTGCTCGACCGCAGTGCCGACACCAAGGAAGACCAAGGCCTTGACAAAGATCCCGACCGCCGCGCCTGGGAGAAGGTGGCCCGACTGATGGAGAACATTCCCAATCCCATGCCAGTGCATCAGAAGGTGGTGGCCGGCATCATCGGCGTGCATGCCGCCACACAGTTGTTCCTTTCGTTCCGCAAGGACGACCTTTCGCCCATCGACCTGCTCACCGACTTCAAGAAAGCCAAGAAATCGCTCGACAAATACGAGTTGCATCAATTGTCGTTGCTCAACGATGCCTTGGCGCGTTTCTTCG
>JAEEON010000041.1 GCA_016284305.1 Bacteroidales bacterium
ATTGATTAAATAATAGTCGGCGTTTCGACGGGCTCAACGGCCGAGGGTCCCTGAGCCTGTCGAAGGGCCCGAAACCAAAGAATATGGATTCCTTGCGCAAATGGTTTTCCTTCAGCAAAGGCGAGCGTGTTGCCATCATCACGATCTTGGCATTGATACTGTTGTTGATTCTGGCCTGTCTGTTTCGTCCGTCGCGCAAGTCGCTGAGTGATGAATCCTTGCACAACCTGGACTCCTTGTTGGCCTTGCGTCGGGCGGCCATCGAGCAGCAACAGCAGCAACAAACTGAGAAGCCCCAAGAGGTGGCCGAGTTGCATCCTTTTCCTTTCAATCCCAATACCCTCACGGAAGAGGAATGGTTGCAAATGGGTCTCACCGACCGTCAGGTGCGCAACATCATGAACTACAAGGCCAAAGGCGGCAAGTTCTACTCGAAAAACGATTTGGGCAAGCTTTACACCATCAGCGAGGAGGAGTTTGCACAGCTGGAGCCTTTTATTGTGTTGCCTGAGGTTTCAAGAGGGAAAGACACAAAATCTACATCTCAAAGCGGCGTTTCGACGGGCTCAACGACCGCAGCCACCGCACCTGCTGAAAAGAAAGCCGTTCCCATCGTCGATTTGAACACTGTTGACTCGACCACGTTGGTGGAGCTGCCGCAGATTGGGCCTTACACAGCGGGGCGTATCATTGAGTTCCGGGAGAAGTTGGGCGGCTTCGTCGACAAGGAGCAACTCCGCGACGTGAAAGGCATGGACGATGCGCGTTTTGCAGCCATACAGCCTTATATTAATGTAGGTGTGGTCGAGATTCGGAAAGTCGACGTCAACCGTGCCGATTTCAAGACCTTGGTACATCATCCTTATCTCAACTACGAGCAGGTGAAGCGCATCGTCAACCAGCGCGAGAAGCGCGGCATGATCAAGAACTGGGCACAGCTGGAGGAGCTGATCAAGGAAGAAGGGGAGGTGAACCCGCTTTTGGAGCAATATGTAAAGTATTGAAGTTTTTTCTTATTTTTGCGCCCTATATTAATAGGTTTAACCCGCCATGCGCAAACTATATCTCATCCTTCTGCTTTTTGTTTTGGCCCTGCCATCTCGGGCGGCCTACCTGCTCATCCCCATGGACAATACCCAGACCAACCACCTGAAAGCCTACGGCGTGGCCTATTGGGTGCTGCAACGCGAGGTGGAGATCAGTTGGCTACTGAACTATAGGGGAGGGAGCTACCTCATTCCTTACCACGAGATGTTTGAGCGCGAGTGTAAGATGCGCAACGTGTCGTACAACGTCATCGCCGACGCCCAAGCCGACGCCATCCTGGCCGAAATTGCCGACCCGGGTGTGAACATGGACGAGATGAAACTCCAAAAAGTGCCTCGCATCGCTGTCTATGCGCCCAAGAATAACCTGCCATGGGACGATGCCGTTACCCTGGTGCTGACTTACGCTGAGATTCCTTACGACGTGGTCTATGACGACGAGGTGCTGCAAGGCGTGCTGCCCACCTACGACTGGCTCCACTTGCACCACGAGGACTTCACGGGACAGTATGGCAAGTTCTGGGCACGCTACCGCAACTACCCTTGGTATCAGGAGGATGTGCGCGCACAGGAAGCAACCGCACAGCGCTGGGGCTTCAGCAAGGTGTCGCAGCTGAAACTCGCTGTAGTGAAGAAGATCCGTGAGTTTGTGGCCGGCGGCGGCTACATGTTCTCCATGTGCTCGGCGCCCGACAGCTTCGACGTGGCCCTCGCCGCCGATGGCCTCGACATCTGCGAATACATGTTCGACGGTGACCCCATCCGCAGTGGTGACCCGCAACGCCTCAACTACGACAACTGCTTTGCCTTCACCGACTTCAAGGTGTCGACCAACCCACAGGAATATGAGATCTCGAACATCGACGTCACCCAAGGCCGTATGCAGCGGGTGAGGGAAGAGAACGACTATTTTCTGCTCTTCGACTTTTCGGCCAAGTGGGACCCCGTGCCGACCATGCTCACGCAATGCCACGAACGTCTGGTGAAAGGCTTCATGGGTCAGACCACGGCCTTCAACAAGGCCACGGTCAAGCCATCGGTAGTCGTATTGGGCGATAACGCCGCATTGAACGAAGACCGTTACATCCATGGTAACTTCGGCAACGGTTTCTGGACCTTCCTCGGTGGCCACGACCCCGAGGACTACCAGCACATCGTAGGCGACCCGCCCACCGAACTCGACATGTATCCCAACTCACCAGGTTATCGCCTCATTTTGAACAATATTTTGTTCCCTGCGGCAAAGAAAAAAGAACAGAAAACTTGAAAATGTTTATATTTGCCGCTCTAAATTGAATTAATGCACAAAAATCATAGACTATGAAACGAAATCTACTTGTAATCCTTGCCTTGTTGTTAGGCATGACCACGCTTCAAGCCAAGCCTGTTGAAATCAATACCGCACAACGTCTAGGCCTCAACTTCATCCAGCACAAGGCCATGTTCGCCAAGACTGCTGTCAACGAACTGGATTTGGCTTATACCTTCCGCGCGACTAACGGCATGGCCACGGCCTATGTCTTTAATTTCGATGGCGGTTATGTTGTTGTGGCTGCCGACGACAGTTATTCCCCCATCCTCGGTTATTCCGACCAAGGTCAATTCGACTACGATAACGCTCCCGACGGCTTGCGCTTCATGTTGGGCGAGCTCTCGAACGATATCGAGAAGACCGTGCAGCTGGGTCGACCCGTTCCGAGTGACATACTCTGCCGTTGGAAAAACCTGGATGCCTATGGTAAGATGCATCCTGATCGCAGACAG
>JAEEON010000042.1 GCA_016284305.1 Bacteroidales bacterium
CCTGGAGGATGGATTGACGGATCCACCACACGGCATACGAGATGAATTTGAAACCTCTGGTCTCGTCGAAACGTTGTGCGGCTTTTATCAGCCCCAAGTTACCTTCGTTGATTAAGTCGGGAAGACTAAGGCCTTGGTTCTGATACTGTTTTGATACGGAGACGACGAAGCGCAGGTTGGCTTTGGTGAGTTTCTCCAATGCCACTTTGTCGCCTTGCTTGATACGTTGCGCCAACTCCACCTCTTCTTCAGCGGAGATCAGTTCAACCTTACCAATCTCTTGCAGGTACTTGTCGAGAGACGCGGTCTCACGGTTAGTAACCTGCTTCGTAATCTTTAGCTGCCTCATTTATAACGTATTAGTTAATCTAACTTGCTTAGTCTAATATAAAATTAGTTTTTGTGGTTGTTGCGGTTGCCGCCATGGCTTCCGTTGCTGTGACCGCCATTACGGTTGCCGCCATTGCCAGGCTTGCCTCCATTATTGGGTTTTCCACCGTTTCCATTTGGACGTGGACCGTTGGTGGGCTTCTTCTCCACATAGCCTTCCGGTTTGGGCAGCAGCTCTCTTCTCGACAGGCGGAGCTTGCCGGTCTTGCTGTCGATCTCAATCAATTTGACGTCAATCTCGTCACCTTCCTTCAGGCCGGTCTCTTCCATGGTGTTGTAGCGTTCCCAGCCAATCTCGGAGATGTGAAGCAGGCCGTCCTTGTTGGGCAGAATCTCGACGAAGGCTCCGAAAGCCATGATGGAGACAATCTTGCCATGATATACCTCTCCGACCTCAGGCACAGCGACGATGCCGCGAATCTTGGCCTTGCAGGCTTCGATGTCGGCTTTGTTCTGAGAAGCAATCTCCACGATGCCTTTCTCTTCGTCTTCGGTGATGGTGATGATGGTGTTGGTGACTTTTTGCAGTTCTTGGATGACTTTGCCACCAGGGCCGATGACGGCGCCGATGAAGTCTTTCGGGATGTAGATCTTCTCGATTCTTGGGACGATCTCTTTATAGTCGGCACGAGGCTCGCTGATGGTCTTGGCCATCTCGTCGAGGATGTGCAGACGTCCTTGACGGGCTTGTTCGAGGGCTTCGGTGAGGACCTCGTAGCTGAGGCCATCGACTTTGATATCCATCTGGCAGGCGGTGATACCGTCGCGGGTACCGGTGACTTTGAAGTCCATGTCGCCGAGGTGGTCCTCGTCGCCGAGGATGTCGGTCAGGATGGCGTATTTGCCGGTCTCGCTGTCGGAGATCATACCCATGGCCACACCGGCGACGGGTTTGCGCATCGGCACGCCGGCATCCATCAGAGCCAGGCAGCCACCACACACGGAGGCCATGGAGGAGGAGCCGTTCGATTCAAGGATGTCGCTCACGATACGGACCGTGTAAGGCATGGTCTCATCGTGTGGCACCATGGTCTTCAGTGCTCTTTCAGCCAGGTTTCCGTGACCGATCTCACGACGGCTGGTGCTTCGTGCAGCCTTGGCCTCACCGGTGGCAAAGCCAGGGAAGTTATAGTGTAAGGTGAAGTTCTTGGTGCCTTCCACCACGGCGCCGTCGATGGTCTGTTCGTCGAGCTTGGTGCCGAGGGTGACGGTCACGAGAGCCTGGGTCTCACCACGGGTGAACACAGCGGAGCCGTGAGCTGAGGGCAGGATATCGACTTCCGTCCAGATGGGACGCACCTGGTTGAGTTGACGTCCGTCGAGGCGGGTTCGCTTGTCAAGGACAGCGTTGCGCACTGCCGAGCGTTGCACGTCATGGAAATAACGGGCAGCGAGGGGCTTCACGGTCTCGAGTTCTTCTTCGGTATATTTTTCAAGGTATTTGTCGAGGATGCCATTGAACGTGTCTTCGCGGAGGTGTTTGTCGGCGCAGCCTGACAGGGCGAAGTCGTAGCAAGCCTGATAGCAGTTTTCCTGCACTTCGGCACGGATGGTCTCGTCGTTCACTTCATGGCAATATTCTCTCTTGGCTTTTCCGACCTTCTCCATCAGCTCGATCTGTGCCTGGCACTGGATCTTGATGGCTTCGTGGGCGGCTTTGAGGGCACCGAGCATCTCTTCTTCGGAGACCTCTTTGCATTCGCCTTCCACCATGCAGATGTCCTTCATGGAGGCAGCCACCATCAGCTCGAGGCGGGCTTCTTCTTGTTGTTCGAAGGTGGGGTTGATGACGTATTCGTCACCGATGAGGGCGACGCGGACCTCTGAGATCGGGCCGTGGAACGGGATGTCCGACACGCTGATGGCTGCGGAGGCGGCCAGGGCGGCAAGGGCATCGGGGGCCACGTTCTTCTCGGCGGAGAGCAGATTTACTTGGACGATGGTCTCGGCATGATAGTCATCCGGGAACAACGGACGCAAGGCGCGGTCGATCAGGCGGGAGATAAGCACCTCGTAGTCGGAGGGCTTGGCTTCGCGCTTGAAGAATCCGCCGGGGAATTTGCCAGCGGCATAATATTTTTCGCGGTAGTCAACTGACAGCGGGAAGAAGTCCGTTTCCGGAGCGACTTCGGTGGCTGAGCAGACGGTGGCCAGCAGCACGGTGTCCCCGCAACGGAGCAGGGCGGAGCCGTCGGCTTGTTTGGCGTAACGGCCAGTGTTGATGCTGATTTCCTGACCGTTAGGCATCTTTATGATTTGAGTAATTCCTTCTGGACCCATAATTTTTCTTTTCTTTAGATGTGGACTTGTTAAATAGCAAAAAAAAGGCAATAGGGTCTATTGCCTTTTTTGATTTTCCGCTTAGGCAGCGTGAAAGTGGATTACTTTCTGATGCCCAATTCCTTGATGATTGTACGGTATCTTTCGATGTCAGTTCTCTTTAAATAATCGAGAAGCTTTCTTCTCTTACCTACTAAACGAACCAACGCGCGCTTGGCCGCCACATCTTTTTTGTGTTCCTTAGTTTGTTCAGTCAAATGCTTGATTCTGTAGGTGAACAAAGCGATTTGGCCTTCTGCTGAACCAGTATCGGCAGCGCTCTTGCCGTATTGGCTGAAAATCTCTGATTTCTTTTCTGCAGTCAAATACATAATTAATACTTCTTTACTTTTTACTTAATCTTTCTAAACGGGCTGCAAAATTACAACATTTTTTGATATGGTGGTGATGTTTTTATGATTTTTTTTTTTGCCCTCCCCCCCCCGGCCCCCTCTCCCCGAAGGAGAGGGGGGAAGGAACAATTTTGGGTTTATTCTTAAGGTGAACCCCCTAACGGGATAACCCTCTCTAAATTCTAAATTCTAAACCTTAAATTGGTTCATCGCTATCGCCCGGCGTTTCGAGTCTTCCATCACTTCTTTGGCCTGCTGCTGGAGCCAGCGCTCCTCTTCGGTCTCGGGGGTGAGGACGATGCCATGAGGCTTGGAGTGATGGTTCTCGTCCAAATAAGAGAAAGTGGCGAAGCCATCAGCTGCCGTCTTCTCAGGTTCACGACTCCGATACATCTTGGTATAGACGGTGAGGGTAGAGCGCCCCGTATGGATCACCTTGCTTTCAAAGGTGACAATGTCGCCAGCGAAAATCGGGAACTTGAAGTCAATGCCGTGAAGCACCAATAGGACGGTGTCCTTGGTATCAACATATTGCGCCACGGCGAAATAGGAGCTTTCCAAGAACCATTCGGAACATCTTCCGGCAAAGAAGGTCTGATGATGGTTGAGGTCAGCGAGCTTGATTAAACGTTGTGAATAGGTTGCTTTCATAATGGCGCAAAAGTAAGAAATAATTTAGAATTATGAATTTAGAATTTAGAGATGTTTGTTATTTTTGCGTTATGGAAGAACATCATCCTTTGGAGCCCTTTTTGCCTGAAAATGCCCATGTGCTTTTCTTGGGTAGTTTCCCGCCTCCGCGGCAGCGCTGGTGCATGGATTTCTATTACCCGAACTTCCAAAACGACCATTGGAGAATCGAAGGTGCGGTGTGGTTCAACGACAAGAACTATTTCGTCGATTTGGAACGGAAATGTTTTCTCAAAGAGAAGATCGTTGATTTCCTTTATAAAAAAGGTATTGCTTTTTACGACACAGCAGAGGTGGCCCGAAGACTGAAGAACAACGCTTCTGATGCCTTTCTGGAAATCGTAGAACCCACCGATTTGAAGGCTTTGCTTCGCCAGATTCCACAATGTCATGCCATTGCTACAACGGGCGAGAAGGCGACAGGGGAGGTGTGCCGTTATTTCGGGGTGGAACGGATTCCCGCTTTGGGCAGTATCACCGAATTGGAACAAGGCTTGTCGCTGCATCGCTTGCCTTCCTCTTCAAGAGCCTATCCTTTGGCTTTCGAGAAGAAGGTGGAAGCGTATCGGGAGATGTTTGAGCAGGTTTTTATAAATAGGTAGCCTATGTTGACGGAAAACACCATGGAACGGTTACGTATCCTTACCGAGTCGGCGAAGTACGACGTGTCGTGCTCGTCGAGTGGCACGGTACGTAGTGGCAAGAAAGGCATGGTGGGCAACACCGTTGGCGGGGTCGGCATCTGCCACTCGTTTGCCGACGACGGGCGTTGCATCTCTCTCCTTAAGGTGATGCTGACCAACAGCTGCATGTACGACTGCGCCTATTGCGTCAACCGACGTTCCAACGACATCCCTCGGGCAACGCTCTCCGTCACGGAGTTAGTTGACATCACGATGGAGTTTTACCGTCGCAATTATATTGAAGGACTCTTCCTTTCGAGCGGTGTGGTGCGCAATCCCGACTACACTATGGAACGTCTTGTGGCCATCGTCCGAAAACTACGCACGGAGCACCGTTTCAACGGCTATATCCACCTGAAGAGCATCCCGGGCGCATCTCAAGAGCTGCTCAGTCAGGCAGGATTGTATGCCGATCGCATGAGCGTGAACATCGAGATTCCCAAAGAAGAGTCGCTGAAGCTGCTTGCCCCAGAAAAAGACCATCAGAGCGTGTTTCAGCCGATGAAACTCATCCAACAAGGGATGCTCGAGAACAAGGAAGACCGTCGCCACTTCCGCCATGCCCCTCGTTTCGTCCCTGCTGGACAATCCACCCAGATGATTGTTGGGGCGACGAAAGAGACGGATTGTGACATCCTTACCATGTCGTCAATGCTCTATGGCCAGCCCACCATGCGTCGCGTGTATTATTCCGGCTACGTCAGCGTGAACACCTATGACTCGCGTCTGCCTGTGCTGAAACAACCGCCCTTGGTTCGTGAGAACCGGCTTTATCAGGCCGACTGGCTACTTCGCTTTTATCAGTTCAAGGTAGAAGAGATTGTAAATGACCAATATCCCGACTTGGATCTCGATATCGATCCGAAGCTGTCGTGGGCGTTACGTCATCCCGAGGTTTTTCCTGTGGATGTCAACACCGCCGACTATGAGATGTTGCTGAGGGTGCCTGGCCTGGGGGTGAAGTCGGCATTGCTCATCGTGAACTCGCGTCGTTATGGACGGCTCACCTCTTATGACCTTAAGAAAATCGGTGTGGTGATGAAAAAAGCCAAGTATTTCATCACTTGTCATGAGCTTGCTTCACCACTTCCAGGGACGATGCTCAGTGTCAATGAGCTGCGTCCCGAACGATTGCGTGCCATGCTAGTCTCGCCTCAAGAGCGCAAGCTGGCCGAAAAAGAACAACAACTTTCCCTTGACTTTGGCGTATGACGGTTTACACCTTTGACGGGACTTTGGACGGGTTGTTGACAGCCGTCTTTGATGCTTTTGAGCGGCATGAGCGGCCAGAGCATCTCTTGACCACGGGCGATGCCTTGCCGTTGTTCTGTGAGCAGCTCCATGAGGTGATGACCGATGAGGCTAAGGCTAGGCGGGTCTGGACAGGTTTGGAGAAACGGCTGTCGCGCGAGGCATTGCGCTTGATTTCGATCAGTTGGCTCTCGGAGCTTTCGGAGTTGGCCAATCCACTGTTCAACTACGTATGCAAGACCTTCCGTCTGCCTCCAGGCGAAAAGAGCATTGAGCGCAACTTTGCCGATCCCGATGTGCTTGCCGTGACCAACATTGCGCGGAAGGTGCTTCACGAGCAGTTGCGTATGAAACAGTTCATCCGTTTTCAGAAGGCCAAGGACGGCACCTATCTCGCTGTTGTATCGCCCGACCACAACGTACTGCCACTCATCATCGAGCATTTCAGCGACCGTTTCAACGACCAGCCTTGGCTCATCTATGATGCCAAGCGGCAATATGGTTATTATTATGAAGGAGCGGACAATCCCATTCGGGTCACTTTCGAGGATGAGACTTCCGTACCCTTCAACCTCGCTGACGGCAAACTGAACGATGATGTCTTGAGTTGCGACGACCATTTGATGCAGGAACTATGGCGCACCTATTTCAAGGCCATCTGCATCCGTGAGCGCATGAACCCCCGCAAGCAGCTCAAGGACATGCCGCGAAGGTATTGGAAGTATATGACGGAGAAGCAGGGATGTGTTGTCGGCGGAAGTGGCAATCCATTTCAAAGATTTTGAGGAAATGGAATATTTCCATGTTTAAAATTTTGAGATTTTGGAATAAAACGCTGAATTAATTTGTGAGGATTTGGAATTATGCCTCTGTTGTTGATAAGGTTTTTGTGATTTTCCCCGATTTCAGAGAAAACTACAACCCCATAGATATTTTCAACGCATTATACCATGATTCTCGCATGGCTATTTCATGGTCTTTCTGCTCTCGTGACAAATTTGGATTGCTTTCAATATCGCGCTTCATTTTGGCAATGCAAAACTTCAACGTTTCTTTTGCCTGTTGCTTGGTAACAAAGCCGCCACCAAACAAATTGTATAGAAACTGTGCAGTTCCTAGTGAATGAGCAGCCATTTCAAATTGGTGTATTAGTGCTTTTTCGTTGTCGATCATGTTCTTTTTGCGATTAATAATTAAGATAAAACCCGTCTATGCATAGGAATCCACCTTTATATTTTGTTTTCTGTATAACAACGTCAAAAAGGGTTTGATCAGTCAATATCCCATCTTCTAATAGACTTTCAAAAACATAAGAAGATGAAATCTGGGTTATGAGATTTGGATTCACAATAAAAGAGTCCTTGTCGGCATAACCGATAATGTAATGCGGTAGAATGCCTCCTTTTATGCAAACTTCCTCTTGATTACTATATGGTGAACTTTCGAAATATGGTAGGCCTATGGCCTTGATGAAGTTATCCAGTTTGTTTATGTCTTTATAGCAAAGGATTTGTCGGTTCCTTTCTGAAGATGGCACCCATGTGATTACTAGTATTCCATCATTTTTGAATTGTTCTGCAATTTTAATACTCTTTGAAGTTGAAATAAAAAAGCTGTTTCCATTTGCTGATTTTCCGATGGTATGCAATAATGAAAAATAATAGTCCAATACGTGCCGTTTTGAAGAGTCATCCATTGCGGATATTTTATTTATAAAACGCTCTTTGTTGTTTTTGTTAGAGAAGAATTTATTAATCGAAGGATTTGCTTCCAAAAACAGTTTTACTTTTTCAAGAGAATTCGGGTTTGAAAAGCTTAAATTACATACTTTGTCGTGAAATCTATCAAAGACGAACTCAAATACTGCTATAGAGCAATCATCAATACAAATCAATGGGTATTTGTTTGATTCAAAAAGATGACTTTTTTCGCCCAACATAAACATTTTGTTTGAGAATCCTTGTATGTCAAATAGTTTAGTCTGAAATATTGGTTCAGGATTGCAGCCCCTATATAAAATGGTTCTATTCTTTGCACTACATAATTCATCAACAAAATCAATGAAATACAAATACTCCTTGGATTCTTTGGATATCTCTTCTCCATGAAAGTTTTTTATCGTTATTTGGGAAAGAAAAGTTTTAAGTGAATGCATTACAAAAGTTTTTACTATTGTTCTATAAGCTTATTCCATAATGATTTGTCAAGAAGGGATTTAAACTTTTCGGAGGATCCTTGGGGAACTATGATTTGCTTTAAAGATTTACAGCCATCGAAAGCGGTATAGTTGATACTTGAAATTGTATTTGGAAGAGATATTTGCTGCAATGATTTGCAGTCTTGAAACGTAATAGAATAAATACATGTTATAGAATCGGGAATTGATATTTCTTTTAGAGAAGTGCATCGTGAAAAGCACCCAAACCCAATCGCTTTTATAGAATTAGGAAGAATTATTTCCTGCAAAGATGTACAACCGCTAAACGAAAAATAAGGAATAATTGAAACAGACTTGGGTATCTGCACTTTTAACAATGATTTACAGTCTCTAAAAGCATTAACTCCAAAGGCTGTTATATAGGATGGTATTGTTATATAGTTACTATTATTTATGCAGCTAATTATGGAGTTATCCAATTTGTCAATTAACAATCCGTTTTCTATGATGTAGCGATTAGAGAAACTCTCAATGGTTAAGTTGTGACAACCACAAAATGGATTGCTACCAATTTCTTCAATTGAAGAAGGAATTGCTATTTTTTGCAATGATTCGCAATCGGCAAAAGCACCTTCTCCAATGGTTGTGACTGAATCTGGTATTTCGATGGTTTGTAATGATGTGCAATCTCGAAACGGCCATGTTTCATAAAAAGCATAATTGCAAATTATAGATGTACTTTCTTTTATAGTATAAATCTTAAGTTCTGTATTTAAACACTTTAGCAGCTTTTTTCCATCTCTGCTATAAACCACGCCAAACTCGTCTTCAACTCCATTTTCAATATCTTCATCAGAAACTTCCGTAGACAATAAAACATCTACTGGCTCTCCTACAGAAATAACCATTATCTGTGCCGTCCAGGCTTTCCCTTTTTCAAATTCATATTTGTCAAATATTTTGCTGAAAATAGCATTGCCATTAAATAGGCCACAAAAGACTTTCATTCTGCTGTCTATAACTGAATGATTGAAATATGGCCCAACACAAATAAACTGATTATAACCATTCAAACAGCCCTTAATCAACCCCGATAACTTGCCCAAGTCAAAACTCGTTATATCCAAAACATTGGAAAGTATATGCAAAGTAGGAATGTCTTCATCACAATGGATGTCGGCCTCGTCTAATTCATCAAAGGTTTTATTCACAGTCTTGATTTCAGAATCGGGGAAGAACACCGAAGCATGAAGCGCAGCACGTTTCAAGGACAACTCGGAAGGCTCAATCAAGGTGATGGACTTTACTTGTTGCGCATAACCATTGTCGCAAAGATAATCCGTATAACACATTGTACCAATGGCTTGCCCGCAGCCATAGTCAATAATATTGATTTCAGGTTGCTCAAAGAATTCTTCTGGCAGTTTGCCAAAGGCATATTCCAGTTTGGCTTGGTGCATTTTGCCGAAAGAAAACAAATAGGCAGTCATTTGTGGCTCAGAGTCTAAGATGTCAATGCCTCGATGCAAAGCATCATAGAGTTCATCTTGTAAGGCTTGCGGCAGTTCGCGGTAAAACTTGGCGGACAAATCCCTCACTTTGTCGAAAGTGGGATTATCCATGTATTTCATCTTGTATGCGTAGTTAGTGTTTTGCTCTATTATCATATTCATAATCCTGTTATTGTTTCGCCCAATGGATTCTCTTGATGTCTGTTGTAGTATCGAATGGCTTTCTCCTTGCTTGCATTGGCATAGCAATACTCGCACAAATGCGGGCATGTATTATACTCGCCGATGTCCTTGCTTACCATGCAGCCGCAGAACTGCCGCTGGCCTTTGTCGCGGTTGTCGCGATGCTTGATGATGGTTGGCTCGGGGTTGAAGAGGTCGCCTTCGGTAATCTCAACGCCGAGGAAGTCCATCAAAGCCTTGTCGTGAGAGGCAAAACGGATCATTAGGTCATCATCCACGCAATGGTTGTGCTCTATGCCGTCGAGATTAGCAGCCTCACCGCAAGTGGCCAATGCGTAGTTCCAGCCTTTCGTTTTGTTCAACTCCACTAACCGTTTGGCAAACTCAACCATCTGCTCCGACGACCATTCCGAATAATTGATTTTGCTCTTTTCCAGGTTGGCTTTCACTTTTTTGTATAAGGCGATATCAGCAAAACTAAAAACGAGCTTTTCCGTGTAACCTTGCAGTCGGTTGCCGATGTTTTCCACTTTTCTCAGCAGGTCGTCCATGCCAATTTGGTCGGTCAGAATCAATGGGTCGAAACGCCAAATTACACGGCCTTCACCTAATTTGTCCACCAATCTTTTGAAGGTGTCAATCCTTTTCTCCAAAGGTGGCACGCCCTTTTCCAAGCCTTCTTTTTCGTAATCGTTCAGCGTGTATTGGATATAGCAACCGATGTTTCTTCCCTTCAGTTCATCCAAATGTCCAAACAACGGCTCTGGGTTCTTTGACCAAAACACGATGAAGCGGCATTTTTCATAAGACACAAAACTCTTCACACCATTAAAAGGATTGGTCCAAGCCGAATAGCCCACCTTCAGCCGATGGAAGAACCAGTTGGCATAGAAAGCGGGAATGTCCGTGCTTCGACTCGCCGAAACGATGACTGGAGCCTGTGCCTCTGCTAATTCGCCGTTATCTCGATGGATTTGTATCTTTTGCCATTGTGCCATGAAGGTTTACCCCCTTTTACCTAATTACAAAACAATTCAAGTATTTAATGGAATCCAAAGGTTAATAATCTTGTTACCAAAGCCAAAACAACGGCAACTGTGAAACTCATCATGGTCCCTAGTAAAACATATTCCGTTCGCTTAATTTCGTTTTTCTCTCTCAACTCTCCAAAACGAAATATTGATTTTGCTGCCATTAGGAATCCTATTGCTTCATAGCTACCAAGCAAAATAAATGTCATGACAAGTATTCTTTCAAAATACCCTATCCATCGCCCCGCCATTGGCAACGACATATCATCTGTTGTGAGGCCCCATTTTTTACTATTGAAAAAATGGGAAATCAATATAGACGTGGGCTTTAGTAGTGTCAGGTATCCAGATGCAATAACCCAAACGGAGAAATAGTCACAACTAACAGACGGAGCGGCTAAAGCAATGTAATAACCCAATAATAACAGGATCAAGACATGCACAAATTGATCCGCAACAAATAGAATTATTGAATCGGGTCGCTTTAGCAAGGCTTTTATTAAATCAATAATAAAATGTGATAAAAACACTATAAGGGGAATCCACCATAAAGACCATTGAGCAACAAAAACAAAGGCGACAACAGCATGTAAAAAAGCATGTATCAATTGAAACAACACTCCTTTGGCAGTCAAGATGTTTTTCTGCTCACAGAAAGCATCTGTTTGAAGAACAAAATCGCAAACCAAATGGGCAGTTATCAATTTCACCAAGACTATTTTAATAAGATTTATCATAAATCAGTTTATTAAATCGGTTTAAATAATTGATTATCAGATCAATTCTACAAGCTTTTAAAAGCTTGCTAACATTTTGAGGGGACATTCCCTTCTCCTTAGCGATCTGTCTTTGTGTGACATCATATAATAAATAGTCATAAATCACATCGGCCTGAATACGAGTCCAATGGGAGATTACATCATCAGCAAAGGGTGTGGATACAGCAAATTCCTCGTTGATGTTTTCCCATTTTGTTTTTATTGCAAGTCGTTCATTCCACATCTCATCCAACGTTCTTCCTGAATAGACAAAAGCATCCCCGTTAGATTTTGCCAATGAATCCGTTCGATATTGTATTCCGCCCACGCCAATTGCCATTCTTGCATCCCACACCAAAAAATTGTCTTTAGGTGTATTCCCATTTAAGGCTGCACGCAACAGAATAGCAACCAACAACGCTTTCTCTGGTTTTTCTACCAGAACCTGGAAAGCATCACCTCGAAAAAACTCTAATGGCAAAGAAACATTGAGCTCTTCTTTAATCTCTCCAACTGAACTTTCGATAATGTTTAACATGGTTCTTCTATGATTATCGTTTCCCAAAGTTGAACCAATAATATCACCGGTAATAACACTAACTATTTTCATCTTATACATTATTTCAACTGCAAAGATAAAATAAATTCTAAAATAAAAACCAAAAATGGTTGATTTTTAAAAATCAACTGAAAATAGTTGTTGAGAGTATATTGACATTGGCCATAAATGGGAAAAAATCCTTACCTTTGCCGCCAAATCAATCTCAAGATGAAATACACTTATTATCCTCAGGGCACCTGCAGCCAAGTGATTGAATTCGAAATCATTGACGGTGCCGTTCACAACGTCCAGTATTATGGTGGATGCGATGGCAACACGCAAGGGGTGGGCCGTTTGGTGGAAGGCATGAAAGTGGCAGAGGTCATCCAACGGCTGGAAGGCATCCGTTGCGGTTTCAAGCCGACCTCATGCCCTGATCAGTTGGCGAAGGCCTTACGGCAGGCTCTGAGCGAGGCGCCTCGTTGAAGATAGCATTGCTTCATTTTAGTATGTCCCCAATGCCGCTTCTTTTCCATTCCACCAATTCTCGCGGCAGGATGATCTTTTTCGGTTCGCCGCGTTTGCCGGTGATGAAGTAATGGTGGGCATAGATGATGTCGAAATGTTTTTATCTTTTTCAAGGTCGTATCGCTCATATTGCTAAAGAGTTCGTTATGGATTACTCACCAAAAGCGATAGCGCTGACTAGCGACATTACCTCCTATTCGGGTTGATTTTTCTACTTTCAGTCGAAGAGCCTTCGGATTGCTTCGTCGCTTCGCTCGCAATGACGCAAAGTTAAGAGCCAAAGCCATAAAAGAGATAGCTCAAGAATTGTTGTCGCATGGAATGCCCCTAACAATCATCCCCAAACTGACAGACCTATAAAGAGAAACTCAAATAGTTTCATCTCTAAATTCTAAATTCTAAATTCTAAATTCTCTCTAGCTCCACAGCAGCAGCCCGCCACAAATGATCAAGCCGGTGACGAATAGGTCGATGATGCAGAATCCCATGATGTCCTTGGCGTTGAGTTTGGCGATGGCCAAGGCGGGCAAGGCCCAGAAAGGTTGGATTAGGTTGGTCCATGCATCACCCCAGGAGATGGCCATGCCAGTGAGTCCTGGCGCCACGCCTAAAGCAGCTCCCGCAGTGAACATGATAGGGGCTTGGATGGCCCAGTGCCCGCCACCCGAGGGGACGAACATGTTGAGGATGGCCGCACAGAAGAAGGTGAACAGGGGATAGGTCTTGGGCGTAGAGATCGAGACACATGCGTTACTGACCACCTCGCCTAAGCAGATGCCCGACTCGCCGACACCAGTGATGATGCCCATGATGCCCGCGTAGAATGGGAACTGGAGCAAGATGCCAGCAGCGCCGCCGACCGACTTGCCAAAAGCCCTTACGTAGGCTAGGGGAGTGCCGTGTAAGATGATGCCGAGGAACAAGAACAACATGATGACTGCACCGAGGTCGAGGCTGCCACCTTTGACAAACAGCTTGATAACCAGGAAAGTCATGCCCAGCAACGATATGATCCAGGCGAGGATGCGGCTGTTCTCCATCTTCTCGGCAGGCGTCGTGGCCTTGGGTGCCGGAGCAGGATCTTCCTCATAAAGCAACGAGGGCTCGATGGCTACCACATGCTCCCCTTTGGGATGCATCAAGGCATTGACCACCACGATGGCGATGATGGTCACGGCCACCATGATGAGATTCTGATGGGCCAGCACAGTCTCGGCAATCGGCACAGGATGCGTCAAGGCGCCTTTGGTGACGATCTCAAGGTTGGAGCCCTCCGTGGCCATGGTCAAAGGGATGGAGCCCGAGAGGCCGGCATGCCACACCACGAAGCCACTATAGGCCGAGGCGATGAGGAGACGGTAATCGACACCGCGGAGTTTCTTGGCGACCTCCTTGGCGAAGATGACGCCGACGATGAGACCGAAGCCCCAGTTGAGCCAGCAAGCCAGGGCAGAGATGCCCGTCACTAAGGCGATGGCTCCCGCAGGCGTCTTGGGTAATCGTGCCATGGCACTGATACCTCTCTTGATGGACGGAGCAGCAGCCAATGCAGAACCCGTCACCAAAACCAAGGCCATCTGCATGGCGAAGGCCAACAGCGACCAAACACCGTTGCCCCAGTGCTCTACCACCTCAAGAGGGGTCTGGTGACAGACGGGCATGGCGACGATGAAAGCCACCAAAGTCAAAATGACAGCAAAGATGAAAGGCTCGGGAAGGTATTTCTGAACCAACTTGACGCAAAATCGGATGATCTTCTGAAACATGGTCTGGACGTTTGTAAAACGGCTCCAAAATTACAAAAAAACCTTGTATCTTTGCACCCCACAACAATTGAAAGCGCTAATGGTTCAAACGATGAAGAAAACAAAGTGTTTATTAGTTATATTACTGATATTCAGTACGTTATATGTGAATGCTCAGCGAAAGTGGCATTATAACTTTGGCTTGGGGGCCTCGCTCCATACCGGTAATGTCAACAGCTGCAACCTCAGCAATGACGGTGCTGTCACACGCAATGACAGTGTCTTGGCCTTTGATTTCCAATACCGTTTCCTTTACAGTTCTTTGATTGACCGGAACGATGAGTCAAATCTTTGGAAGGAGACGAATCGTGAGCTTTCGGCGGGCATAAAGACCGACTTGTATCAGTATGGACAGTATTCGCCGTTTTTGGCTTGCGAGATGCTCACCAACAAATACAAGGGCTATGATCTCAAGTTGAGTGGACTTATCGGCTTCAAATACAAGCTTTTTGTCAAGCCTAATATCTGTGACTATTCCGTCAGCCTAGCTTTCGTTTACGATTGGGTTGACTTCACCGACGTCACGGCACTCCCGAGTAACAATTACCGCTTGTCGCTGCGTCCCAAGATCAAGCAGCAGTTGGGCACCAACCTGTATTTGCTGCATTACACTTTCATTCAGCCGTCTGTGTTGGATTTCAACGACATCATCGTCAACAGTGTGACGAAGTTACAGACGCAGATCACCAAGGTGTTGCATCTTGATTTCTCGTTTTCCTACCAGTATCGCAGCCTTGTGCCATCGGAAGGGTACAAGAAACACGATGCGCTTACGGAGGTTACCTTGCGATTTAAGATATAGGGTACTGTTTTTATTCTTCCCCTGAGCCCACGCAATACATTTGTTTCGTGGTGGGGTTGTAAACGAAGATGACGGGGCTTCTGCATTCTCCACCAACGGCGTGGCCTCCAACATAATAGGTGTCCTTCTGGCCTCCAAAACCTTTTTTGATGGTGCCGTCGATGTAGCTACGAGGAAATCCGGTAGTCATGATGAGGTCGGCGAGGGGTCCGTCGGGTTTCTCACCCATTTCCACCAGGTCCCAGTAAGAGGCGTAGATGCTTTTGCCGACGTTTTTGTCGCAGAAGACCTCCTCCAGTTTCGTGTTATTGTCCACGTCCAGAGGGGCTTGTTGTCGTTTTGTGTAGTATTCGTCGGTGGTGGTGTCGCCTTCTTCGGTGATGTAGGCTAAATCCATCCAGCCCACGAAGTGAAGGTAGGCTCGGTAGGTTTTATAGTCGGCATTGGGGTCGGTCTTCACGTGTTTGTCGAATATCAGCATGGCTTGGCATCCGTTGATAAAGCCCACTTCCACGTTGTCGTAATACTGGTGGTAGTAGGCATTTTTCTTGAAGAATCGGGTATGGCTGTCGCTAACTTGTTCGTTCGTGTAGAACGACTGGTAGTAGATGACCACGGCGCTATATAGGGTGTCGAGGGTGTTTCTGTCGCGGTTGTTCAGGGCTTTGTTCCAGGCTCTCAAGGTGTTTTCGCAAGCCTTTTGGAGGGTTGCTTCGGCATCGAAGTCCTCATTCTCTTGAGCGTTGCAGAGAGCCATGGGAGCCAGAAATGCGAGGAGTAGAAGGAGTTTTTTCATGGTGATGATGTTTGATTTTGATGCAAAGATAGCATAAATCATGGATTTTTGGGGGGTTGATATTGTTTTAGTGCGTTTATCAGGTAGTCTTTAACCTCTTTCTGAAAAACGACCTCATCTTATTTTTGCTGATCACATGGCCTTCACCTTCGCCGAAGGGAGTCGATTTCCAAGGCATTTCTGAAGCTTCATGTTGGTCATGAGCTCACGGGCGGTGTCAGCCGCATAAATCAATAGTTGGTTCGCAATCTGCGTTGCTGGGTGGGACATAACGTTGCTCGGGTTCACTCCCTCTCCCTCATCACCAAGTAATTGATGTTTCTCCACTTGTACTTATTCTTGGGGCTGGGGTCGCCGAACTCGTGACGCTGGCCTTGGGCGTCGAGAGCCCAACCGTAGGCGTTGCCACCGACGAGGTAGATCGCCTGGTCAACACCGAGATCGACCAAAGCCTGGCTGAAGTCGTGGAACGACTCGGGGGTGAGGGTCTCCACGGTGAAGAGCTCGCCGGCACGGACACACAATGCCCGGCGGACCGACTTGCCGCGCTGCTCGTTCTCGACTAGCCTGCCGTCACCAACCAATGGGAACTGACGGAAGAAATAACCGCCCTTTTCGGTGGCCTCCTCGAAGAGGGGAGAGTTGTCGGCCACACCCACTGTCACGGTGTCGTTGATGATGGCACAATAGCCTGTCTTCGACAAGCCCCAGGCTTTGGGTTCACCCTTCAACACGTAAGCCCCAACGATGCCGCCGTTGTCGGCACGGATGTCGGTAGCCTGTGCCGCGAAGATGATGCCGCAGTCGGTGCGGTCGATGGTGCCAAGATGCAACGAACAACTGACTTTGTGGGGGAGATAAAGCCGCATCGGGATGTCGTTGATGGTGGTGTCGGCCATCTCGATATATGCCTTGAGGTCATCTTCCTTGGCCAACGGCATCTTGACAGCCGGTTGCTCCACCGGTAAGGTGGTCGGGTCGTAATAGCCTGGCTCGGGTTCGTTGGGCTCGACAGGACCGGGCCTGCTCGTCAACCACACAACGATGCCTGCGATGATCAGCAAAACTGCCACAAGGCACAAGATGAATGCCAAGGGCTTGCGCTTGCCCGACACATGACGGGTCTCGCCTCCGATGACGCGGATCTCGTCGTCGCTTATGGGCTTCTCTTTGTATTTCATTCTATTACCTCCTTTTCAACAAGTTCTTTAAGACTCTTTAATGCCTCGCGCGAAGCGGAAACAGTGTGGGTGAATCGAAGGTTGTCGGACAAGATCAACTTCTGGCTCTGGACGTTGATGTAGTAGATGTAGCTGCGGTTGATGATGAGACTCTTTCCAATACGGATGAAGTCGTTCTTGCCCAACTGATCGTTGATCATCCCCTCGATCTTACCTAACTGATAAGTGACCATCCTCATCTCATTGTCGGTCTGCATCAGGTTGCTGTAGTTGCCGTCGGACGAGATATAGACGATCTTCTCGGGCGCAATGCGCACCAAGTCGTTCGCGGTCGATATGATCAGATATTTCTTAAGCATGTTGCCGCAAAGGTAAATGAATTGTTGTCAAATGTTGCCGGTTTTTGCCTGAAATGTATGAAATGCCCTTATTAATGTACGAAATGTTTTATCGGCATTTGTATCAATATGGCCTTGAAATCCTCGGGAAGCAGGTTCCATGTCGTTTCTGCAATGTCTTTGGGGATGTCCTGATAGAAAGCTTCGGCGATGCCTCCGGTGATGCAAGCCAAGGTGTCGCTGTCGCCTCCTAGCGAGACGGCAAGGCGGATGGACGACTCGAAATCGCTGCTGTCGAAAAACGCTGCCATGGCTTCGGGCACGGTACCTTGGCAGGTGCCTTCCCAACCATAAACGGGACGTATCTCATCGCAGGTGCGACTCAGGTCGTAGCCATACCGATCGGTGATGTACTTGCGGATCGCTTCTTTGCTGTTGCCGTTGCGCGCCAGGAAGATGGCTGCAGCAGTGGCCTGCGCCCCTTTGATGCCCTCTGGATGGTTGTGGGTGATGGCTGCCGAGAGCTCGGCCACATGCTCGGTCTCTTCCAAGGTGTCGAACATCCAACCCACTGCACTGACACGCATGGCGGAACCGTTGCCACACGAGTTGTACGGGGTGCGCTTGCCGTTGGAATGGAACAGCCAGCTGAAAAACATGCGTCCATAACCGCCCATAGGGCAGGGATACTTCTTGGCGAAGCTGACCATGCTCGCCTCCAAAGTATCCATGCCGTGATTGGGGTCCTTCAACAGCCAGTCGGCCACGGCCATACTCATGATGCTGTCGTCGGTGTAGCTGCTCTCTTTCGAGAACAACGGAAAATCTATAATCTTTATATTGTTGAATTCATATACCGATCCTACGGTATCACCAATGATTGATCCTAACATTGTTTTTTTTGAATTTAGAATTTAGAATTTAGAGGGACAAGAGGCTTCCCTCTAAATTCTAAATTATTAATTCTTAATTATTTTAAACGAGTTCTTTCCAGAAGTCTTCTGGGAGATGGATGTTGGGGATGTTGATTGCCGAGGCGAAGAGGGGAGCGATTTGCGCGGGGGTGAAGCCGGCGATGCCACAGCCGATGCGGGTCACCAAGAATGTCATCTGCGGGTGTGCGTCGGCGAAACGGATGAACTCATCGACGTACGGCACAATGGTTCTAACCGGACCTTGCATGGTGGGGATGGCATAGCATTTTCCTTGGAGACCGACCCCTTGTCCCATGATGGCACCGAAGTTCTCCACGGCGAAACGAGCGGCACCTCCAGCATGCATCCCGGCTAGGTTGCTTCCGAAGACGAAGATCTCATTGTCGCGCAAACTGCGGATGTTGCGGGGAGTGATGCGATCCTGGAACTCGCTCAATTCATGGTAGTTCTTGCTTCGGCTGTTTTCCATGGAGCGATACAGCTTGCGCTCTGCGGCTCCCATGGCCGCAGTGGCCTTGCTTTGCATCGACATGCGACTAAACATCATGCTACGCGCTTTCTGTTCCTTGATCCAAGCATCACGCATTCCGGCGTCATCGTCAGCGAAGCTCAGGTGGTTGTCGATAGAAAGTGAGCCGGAGACAGCTTCTACGTCTTGGTTGGTGCCGATGTATGAGAAGTTCCATCCTTCTTCGTTTTTCATGCGTTCCACCAATGCCTTGATGTCAGCGCCACGATACTCCCTTGAGGAGTTCTCCATGCCGTCGGTGATGACGGTGACCACGGCAGTGGCGTCTTCCTTGTCTTTGATTTCCTTGAACAAAGCGTTGATGGAAAGTCCCATGGCGTCATAGAGTGGGGTGTTGCAGCAGGGACGGTAGTCTCTCGAGGTCAGCTCTTTGACGTCGGCCACAGGCACACGGTCGTACACCAGTTTCTTCTCACAGCCGCAGAAGATCATTAGCGACACGAAATGCTCTTGCGTGTCCTTGTAATTCTCTTGTGCCGAACGGATGCTGCCCAGCGTTTCGTTGAATCCTGAAATGGCGGCCTTGGCGATGCTGCTCATCGAACCGCTCTTGTCTAAAATGATCAGATTGAAGATTTGAGTTTTCATAACCTTTAATTGTTTAATTGTTAATTGTTTAAATGTCTGCCTATTAATTCCTTAATATTGTATTATATCTCTAAATTCTAAATTCTAAATTCTAAATTAAAACTCCAGCCTAAAGTTCTTGTCTTCCTTCAGCTTGTCATAACGGTCTTTATTGAAAGAGAACTTGGTGCCTTTGCGTCGAGGGGCCGTGCGTTCTTGAGGGGTGGAGTCGCCAAACAAAGCCCCGATGTCCATTCGTCTCATCTCGTTGTTTTGACCATAATAGATTTGCTCGTCATCGTCGTCAACCTCGTCGAGAATGCCCGCCTGAAGCATCTTTTTATAAAAGTTGCGTCGGTCGAAGCGGACGTCCAAAATGGCTTCGTAAAGTCGTTGTAACTCGGGTATGGTAAACTGTTCATCCAACAAGTCGAAACCAATAGGCTCAAAGTGAATGTCCTGTTTCAGGTGTTGCATGGCCTTCCGTAAGATGTAGTCGTGGTCGAAAGCCAACGGAGGCACGTCGTTGATGGGGAACCACTTCGCATCGGCAGCATCGTCGCCACCCTTTACGTCTGATTTCCTCGCCAAAGCATAGTAGGCGATGGTGATCACCCGTTCTCTCGGGTCACGGTCCACAGCGGAGAAGGTCCCGAATTGTTTTAGGTGCGACAGCTGCAAGGTGGTTTCTTCCTGTAACTCGCGAATCGCTCCTTGCTCAGCGGTTTCATCGATCTTCATAAAACCTCCGGGGAACGCCCACCTTCCTTTATAAGGCTCAGCGCCGCGTTCAATCAATAGGATGTTGAGTCGATGACCGTCAAAACCAAACACCACACAGTCGGTCGTCACCGCTGGATGTGGATACTTGTAACAATAATTCCCTTTTTTCATATCGTGTAAATTTTACGCAAAATTACAGCTTTTTTGATTCACTGCAAGTAAAAATGTGTAAAATTTACACAAAAATTAATATTTAGAATAATTCTAAATAGATCTTGCTTCTTTAAAGTGATGAAACTCGTTGACCAAAGTCTTGTAACCCAGTTGTTTAAGTTGTTCGTAGCTGACTTGGAAGTTGGCTTTGCAATGTCGCCCGGTGCTTAGATATCGGATGTTCTGTTGAAGGTAATGGTCGATTTCCATCAAGCCATCCGTCTGGGTGATCATCGGAAAGAACCATCGGGTCCAAGTAAGGGTCTCTGGATCGTTACTTTCGAAAAACTTTCGGTTGAAATAGCGTATTAGGGCTTTCATGGACCGTTGAGGATCGATGTCGTTACGCTCGCTCCAACGTTTCAGCGAGCGGGCTTTTCGCCGTATCTTGCCTTTCATCTTCTCAAGGGTGGAATGGACGATGTCGATGTCGTTGCCGTGACAGCTGAAACCTAAAAACTCGTAGGCTTGGTCAGGGGAGAAGATGTGTTCTTTGTCGGGGTTTACTTCTAGCCGCAACTCATTGAGAAAGCCAAGCAGTACGGCTTTGTGCTGGTTTAGTGTGGCTTCATCGGGCGCAAATAGGATGATGTCGTCGGAATAGCGGGCGTAAAGCACACCAGCCTCCAAGAAGTGATGATCCACCTTATTTAAATAGACGTTGGCGAGGAATGGGGCAGTGGGGATTCCTGCCATCACGCCATGACGCTCTTCAGTGACTTGTCCGTTGTAAAGGACCTTGTTGTTGGTCAACATCGTCTGGAAAAACTGACAGAGCTGAGGGTCATCAACGAGAATCTCCTCCAACATAGGGATCAGAAGGTCGATGGGGATGGAGTTGAAATAGTCGTGGATATCGACCTTGTAGGCCCACATCGGATGGCCTTTGAGACCGCGGTTGAGACTCTTTATGCCGTCATGTGCGTCGCGGCCTCGGCGGAAAGCGTAGCAGTTGGAGGCAAAGCAGTCGTCGTATCGATAGAGCAAATAGGCGAGGAGCTTGAGCATCAGCATCTCGTTATGGCCAAAGCTGTAAACAACACGTTTCTTGCCTGTGCCCATCTTGTTGATGATAGACTTGTTGGGGATGCCCAAGGATTGTCCTTGGTCTAGCTGTTGAGCCAGTGCCAGATAGCCTTTGTTTTCAACGAAATCGTCAGCCTCGTCGAAATCATGCCACGAGAGGCGACCTTTACGCAGCCGGTAGGCCAAAAACTCTTCCCAAGCCGCTTCGCTGCCGAGTGTTGTGATGATGCTGTCCATGGCAAAAAAGAAAAAGGGGAATGATTTTGAATCCGCAAAATTGCGGATCACAAGAGGGTACATGGGCGGTCGCCTGCAAGACCATGTCTGTCGTCCCGTGCTGCCTCCGTCGCAGGCGCGGCTGAGCCGCATCCCCTTTTTCTGTTTCTTTTAATTCAAAAACTTCCTGATGCGTCCGATGACGTAGTCACGCTCATTGGGCATCTGGGTGTAGAAGTTGATGTAAGGAAGACCGCATTTCTTGGCGTACATGCGGGCTACGAGGTACTTCACGTTCGAGTCGTGGCTGTGGCCTTTGCCCAACATCACTACGCCCTTGGCGAGTCCATCTTGATAGAGGACGAAGCTGTAGGGTTTTCCCCATTCCGCTTTGTAAGCCTGTTGCGGACGTGACTTATACAGCTTGAATTCGTCGTTGGCGTCACCAACGAGCTCTACCACGGCGACATTCTCCCTAAAAGAGTATTGCGGGAACTCGCTCTGAAGGATCTCACGGAAGTATGCGACCCATTCCCCGTCGCTCCGCTCACGCTCAAACACCCTCGTTTGAGGTTCTGGCGTCGGTCGGGAAGAAGGCGTCGGCTGAGAACTGGGCGTCGATTGTGCCGGCTGTCCCGACAAATTCTTGGTGATTTCCCTTTTGACATCGTTTTTGATGTTGTTGGCCAGGGACGATAATAGACTTTTCCAACTCATAGTGCCTGTTATTTTTAGGTTTGACGCTTCAAAGATAATAAACTCTTTTTAATCAGCAACATCGGTGTTGCTCGACTCGACTTTAGTGTTCAAGGCTCCGGGGTTGTCCTCGCTGCTGATGATGTCTGATATGACCTCGGGATAGAACATCTCATCGGCTAGCTCCCTTGTCCGCGAACGTTTTCTGCGACGTTCATCCTGCTCCAACTTGGTTTGCGATACTGCGTCTTTTACCCGTTCGTTTAACAACAATACCCGTCGATAAATGCGGTACAACACCTTCTCACGCGAAATCAATGGGATTAGGATGGAGTTGATGACGATGCTGAACAAAATCACGGAGAACACCACATTGCGGATGAAGATGCCTACTGAGGTGTCAGGGATGTAAGCCATGGCTTGGGTGGCCAAAACTGCTGCGGTCAACCCTTTTGGGGTGATGGCCGACATATACATCAACTCCTTGTCGGGGATGGAGTCCTTCCTGGAAATGGCGAAACGCACCACCGGGATGCGGAGGATGAACAATAGGATGGTGACACCGAGCCCAATAACGATGGGTTGCCACACATAAAGCTGGATCGACATACCCACATAGATGAAAAAGAAGGTCTTGAGCAACAACACCAACTCACTGAATAGGGCCCTTTCTGTGTCGTTGAGGTTGGCTGGACGTTTCTTGATGATCTTGCGAAGCAGGCTGTCGTAGATTCCATCGATATTGGCCATGCCAATGCCAAAGGCCAAAGCCGCGATGGCACCGCTGTAACCCATCCATTCATTGATGCCATAGATGATAAAAACAAAAGCAGGAGTGGTGAGAACGGAGTATTTGATATTGCGCACCTTGTCGAGAATCAACGCCCAGAAAATGGAACCCATGAGGCCGATAACGGTAGCCAAGATGAACGAGGAGAAGATGTTGCCGAAAATCATGCCAAACTCCACGTGTTGCGACTTGATGGCCTCGAGCAGAGCCAAGGCCAACACGATGCTGAACACGTTGCCGATGGCGGCTTCCAAGATGAGGATGGTGGCACTTTTCTGCGACATCCTTAGCTGTCGGACCGTGGGGATGACTACCGCAGAGGCTGTGCCGCCCAACACGCATCCCAACATCAAACTGATCACTGGGTCGATCATCAAAACCAACCAGCCGATCAACCATACCGCAAGTGCGGAGATGATGAAGTTCAACGCCGTGAGCTTCAGGGAAGGGAAGAATGAATCCTTTAAATTCTTGAAACTCAACTGGATACCGCTCTCAAAAAGAATCAACACCAAAGTAACTGCTGAGAGGATGCTTCCCAACAAGGTGAGTCGCTCTGAATTGACGATGTGGGTGATGGGACCAAGAACCAATCCGATGATGATCAAAAACAGCACGTCGGGGATTCTCCGCTTACTGAAGATCGAGCTGAACAGATGGGCGGCGAAGATCAACAAGCCGATGATGGCGATGATCAAGCCTATTTTGCTCGACGACAGCCCCGTGGAGATGGTCTGGTTGATGCTTTCAATTTGGTTCGTGGTGTCCATACCTTAATTCAATTGTCAAGGATATCGTTGAGCGTAGGTTCGTGCTTCTCGGTGAAACAGCGCTTATAGAAACGGCTGACCATGTTGTCTTTTTCTAGGATGGGCACCATGATAGAGGTGAAGATGATGCTGAAAAGGATGACGGCAAACACGATATTCTGTATGATTTCACCTCCCTCCACACCGGCTTGTGCAGGCAAGGTGGCCAACACTGCCGCGGCTAGTCCCTTGGGAACTAGTCCCGACATGAATGCCTTGTCATCGATGGTCAGGTCGTTGTCTTTCTTGCGAACCGACAACTTCACTACGGGGATACGAAGGGCAAAGAGCACAATCGTAATGATCAACCCGATGATGATTGGCCAGAAATGGTCGAGCTGGATGGAGATGCCGATATAGATGAAGAAGAAGGTCTTCAGCAAGAAAACGATCTCACTGAACAACTGCTTCTCAGTGTCGTTCAACTTGGAGGGCTCGGTCTTAAGCATCCGCTTGAAAAACCCGTCGTAAATCCTGTCGATGTTGGCCATGCCGATGCCGAAAGCCAACGAGGCGATGGCACCGCTGAACCCTAACCACTCATTGATGCCATAAACGATGAACACAAAAGCGGGGGTGGTCAGGATGGAATTCTTGACGTGGCGTACCTTATCGAGGATGTAGGACCAAAACACCGCTGACAACAGGCCGATGATACTGGCCAAGATGAACGAGGAGAGGATGCTGCCCAAGACAGCACCAAAGTTCATCGATCCCGATAACACCACTTCCATCAAGGCTAAAGCGAAGACGATGCACAGTACATCGCTGAAAGCGGATTCCAAAATGAGGATAGTGCTGCTCTTGGAGCTGATCTTCAACTGACTTACCATAGGGATGACCACTGCCGATGAGGTGCCTCCCAAAATAGCACCCAACATCAGGCTGGTAGCCACATCCAACCGTACAACGAGAATCCCAACAATGGCCACGACAGCCATGGTCAAGAAAAAGTTGATGGTGGTCAGGCTCATCGTTCCTCGGATGGAATTCATCAATGTGTTGAAGTTGAGCTGCGTGCCGCTCTCGAAAAGCAGGATGACTAAAGTGACCGTGGTGAAGATGTTCCCTACGGAGCCGAGTTGTGTAGGGCTGACCCAATGAAATACCGGGCCGATGACTAAACCAATAATCATCAACAGCAAAACATCGGGGATGCGTTTCCTGCTGAAAATTTCCGTAAATAAGTGGGCGGCAAAGATGAGCAAGCCAAGAATGGCTATAGTAAGTCCCGTTGTATTCGAGACGCCGACATTATTTGCTTGATTGACGGCTTCTTGAACTGCGCCTTGGTTGACGATGGTGTCAATGCTTTGGAGGATTGTGTCTTGATTCATAGTGCAAATATAATCAATAACGTCAAATCCTCCAAAACATTGTTAAAAAATCACTCTTTCACGAACTTCACCATGCTGGTGGTGTTGCCCGACTTCACCTGCAAGAAGTACATTCCGTTGCTGAGTCCTTGCAGGTTGATGGTCGTCAGTCCTTGAGCATTTTCCTGGCGGTACATCAGCTGTCCCAAAGCATTGAACACTGCAATATCGCAGGACTCTTCAGGCAAGTTGAGGTTGAACGAGCCATGGTTGGGGTTGGGATAGAGGGTGGGAGTGACGATGCGTTCCTCGATCTTGGTGATGACTTGTACGGGCGGGAACGTGATGTTGTCAATCCAGGCACAGTCGCTGCCCGATGCCCAGGAGACGTCTTTGCTATAACTCCATTGAAGAACGTGCGTGCCTACGGTTAACGGGAACGAGGCTAGAGTCCATGGCACTTCGCCAGACCAAGTGCCTGTTTGATTGCTGTCGATGGAGAAAACAAGCTTGTCGTAAGTGGTTTCTGAGGATACCTTATAATAGAAGCTGATTTCGCTTTCCACGTTCACATCCAGGGTGATGGACAGGACCGACGATTCATAGTCGTCGATTTGTGCGGATCGGGCGCAATATTGGCCTTCGTAGGGACTCTCAGTCACCACTTCCCAAGCGGTTACCACGCTGCCGTGATTCCAGTTGTAGGTGTTGAAGTTGCCGCTCTCGAAACCTTCAGTAGTTTGGCCAACAGAAAGATGGTAGGTTCCTTGAAGGATGTAATTGCCATGATAGACGGCATAAGGTAACTCATACAGCACTCCGAATTCAGCATCGCTGCTCAGTTCAAAAGGCATGTCAATGGTGAAGCTCTCGCCGGCAGGGATGGCCTCAAGATTCCATTGGGTGGTGTTTGCGACAATCACCTCGTGAGAGTTGAACACCTCGGCATGGACTGTGGGTGCCGTGCATCCGCCATCATTTTTAAATGTGAGGTGCAGGATGCCACTATCGCCTGGGTTGACGGCAGAACGGCCATTGGACTCTACCAGGGAGGACACAAACACAAACTCAGGAGCGTAGATGTGAGTGTTGAAATGGCTTTCCCAAACTTCGTTGCCATCGGTACAAGTGATATTGAAGCGAACTGGCGTGTTGTTGGGCACCTCGTCGCTCACGGTGAATGGGAAGGCGTTTTCGAGGCTGATGCTTTGGCTGCCGTTGAGGTTGCCAAGCACCACCTCTGTTTCGGCGAAAGTGATGTGTTCGCTATCACAGCTGATGGTTGCGGTCACATTGTTGGCATCGACGTTTCCGATGTTCTTTATCACCATGTTGAAAGCATAGCTGCCATTGAAATCGATTTGCGTGGCGTTATTGCTAAGGGTGTATGAATCATAGACAACGTAAGGAGCATTGCTCGGCACAGCCATGATGTCGATCTGTTGAGGGTAGGAGTTCACACCGATGACTTTCATCTTCAACTCACCCACCTGTTGCAGGCCACCTTCAAAAACGATCTCTGCGATGCCGTTCTCGTCGGTGGTTCCCATGGCAATGACTTGGTTTTCGAAATAAACCAGGCAACGGAAGTTTTTCAGGCCATTGCCAGCGGGATCGCTCACAGTGACTTCAAAAGATTGAGTTCCAACGACTACTTGGTTGGCGCAGGCCACCGTGGCAGTATAAGGCTCGTCGAGCCAGACACTCATGGCACCGTCGCCCAGGACGTGGATGTCGTAGAAGTTCCAGCGCAAGGCACCTTCTTCCCATTGACCAGGAGCCGTCACCCAAGGGGCGGTGGCGCACTTGCTCTCCGAAAGAGCACAGCCGAGCCAACCGATGCGGTCAAAGAATTGTGCATCGGTCATCTCACGCTCCAGGTGGGCTCCAGGGCCTTCGGTCTGTCCCTCGTTGAACCAGCCATAACGCGAGTTGCCGATGACGGCAGGAGCGAAGTTCTGGATGGTGGTCATCTTTTCGAGGATCGAGTTCTGGTCAAAAGCACCACAGTCGCAACCTTGAGTGTGGAAGATGGTGTAGTTGTGCGTGACACCGTCAGCACCTGAGAAATCACTGTTGCTGATGGTGTACCATCCAGCTACATAGCTGGTGTTGGCATGGCCGTCGTGATGCACGTAGCCCACACCTTGGTTAATGGCATTTCTCAGCAAAGTGCCACTCCAGTTGCCTTCTTCCTCATACAGACGAATGAAGTTGTAGTCCTCAGGATAACCCGTGGTGGTGTAACCATTGTCGTCGCGGGTGCCGATGAGCAGCTCCAAATAGTCGGAACCGTTGGAGTTGGGGCTGTCGTAAAGATGTTCACCGGCAAGCACGATTTTGCGGAACTCGCCCATGACGGGATGCTGCTGGTAACTCAACGACTTGTGGATGATGTTCTGTAACTCATTGGCGTTCTTGAACGACATACGGCTGATGCCGACTTCGGGAAGCAAGTCGTCCTCTCCAGGTTCTCCCCATTTGTTGTTGTTATTTTCGTTCCAAGTACCGTCAAGACCGGCATAGTAAAGGTCGGCAGGAATGCCGTATTCTTCCTTGTCGCCACCACCAGAGGTAACATAGCAGTAGAGTCCACGGTAGGGGACGAGATCGACATCGCCGCCAAGGACCACCATCATGATACCGTTGTTTTGATATTCTTGGATGATGTAGTTGCGGATTCGTGTCTGGTTGTCGGCACCAGGGATCGTGTTGTAGATGTCGGCTACGGTAGCGATACGGTTGCGCAACCCGATGGAGTTATAATAGTCGCAATATTCGCTGTAAGCGTCAACATACTCTTCACCCGTGATGATCAACATGTCGTAGGCGGTGACTTCTCTGCCGCGAGTCAGGTAGCTCTCCATCATCTCAGGATTCTGAGCCAGGCGTCTTACACTGTTTTTGATCTCAGGGGTGGCCCAACGCATCGAGCTGTGATCAGCTTTGGCAGCAGTGAGGTTCACGCGTACCAAGGCCTTCTTGGCGTACATCACCTTACCCGTAGCAGGAACATACTGTACTGGAGTGAAGGATGAGAAAGCAAAGCCATAGCCGTTTTTGTACTGCGTGGTGACAATGCCATGGTTCTCCAACGGATAAACACTCTTGGAGGCATAGACGGTTTCGTCTTTCACCAAAGCTTTGGGTGTGACATCGTCCGTCGTCCTTGAGGGTTGGTAGGGGAAGAGCTGGTGCTCGCCTTCCAGCGTTACGAAGTCGGAGAGGATCACCTCAATCGACTCGGCCTCCTGTCCCTCGGGCAACATCAAACTGACACTCTGCCAAGGCAGGCTGGGCTGCCCGATGAGAGCTGACTGCATGCAGCCTTCAAACTGAATCTGTTCGTGGCCTCTGAGTTGGCTGAACGTGGGATTTCCAAAAGAATAGCTTTTTTCAATAGTTTGTGCGTGTAGTATTGCGCAAACAATTGATAATGAGATAATTAAAAATAGTTTTTTCATTTTATTTTAATGAATTTGATGAGACTATATTATTTAGGTGTAAAAAGTCTGCAAATATAACAAATGATGATTAATTTTTTTACTTTTGCTCTCTAAATTTATTTAAAATGAAAAGAATAAGAGCAGCCGTAGTTGGATACGGCAATGTGGGGCGTTTTGCTTTGGAAGCATTAGAGATGGACCCTGACTTTGAAGTGGCTGGCATTGTCAGACGCAATGGCCCTGCCTTTAAACCCAGCGAGTTGGCCACTTACGAGGTGGTTGACGATATTCGTAAACTTCGTGAGGTGGATGTGGCCATTCTGGCTTGCCCGACACGCTCGTGCCCGGAATATGCCAAGATGATCCTTCCTTTGGGCATCAACACGGTGGATTCGTTCGACATCCATACCTCTATCGTGGACTATCGCCGAGAGCTTATGCCGATCAACAAAGAAACGAACACCGTTAGCGTCATCGCTGCGGGATGGGACCCGGGCTCGGATTCCATCGTGCGTACCTTGATGCAGAGTCTTGCACCTAAGGGCTTGTCATACACCAACTTCGGGCCTGGCATGTCGATGGGTCACAGCGTGTGCGTCCGTTCAAAGAAAGGCGTGAAGAATGCGTTGTCGGTGACCATCCCCTTGGGTGAAGGTATCCATCGTCGCATGGTATATGTCGAGCTCGAGGACGGCTATACCTTGAAACAGGTGACGAGCGACATCAAGGCAGACCCGTACTTTGCCAACGATGAAACGCATGTGTTCCAGGTGGATAGCGTTGATGAAGTGCGCGACATGGGTCACGGCGTGAACTTGGTGCGCAAAGGAGTCTCCGGCAAGACGCAAAACCAACGCATGGAATTCAACATGTCGATCAACAACCCCGCCCTCACTGGCCAAGTCTTGGTCAACGTGGCCCGCGCCAGCATGAGACTTCAACCTGGTTGTTATACCATGGTGGAAATACCCGTCATCGATATGCTTCCTGGTGACCGTGAAGACCTTATCGGGCATTTAGTTTGATTTAATTCTTTATTGATAATGTTTTTTAATCTACTTGTCACACCTCGCATCATTGCGAGAAGCGAAGCGTCTAAGCAGCCCGAAGGCTCTTCGACTGAAAGGAGAAAATCCAACCAGAACAGTATCTGTTTCGCTGTTGCTTTATTAACCGTGTTCTTGTCGTTTTCTTTCTTTTCTTGTAAGCGACAGACTCCCGTTGATCAACTCCTCTCACAGATGACCCTCGAAGAGAAGATCGGCCAGCTGACCTGTCCCATCGGCTTCACCATGTATGGTAAGGAAGGCGACTCGCTTTGGCTCTCCGATGAGTTCATCCGTGCGATGGACACGATGCCGCTGGGTTCATGCTGGGCAGTGCTTCGTGCCGACCCGTGGTCGAAAAAGACGGTTGAGACCGGCCTTCATCCCCGCGAATCTGCTCATCTCCTCAACACCATGCAACGTCATGCCGTGGAAAACACGCGGATGGGCATCCCGATGCTCTTCTGCGAGGAGACGCCCCATGGACACATGGCGATTGGGACCACCGTGTTTCCCACAGGCATCGGCCAGGCAAGCACCTGGGATCCCGAACTGCTCGAAAAGATGGGTGAGGTGATGGGTGAGGAACTGCGCTTGCAAGGGGCACAAGTGGGTTATGGACCTGTGCTCGACATCGCCCGCGACCCGCGTTGGTCACGGGTGGAGGAGACTCTGGGCGAAGACCCGTACCTCACGGGGACGCTTGGCGCCTCCATCGTCAACGGTATGCAAAAACATGTCGCAGCGACCTTGAAACATCTTGCCGCTTATGGCATCCCGCAAGGCGGACATAACGCAGCAAATGCCGAAGTGGGGCGAAACCAACTGATGAATGACTATCTGCCTGCTTTTGAGAATGTTGTGCGTCATGGCGCCCGATCGGTGATGACGGCCTACAACACCATCGACGGCGAACCTTGCTCCGGCAACACCTGGCTGATCAACGAGATTCTTCGTCAAACGTGGAGCTTCAATGGGGTTGTCTTCTCTGATCTCAATGCTGTCAACGCCCTCTATGCCACTCAACATGTGGCCGCTGACCCAGCTGAAGCCGCGGCTATGGCACTTAAAGCCGGCGTCGATATCGATCTTGGAGGCTATAATTATGGAGGATTCCTGAAAGAAGCACTGCAACGACGGCTAATTACCGAAATGGAAATTGACCACGCCGTGCGACGCGTCCTGCAACTCAAATACGACTTGGGACTTTTCGATAATCCTTATGTTGACGAGGATCTTGCTGATTCACAGGTGGGTACACATGAACATGCCGAGGTTGCCAAACAAGTGGCTCTGGAATCGACGGTATTGCTGAAAAACAACGGCATCTTACCTTTTGGAGAGAATATTAAAAAGGTAGCCGTTATTGGGCCCAATGCCGATAACATTTATAACCAGTTGGGCGATTACACGGCGCCTCAGGATCCCGATCGTATCGTCACGATGCTGGAAGGCATTCAGGCGAAAGGTAGGGCAGAAGTCGTCTATGCGAGAGGGTGTGCGGTTCGTGATGAGAATGTGGCTGATCTCGATGAGGCGGTGAGGATGGCTCGCGCTGCCGATGCCGTGGTTCTTGTGGTGGGTGGCTCCTCTGCCCGTGATTTCAAGACCAGTTACGAGGACACCGGGGCTGCCATCGTTGACAAATCCTACTCCGACATGGATTGCGGTGAGGGGTATGACCGCTCCAGTCTGCGGCTCCTGGGGCGTCAGGAAGAACTCATGCAACGTATCTATGCCCTTGGCAAGCCTGTGGTGACAATATATATCCAGGGACGCCCGCTCGACATGAACCTTGCTTCTGAACATTCAGATGCCTTGCTTACGATGTGGTATCCAGGCATGGAAGGCGGATCGGCACTGGCCGACATCCTATGGGGTGACTATAACCCTTCGGGCCGCTTGCCTATCTCCATACCACGTTCCGTGGGACAGCTTCCTGTCTATTATTCACAGCCTAAAACAGGTGACTATGTGGAAGAGTCGGCTAAGCCCCTGTATCCATTTGGCTACGGCTTGAGCTATTCGGAGTTCACCTACACGGATACTCGTGCCGAATACGTCCAAAAACACGATACCATCATTGAGGTCTCAACCACGGTGACCAACAAGGGGCCTATGGAGGGTGACGAGGTGGTGCAATTGTTTGTCCACGACGAAGAGGCCTCCATCGTGTATGCTTCCTGGTTGCTGAAACGGTTCCAGCGGATTCATCTGAAGGCTGGCGAATCCACTCAAGTCAAGTTCTATCTGACGGGCCGTGATTTATCGTTCTACAGCACTCAGAAAGGCTGGCACTTCGAGCCGGGGATGTTCACGATCTATATTGCTCGTCAAGATTGAAGCCTTCAGGGTGCTTGGCTTTCACGTCTTTGTAATAATCCCAAATCTCGGCTAAGTCTTTCTCGTAGTCGCCGGTAGGATAAAAGATGCGTTCAATGCCGCAGTATTTCTTCTTGTAGTCGATAAAGCCCAAGATAACGGGTACATTGGCGCCTTGTGCAATGACGTAAAACCCTTTTTTCCAGTGTTTTGTCATCTTGCGTGTGCCTTCAGGGCAGATGATAAGGTGGGTGTCCTTGTTTTGGCTGAACATGTCGATCATCTGTTCCACCAGGTGGTTCTGTTTGCCGCGGTCCACGGGGATTCCTCCGACTTTTTTCAGGAGCCAACCGAGTACGGGTTTGAAGAACTCCTTCTTGATCATCACCTTGAACTTCATGTCGTAGTACCAATAGTAACAAAGTCCAACGAGGAAGTCCGCGATGGAGGTGTGGGGTGCCACGATGCACACGGCGTTGCCCAAATCGGAGGGGGCCTCGTTGACGGTTTTCCAGCCGCCCAAGCGAAGCCCCCATTTTCCTATGGTTTTTTTAAATCCCATTATCGATTACCAAATGTTAGCACGTTCTTCAGGAGCGAGATACATCTTGTTGTTGGGTTGGATGTCGAATGCCTCGTAGAAGTGGGACATGGAGCCGAGGGCACGGTTGACACGGGCTTCAGCGGGTGAGTGAACGTCGGTGACCACTTGGCGTTCGAGGAACTTGTCGCGCGAGTTGTTGCGCCAGATGGTGCCGTAGCTGATGAAGAAGCGTTGGGCGGGGGTGAAGCCGTCGATACTCTTGTTGGCTTTGGCTTCGTCGGTCATCTGGTAGGCATCCCAAGCCACGTTGAGGCCGCCCAGGTCGGCGATGTTCTCGCCCAGAGTGAGTTGGCCGTTGATCTTATAGCCTCTCACGTCGAACTCACTGAAGAGTTTGGCAAGTTGCTGGGTGCGCTCAGTGAACTTTTCGGAGTCTTCTTCGGTCCACCAGTTGTTGAGGTTGCCCTTCTCGTCGTACTTGCAACCTTGGTCATCGAAGCCGTGAGTCATCTCGTGGCCAATCACCACACCGATGCCACCGTAGTTGACGGCGTCGTCAGCGTCCATGTTGAAGAAAGGAGGCTGAAGGATGGCAGCGGGGAACACGATCTCGTTCATTTCAGGGCTATAATAGGCGTTGACAGTTTGAGGCGTCATGAACCACTCTTCCTTGTCAACAGGTTTGCCAACCTTGGCCATCTTGTATTCGTTTTCGAAGTTGATAGCGTTGTGGAAGTTCTTGAAGTAGGATTCTGGGGTGACTTCAAACTTGCTGTAGTCTCTCCATTTGTTGGGGTAACCCACCTTCACGCTGAAGCAGTCGAGTTTGTGAAGGGCCTTAGCCTTCGTCTCATCGCTCATCCATTCGAGGTTCTTGATGCGTTCACCCAAGGCGACGCGGAGGTTTTCGATGAGTTTCTCCATGCGTTCTTTGGCCTCAGCAGGGAAGAACTTTTCTACATAGAGCTGTCCGATGGCTTCGCCCAGACATTCGTCGGTGGCGTTAAGCACGCGGCGCCAACGAGGTTGTTGAACCTCTTGGCCATAGAGGTATTTGCTGTAAAAGTTGAAGCTTTCTTCCACGAAGTCGTCGCTCAGCATCGAGGCACTGCCATGGATGATCTTCCACTTCAGGTAATCCTTGATAACTTGCAGGTCAGTTTTGCGGATGATGCCGTTGAGGGCAGCGATGAAGTCAGGCATTCCCACGTTAAGGCTCTCGAAATCAGGGGCGCCAGCGTTGGTGAAATAGGTCTTCCAGTCGAAGTTGGGCGTCGATTTCTGGAGTTGGGCCATCGTGCGTTTGTTGGTGGTACGTTCGGGTTCGCGGCTTTCAACGCGGGTCATCGAGTTCTTGGCAAGTTTGGTCTCGAGGTCGAGGATGGCCTTGGCCTTAGCTGTGGCAGCTTTCTCGTCGATGCCAACGAGTTTGAACATGTTAGCCACATGCTCCACGTACTTTTCACGCATTTCTTTCGACTCTTCTTTGAAATAATCGTCACGGTCAAGCAGACTCAAGCCACCTTGATATAGGTGCATGATGATCATCTGTGCGTTGGTGGGGTCCATGCTGGGACCGGCGTTGAAGAATCCGCCGAAACCGTTGGCGTGCAACTTACCCAGCAACTCGGGCAACTGATTCTTGTCTTTCAAATCGTCAACCCACTGGAAATAGGGAAGGAGCTCGCTATAACCGCGCTCGTTGATGGCGACGGTGTCCATTCCAGCATTGTAAAAGTCGCGGATCTTCTGACCCACGCTGCCTTGAGTGGCGGTAGTGTCGGCGGAGACTTCGTCGATGATGCCTTGAATCAGCTTCTCAGTGCGTTGGTCAATTTCTGTGAAAGCACCAAAAGAGGTGTATTCCTCGGGGATAGGGTTGTTTTTCAGCCAGTTGTTGTTGGCATAACGGAAAAAGTCCTCGGCCGGGTTGACCGTGGTGTCCATGTTCGATAAATCAATACCCGGAACCACCGTCTTGGTTTCTTTCACCTCAACTTTTTCTTTTGGGGTGCATCCGGCAATCATAGTTCCTGCTACCATCATAGCGATAATTAAATTGTTGTGTTTCATTGTATTATAATAATTAGTATCTCTAAATTCTAAATTCTAAATTCTCAATTTCACAGTTCTCCCTCCAATTTCAAGTCTTTCTGTAGTTTCCTCAGAGCAGGATGAGCCTCAACCAGCTTCTCGAATTTTTCCTTGTCGGTATAGGCTTCAATTTCAGCAGGCCTTTCCATCAACTCAGGGACTAGGGTGTAAAGGTTATTGTGCAAAGTGTTTTTCAGATGACTTTTCAAGGCGGTCATTCCTTCGATGTCATTCTCAAACAGCATGTTATCAACGTTGAAGTGAATCTCGAACTGGGGTTTTAGCTGAGGCTTGTATTTGCCGAGTCCCGCAGCGAAATTGGGCGAGATCTTCTTGTATTTGTTGACGAACTCATTCCATGAGGCCTCCAGTTGTTCTTGCGTGAACGAGCTATCCCACGTAGGTTCCACTTCCTCGTCTTTCTTGGCGGCCTCATTCATCGATTGGGTAATGGAGAGCGTGCTGCTTGTGCCACGGGGCCGCTGCCGTACGGTGACTTGAGGAGCAGGCTCTTGAGGAACAATCTCAGGTTTCTTCTCTGGAATCACGTCTGCCTTTTGGGGAACCTCAACAGGTTGTTTGGGGACTTCAACGGGTTGTTTGTGAATCTCAACGGTATTCTTCGGAACTTCAACCTTTGGTTCTTTGACTTCTACTTTCTTCTCCGTAGTTTGGGGCGGATTACCTCCGCCCATCTGAGGGTTTGGCGCTGCGTTTTGAACTAAAGCGCACATTTTCATCAGATTCACCTCAAGGTGCAAGCGCTTGTTGCTGCTGCTCCTATAGTCGAGATCACATTGGTTGTTGATGTCCAAGGTACGAACCAAGAAGGGCAGAGGGCAACGTTGGGCTTGGCTGATGTAGCGTTGGCGTAGCTGTTCGCTGACCTCGAGAAGCGAGGTGGTAGCGGGATCCTTGCTGACCAACAGGCTGCGCAGGTGATTGCCCAATCCAGCAATAAAATGCTGTGGCTCAAATCCTTTCGAGATAATGTCGTTGAGCAACAAGAGGATGTCTGTGGTGTTGCTGCTCAAAATATCATCAACGATCTTGAAATAATAGTCATAGTCGAGCACGTTGAGGTTCTCGATGACCGACTTATAGGTGATCTCTTTTCCTGAGAAGCTGACCATCTGGTCGAAAATCGACAGGGCATCACGCAAGGCGCCATCGGCCTTCTGAGCGATGATGTTCAAAGCCTCGGGTTCGGCTTGGATGCCTTCAAGAGAAGCTACATGAGCCAAGTGTTTCTCGATGTCTTCGACTGTAATACGCTTAAAATCAAATATTTGGCAACGGGAAAGGATAGTTGGGATGATCTTGTGTTTCTCAGTGGTGGCCAAAATGAACTTGGCATACGCCGGAGGCTCTTCCAAGGTCTTTAAGAAGGCGTTGAAAGCCGCCGAGCTGAGCATATGGACCTCATCGATGATATATACCTTGTATTGTCCGATTTGGGGAGGGATGCGTACCTGCTCCACCAGATTGCGGATGTCCTCTACCGAGTTGTTGGAGGCAGCGTCAAGCTCGTAAATGTTGAACGATGCGTTGTTGTTGAACGCGCGGCACGACTCGCACTCGTCGCAAGCTTCCATGTTTTCCGTGGGATGAAGGCAGTTGATGGTCTTGGCCATGATACGGGCACAAGTCGTCTTGCCGACACCTCGAGGACCACAGAAAAGAAACGCCTGAGCCAAGGTGTTGTTGCGGATGGCATTCTTTAAGGTAGTGGTTATCGATTGCTGCCCGACCACCGTGTCAAAGGTCGCCGGACGGTATTTTCTCGCTGATACGATGAAATTCTCCATGTGATTTCCCAATGAAATGAATCAACAAAGATAGACATTTTTTTGCAGTGACTTTCCAATTGTCCGTTTTTTTTCCTTAAGTTTGCTCATTATTTTGAAAAGCTATGCTGGTTCTCGTTCCTAAGATCACCAACCGTCTCCATTACGCCTTCGACTTCGTGTTCCGTAACATGCTGGAAGAGAGTTACGAGTTTACTACGGACATCAACCGTTTTCGCGATTTTGAAGGGGAGAAGATGAGCTATGGCGAGAATCCGCTTTGGGATGAACCTTTCCAAAAGGCTGCCCGACTGCTTTTTGAACACGACATCTGCGAACAGGACCTCAAACCCTTCGATTTCATGGAGGTAAAAGGGATTTTCCCCGTCTATAGCCAACGATCCCTCATGCCTTTCGACGTGTTTGCCGCATCGTTCTTCCTGGTCTCCAGATATGAAGAATACCTGCCTCAAGTCCGTGACGAATACGGACGCTTCCAGCCATCTTCGTCATGCCTTTACCAGATGGGCGTCCTTTCCAAACCCATCGTTGACCTTTGGATGATCGAGTTGGCCCGCCGTCTTCATATTGAAGCGAAGCCTAAATCGCGAAAGTACTGTTTTCAAGCTACTTATGATATCGATGCTGCCTGGGCTTACCTGCATAAAGGATTCTTCCGTACCACTGGAGCCTTCCTCAAAAACCTGCTGGACGGCGATTTCGACGAAATAAAACATCGCCATAGGGTGCTCGTCAAGCATGAACAAGACCCGTTTGATAGCTTTGCTTTCCAGTTTGAACTTCAAAAAGAGTTTCACCTGAAGCCGATCTATTTCATTCATTGTGGCGACTATGACACCAACGACAAAAGCATCTCCATCCGTAAGGATGCCTTCAAAAACTTGATCAAGGATATTGGCGACCATGCCGACGTGGGTATTCATCCCTCGTTCTCTTCCTATCTCGATCCTGTCCGCCTGAAAGAAGAGGTGGAACGACTCTCCCATGTGCTCAATAGAGAGGTGACCAAGAGCCGACAGCATTTTCTTCGAATGAGCTTGCCTCGTAGTTATCAGCAACTTATAGAGCTTGATATAAAGGATGACTTTACTATGGGTTACGCTTCGCAACTGGGGTTCCGTGCAGGCGTCTCCGTGCCCTTTAAGTTCTATGATCTCGAAAATGACATCACCACCTCCCTGACAATCCATCCTTTTGCCGTGATGGATGGTACCCTGCGTGATTACCTAAATGTCAATGTGAGAGACTCTTATACTATGATAACTAAAGTGATGGATGAAGTAAGGAAAGTTAACGGAACCTTCACTTTCTTGACTCATAATGAGACGCTTGGTGGCCAAAAACGATGGGTTGGATGGCCTGAACTCTACCGAAAAATTGTGGAATACGGCGTATGATTACCTATTTGAAACACGACCAAATCGACAAAACTCTTTGGGACGACTGCCTCACTCATGCAGCGAATGGACAAGTGTATGCCTGGTCGTGGTACCTCGATATAGTTCATCCTGGGTGGGAAGCGTTAGTTGAGGTGAGAGATGGTAATTATCATAGTATCATGCCATTGACTTTAAAGAGAAAGTATTTTATCCCTTATCTCTGCCAACCGTTTTTTGTCCAACAGTTGGGGGTGTTCTCAAGGGAGGCGATCAAGCCAGAAACCACCGTCGCCTTCCTCCAGGCCATCCCTAAAAAGTTCCGGTTGGTGGAGATTCGTCTCAACGAACAGAATCCTTTGCCTGAAGCCTACAAGGGAATAGATTATCATCAGAATCATCTGTTGGATTTACATCAAGATTATCAATGCTTATCATCTAATTATCACGAAAATACAAAGCGTAATTTAAAGAAAGCCTTGAAGAGTGATTTGGAGGTTATTTTGTTGTCCGATATGGGTCCGGTTATCAAACTGTTTCGGGAAGACCGCGGGGCTTCGGTTCGCCATTGGGGGGATGCTGAATATGCTCGTCTGGAGCTTCTTTCTTGTGCTGCATTATCTTTAAGTAACGCTTTTATTTATGGTGTTAAATCTATTGATTCTGAAGAAATTATCTGTGGTGCATTATTTTTGAAGTGCCGTGGTAGAATTACCTTTTTGTTTTCCGGAAACAGCGAGATTGGAAAATCTAAACAAGCGATGACCTGCTTAATTGATCATGTGATTGCTGAATATTCAGGTAAGCCTTTCATTTTGGATTTTGAAGGATCGGATGATCCTAATCTTGCCCGTTATTATCAGGGTTTTGGCTCGAAAACGATACACTATCCTTCCTATACGTATAGGTGGATATAGTCTGTTTGAAAAAAATCTGTTTTTTATTCGTATTATTTGTTTTTTGTTGTACCTTTGTGGAAAACTAAAAGCATTATGGTTGAGATTCGTAACTTTGAGATTCAGGACAGTTTGTTCAATCATTACCTGTCTGAGATTCGTGACGTGGAGATTCAACAAGATCGTCTGCGTTTTCGTCGTAATTTGGAGCGTGTCGGGGAGATTATGGCGTACGAGATTAGCAAAACGCTTGAGTATGAATCGAAAGAGGTGGTCACTCCTCTTGGCGTCAAGGAAGTCAAGGTGCTTGCTGAGCAGCCTGTCTTGGCTACGATCCTCAGGGCGGGTCTTCCTTTCCATACTGGGATGCTCAACATGTTTGACCGTGCCGACAACGCTTTCATCGCTGCGTATCGCAAGTACGACAAGGATGATGACTCGGAGATTCGGGTCGAGTATTTCTCGTCTCCGGACTTGGATGGTCGTGTCTTGATTGTTTGTGACCCATTGTTAGCCACGGGTGAATCGCTGGTGAAGACCATCGAAGGGCTTTTGGGCGATTATCAAGAGCCGAAACACATCCATATAGCCGTTGCAGTGGCTTCATCCGACGGCCTTGAGCATTTGAAACGCCGTATGTCGCGCCAACCCGTCACCATTTGGGTTGGCTCCGTCGATGACGAGCTCACCGCTCGGGCTTACGTGGTTCCTGGATTGGGCGATGCGGGTGATCTTGCTTTCGGTGCAAAGCATAGTAGTTAAGCATATCTCACCTACACCTTATTAATATGAAGCGCGATGGTTTTGGGTCCAAGTTGGGTATTATTGCCGCCGCTGCAGGCTCTGCGGTAGGTTTGGGCAATATTTACCGTTTCCCCTGTGAACTTGGCAATAACGGAGGCGGTGCGTTCCTCATCGTTTATCTGTTGATTGTCTTGGGCTTAGGCGTCCCAGTGATGCTGAGCGAGTTTGTCATCGGACGCCGGACCCAGAAGAATCCCGTGGGTGCCTTCCGAATGTTGCGTCCCAAGTCGGGATGGCCCATCATCGGTTATCTGGGAGTCATCTGCGGCCTCATCATCCTAGCGTTCTATTCAACCGTGGCCGGTTGGACCCTCGAATATATCGTGAAGGCAGTGGGAGACCAGTTCTCCGGAAAGGATTTGAGCGTTATCGAACAGGAATTCAGCGACTTCCACAACCTTGGCTGGAAGAATGTACTTTGGCAAGTAGTCTTCATCTTCCTAACGGCATTCGTTGTTTTCAAGGGCGTGGCTGACGGAATTGAGAAATACTCAAAAATCCTTATGCCTCTTTTAGTTCTGATTCTCATAGTGTTAGCAATTCGTTCCATCACGCTGCCCGGAGGTACCGATGGCCTCTCTTTCTTGTTCAAACCCGATTTTTCTAAGATCACCGGCTCCGTGGTAATCAGTGCATTGGGGCAAGCCTTCTTCTCTCTCAGTATGGGCATGGGCGTGCTCATCACTTACGGATCCTACATCAAAAAAGAGGATAATCTGCTTTCTTCTTCGGTATCTGTGGTCCTGGCTGACACCTTGGTAGCGGTGTTGGCAGGCTTGGTGATTTTCCCTGCAGCTTTCTCTTTCGGAGTGCAGCCAACAGCAGGGATGGGGCTGGTGTTCAATACTTTACCTATGATCTTTAACCAGATGTCAGGAGGCTATTTCTTTTGCATCATCTTCTTTGTCCTCTTGGCTGTGGCTGCCTTGACCTCAACCATCTCGCTGTTGGAGGTTATCGTCGCCTATCTGGTGGAGGAACTTCACATCAACCGTCGTTGGGCTACCGTAGTCGCAGCGGTTGCTAGCGCCATTGTGGGCGTTTTCGCCTCCTTAAGTCTCAAGAATGGCTCAGCCTTCAGCATTGGTGGCAATTCGTTCTTCAACTGTCTCGATTTCGTCTCGTCCAATATCCTTCTCCCCATAGGCGCATTCTTCATCGTGCTATTTGTCGGCTGGATCATGGGCAAATCGGAATTCTTCGCCGAAGTGACGAACGAAGGGAAACTGAAGATGTCTATCAAAGGCATCGTCTTTTTCATTATCAAATTCTTGGCCCCAGTCGCCATTGCCATCATCTTCGTTACCGGGCTATTTTAATAGGTAACGTAGTGTTCTAATAAGGGATTGACTTCCCCAGTGATTTCTTTGAGTTGTTCCCAATTTCCAATCAATCCTTTGCGCTCTCGATGGTTCACGATAGCCTTGACTTGTTCGTATTCCAGATAGGGGTGACGGAGCAAAGCCTTGAATTCATCTTGATTGACGTTGATTTTTGTTAAAGTCTTGTCTTCCAATATGATATATGGCTTGATGGTCTCATAGCGTTCTTGGTCCATGCCTTTGATTTCAAAAAGCTGTTCCATGTTTATGAATCCTCCTAATCGATTGCGGTAACGATGAATCCGGCTGGCCATCACTTCGCCGATTTGGGGTAGGGCTATCAATTCGGTCGAGTCGGCGAGATTGATGTCAATGGGAGCCAAGGGCTTTGCAGGTTTTTGAGTAAAATAAGGCTTTGTCGCATCTTCTATCTTTGCCTCGACCTCTTTCTTTGAATTGGTCTTCTTGCTTGAGGAGTGAACATCCTTGGGGACATCTTCTTTTTTTGGGGGTTCCTCGTTATAATGCTTGTTTTCGGGAATCGCTTTTCGTGTTGCTTCCTGTATGGCAAGCAGCGAGTCCAGCTTATGAAAGGCCATCTTATTTCTTTTTGGGAGATCAATCATCGGTCGAAACACGCTGAATCCCAATAAGAGGATGATCACCGTCAACATGCTGATCACGGAGATGCGTTCGCCTTTGGTGAGTACGATTAGCCCTTTATTGATTTTCTTTTTTGCCAATGCTATTGTATAGTTGAAATTATATCAGCAAAAATACAATATTTATTTAAAATACAATGCTTGTGTGTATATTTTTCGAAAAAAATGTACCTTTGCAAATTCGATTCGAAAACATGAGAAAGATTTCGTTTTTATTGGTTGCTCTGTTATGTGTCTTGGCTTTTCCGGTCAAGGGCGCATATTTGTTGATTCCGATGGACAATACACAGACGAATCATTTGAAGGCCTATGGTGTGGCCTATTTTATCCTGCAACGTGAAGTTGAGATCAGTTGGCTGTTGAATTATAAGGGCGGGAGTTACTTGATTCCATACCACGAGATGTTTGAGAAAGAATGCAAGATGCGCAATGTGTCGTATCAAGTGATTGCCGATGCACAAGCCAACGCCATCCTTGCCCAGATCGCCGATCCTGGTGTGAACATGGATGAGATGAAGCTGCAGAAGGTGCCTCGGGTAGCGGTGTATGCACCGAAGAACTCCCTGCCTTGGGATGATGCGGTGACTTTGGTGCTCACCTATGCGGAGATTCCCTACGACGTTCTATATGACGACGAGGTGCTTCAGGGGATGTTGCCATCCTACGACTGGCTTCACCTTCATCATGAGGATTTCACCGGGCAATATGGTAAGTTTTGGGCGCGCTACCATAACTACCCATGGTATCAGGAAGACGTGAAACTGCAAGAAGCTACGGCGGCTCGATGGGGTTTCTCGAAAGTATCGCAGCTGAAACTCGCTGTCGCCAAAAAGATTCGTGAGTTTGTGGCGGGTGGGGGCTATATGTTTGCCATGTGCTCCGCTCCCGACAGTTTCGATATTGCCTTAGCCGCCGAAGGTTTGGACATTTGTGACTATATGTTTGATGGCGATCCCATTCGTTCGGGTGATCCGAAACGTCTTGATTATGATAACTGCTTCGCTTTCACCGATTTCTCTGTCTCAACCAATCCTCAGGAGTATGAGGTGTCAAATATCGATGTGCCTGTGGAGCGTGCCCGTAGCGTGAAGGAAAGCAACGACTTCTTCTTGCTGTTTGATTTCTCTGCAAAGTGGGATCCGGTGCCGACAATGTTGACCCAGTGTCATGAGCGTTTGATCAAGGGCTTCATGGGGCAGACCACAGCCTTCAGGAAAGCCTATGTTAAGCCCAGTGTTATTGTTTTGGGCGACAATGCTGCCTTTGAGGAGGATCGCTATATTCATGGCAATTTTGGAAATGGGTTCTGGACCTTTCTTGGCGGGCATGACCCGGAGGATTATCGCCATATCGTTGGCGACCCGCCCACGGAATTGGACATGTACCCCAATTCACCAGGCTATCGCCTCATCTTGAATAACATCCTGTTTCCAGCAGCTAAGAAAAAAGAACAGAAAACATAATGAAGAAAGTTCAGGTTTTTTTGCTCTAAATCCAATCTTTTTTTCTATCTTTGTACCCTTTAAACGTGAAGTTTAATTTGATTAATCATTTAATACTATGAAAAAGTACTTATTCAGTCTATTGGCACTTCTGTTGGTGGGCATGGTGAATGCTAATCCAGTGGATGAGAGTAAAGCCAAGATGGTTGGACAGCAATTTGTCCAAAACACGATGGGTAAAAGTATTGACGACATGAAGCTTGTCCGTACTGCTACCACGGAACGGGGAGTTCCATGTTATTACATCTACAACATCGGAAATGAAGGCTATGTGGTCGTCTCCGGTGATGATTTTTATCGTCCGATTATTGGTTACAACCGCATGGATGCTTTTGATCCTACGAATCCTGGGGTGAATTATCTTCTTAGCTCTATCGAGGAAGGTCGCAGCAACCATTCGGGTACTCCCACAGCTGATGTTGCTGCTGAGTGGGAACTGGTGATGAACCAAGGCCGTCTGATGCAAAAGAACGGAGACCGCAAGGTGGATGTTCTCGTCACGACCCGTTGGAACCAGAACTACCCATACAACTACTACTGCCCGGAATATGCTGGCGGTCCTGGAGGCCATTTCTATGTAGGTTGCGTGGCTACGGCTATGGCACAGGTGATGAAGTACTGGAACCACCCGCTTCAGGGACAAGGTTCACACTCCTATACCTCTACTGCACATCCCTATACCCCTCAACATCCGGTCAACATCCCCGCCATCCCATGCTCGGCCAACTTTGGCGCCACTACGTACGATTGGGATAACATGCCAGATCGCCTCACGTCCAGCTCCCCACAAGAGGAGATCGACGCTGTGGCTACGCTGATGTACCATTGCGCTGTCGCCGTTGACATGGACTGGGATTATGATGGCTCAGGCTCCAACAGCCTTATCGCTTCACAAGTCATCCCGGTGTACTTCAATTACGCCAATCAAGCTACTTATCAAAGAAGAGCTCAGTTCTCTGCCACCGTGTGGGCTCAGAAGGTGAAAGAGTCTCTGGATATGGGTTGGCCTATGCTGTACTCCGGCTCGGGAGAGGGTGCCCAATACGGACACGCTTTCGTTCTCGATGGCTATGATGTCAACGAAATGTACCACTTCAACTTCGGTTGGAGCGGCAGTGGCGACGACTGGTTCACCTTTGAGACCATGGAGTTCCATGTGGGTGATGGTGCCATCTTCAACTTCGTCCCCGCTGAAGTCTATAACACTACTGCTCAAGCTCCCAACAGTTTGACGGTTACCCCCGCTGAGAATGATGCCCTGAGAGCAACGTTGACTTGGAATAACCCCTCACAGACCTTGAGCTACGGTAACCTTTCGAGCATTGACTATATCGTTGTTAGACGCGATGAAGAAGTCATTGCTGTCATCGATAATCCAACACCAGGTGCTGCTATGACCTTCGTTGATGAGAACGTGCCTCGTTTTGACTATTTCCAATATTCTCTCTATGCTGTCACCAATGGCAATCATGGTAAGGTGGTCTATTCCAACACCGTTGGCTTTGGTCCTACCTGCAATTGGACGGTCATGATGACCTCTAACCATCCTCAAGGATGGCGTGGCGGCTACATTTCCATGCATAATGCTGCTGGTACCGAAATCGGAACCCTCACTACTACCACTTCAAGCCCCGCATCCGTCACTTCTGCACTTCCTATTGGTCGCGTCCAATTCGTTTGGCATGCTCCTGCTGATGAGGTCTCCACAATGAATATTATTGTGAAAGATGCTAGCAATACCTCGGTTTATACTTATTCCGGCTCTTCATCAGACCTGGAAGAAGGTGTCTTCCTCGAAGTTAACAACGGCTGCGGTGGTAATCCTGGTACGGGTGTCCCGTCGAACCTGGTCGCCACTCGCGATGAACTGAATCCAAACGATATCGTCGTCACTTGGGACGGCGTCGATGAAGACGGCTATGGCTATAACGTCTATCGTGACGGTGTGTTGAGCCATACGGTTGCCAACGCTACCACTTTTGTTGACCGTAACGTCGCTGATGGTGGCCACTGCTACTATGTGGTCTTCCTGAGCCACGGCGGTGAGAACCCTGGACAGTCCAACGAGTCATGCGCCAATGCCAGTGAAGGCTGCGGTCCTGCCGCTAACCTCGACTATGAGACCTATGGACCTCAGTACAAGATCATGCTGAAATGGGAGAGACCTGTCGCTGATGAGGGCCTTTCTGGCTACTACATCTACCGCAGACCAGAAGGTGGAGAATATGTCCGTATCAAGACTGCCGGTTCAAGTTTGACTTCCTATAATGATAACACCCTGAACCAGGAAGGAACCTATGACTATAAGATCATTGCTTATTACCACTCCACCGAATGCTATTCAGCACCGGCCAACTGGATTGGTGATCCTAATCAGTTCTACCTCAGAGTTTATTGGTCACCAACGGGTGTGAAGGAGTCACTCGCTAACAGCGTCAAACTCTTCCCGAATCCCGCTAAGGATAGCTTCACAATTGAAGCAGAACAACTCCAAAGCGTGATGGTTTATAACACTGTCGGTCAGCTGGTTTACAGCAGCCCATGCGAAGGCGACAACATGGTGATCAGCCTCAGCAATGTGGAATCTGGCATGTACCTTGTCAAGGTCGTCACCGCCAATGGCGACTGTGTCAAGAAGATCTCGGTGGTCAGATAAGATCTACCTGGATATAGCATACGAAAAGCGGCAGGTTTTGAGCCTGCCGCTTTTTTTTATTCATGTCGTCTTGTTATTTCCGTTCCCAGACTTCGAAACGATAGGAATAGTCCACTTGCGGGTCGTCGTCGATGACCTCTAAGTCGATGAGCTCCCAGTTTTCGAAGTTGATGTATGGGAAATAAGTATCGGCCTCGAACTCCTTGTCCAAACGAGTGAGATAGAGCCTGTCGGCCTTGGGAAGGAACTGCTCGTAGATACTGCCTCCGCCCATGATGAACACCTCTTCCTCGTCTTGCACCAAGGCTAATGCCTCGGGAATCGATGTGGCAAGCTCGTATCCCTCTGGAGCCTCATCCAGACGGTCGGAGATGATGATGTTGCGACGGTTGGGCAAAGCCTTCTGCCCTGGAAGCGAAAGCCAGGTGTTATGACCCATGATCACGCAGTGACCTGAAGTCACCTTCTTGAAATGTTTCAAGTCGTTGCTGTTATGCCAAATCAGCTGGTTGTTGATGCCGATGGCGCGGTTTTTTGCCATGGCCACGATAATTGAGATAATCATATCAGTTGTTCAGTTGTTCAGTTATCAGTTGTTCAGTTTTTACACGGAAACTTCACCTTTGATGGGTGGGTAGGGGTCGTAATTCATTAAGACGAAGTCGTCGTAGTCGAAGTCGAAGATGTTTTTCACCTTGGGGTTGAGTTGCATGGTGGGTAAGGGTCGAGGTGTTCTCGAGAGTTGGGTCTTTACTTGTTCGATGAGGTTATTGTAGATGTGAACATCGCCAAAAGTGTGGACGAATTCACCGGGCTGCAAGTCGCATACCTGGGCCATCATCATGGTGAGTAGCGCATAGGAGGCGATGTTGAAAGGCACCCCGAGAAAAACGTCGGCGCTGCGTTGGTAGAGTTGGCACGATAGTCTGCCCTCTGCCACATAGAACTGGAAGAAGGCGTGGCAGGGGGGTAGAGCGGCTTTCCCAGCGGCTACGTTGGCTGCGAAGTCCTTTTCATGCTCGTCGGGTAATACGCTTGGGTTCCATGCCGTCACAATATGCCGACGGCTGTTGGGATTTGTTTTGATGCTCTCCACCACTTGCTTGATTTGGTCGATGCCTTCGTTGTTCCAATTGCGCCATTGTGCACCATACACGGGACCAAGGTCTCCGTTGGCGTCGGCCCATTCATCCCAGATGCTCACCTTATGGTCATGCAAGTACTGGATGTTGGTGTCGCCTTTCAGTAGCCACAGCAACTCATAGATGATGGATTTCAGGTGTACCTTTTTGGTGGTCACCAAAGGAAACCCTTCCTGAAGGTCGAAACGCATCTGGTATCCAAACACGCTGATGGTGCCGGTTCCGGTGCGGTCACCCTTCTGGACGCCATGGTCCAGAATATGCTGAAGTAAGTCCAGGTATTGTTTCATGGTTTTACGTCATTGCGAGGGAGGAACGGCCGAAGCAATCCAACTTGACTCATGTCAAGCTTCTTGAGGGTTGTGTTTGTATTTAAACAGGAAGGCGAACAAAATGCCTACCACCAAGGCAAAGGCAGCAAATACATACCATGCGGTGGACCAACCAGTCATCACGTTGAAGCTGGAGTCGGCTGCGGCTGGATTAAACACGAAGTGGTTCACTACCGCTTGGGCGCAGAATGATCCAATGGTAGCTCCCAGACCGTTGGTCATCATCATGAACACGCCTTGGGCACTGGAACGAATGCTCTCGTCAGTGTTTTGCTCCACGAAGAGCGAGCCGCTGATGTTGAAGAAGTCAAAAGCCACACCATAAACGATCATGGAAAGGATCAACAGCACGAGGCCGAAGCCCGTGGGACTTCCAGCGCCAAGGAAGAAGAAACGAAGTGCCCAGGCTACAAAGGCGATGAGCATCACCTTCTTGATGCCGAACTTCTTCAAGAAGAAGGGAATCAACAGAATGCATAAGGTCTCTGACACCTGTGAGATGGACGAAAGGAACACGTTGTTCTTCACCGCAAAAGCATTGGCATATTGAGGATCGGCACCGAAGGCATCGAGGAATGGAGTGGCAAAGCCGTTGGTAACCTGCAAGCACATGCCTAACAGGAAGGAGAAGATGAAGAATACACACATCTTGCCATCCTTAAACAAGGAGAAGGCACGAAGACCGAAAGTGTCCACAAACGACGATCCTTTGGCTGTCTTGTTGACAGGGCAGTTGGGTAAGGTGAAGGCATAGAAACCTAAAATGATTCCCCACGCTGCTGAGACAAAAAGCTGCATGTAGTTGTCCTTGAATCCCGTGAAGTTGACAATCCACATTGAGAGGATGAAACCAATGGTGCCAAACACACGGATGGGAGGGAATGCCTTTACCGTGTCGAGGCCAGCTTGAGTTAACGCATTGTATGACACTGAGTTGCCTAATGCGATGGTGGGCATGAAGAAGGCCACACTCAAAGCATAATAGGGGAAAATCTGGCCAAAGGTGACCTCGCTGCCGTATTTGTAACCCATGTAACCCGCCAGCGCCATGAAGATGGCGGCCAAGAAGTGACAGATGCCCAGCATCTTCTGGGCAGGAACCCAACGGTCGGCAATGATGCCGATGAGGGTGGGCATAAACAATGAGACGATGCCTTGGATGGCAAAGAACTTACCGATGTGGGCGCCCATGCCAATACGACCTAGATAAATGCCTAGTGAACAAAGATAAGCTCCCCAAACGGCAAAGATCAGGAAGTTCATCACAATCAATCGAAACTTGATAGCTTTCATATTTTTGGAGAATTTAGAATTTAGAATTTAGAATTAAGAATGTATCCCGAGGAGTTAAAGCTCGGTGGCTTCGGTGGATTTGGAATTAATTAAATCGCGAAGCTCAGCGGCTTTCTTGTAGTCCTCCTCGTCGATGGCCATCTGAAGGAGTTGCTGGAGCTGTTCAACGGTGAGGCTGTCGAGTGCGTCCTCGGTTGTCTCCTCCGGCTCTAGGGTTGGCTCCTGCGTTTCCTCCATGTCTTTCACCTCGTCCATCTCGATGCCTGCCTCCTCCATGACGTTCTCATAGACGGACATCGGACAGCCGAAGCGAACCGCCAGGGCAATGGCATCGGAAGGACGTGAGTCGATCATCGAGAGCTCTTCCCCTTGTTTGCAAACCAAGACAGCGTAAAACACACCCTCACGGAAACGGGTGATGACCACTTCCAACAATTCGATGCCAAAGTTCTCTGCCATCTTCTTGAATAAATCATGGGTGAGAGGCCGTGAAGGTTGGTTGTCCTCCAAACCGAGGGCGATGGACTGAGCCTCGTTGTTGCCTATGACAATGGGCAAGCGTCGCGTCGAGTGCTTGTCTCCTAGAACCAATACATACGCCCCGCTTTGCGACTCGCTGTAAAGCAATCCTTTGATTTCTAATGCGATTTTATTCATTTTCAAACAGATAAGAAAGGAGAAGAACTTCCCCTCTTCAAAGGCCAAAATTAGATACAAATCTTGAAATCTCCAAGAAAAAATTGGTTTAGACATTTTTTTTAAAAAAATGTTTTTCTTTTGTTGAATAGTTCCTAAATTTGTTCCCTTCAACGTGAGATAAAAAAATCTTAATGTTGAAATTAAATAATTATTAATGTATAATTAAATTAAAAACGTTTATGAGTTTATCAGTCGTTTATTGGGTGTTGGCAGCCTCGATCTTGGCGCTGGCATTCGCATTCTTCTTCTACAAGTCGATGATGAAGGAAGAAGAAGGCACGGATCTAATGAAGAAGATCGCCGCTCATGTGCGTAAAGGCGCTATGGCCTACCTGAAACAGCAATACAAGGTGGTCATCATTGTCTTCGTCGTTTTGGCGATCGTGTTTTTCGTCATGAGCCTGTTCCACTTGCAGAACGGAATCGTGTGGTTCGCCTTCCTGACGGGCGGTTTCTTCTCAGGCCTTGCCGGCTTCTTCGGCATGAAGACAGCCACCTACGCATCAGCCCGTACCGCTAACGCAGCTCGCCGTTCCTTGAACAGCGGCCTTAAGGTCGCCTTCCGTTCAGGCGCTGTCATGGGTCTCGTCGTCGTTGGTTTGGCCTTGCTCGACGTCTCCGTGTGGTTCTTGGTGCTTAAAGGCACTAAGCTCCTCGAGATGGTGGGTGCTGAAGCTGACCTCGTGACCATCACCACCACCATGTTGACCTTCGGCATGGGTGCTTCCACCCAGGCTTTGTTCGCTCGTGTGGGTGGCGGTATCTACACCAAAGCCGCTGACGTTGGTGCTGACCTCGTCGGTAAGACCGAGTACAACATCCCTGAAGATGACCCGCGTAACCCTGCTACTATCGCTGACAACGTCGGCGACAACGTCGGTGACGTCGCTGGTATGGGTGCCGACCTCTATGAATCCTACGCCGGTTCCATCTTGGCTACCATGGCCTTGGGTGCTTCCGCTTTCGCTACCGCAGCTACACAGAGCGTCGGTGGAGCCGAGATGCAGCTGAAAGCCGTGTTTGCTCCTATGCTGATTGCTGCAGCAGGTGTGCTTCTTTCATTAATAGGTATCTTCTTGGTCCGCACCAAAGAGAATGCCGGCATGAAGCAGCTGCTTGGTGCTCTGAGCCGTGGAACGAATACCGCCGCTGTCTTGATTGCTGCCGCTACTTTTGGCATCATGTATTTCCTCTTTGGAAAAGAGACGGGTGAATTCGCCAACATGTGGTGGCAGACTTCACTCTCCGTGGTCGTTGGTTTGTTGGCTGGCGTAATCATCGGAAAGGCTACCGAATACTATACTTCACAAAGTTACAAACCCACCCAAAAGGTGGCTGAAAGTTCCAAGACGGGTCCAGCTACGGTGATTATCTCTGGTCTGGGTCTGGGTATGCTCTCCACCGCCATCCCGGTCATCACCGTGGGCGTGGCTATCATTCTCGCTTACCTTTGCGCCAATGGCTTCCATATCGAGTTCACTGCGGTCAACCTCTCAAGAGGTCTTTATGGCATCGGTATTGCTGCTGTGGGTATGCTTTCAACCTTGGGCATCACCCTTGCTACTGACGCCTATGGTCCCATCGCAGACAACGCTGGTGGTAACGCTGAAATGAGCGGCCTCGATCCTGAAGTTCGTAGGCGTACCGACGCTCTCGATGCCCTGGGCAACACCACCGCCGCTACGGGTAAGGGATTCGCTATCGGTTCTGCCGCTCTGACGGCTCTCGCTTTGTTGGCATCCTACGTTGAGGAGATTAAGATTGCCTTGCTGCGTGTCGGTGAAGCTACGTTGGATCTCGGTGAAAGGGTGGTCAATACCGCAAGCGCTTCGTTGATCGACTTCATGGAGTTCTATCAAGTGAACCTCATGAACCCTGTGGTCCTCGTCGGCATCTTCATCGGTGCCATGATGGCATTCGTCTTCTGCGGTATGACGATGAACGCCGTTGGCCGTGCCGCTCAAAAGATGGTTGAAGAAGTCCGTCGCCAATTCAGCACTATCAAGGGTATCCTTGAAGGCAAGGCTGAGCCTGACTATGAGCGTTGTGTCGCTATCTCCACCAAGGGTGCACAGCATGAGATGCTGGTGCCTTCCATCCTCGCCATCCTCGTCCCGATCCTCACAGGTGTGATCCTGGGTGTTCCTGGTGTGCTCGGTCTGTTGATCGGTGGTCTTGCCACTGGTTTCGTACTGGCCGTGTTTATGGCTAACTCAGGCGGTGCTTGGGACAATGCCAAGAAATATGTGGAAGAAGGTAACTTCGGTGGCAAGGGTTCCGATAACCACAAGGCTACCGTCGTTGGCGATACCGTTGGTGACCCGTTCAAAGACACCTCCGGTCCTTCACTGAACATCCTCATCAAGCTGATGAGCATGGTCTCTATCGTGATGGCAGGCCTCACAGTGACCTTCCACTTGCTTTAATTGAGTTAGTAGCTTTTCTTTAAGAGTGGGGAGTGAGGAGGGTTTGAACTTATCAGTTCACTCCTCACTCCTAATTTCATTTTTAATCATAATTGGTAATTTTGTTTTGTTTCTATGGAATCCGTTCCTGCTTTATTTTCTGACCTTGCGTTGATACTGGTTACGGCTGGTGTCACTACAGTAATTTTTAAATGGTTGAAACAGCCCTTGGTGCTTGGTTATATCATTGCTGGGCTGCTCATAGGACCTTATTTCCCATGGTTCCCAGTGATCAACGACCATGACAGTGTGGAGGTCTGGAGTGAGATAGGAATGGTGTTTTTGCTGTTTGCCATCGGCTTGGAATTCAGCTTTAAGAAACTGAAGAAACAAGCTGGTACGGTGGGCATCACTGCCCTTACGGAATTGGTGTCCATGTGCATCATCGGCTTTTTCCTTGGCAAGGTGATGGGGTGGTCGCAGATGGACAGCATTTTCTTGGGTGCCATGCTTTCCATGTCATCAACGACCATCATTGCGAAGGCTTTTGAAGATTTGAAACTGAAAGGAGAGAAGTTCACCAGTAGTGTGATTGGTGTTCTCGTGGTGGAGGATTTGGCCGCTATCTTGATGATGGTGATCCTCTCTACTCTGGCAGTGAGTACAGCACTTGATGGCAAAGAGCTGATGTATAGCGTGTTAAAGCTGGTGTTCTTCCTACTGGTGTGGTATGTGGGAGGGGTGTTTATCATTCCAACCATCTTGAAATGGGCCCGCAGGTTCATGTCGGAAGAGACCCTGACGGTCTTCTCGGTGGGTTTGTGCTTCTTTATGGTGTGGCTGGCTAACAAGGCGGGATTCTCCTCTGCTTTGGGTGCCTTCATCATGGGTTCCATCCTGGCTGAGACACTGGAGGCGGAGATGATACACAAACTCACTTCGCCCATCAAGAACCTTTTTGGTGCCGTGTTTTTTGTCTCGGTTGGTATGATGGTCAATCCTGCCATTTTGGTTCAGTATTGGTGGCAGATTCTGGTCATCACTTTTGTTGTGGTTGTGTTTAAGTCGATGAGCTCGGGAGTGGGTATGCTACTTTCGGGCAACAACCTTCATAATGCTGTCAGGGCTGGGATGTGCTTTGGTCAGATTGGTGAGTTCTCATTCATCATTGCCACGGTGGGTTTGAGTTTTGGGGTCATCGACGAATTCCTTTATCCCATCATTGTTTCGGTGTCCATCATTACTACGTTTTTCACACCATACCTCATCAAGGGTGGTGAACCGCTGTTCCAATGGATTGAACGAAAGGTGCCCGAAAGCTGGACTACTTTCTTCGGCAACAAAGAAAAGAATGTGAAAGTGAAGAGTGGCGACAAAATCACGATGAAGACTCTCGTGTTGAACCAGACGAAGTCAACAGTGCTTTATGGAGCTATCCTTCTTGCTCTGACGTTGCTTTGCTTCTCGCTTCTTGATCCGGTCCTGACCAATGTGAGACAGCCTTTTTCAGGAATCATTGTGGTGACCGTCACCTTGGTGATCGTGTCGCCTTTCATCTGGGCACTGTGTTTCAAGCGCCTCATGGATAAAGATACCGAGTCGAAGTTCAGAACGAATAAGGCTAACCGTACCATGATGTGGATTTTGGATGCGGTCCGCTTCCTCTTAGCTTGGTTTTTCGCTTTTCGTATCTTCCGTCAAGGGATGAATGCCGAGTTTTGGAAGTCGCTCTCTATCTTAATGGATGTCAACGTTATAGCCATTGTCATCTCATTGGTTTATCTTCTCCTGCTTCGTACATTGAGCCCTGTCATGAAATGGTATGAGCGTATTGAGAAGCGTTTCCTTGACAATATGAACAATAGGCAAACGCTCCAATCCTTCGTGCTTCCTGAGGTGTTACAGGAGAACTTCTCTTTGGAAAAGATGACGCTGAGCTCCAAAAGCGATTATGTGGGGAAACGCATTCGCGAATGCGACTTCTATAGCATCTATGGTGTCAGTGTGGTAGGCATTGATCGCGGTGATGAGGTCATCGACCTGCCGCGGCGCGATTTCGTGCTCTATCCGATGGATGAGGTCACTTTCTTGGGAACCGAGGATCAGCTGGGTAAGCTGAGGCCATTTGTAGAAGCCGAAGAAGACGTCCTCATCAAAGAACGTCCGGCAAGTGACGTGGATATCTATTTTTCTGAGATTGAGGAAAACAATAGTTATTGTGGAGTGTCACTGCACGACTCAGATCTGCGTAACCGTTTCAATGTTTTTGTGATTGCCGTGGAGCGTAACGACAATTTCATTCTTAATCCAAATTCTTCCCTGGTGTTTGAGTTGGGCGACAAGGTTTGGTTTGTGGCTTCAGAGGCTCATGCCAAGGAAGTTCAAGAAAGCGCTAAAAGTATAATAGAAAACTAATTGCATCACCATGGAATCCTTACCTGCTCTATTTTTCGACCTGGCACTCATATTGGTTACCGCTGGTATCACCACAGTCTTGTTCAAGTGGATGAAACAACCCGTCGTCTTGGGTTATATCATCGCCGGGTTCCTCATTGGGCCTAACTTCGAATGGTTTCCGGTGATCAACGATCACACAAGTGTGGAGACCTGGAGCGAGATCGGTATGGTGTTTATGCTCTTTGGTATCGGCCTGGAATTTAGCTTCAAGAAATTGAAAAAGGTAGGAGGGACGGTGGGCATCACCGCTCTGACCGAATTGGTGACGATGTGTTTGGTGGGCTTCCTCCTGGGAAAGATTTTGGGCTGGTCGCAAATGGACTGCATCTTCCTTGGCGCCATGCTCTCCATCTCTTCGACGACGATTATCGCCAAGGCCTTCGATGATATGAAACTCTATCGTGAGAAGTTCAGTAGCAATGTCATCGGTGAACTTGTGGTGGAGGACCTTGAAGCTGTTTTGCTTCTGGTCATCCTTTCTACCATGGCGGTGAGCAAGACCTTCGACGGAGTGCAGCTGCTTTCCAGCATGCTGAAGCTGTTCTTCTTCCTCGTAGTTTGGTTCCTGGGCGGCATTTTCTTGGTGCCTACAGTGCTTCGTTGGGCTCGCAAGTTCATGTCGGAAGAGACGCTGACCGTGTTTTCTGTGGGACTCTGTTTCTTGATGGTTGTCTTGGCTAATCTGGCAGGCTTCTCATCCGCCTTGGGCGCTTTCATCATGGGCTCCATCTTGGCGGAGACCCTTGAGGCAGAGATGATACATAAACTCACCACTCCCATCAAGAATCTCTTCGGGGCAATTTTCTTTGTCTCGGTGGGTATGATGGTCGATCCTCAGATCCTCGTTGACTATTGGTGGCAGATTCTCGTGATCACCCTCGTATTGCTCCTCTTCAAGCCTTTGAGCAACGTGGCTGGCCGACTCATCGCTGGTTTGGGACTGAAACAGTCCATTCAAGGCGGATTCTGTTTTTGCCAAATTGGTGAGTTCTCGTTCATCATCGCCACCTTGGGTTTGAGCTATGGAGTCATTGACGAGTTCCTTTATCCAATCATCGTATCAGTCTCCATCATCACTACATTCATCACCCCTTACGCTATCAAGGCGGCAATACCTTGCTATCATTGGGTGAACAAACTCCTGCCGAATGCATGGTTAAGCCGTTTCGAAAACAAGAGTTCTGGCCTTAAGGTGCGGAGTGGCGAACAGGTGAACATGGGATCGTTCCTCACACGACAACTGAAAAACATTGTCATCTACCTCGCCATAATCATAGCAGTGATGTTGATCTGTTACTTCCTGGGATCCTTTGTGATGCGCTATGTGCCATCTCCTTGGGACGCTGCTATAGCCGTTGCGTTCGCTTTGATTATCCTGTCGCCTTTCCTGTGGGCTATGGGATTCAAACATACGCTGGCGAAGACAACTCAGAAACTCATGGAGAAAAACAGGTTCAACAAAGGCGTGATCTTGTTTGTCTTTATCCTGCGTTTCATCATCATAGTGTTTGTCTCCTATAACGTGTTGCGCCATTATTTCACTGCTAACTTCTGGTCCTTTTTGAAGATTGGTGCACCGCTTTATAAACTGATCAATTTCGGATTTGCTCTAGTATATACCGTGATGCTTCGCGTGCTGAGTCCGGCAATGCGTTTCTATAAGCGTATTGAGGAGCGCTTCATGGACAATCTCAACAAAAGGCAATCCGTTCAGGTGTTTGCCATCCCTGAGATCTTGCAAGAAAATTGTCATCTCCAAAAGATGACCCTGAGCCCTGATAGTGTGTATTCAGGCAAGGTTATCAAGGACACTGACTTCCGTGACAACTACAACGTCAGTGTGGTGAGTGTGGAACGGGGATCTGAGGTTTACGAGTTGCCAAAGTCTGACTTCCAACTCTTTCCATACGATAAGATCACTTTTGTGGGGCATGAAGACCATTTGCGTCTGCTTTCCTCAAGGATCGAGGTGTTCAGTGATCAATTGTTTACAGATCATGGGGAGAGTGAAGTGGATATGTATAATGTGGTGGTGAGAGAAGATAGTCCTTTTGTCGATATTGCTTTGATGGATTCCGGCCTGTCTGATAAGTTCGAGGCCATGGTCATCGCCATCGAGCGCGATGGACAATTCATTCTCAACCCTTCCGCCAGAATCACCTTCCAACCTGACGACAAGGTGTGGTTCGTTGCCCAAAAAGAACGTGCTGAAACACTATTGAGACTCTAATTCCTCCGTATATGATTGTGTGTATTGCTGAAAAACCGAGTGTGGCGCGTGATATCGCCAAAGTACTGGGAGCCAACACTTTCCATGATGGCTACATGGAAGGAAATGGCTATCAAGTAACTTGGACTTTCGGCCATCTTTGCACTTTGAAGGAACCGCATGACTATACGGATGCCTGGAAACCTTGGGCTTTGACAAGGTTGCCTATGATTCCTGAACGCTTTGGCATCAAACTGATTGCCGACAAGGGCGTTGAGAAACAGTTCAAAGTCATCGAGTCGCTCTTTCAGAAGGCTGACACCATCGTCAACTGCGGTGATGCTGGCCAGGAAGGTGAACTTATCCAACGTTGGGTGATGCAGAAAGCCAAAGTACATTGTCCCGTGCAACGCCTGTGGATCTCGTCGCTAACAGAAGAATCTATCAGAGAGGGATTTAAATCTCTTAAAGACCAATCGGAGTACCAATCACTATACGAGGCTGGACTTTCTCGAGCCATCGGAGACTGGCTGCTCGGAATGAACGCCACCCGACTCTATACATTGAAATATGGTCAAAATCGGCAGGTGCTCTCCATCGGTAGGGTTCAGACCCCGACTTTGGCCTTGATTGTCAACCGCTACCACGAGATTGCCAATTTTAAACCTGAAGCGTATTGGGTGCTGTCCACCGTTTATCGCGACACTACTTTTACGGCAACCAAAGGGAAATATGGATCGGTGGAAGAGGGACAAAAGGATCTCCAAGCTGTTATGGGGAAGGAGTTTACCGTTATCGACATCACCACCAAGAAAGGAACGGAAGCACCACCTCGGCTCTATGACCTGACTTCGCTGCAAGTGGAATGTAACAAACGTTATGGCTTCTCCGCTGAACAGACCTTACAGACGATTCAAAGCTTGTACGAGAAAAAATATACAACCTATCCACGCGTCGATACCACTTATCTGAGTGATGATATCTACCCCAAGTGCCCCGGCATTTTGAGTAAGCTGACCAACTATTCCTCATTGACTGCCCCGTTGGCGGGAAAGAAACTGCCAAAGAGTAAGAAAGTGTTCGATAACAGCAAGGTAACGGATCACCATGCCATTATCCCTACAGGAGTGGTGCCTCAAGGCTTGTCGTTTGCTGAGGAGAAGGTGTATGATGAAGTCTGCCGTCATTTTATTGCGGTGTTTTATCCTGATTGCCAGTTTTCTACGACTACGGTGCTGGGAACAGTTGAAGAGGTGGAGTTCAAAACAACGGGGAGACAGATTCTTGTTCCTGGATGGAGGGAGGTGATTGGGAGTCAGAAGACAGAAGACGGAAGTCAGAAGACAGAAGGGGAAGAGGAAGAAAAGACTCTGCCGTTGTTTGCGAAAGGAGAAAACGGCCCACATCAGCCACAACTGTCGGAGAAATGGACCTCGCCACCCAAACCTTATACCGAGGCGACACTGCTTCGGGCCATGGAGACCGCTGGTAAACTGGTGGAGGATGAGTCGCTTCGAGAGGTGATGAAGGAAAACGGTATCGGAAGACCTTCCACCCGTGCTGCCATTATCGAGACCTTGTTTAAACGTAACTATATAAGAAAGGTGCGAAAGAGCTTGGAACCTACCCCTACGGGCATCGAGCTCATCGGCCTTATCCATGAGGATTTACTGAAAAGCGCTGAGCTGACAGGTATTTGGGAAAAGAAACTCCGTGAGATAGAACAACATAAATATCAGGCTCGACAATTTCTTGATGAACTGAAACAGATGGTGAACGAGATTGTCACCAGCGTGATGTTGGACACTAGCAACCGACGTGTGGCTGTCACCGTTGCTGAAGAGAAACCGAAAAAAACGGTGACGAAGAAACCCACATCACCTAAACCTAAGAAAGCCAAGGTCACTGTTGAGATTCCTGATCCTGACGCCATCATCGGGCAACCTTGTCCTAACTGTGGCAAAGGCCATATTATAAAAGGTAAGACCGCATACGGTTGCTCCGAATGGCGCAATGGCTGCACTTGGAGAAAGCCGTTCCTTGCCCTGATGCTTTTCCTGCTTGCATCGGTAGCATTCATGGGATGCTCGAAAAAACAGGAACATGGCACTGACTTTTATTATTGGAAGTCGAATTATACAGTGGGAACGACAGAACGAGCATATTTTACTCAGCTGGAAAGCCAACGCCTGTTTGTCCGGCTTTTCGATGTTGATATGGAAGGGGAGCAGGCGGTACCCGTGGGGCCAATCCAGGGATTGCGAAAGGACCAGTTGCCTGATGAGACCGCCCGAGTGATTCCGGTGGTGTTTGTCACTAATAAGACTTTCTTGAATTATGTGAGCAACGATGCAGTCGAGAAATTGGCTTCCAACGTTGCCTCTGGTATCAATCATTTTATGCAATCGGCTGAAATCCAATACGATGAGATTCAAATCGATTGTGACTGGACGGAACGTACCCGTGATGCCTATTTCCGTTTCCTGAAGGCTTTGAAAAAGCAAACTAACCTAAACCTCAGCTGCACCTTGCGCCTGCATCAGATTCATGATAGGGTGAAGACCGGCGTCCCTCCCGTTGACCGTGGTAGCTTGATGTGCTACGCCACCTCGAGTCCCCTCGAAGGCATGACCCGAAACTCCATCCTCGACATGGATCTTCTCAAAGCCTATACTGCCCATATCAACGAATACCCACTTGCGTTCGATGTCATCCTGCCCATTTACTCCTGGGGTATCGTGACTAACCATGTGGGGAAGGTGAAATTGATTAACGGTCTGACGGAAGATGACTTGCAAACTCCTATGTATGAGAAGATTAGCGATAATCTTTATCGAGTGAAGGAGGATGGATTCTGTCAGGGATTGTATATCAACAGTGGTTTCACCATCAAAATTGAAGCCATTACTCCAGCGCTTCTCATGGAAGCGAAAGACTATCTCGACAAGACTATAGACAACGATTTCCGTTGGGTGTATTTCCATCTGAGTCAAGGCTTTTTGACTCGGTTTAACATTGATGAACTTAAATGATAAAACTATGAATATGAGAAAGAAATTCTTCCTTATTGTCGTCTTGCTGGCATGCTTTGTCGGCCCGACCAATGCTTGTGGATGGGATGAAGCTGATGATTATTTCTACAATCTTTTTTCTCAAGACATCATGAACGATCCACAGTATCGTCCATTTCTGTTGACCTTGAATACTCGCTATTATGAGCATCAGGAGCTTCGTAATGGAAACATCGAAGAGTGGCAGAACTATCTGGGAATCAGCTATGAAAACACTCGTTATCTGGTGTTTGAGTCCAAACGTGAAGACCTTCAAAACCTCACTAAGGGCAAGCCGGTGTCCGATCCCAAGCTCTCCTTTGCAACTGCCGAATTTGTGCAAAAACACAAACAGGCTCTGTTGTATCTGGCCTATAGCAAGTACCTGGAGCCTTACATGCGCATTATCCCTGGCGATGAAAACGAGATCAGTTATTGGGACTTCAGCGATGACTATGAGCATAATGCCGGAGATCTCGATTACGACAAGGTGAAAAATGTGCTGACCAAGAGTTGGAACATCGAAACGGACAATGAGTTGAAGCTTCGTTATGGTTATCAACTAGTCCGATTGGCTCATTATACCCGTCGTTATGAGGAGGCCATTCAGCTGTTCGACACCTACGTGAAGCCATTGAACATGCAAACAGAGTTGTATTACTACGCGTTGAGCCAGAAAGCCGGTGCCTTGCGTGGCTTGGGTGAGTTGGAACAAGCCAATCGTGAATTTGTCCGTGTGTTTGCCAACTCCATCGACCTGAAAACCATGGCCTATACTTCGATGACCATGGGTTGGGACAACGAAATCTCTTTTGGAGATTTTGTAGCCGGTGCCGATGACGACAAGGAACGTAAACAGATTTACCTGTTGATGGGCTATAGCAACTTCAACAATCCGGTCAACGAGATTGAAAAGATCGTGGCCATCGATCCCGATGCCATTGAAGCAAAGGTGCTCATGGTGCGTGCCATCAACATGCTTGAGCGTAACATGCTGAACGTTTACCAATTTGATGAGGGACGTCGTTATCCTTTTATCAATAAAAACGATGAGGAAACGGTTCGGCCATTCTTGAAGCAATCCATAAAAATCAGCGACAATCAGTGCAGCAAGGTTTCCGACAAGAATTTCTGGAACTTGGCTTCTTGTTACCTTCATTTCCTAAACCAGGATTTTGATAAGGCTTCGGCTTCGTTGGACAAGGTGCATTCAAGTGATCAGCTTTATATGACCATGGTGCGCAACTTGACCGCCTACATCGACATCTGCCGACAACCGAAAATCAATGCTGACGCTGAAAACACACTTTTTGCAAACTACAAGAGTCTTATCATTGGAGAGTCCACGGAAGATTCCCCATACGCTTTCAACAGTCCTTCTCCAAGTTTTGTGAGCAATGTGTTTCGTAACCGTTACGCACTGCAAGGGGATCTTGCCAAGGCATTCCTTATAATTTGCAACATTAGACAAATTGAAGACGACCCTAAAGAAGAGCTGATTGACGCCATACAAGCTTTCTTGAACAAAAAAGACAAAACCCAAATGGAGGAGTATATAGCTGACGTCTCCACTTATCCTCTGGAGAATACCAACGCCTATCTCGCCTACGTCAAGGGTGTGCTTCGTCTAGCCGAAGGCAACCTCAAGGCGGCAAAGCCGTTCTTTGATCAGCAGACTCGTCTCAAAGTGTCCAAGCGTATATTCGGACACAACATCCGCGTTTGGTATCATGGCGAGGAACGTCTTATCATGCGCAACGACTATCTGAGCGAGTTTCCTTTCCTACGTGACAACATGACGGAGGCAGATGTGACCGATGCCCTCATGCAGCTCCAAGAGATTGGCGAAAAAGGTTTGGGAGATTATTCAGCCAAAGCCTATTACTTGATGGCCAACTTCTTCTACAATGTGAGCATCACGGGTTATTATCGTCATTATCTGCGTTTTGATAATAATAATGGCTTCAATTATGAAAAGTTCGCTTTAGGGAATGACACGTATAAAAATACCGTTTCGTTGTCGGAGATGTATCTGAAGAAAGCAAAGAAAGCTGCTGAGGATGAAGAACTTAAAGCACATATCATTTTCGCTCAAGCAAAGAACGAGCAGCAAGCTCTCGAAGAAGAAGGCAATATCTATCTCTACTCTGTATCTGATCCCCGCTGGAAAGAGTTCGAGAATTACAGTAAGACAGACTATTACGAGACTGTTTATTCTAACTGCCTCTATTATAAGGATTACCGCAATTAAGACCTTTAGGAATATTACCTGATATCAAGGGTCTTTTTGCAGATTTCAATCTCTTCCGGATCACCGGTATATTTTCCAAGGTCGTCACTGAGTTTGACGACCTTTTTCCAATTACGCTTCTCGGTGATCTTGGCAGCAGTGAGCTTCACCACGATGTTCATGGCTTTCACGTTATCGATGTCGCACGTGAGGTGAGTCCCGATGCCGTAAGAGTCTTGCATCCTGCCGTTCACCGCTTCGTGGATGGCCAGTGCCTCGTCCACATTCAAGCCGTTGCTGAAGATGATGGACTTCTGAGTGGGGTCGATGCCGAGCTCGTGGTACTTGTCGATGATCTCTTCCAAGGCTTCGTAGTTGTCACCGCTATCTACGCGCAGACCATCGAACAGTTTGGCATGAAGGGTCGTGAAGTTTTGGAAAAAGGCCTTGCGGGTGTAAGTGTCGTAAAGGAAAACTCCCAAGCTTCCGGCATACACCTCTTGCCAATAGTCCATGGCGATGTAGTTGGCTTCGTTGTAACCATAGAGTGAGCAAGTCTCGATGAACTGGTGGCTCATGGTGCCAATGGGGGTGAGGTTGTATTTCATGGCCAGCAGCACGTTGGAGGTTCCCACGAAACAGGTCTTGGTGAATTGTTTCTGTGCCTCGATAAAGCTGCGGATGACCAATTCTTGATGAGCGAATGAAAAACGGCGACGGGTTCCGAAGTCGCTGAACTTCACTCCGTTACCAATCAAACGGATGCCTTTGTCATACGATTTCTTATATTCTTTTTCTGCGTCATAATGTTCAAACTCGCCTTTCATTTCGTGCATGAGTTCGGAAACTGTGGCTAAGATGGGCATCTCCCAAAACACGGTTCTCCAGAGAACACCCGTCACGGTGATGTGCAGATGTCCTTCGGCGTCTTGACTGACTTCCACTTCTGATGACTTCAGACGGAATCCTTTAAGGAAGGTGAAAAACCACAATGGGAAGTAATAGCATTTCATTTTCATGAAATGAGCTTCTTCGTCGGAAATGGTCAGTGACTCAAAGCTCTTGAACTGTTCCTTCAACTTTTCGGCGAAGCCTTCTGGATATACCGTGTTGTTGCGATCAACGAAACTGTATTGTCCGATGGCTCGTGGGAACTTCTGGAGGTAGGCATAGCATACGCTGAATGTGTATAAATCGTTGTCTAACAAGCTGTTAATAATCCTTCTCATGGTTTTATTGTTTGCTGATGATACTTCTTACTTTATCGGAAATGTATTTTACGGAGTTGGTGGTGTTTTCAAGAACTTGAACCAAGTCTTTTCGTTTTATGATCTCTGTTAAGGAATAGCCGTTATTGAAAAGTTTGCTGATGTAATTGCCATAGAGCTCGTCGTTTTCGTGCTCGATGTCTTTGATTTCATGGCATAACCTGTTGATCTCGCGGAGTTTTGCATTGCTATTCATTTGGTTTAGGCCATGCATGATGGTGCTAAGGCTTTCGGCCGCGAACTTGATATTGTCCGTCATGGTGGTAAGGTCGCTGTCCAAATCGGTGAAACGTCGGGTAAGGATGATGTTGGCTGAATCGTCGATGCAGTCGAGGAAATCGTCCATCATTTCGGCCAGCTCATGCACGTCCTCACGCTCGAATGGGGTCAACACGGTGTTGAAGAGCTGCGAGTAGAATAGACGCAACACATCGTCGCCCTTGGTCTCACAGGCCTTGATCTCGCGCTTCAGCGCCTCAAGTCGCGTTAAATCAGTCTCGGTAATCATCTCGCGCAAGAGTTTCGAGGCCTTCTCAATCGACTCTGCCTGTTGGATGTAGAGCGGATAGAACTTGTTCTCCTTAGGGACAAAAAACTGGAAAAAGCTGTTGAGACTCATGGCGATCAGATGGGTAAGAGGTTGAACAACAGGTTGAGTACGCCGCTGATGACCAGAGGCACAGGGATGGTGAGGATCCACGACAGGACGATGCGTTTGGCGGTGACCCATTTCACGGACTTCACGCCGTCAGTGAGTCCTACGCCAATTACGCCGCCCGTGATAGTGTGGGTGGTGCTTACCGGGATGCCCAAGAAAGAGGTCGCGATCAGTGTGGTGGCACCGGCAAACTCTGCTGAGAATCCACGGATCGGGGTGATCTTGGCCAGGCCTCCGCCCATGGTCTTGATGACGTTTTTGCCTCCGATGAGGATGCCGAGCGACATGATGATGTAGCAGATGACAGCCAGGGTGTCAGGGATATGGAAAGGCAGACTGCTGTCGTAGAAGTTGCCGATGAACTCTTTCATGGCTGGGGTCACGCCTTGAGTGGTGAACACACTGGCCATCAACACTGCGATGATACCCATGGTCTTCGGCGCGTCGTTGGAGCCGTGGCCGATGCAGAATGCCGCAGTGGAGAAATGCTGCATCACCTTAAAGAACTTATCGACCCGCTTACGGGGCGAGTTCTTGCAGATCTTTAAGAAGATGCACTCCAAGAAGAATCCCAAAAACAATCCAATCAACGGGGATAAAACGATGAAAGCCAATGTGATAATGATGGGCTTATAATGAAGCACACTGCTACCGTTGACAAACCAGGCCGCTCCGATGATGCCGCCGATGAGAGCGTGTGAAGTGGAGATGGGCATGCCGTTGCGTGTGCAAATGCCCACCCAGATGGCAGCACCCGTCAAGGCCGAGAGAATCAGGTATGGGTTGATGACATTCTGGTCGGCGAAGTTGGCCATGGTGTTACCCACGGCGAACTGTTGGTTGAGGATGAGCCTGATGAAAATGAATGCTGTGAACTCCCAGAAAGAAGCCCAAATGATGGCCTGAATCGGGGTCATCACCTTGGTGGCAATGATGGTGGAGATAGAGTTTGCCGCATCGTTCATGCCGTTGAGGAAGGTGAACACCAAGGCAAGGACGATGGAAAGAATGATGGCTATGGTCAGGAGGTTCATCACGATTCTTTTATGATTAGACTTTTCACCGTGGTGGTAACGTCCTTGGCACGGTCGGTGGTGTCTTCCACCACTTGGGCAATCTCCTTGGACTTGAGCAACTCGATCTCGTCCTTCTCATTGCTGAAGAGGTAGGAGATGTAGTCACCATAGATGTCGTCAACGGCATGTTCGATGAGGGTTACCTTTTGGCATAAGTCGTTGATGGCCTGATGGTTCTTGCCGATGTCGTCAAGCATGCCGAAGATCTCAATCATGATGGTGGCATCTTCGTGGATGTTGTCGATGATCTCTTTGATCTGCTTGTCGATCTTTTTGGGGTTGTACATGAGGATGGTCTTGGCCGAGTGGTTGATGAAGTCGAGGAACTTGTCGAGATCCATGGCCAAGGCATTCATGTCCTCGCGGTCGAATGGAGTGATGAAAGCTTCATTGAGTTCAAAATAGAACTCACGCAACAGCTCATCACCGGTAGTCTCTTGTTTCTTAATCATGCGGGTGAGTAGCTTGCGCTCCTCGGGGTCGTCAGACTTGACCAGCTCCATCAGGTATTTTGCAGCAATTTGTGCGGTTTCGGCCTGCTTGGAGTACGTGGGGAAGAAGTGTTTCTCACGTCTCTCTTTGGTGAATAAGTTATTTAGTGCCATTGCCCAATGCAATTTGTTGATGGTGCAAATATAGGAAATTCTTTTAATTCTAAATTCAAATACTAAATACTAATTTATTAGAAAAAATTTCAATAATTGTGTAATGTATAAAAAATAATCTCTATTTTTGCATCGAAATCATTAATACATTATGCAATTATGACAGACAACAACCATGCAGTCTTCATGAATCCATATACGGACTTTGGGTTCAAGAAGCTGTTCGGCACGGAGCCGAACAAGGACATATTGATCAGCTTCCTCAACGCCCTGTTCGAGGGCGATCGCAAACCTATCGTTGACATCAGCTATCTCAACACGGAAGTGCTCGGCCCATACTATGGCGACCGCAACTCGGTGTTCGACGTGTATTGCCATACTGCCGACGGGGGTCAGTTCATCGTGGAAATGCAACGCTCGGACCAGCCGTACTTCAAGGACCGTACGGTGTATTACGCCTCAGCGTCGATCGTGCAGCAGGCTCCCAAAGGCGAACACTGGTCATATCAACTCTCCGAGGTGTGCGTGGTGGGAATCCTCAACTTCGTGTTTCCCCACAAAGAATATGGTGGCGACAGCTACCTTCACCGGGTGCGGCTGAAGGACACGGAAGACAACCACGAGGTGTATAAGAAGCTGACATTCTACTATGTGGAGATGCCGAAGTTCAAGAAGAAGGAAGAGGAGTTGGTGACGATGCAGGACAAGTGGCTATACGTGCTGAAAAACATCAGCTACGTGTTGGAGCA
>JAEEON010000043.1 GCA_016284305.1 Bacteroidales bacterium
CTTAAAGGCACTTGAAGACCAAATCATCATGTCGTTTGAAGGGCTTTGGAGCAAAGACCACGACTACACCGACGAGCGTAGTCTTATCGAAGTCAGGAAAACCATCATCAACCATCGTGTGTTGCAACACCAGGATTTGTTGCTGCCCGACATCATAGCCTTTAACGACGCTATGAGCGAGGCCTTGCGCGAAATGTTCGACAAAGCCCACTCCGTGTATGAAGCCAACAAAGGCTTAGGTGAAGATGTGGAGGTCGAGGCTTGTTGCTACCTCAGCAATGACTATCCGGCATTGCACCCCGTGCAAGGCGAAAACCGTCAAGATCTTTGGAATGCTTTGCAGGATTCAGGATGGAACCTGCTGTATGAAGGCGGCGTGGCTTTTCCTCTCCAATTGAGAGGGAACGACGATCCTGATTCCAACGACTTTGACGAATTTATCGGGATGAATTGTCCACCGCCTAACTGGAACGAAGGCCTCGACCAGGAACTGACCAAAGACCTGAACCTGATACAAGCCTTCCACAACCTGTTCGACCACACCGATTTTGCCATCACCGACTTCATCTATTGCCGTGATTTTTACTATGAAATCAAAGTTGAGTTCAGGAATGAAGCACAGCAAAGCCATTGATGCGGCCACCATCGCCCGCCTGCTCAGTCACGAGGACGAGCACGGCATGGGGTGTGTCTTTATGTATGCCTTCGTCAATGAGGTAATACGTCAGAATAGGCCGTTTTCGTTTGATTGTGATTCGGCGCAGATCATAGACGTACCTGTTTTGTCAGTGGTTGATAAAGAGGGGAGGAGTATTACTATTAATCATAAAAGGAACAGGTTAAGTCTGATCCTTGATGACAAACGGCCTGATGCTGTAAACCAAATCATATTTAAAGGTAAGGAATACCGCTTGGCCATGCTTGCCTGGCTTACCGCCTGCATCCAGTACACTTCGTTACAGCCGGAGCTTAGGGATGAGTTGTCAGAATATGCCATGTCCATTCAAAGGGGAAAAATCGGGTTAACAATGCGTTGCTTGCTCAATTTGGAAGCGATTGGCTGCGTGACTTTGTCCTTCCTGGAGGGCAATTCTATTCCGATCAAAAAGTGGAAGGGACAAAAAAGATTATAAAAAAGGCTTATGATGATTTGAAAAATCCCTTGATAGTAATAAAAACTTTTGTATATTTGCATCGTTAAGTCCCGACAGTCCCTGAGCAATCAAACTGCCGGGTATCGTTTTTTAGGGGTCTGCACCGTGAATAGGAACAGAAACGGTGGTAAGTCTATCACCAAAACACTACAAATTGAGTGCAAAGACATTATCAGACAGGTTAGACGCCCTTTACTCTCGTTACCTGGATTATCGGACTTCCCAAAGCAGCCGATATCTTTGCCAGTGTTGAAAGCGTAAAGTTGTGCCCTCCGCCAACCCAGTGCGATACTGCCGCTTCGGACGTTCCGATGAGTTTGGCGAATTCTTTTTGTGACATGCCCCTTTGTTGAAGTGAGGCGTCAATGTAGTCTGCAATGTCATACGACCACTCCACTTGCTGCTTGATTGCCGGCGGGGTGTCATCAATTACTTTTTGGAATAGTTGTTCCGTTTCTTCAGCGTGTTTCATAGTTCAAAATTTGTATCATCGATTCCTTCTATGCGTCGCATTTTCGGTCCCTTTAATAATGAATTTCTGGAATTCCGTGTAGCTTTCGCCTTCGAAGCAAATGGTGAATAATTCGGCATTTTCAGTTTGTCTAACAGATTGTATGGTAGCCTTAGTCATAATTCATTCATTATTTTGATGCAAAGATATAATACTTTTTTGATATGAATTATATTTTGAGATAATTTTTTTAAAAAACAGCTTGTGCTTCAATTCAGCACAGGCTTTTGTTTTCTTTGCAGCGTAGAAACAACAAAACCTAACTGCGATGAACGACTATTATGGAAGCGTCCCTTTAGAGGAATACGAACAAATTCTGGCCAACCGCGAGTATTGGGACAACATTTCTGGCGAATGGGGAATGTGTTCAAAATTGGAAGACAAACTTGTTCGATTAGGGATATTTGTGCAAAGAGGCGGCGACCTAAACCGCGTGATTGCCCTTTATGCGGAAGGACGTGCATACACCTGTCGAGTGACGATACAGCATTGTATAGAGCGGTATCTTGAGGCATTAGCCAAGAAGCACATTCAGAATCTGACACTTCGCTTGTACAAACTCGAAAAAGAAGAAGCGGTAAAACTGCTTTCCGAGATGCTGAAAGCGAGCATCGGCGTTGATTTCAGGTACGATAAATATACCTCAAGGCAGGTCTCTTTCGGCGTGCTTGACACTGGGAGGCTGAATGCCGAGGAAATACTCTCTGTCATAGAACAGGAGCATCGCCAAACGCATCCCAACGAAAGCATTGAGGAGGTCAGGAAAAGAGCTCATACTTGGATTGTGGATAGTTGGTGGTAAAAAATGTGTAACTTTGCAGAACAAATTGCAATTATGACAGAAAAAGAATTAAAAGACGAGAATCCTTGGAAAGAGGTTGCTATGATGATTCTTCCTGATGAGAAGGATTGTTTGTTTCGTGAAGAAGATAAAGAAGCATATGTTTGTAAAAATGACAGATGCATCATTAACGAGTTCAACAAAAACTTTGAAAAAGGAGACAGTCCCGAAAGGATAATAACGAATACTCCTCCTGAGCCATGGCGTGGCAATCCTTTAAAAGCCAATCTGATTATTTTGAGCTTAAATCCTGGATATACACCAGAGATCAATGAAACAATAGCTAAACTGATACAATCTAACGATCACATAAGAACATTATTGGCTAATTACAGGAAAAAGACCCTAGAGTTAAAGGCCGATTCATTTTTACCTGAAGATGAAAAAGGAGACGACCAAATATCATGTGCTCAAGCAGAAGATATGTTAAGTGGTTGGTATTGGACCAAACGATTAAAAACTCTACAAGAAGAATTAGTACAAGAGTGTAATATGTCAAAAACCGAGTTTTTTAGAAAAGTAGCTGTGATTGAATATCACGGCTATAGTTCAACCACCGCAGCTAGAAGTTTTCCTAACAAACCTCTACCCAGCCAAAATTTCACGATAAAACTAATAAAACATATTGCATATCGAAAGGATGTTTGTTTTTTGATTATGAGATCAAAAGATAAATGGGAAAAGTTATTGGAGAAGGACAACATTTGGGGCGAGTTGGACAGAAAAGGCAAGTTAATATTTAGGAAAACACCCGGAAGAAGCCAATATATTACAAATGAAAATCTTAAAGATTGTAATTGTGAAAACGGTAACGGCTATGAAAAAATAAAGGAATTATTAAAGAATTAACAGTCATTTATAACAGTTTTCCTATGTCCAAAAACCAAATCAACAAATACGTCTGGCTCGTAAAAACGCTCTATCGCGCCAAGAAAATCACCCTGAAAGAAATCAACCGTAAGTGGACGGAAACCGAGTTGAGTGAGGGTGAAGAGATTCCGCGCCGCACGTTCCACACTTGGAAGAACGCGGTGGAAGAGATGTTTGACCTCGTCATTCTATGCGACAAGAGCGACGGCGACCGCTATTACATCGAGAACCGTGAGGTGCTTGAGGATGACGGCCTGCAACGTTGGCTGCTCAACACCATGTCGGTCAGCAATACGCTGTTGGACAACAAAGTCCTCAGCGACCGTATCCTGTTGGAAAATATCCCTTCGGGTCAGGGCTTCCTCACCACTGTCATGGAAGCGATGAAGAAAAACCGATTGCTGGGAATCACCTATAAAGGCTTTTGGAGCGAAAGTGAGCACACTTTCCCCGTGGCGCCCTATTGCGTGAAGCTGTTCCGGCAGCGGTGGTACATGGTGGGCAACAGCGTCTATGAAGACAAAACCCGCATCTATTCGTTGGACCGCGTACAGGAAGCCCAGCTGTTGGAGGAGACCTTCAAATATCCCAAGAAATTCAACCCAGAGAACTACTTTAAAGGCTGTTTCGGCATCATTCGCGATGAGGAATGCCCCATTGAGACCGTGAAACTGAAAGTGAGCGCTGACCAAGCCAACTATTTGCGTTCCTTGCCGCTACATACCTCGCAAGAAGAAGTGGAACGCAACGACGACTACAGCATCTTCACCCTGCAAGTCAGGCCAACTTTCGACTTCCAACAGGAACTTCTTTGGAATGGTGATGCATTAGAGGTGCTGGAACCGATATGGCTTCGCAAAGAAATGGCCACTGAGGTCAAGCAGATGTGGAATCATTACAAGAAATAAGATTTATAGTGGATTGTTATTGGTTATTAAAGTGATATGTATGGAATTTTATAAATATATAATCAAATAAAATAGTATTGTAGATTATGTAATGTAAAAACAAATTCTATACTTTTGCAGTCGAAATGGTTTTGCGGTCGAAATTTTCGACCGCAAACTCTGCAATTAATTAATAATCAATAAATTATGAAGAATTAAAGTTTACCAGAACCAAGCAATAATCATTTAATCCAAATTCAAGAAGCAGATGTGGCCGCCAAAATAGCTATCATTCGGGGAAATCCTGTGATAGCCGATGCTGACGTTGCGGAATTGTTTGATGTTGAAACACGAAGAATTAACGAAGCAGTAAAAAACAATCCAAACAAGTTTCCGAATCATTATATGTTTGAGTTGACTAAGAGCGAGTTACGAACTTTGCGGTCGAAAATTTCGACCACAAAAGTATCATTGAAGAGCCGTTCTGCTACCAAAGTGTTCACAGAAAGAGGCCTGTATATGCTGGCGACCATCCTGAAGAGCGAAAAAGCAACGGATGTGACTTTTGCTATTATAGAGACCTTCGCCAAAGTGAGAAGTTTAAAACGCGAGCTTGTTGAACTCCATAAAGAAGCCGATAAACAAAAACAAGCTTCTAAGATGAAACACTTTGGAGAAGTGCTTTCTGATATCGTCATGCCTGAGCTGAATACCTCCGAAACAGAATCAACTTTAGAGCTTAATTTTATCATTGGAAAACTGAAACACACCGTTAAAAGGGTAAAAAAAGAATAAAACTTGCCGATATCGGCAAAAATCTCTATCTTTGCAACGGTATCTAAAGAAAAACTTGCCGATACATGGAATATATCTCAGCCAGTCAGTTTGCCCAGAAATACGGTATCAGTGAACGTACCGCCCGTAACTATTGCGCTAAGGGTAAGATAGAAGGAACATTCCTCACAGGAAAGACATGGAACATTCCCGCCGAGGCCGCTTTGCCCAAACGAGGCAAAAAGAAGGTGTCTCCCTTGCTCTCCGCTTTGCGCGATCAAAAAGATACTGGGATGAAGGGTGGTATTTACCATCGGGTTCAAATCGACTTGACGTACAATTCCAATCATATTGAAGGAAGCCGCCTAACCAAAGAACAAACCCGTTTCATCTTTGAAACGAGCACTCTTGGCGTCACCACAGAGAATACGCGTATTGACGACATCATGGAGACCGTCAACCATTTCCGCTGCATCGATTACGTGATCGATCATGCCACCGACAAAATAACAGAAGCTCATGTTAAACAGCTACATTTGTTGTTGAAAACCAATACTTCTGACAGCAAGAAGTCATGGTTTGCCGTCGGCGATTACAAACGATTGGCAAATTCAGTAGGAGAAGAGGAAACTGCCCGACCGGAAGAAGTTCACAAACAGATGAAAGCGTTGCTGTTGAGTTATTATTCTATCGAGTGCCCCGATTTTGATGCGCTTCTCGACTTCCATGTGAGGTTTGAACGCATCCATCCTTTCCAAGATGGCAATGGTCGCATTGGGAGACTGCTTCTGTTTTGGCAATGTCTTCAAACGGGCATCGTTCCGTTCATCATCACCGAGGATTTGCGTTTGTTCTATTACCGAGGCATCCAGAATTGGGGAAAGATCAACGGCTACCTACGTGATACCTGTCTGACCGCACAGGATGGTTTTAAGGCGTTACTTGACTATTTCGGGATAAAACAGTAAAAGTTTAAGAATCATGAAAAAACACTATACCTTCAGCACTGGCGAAACCATTGATGCCGACCTTGACGACCTGCGTCGGCTTTTGGCGGAGAACCAGCAATATCTGGACAATTATGAAGAGGTTTACAGTTCCCTTGAAGACGATGACTATATAGCCCGCGGCAACGGCTTCTGCGACCGCAAGTACAGCGACGACTTCATCGAGGGACAGATGGAGAAATATGCCCAACGAGTGAAGGAAATCAACGGGTGGATTGAAAACGACGAGAGAATGGACGCCCACCAAGCCCTAAAACTCCTGAAAGAAGGCAACGCTCGCTTTGTTTCGGGGCAGCTCGTTCCGAAAGATCATTACGCCGAGGATCGATTGAAACTCAGCGAGGGACAACACCCCTTTGCGGTAGTGCTTTGCTGCTCCGACAGTCGGGTATCGCCTGAAATTTTGTTTGACCAACAGCTGGGCGACGTGTTCGTAATTCGCAACGCCGGCAACGTGGTGGATGAGGATGTGCTCGGCTCCATCGAATATGCTGTGGAGCATCTGGAATCGCCACTGGTGGTGGTGCTTGGACATTCCAGTTGCGGAGCAGTGACGGCTGCTTGTCAAGGTGGGGAACTTCCAGGCCATCTGGTGGATATCGCCAAGCGCATCAAGCCTTCCATCAGCATGGATTGTTGCATCGACGACAATGCCCGCTGTCATGCTGAGCACATGGCACAGCTTGTCCGTGAAAACCCTATCGTGGAGCATCTGAAAGTTACGGTGATGGGCGCTTTCTACAACCTTGCCAGTGGGGTAGTGGAGTGGATGTAAAGTTAAAAAGGGAGTAATAATGAAGGACTTCGCTGCTATCGATTTTGAGACCGCCAACAACCAGCCTACCAGCGTGTGCAGCGTTGGCGTGGTTATCGTGAGGGAGGGGGAATTTGTGGACTCGTTTTACTCGCTTATCCAACCTGAACCTAATTACTATTTGTTTTGGAATACGATGGTCCATGGTCTCACTCAGGCAGATACCGAGGATGCACCTGTGTTTCCTTACGTCTGGGAAAAGATTGAGCCGTTGATTGAAGGCTTGCCGCTGGTGGCGCATAACAGCCCTTTCGACCAAGGATGCCTGAAGGCGGTGATGCGCTGCTATCAGATGGATTACCCTGACTATCAGTTCTATTGCACCTGCCGAGCTTCGCGGAAACATTTTGGGAAGCAGCTTCCCAACCACCAGCTTCATACGGTCGCTGAAGCCTGTGGCTATCATCTGGTCAACCATCATCACGCCTTGGCCGATGCCGAGGCCTGCGCATGGATTGCTAGGGAGATCCTATAAAAAAGCGCCTCATCGCTGAGGCGCTCCCTTGTCTCCAATATCTTTGTATGTCTTACTTCACTTTGATGGAGTAAATGATGGGCATCACATAGTCGTCATACACTGAAGCCATCTCTTGGTCGTATTTCACTGAACCGGAAACGGTGTGGTCTTTTCCGTTGGAGATAATGAAAAAGTGGTTAAACTCTTCGTCATTTTTCAGCAAGGCTTTCGCAACATAGCCCTTCACTTCAGGCTTGCCAACAGCTTCCCAGCCTTGGTTTTCGAGCAGTCCAATAAAATTCTTGACAGTTTCCTTGAGTTTAATCTCCCTTGTGCCCCAAGAGCTGAAAGTGGCGTCGATGAACACGCTGCCATCATCGTTGGATAGGTTGACCATCTCGTCACCATCCCAAGAGATCTCCAAATCGTTGGGATAACTGATGGTGAAGCCCGAGCAATCGTACTCGGTGAAGTTGTCGGGAATCACTACTTCCACCTTGGGCTCGTCTGCTTCTTTGTTCCCCTTGGTGTTTCCACTATTGTTGCTGCCATTGTTGCCACATGCAGCTAAAAACAGGCAGGTTGTAACTGCCATAAACAGTACTTTTTTCATAGTTTTGATATTTAATTGATTCGTTGTTGTCAGTCGTTAAAAACTTTTGCAAATATAAAAAAAGTGGTGGTCGTTCTTGCGCCATCCCTAAAAACTATCTATCTTTGAAAACCGAAAGCAGAAGCTTCTTACTTCTTACTTCTTACTTCTAACTTCTTAAAACACATGTTTTTAATCTTCGATACCGAGACCACTGGTCTTCCGAAAAATGATAACGCCCCCTTAACGGATTTCGACAACTGGCCGCGTTTGGTGCAACTGGCTTGGCAACTTCACGATGCCAAAGGCAACCTCGTGGAGAACTATAACCTGCTGGTGAAGCCGGACGGTTTCATCATCCCCATCGAAGCCAAAATGGTGCATGGCATCTCAACGGAACACGCCACAAAATATGGCTTGCCGCTCCATGAGGTGCTCGACACTTTCCTGAAATCTGCGGAGAAAGCCAAATATTTTGTGGGCCATAATATCGACTTCGATCTTAATATCGTAGGTTGTGAGTTCCTTCGTGACCGAGGCTCAAACCCGTTGATGGCCTGGCCTCGGGTGGACACTTGTACCGAGAAGACAGCCGAATTCTGCAAGCTGCCCGGTGGCAAAGGAGGCAAGTTCAAGTTGCCTAAGCTGAATGAATTCCATGAGATCCTCTTTGGCTCCAGATTCGATTCGGCCCATAACGCCTCGGCTGACGTACAGGCTACCGCCCGCGTGTTTCTGGAACTCGTCCGTATTGGCGTCCTTGGTCGTAATGAGATGCCCGAAAAGGAACAGTTCTTTGAGGACTTTCGTGCGGCCAATCCCGATAAGATTCAACCTGCCGACATCGTTATCACAAGCAACTTCGACGAGATTGAAGCGGAAGAGGATAAGCTGGAAGAACAACGTGAAATGGGTAACTATGTGCCACAGCACTTCACCCATCTCCACGTCCACTCGCATTACTCCATCCTCGACGGCATGTCGAAGGTGCCTGACCTTGTCGATAAATGCCTTAAGAATGGCATGTACTCCATCGCCCTTACTGACCATGGCAACATGTTTGGTATCAAGGAGTTCGCTGATTATGTCAACAAGGTCAACGGGAAAGTCAAAGATAAAATAAAGGAGATTGAAAAAGAGAAGAGTCTAATAGAAAAAGACGAAAGCGGTGAGTTGGGAGAAGAAGAAAAAATGGCCAAAATTGCCGACCTCAACACTCAACTCACAACACTCAACTCTCAATTTTTCAAGCCGATCTATGGCATCGAGACGTATTGCGCGCCAGTAAGCATCAACAAACGCGATGGACGTCAAGACCGCGGCTGGCACCTCATCTTATTGGCCAAAAACAAACAAGGTTACCATAGCCTCTGTAAACTCAGCTCCATCGCCTATACCGACGGCTTCTATTATAACCCACGCATCGACCATAGCCTTCTTGAGAAATACCATGAAGGCCTGATCTGTTGCTCCGCCTGTCTCGGTGGTGAATTGCCCCAAAAGATTTTGAACGGCGACATGGTGGGCGCAGCCCAGACCGTGAAATGGTTTAAAGACCTTTTTGGTGATGACTATTATATTGAGTTACAACGTCATAAAACCGATAAGCCCGGTGGCGACACCTCCGTGTATGAACGCCAGAAAGAAGTTAATAAGGTGCTGATCGACCTTGCTCGTAAAACCAACACGAAACTGGTGGCAACCAACGACGTCCACTTCGTGGAAGAGGACCATGCCGAGGCTCACGACCGTCTCATCTGTCTTAGTACCGGAAAAGACCTTGACGATCCCACCAGGATGCACTACACCAAACAAGAATGGCTTAAAACCCCAGCAGAGATGGGGGCTATCTTCTCCGATATCCCTGAGGCCCTCGAGAACACACAGGAGATTGTTGATAAGGTAGAGACCTATAGCATCGACTCCGATCCGCTGATGCCTGAATTTCCCATCCCTGAAGACTTTGGCACCGTGGAAACTTACCGCCAGAAATATACAGAGGAGGATCTTTTCAACGAGTTCACCCGTGACGAGCATGGCAAGGAGATCATGAGCCGTGAGGAAGGGGAGAAGAAGATCAAGAAAATGGGTGGCTATGACCGACTTTACCGTATCAAGCTCGAAGCGGACTATCTCGCCAAACTCACCTGGGAAGGCGCCAAGATGCGCTATGGCGATCCGCTTACCGATGAGCAGAAAGAACGCATCATCTTCGAGCTCCATGTGATGAAGACCATGGGTTTCCCAGGCTATTTCTTGATCGTGAGCGACTACATCCGTGCAGCCCGTGAGGAACTGGGCGTGTCCGTCGGTCCTGGCCGTGGCTCCGCAGCTGGCTCAGTGGTGGCCTATTGCCTTAAGATTACTGACCTCGACCCGCTGAAGTACGACCTCCTGTTTGAACGTTTCCTTAACCCCGACCGTATCTCGCTTCCCGATATTGACGTGGACTTCGACGACGACGGCCGTGGCCGCGTGCTCGACTGGATCACCAAGAAATACGGCAAGGAGAAAGTGGCACACATCATCACCTACGGCACCATGGCGGCTAAGTCGGCCATCCAAGACGTGGGTCGCGTGCAGAAGGTGCCGCTCTCTGAAGTGGCCCGGATCAAGAGTTTCATCCCGGATCGCAGCTTCCCCGACAACATTAAGGATGAGAAAGGTAAGTCGCCCAAAGTGAACCTCAAGAACTGTTACAAGTATGTCGATGAGCTCAAGAAGATGGTGGAAGGTCCCGATGAGAATGTCTCCACCATGCTGACCTACGCTCAGGAACTTGAGGATACTAATCGGCAGGTGGGCATCCATGCCTGTGGCGTCATCATCGGTGCCTCCGACCTCACTGACGTGGCTCCCGTGGCTACCATCAAAGACAAGGAAACCAACGAAGACGTGGTGGTGACCCAATACGATGGTCATGTCATTGAGACCGTGGGCCTCATCAAGATGGACTTCCTGGGACTGAAGACTTTGACGTTGATAAAGGATGCCTTGAAGAACATCAAGAAGACTCGGGGCATCGACATCGACATCGACCATATCCCCATCGATGACCCTGAGACTTATGCCCTTTATTCCGCCGGCAACACCATCGGTACCTTCCAGTTCGAGTCGCCCGGTATGCAGAAATACCTCCGTGAACTACAGCCCTCGGTCATTGGCGACATCATCGCTATGAATGCACTCTACCGCCCGGGCCCGATGGACAACATTCCTGACTTCATCGCCCGCAAGCAGGGTAGGCAAGAGATCAAGTACGACTTCAACTGCATGGAGAAGTACCTCAAGGATACCTACGGCATCTGTGTCTATCAAGAGCAGGTGATGTTGCTTTCGCGTGAGTTGGCAAACTTTACCAGAGGTGAGTCGGATACCTTGCGTAAAGCTATGGGTAAGAAGCAGTTAGCAAAGATGGAGGAGCTCTATGGCAAGTTCATGAAACAAGGGGTGGAAAAACTTACCAAGACCGAAGGATTGCCCGAAGACGAGGTGAAGAAACGTCTGGAGAAGATTTGGGAAGAATGGAAGAAGTTTGCTTCCTACGCCTTCAACAAATCACATGCTGCCTGCTATAGTTGGGTCTCCTACCAAACGGCTTATCTTAAGGCGCATTATCCTGCTGAGTTCATGGCTGCCGTGCTCAACAACGAGTTGGGCGATATCAAGCAGGTGACCTTTATGATGGAGGAGTGCAAACGGATGCACATTGAGGTGCTTGGCCCCGATGTCAACGAGTCGGAATACGAGTTCTCCGTTAACGAGAAAGGTCAGATTCGTTTCGGAATGGGAGGAATCCGTAATGTGGGCGAGTCAGCCATTTCAGGCATTATCGACGAACGTAATGCCAACGGACGTTTCAAGGACTTTACCGACTTTTTGCTGCGTTGTGCCGACAAAGGCTTGAATCGCAGGGCCTTAGAGAGCATGGATACGGCGGGCTGTTTCGACAACTTCCCCAATTTCCATCGTGCCATGCTGTTTTATATGCCTGTCAACGACTCGGTGCCCTTCAGTGAGCGTGCCCTGCGCATGGTGGCTTCCTATAACGAAAGGAAGAACTCGGCGCAGATGGACCTCTTTGGCATGGGCAGCGATAGCACGGGAGAGACGCTTACGTTGCCGTTCCCTAACTGCGAACGCTGGTCAAAGCTTAAAGAGCTTCAGATGGAACTGGACAGTATCGGGTTCTACATCAGCTCTCACCCCATGGATTCGTTCAACATCCCGTTGAGATTCTTCAGCAACACCACCGTGGAATCCATGAAGACCGCCATGGCCAACCCTGAGAAATACAATGGATTCTCGGTGAGGCTCGGCGGGCAGATTACTAAGGCGGAGCATCTGCTTTCAAAGAAAAACACTTCTTACGGACGTTTCACCATTGAAGACAAGACAGGAGCCTTTTCGTTTAGTATGTTCAGTGAGAACTACGCAAAAAACAAAGGGTTGCTGGAAGAAGGGCAGTTTGTGTTGCTGATAGGGACACTCTCTGCACCTCGTTGGAGACAAGGTGATGAGCAAGATGCCGTTCCGAAGGATTTGGAGTTGCGCGTCAACGAGGTGAGGCTGTTGGATTCATTGCTTGAAAACACGGGTAAGAAGGTGATCTTCAAGCTCGATGTGGCTCAGATGAACGAAGGCTCCATCGACGAATTCATTCGTATGGTGAAAGATCATCCTGGCAAGCAGTCGTATAGCCTCCATCTCTTCGATTCCAACATGAAGCTTGCATGCAACATGTCGCCCTACAGCGGCGGAGTGGCTGCTCATGAGGTGCTGCCTATGGTGGAGAAACTGCCTTATGCGGATTTTGATTTGAAATGATTTCTCGTTGATTAAACTCATGTGTGATTCGGAAATAATTCTTATCTTTGCACTTCGATTCTTTTGAAAACGAAAAGGAATTTTTATTTTATAAACATCTAACTAAACTGAAAAATGGCTGTTATTCAAATGACTGACGACCGCTTTGAAGAAGTCGTCCTGAAATCAGAACTTCCCGTTATGGTGGACTTCGGTGCCACTTGGTGTGGTCCCTGCAAGAAAGTTGAACCTCTGGTAGAGGAAATCTCTGAAGAGTATGCCGGCAAGATGATTGCCGTGAAATGCGACGTCGAGGAATGCCCCGGCACTGCCGCCAAGTTCGGCATCATGAACATCCCCACCGTTATCTATTTTAAGGGTGGACAACCCGTCGATAAAAACGTTGGCGCCGCTCCTAAGAAAGTGTTTGTTGAAAAGTTAGAGAAATTGTTCTAATTTGAATTTCTCTATCGATAGGAATCGGCTCACCCAGTTTGGGAGTCTGGAGTTTCTGGCACGGCAAATCGTGGAAGGCTTCATTACTGGCCTTCACAAAAGCCCGTTCCACGGTTTCTCCGTGGAGTTTGCCGAACACCGCCTCTACAACACGGGCGAGCCGATTCGTCATATCGACTGGAAACTCTATGGACGCACCGAGAAGCTCTTCGTGAAACGCTATGAAGAGGAGACCAACCTGCGCTGTCAGCTGGTCATCGACAAAAGCTCTAGCATGTGCTTCCCAGTGCGTGACAAAATCGACTTTCAGCATCCCAACAAATTGTTTTTCAGTGTCTATGCCGCCGCTTCGCTCATGGAGCTTATGCGCCGGCAACGTGATGCCGTTGGCCTCGACCTCTTTGACGAGGCCATCACATTCCATGAACCTGCAAAATCATCGGCAGTTCATAATAAGTTGATTTACAATGAGTTGGAAAAGCTTATTGATACTTACGACAAAGATCGGAAGAAAACCACCTCGACAGTGCAATGTTTGCACCAAATTGCTGAGATGACTCACCGTCGTAGCTTGGTGGTGATCTTCACCGACATGCTCGACAGCCTTGACGATCATCGGAAGATGTTTGAGGCTTTGGAGCATCTGAAATACAACAAACATGAGGTCATCCTCTTTCATGTCTATGACGGAAAACAGGAGCTCGACCTCGACTTTGAGAATCGCCCGCATCGTTTCGTCGATTTGGAAACGGGCGAGACCATCAAGCTGAATCCTGTGGAGGTCCAGGAACGCTACCGCCAGCTGATGACGCAGCGCAAGGAGGACATCCTCAGGCATTGCTACCAATATCAAATCGACTATGTCGAAGCCGACATCAACAAGGACTATAACCAGGTTTTGACAAGCTATCTCATCAAACGGACTAAACTTTACTAACGATGAAAAGAGGATTTGGAAGCGATAACCATTCGGGCGTTTGTCCCGAGGTTCTGGAAGCCATCATGCGTGTGAACAGGGATCATGCGTTGGCCTATGGTGACGATGAATATTGCGCGGCGACGGAGAAACGATTCCGTGAGCTCTTTGGCGAACAGTCGAGGGTGTTCTTCGCCTTCAACGGCACAGGATGCAACACCTTGTGTATCGATGCCATGGTGCGTTCGCATGAGGCTGTGGTGTGTGCTGAGACCGCCCATATCAACGTGGATGAGTGTGGCGCCCCCCAGCGTATCGTTGGCTGTCGTCTGCTTACTGTGGCCACTCCTGATGGCAAGCTGACCCCCGAGTTGGTGAAGACCCGTCTGCATGGTTTTGGCTTCGAGCACCATTCGCAGCCTAAGGCCATCAGTATCACCCAGCCCACCGAGGTGGGTACGCTTTATACTCTTGATGAGATCAAAGCTTTGGTGGACCTGGCCCGTGAGTACAACATGTATGTCCACATCGACGGCGCCCGTTTGGGTAATGCTGCTGTGGCTTTGGGATGCACCTTCAAGGAGATGACCACTGACCTTGGTGTGGATGCCGTCTCGTTTGGCGGTACCAAAAACGGACTGATGATGGGGGAGGCAGTGGTGTTGTTGAATCCCGAGCTGGCTCCCGACTTCAAATACCGTCGCAAGCAGGCCATGCAGCTTTGTTCGAAGATGCGTTTCATCGCTGCCCAGTTCGATGCTTATTTCGACAACGACCTGTGGCGTCGCAACGCTGAGCATAGCAACCGCATGGCGCAGCTGCTCTATCAAGCCGTGAAGGACATCCCCGGGGTGGAGATCGTCTATCCGGTGCAGGCCAACGGTGTATTCGCCAAGCTGCCTCGCAAGGTCTGGAAAGAGTTGCAAAACCACTGTTTCTTCTACGATTGGGATGAGGACGCCGACGTGGTGCGTTGGATGTGCGCCTTCGACACTACTGAAGAAGATATAGCCCTGTTCGCGGCAAAACTGCGAGAGCTGATGAGTTGAGATGTGTTCTCTCTTGGCAGTCTGTGACGCGATAGGGGTTTACGTCATTGATAGCGTTTGAGGGAGTTCCGTAATGTTTTCTTAATCTCGTTGCGAAGGCTCTGCGGTTCCAGCACTTCCAAGTCGTCGCCTTCTTTAAGAATTTCGTGTAGGAAATCCTTTGAGGGAACTAGAAAGTATTCAAAGTCAGAATAGTTTTTTCCGGTGGCGATTTCTTTCTGAGAAGGGTGTTTTGGCAGAGATTTCATCAGGGATATCATGATTTTTCCATGGGCACGTAAGACGATGCGTACTGGTTGTTCATTTTCTCCAATGAAGACGCCGAAATAATTCTTGAAGAAGTCGGCAGCATTGAATGAGGGATCCGTTTTGAATGGTTGTTTTGTTTCTTCGAGGTTGATGATTCGGTCGAGGGCGTAGATGCGAAGTCCTTCTGTGTTTTGGTGTTTTTTCCCAAGCAGGTACCATCGTTGGCGGAACACTTTGAGGCAATAGGGTTCGATGTCACTGGTTTTAGGAGAGGATGCATCGAATCCTTGGTGAGTCATTTTGAGGACGTGGCTGTTTTTGATTGCGTTGATGATAGTTTGAAGGTATTCTAATCCTTCGGGAATTTCTTCCAGCACGAGTCGGTCTTTGATGGATAAACTATCAACGAGTATATTGTTGACGGTGAGGGTTTGCAGCATCCAATTCTGGGTTGTGTGTTCGCGAAGGGTTTCGGGGTTGTTGATGTAGTATTGGTGTTTGTCGTTGTTATCGCAATTGATGATGATTCCAAACATGTCTTCTATGGCTTGTCGTAGGCGGTAGAAGGTGGTTCTTGATAGAGGTTTGTGCTCGTTGAGGTTGTCTTCGAGCCAAAGTTTTTGGATTCGGTTGAGGCTGATTTTTCTGGATTGCAAAATGGTGTTTACCAGCCAGATGTATTGGCGGAAGGTGTCGGTATTTCTCATAATTAGTATGATTTTTTTTGCAAATATAGCTTTTTTTAAACATGTTTCATGTTTTGAAACAGGTGGGGTTGTATCTTTGCAAGATAGGAGGAACTATGTTCGTGAACATAGCAATTGTATTGTATGTTTTTGATAAGTGTTATAAGTGATTGTTTGTGCGGGGGAGAAAAGAAAAAAAGCCCTACGGAATACGCAAGGCTTAGAAATCTTCGGCTTATAGCCTTATTGTGAAAAGTCTTTCATTTATGTAACTCACTGCAAAAATAGTAAAAAAAACTTAAAAGCAAGAAAAAAATAAATAATTGATATTAATTTTAGTATATTTGTACAATTTAAGATAATAAGAAGTAATATGAATAAGGTTTTAGGATTAGATTTAGGTACAAACTCAATTGGAATTACGGTCAGAGACACTGATAATGGTACAGAAATTCTAAATCAACTGGATTATTTTAGTTCAGTAATTTTTAAATCAGGAGTTGGAAATGGCAAATCCGGCGAGTTTTCGTATGCTGCTGAACGAACAAAAAAGCGTTCGACACGCAGATTGTATATGGCTCGGAAATATAGGATCTGGGCGACATTAAAACTATTAATCGAGAATGGTTATTGTCCGCTCGATTTAGAGGATCTTGAAAAATGGAGTAGATATGACAAGGTTAAAGATTTGAATCGTCAATATCCAATTGAAGCTGAGAGATTTGAGCAATGGGTCCGTTTGGACTTTAATGGAGACGGTATTGCTGATTATTCAAGTCCATATCAATTGAGGGCAGAATTGATGGAAAAGCAATTTGATTTTACTCAAGAAATTGAAAGATACAAATTAGGTCGAGCATTGTATCATATAGCGCAACGTAGGGGTTTTAAAAGTAGTAAAGGTGAAACCATCAAGGAACAAGAAAAAAATGAATTGATTGAACCTGAAAATGCTGATATTGTCGAAGAGATGAAGAATTCCGAACTTAAAAAGTCGGGAGTATTAAAGCAGTACATGGTTGAGCACAACTTAAAAACAGTGGGCTGTGCTTTTTATGCTTTGGAGAAATCTGGGGTTCGTGTGCGAAATAGTGAATATCAAGCGGTACGAACTCAATATAAAGAAGAAATTGAGCAGATATTTAGTTTTCAGGATGGTTTAGATCAATCAAGTGAGTTTTACAAGTGTCTTGTAAGTGAAAAAAAAGGAGAAGGTACAATATTTTATAAGCGGCCTCTTCGTTCTCAAAAAGGATTGGTTGGAAAATGTACTTTGGAACCAGACAAGCCTCGCTGTCCTATCAGCCATCCTGAGTTTGAGAAATACAGAGCGTGGTGTCTGATTAACAATATCAAATTTGGTGAAGGATTAAAAGAAAACTTGACCATTGAACAAAAACGGCGACTCTATGATGAAAGATTCTTATTGACGAGATCGAATTTCAAGTTCGAAGATATTAGGAAATGGCTTGAATCTGAAACTGGAGAACATTTGGATTACAAACAAAAAACTATTAATTATAAAGACAATGCAAATGTTTCAGGGTGTCCTGTTACTGCAAGGTTGAAGAAACTGCTCGGTGATGATTGGGAATCATGGGAATACAAATCGGGAGAAACAAAAAGCGATAAAAAAACCGGGGAAGTTAAACAAATATCATATTCAGCATATGATTTATGGCACATTTGTTTCTCGTTTGACGAACCAGATTTTGTTGAAGATTTTGCTCAAAAAAAATTGGGCTTTGATAAAGACAAAACAAAGCAACTTGTTCGTGTTTATGGAACTATTCAGGAAGGTTATGGAATGTTGAGTTTGAAAGCGATTAGAAATATAAATAGATTCTTGGAAAAAGGATTGATTTACTCTGATGCTGTTATTTTGGCAAAACTGCCATACGTTTTTGGAGAGAAATGGTCTACTGTTGAAGATGAGGTTATTGAACAATTGGATAATCTTGTTAAAAAGAATCGTTATCAAAAACTGATTTATGGAATAGTAAACTCGCTGATTGCCAATTATAAATCTTTAGAGATAGAAGAGCAATTCGCTAATTTTAACACTGATTACAAACTTGATGAAAGTGATTTTAATGATGTAAAGAAAGTAACCATCAGAAGTATCGGTGAAAAAACTTGGGGAAAGAAGTCGGAGAATGAACAAGCTGATATTTTGAACAAGGTTGCAGAGTTGTATCAAATGTTCTTTGCATCATCAAAACGTGATTATTACAAATTACCTAAAGTTTCGGAATCAATATCTGTTTTTTTGAAGAACAAGTATTCTTATTTGGATGAGAAAAAATTGAGGAAGATATACCATCCATCATTGATTGAGTTTTATGCTCCATCAAAATTGGAAAAAGTGGAAGGTGATCGTTATTTAAAATTACTAGGAAGTCCTGTCATTGGAGCATTGAAAAACCCAATGGCGATGAGAGTTTTACATACTTTGCGCAAGCAAGTAAATGCATTGTTGAAAGCAACTGATGAAAATGGAAATGCCATGATAGATGAGGATACGCGGGTTGTTGTTGAAACGGCTAGAGAATTGAATGATGCAAATATGCGATGGGCAATTGAAGCATACCAACGTGAGAGGGAAAAAGAAAACAAAGAATACAAAGAAATACTAAAGGACTATTATCAAGATAAGGAAATCAAAGATTCAGATATAAATGAAGTGCGATTGTTATGTGAGCAGCACGATATTTCGTTGGACAGTGAGGGGAAAGCAAAAGATAATAAGCAAAAAGAATCTTTTAAAGATGTCTATTACAAGAAAGACATTACCAAATATAGATTATGGCTTGAACAAGGTTGCAGATGCATATATACGGGTAAAATAATCAATATTACCAGTTTGTTTGATGAAAATGCTTTTGATATTGAACATACGATTCCTAGGAGTTTGTCATTTGACGATTCGTTAGCAAACCTTACAGTTTGCGATGCTCATTTCAATCGAACGATAAAGAAAAACCAAATTCCGTCACAATTATCCAATTATGATGAAATTTTGCGACGTATCCAACCATGGATGGAAAAAGTGGAACAATTAAAAGACAATGTGGAATATTGGAAATCGCAATCAAAGAGAGCCCAGGATAAGGAAAGAAAAGATCAATGTATTCGTCAGAGACATTTGTGGCAGATGGAACTTGATTATTGGCAGAACAAAGTCAATCGATTCACCATGACGGAAGTCACAATGGGTTTTAGGAATAGTCAGTTGGTTGATACAAGAATTATTACCAAATATGCCTATCATTATTTGAAGACGGTTTTCAATAAAGTGGAAGTCCAAAAAGGTTCTGTGACTGCTAATTTCAGAAAAATGCTTGGAATCCAAAGTGTGGATGAGAAGAAATCTCGTGACAAACATTCGCATCATGCTGTTGATGCAACCGTTTTGACATTGATACCAGTAGCAGCAAAACGAGATAAGATGCTTGAATTATTCTATTGCATTCAAGAAAGGAAGAGATTGGATGAAGATACAATGCGTTTGGAGAGTGAGTTGAGAAAAGAGATTAAAAGTTGTAAATTGGGTGGAAATATTTCTGACATTGTTCCTTATATTGAGAATAACATATTAGTGAATCATGTTTCGAAAGACCAGACACTTGTTCCGTCGCGTCGAAGGAAAAGGATGAGAGGGAAAGTGGTTTGTAAAACTGATGAAAAAGGGCAGGTGGTATATGATGAAATAGGTAGGCCTGAACCAAAAGAATGGATTACAGGAGATAGCATTCGAGGGCAATTGCATGGTGAAACATTTTATGGAGCAATAACACAAGGAAGAATAGATGATGAAGGAAGGATTCGGAGGGATGGAGAAGGAAATGTTATCATTGGTGATAAAATATATTATGTCGTTAGGAGAGAATTAAAGTATAAAGCATCTAGTATTGATTCTGGGTTTAAGGATTGGGCAGAATTAGAAAATGCAGTTGTGGATAAAGCTTTATTTGCGATAATGAAAGGACAATTCTTTGAAGGAACCTCTTTTAAAGATGCATGCGCCAGTGGTATTTTCATGTATAAGAAAAACAAAGAAGGTGTAATTGATTTTGCAGAAGATTGTAAGGTAAATAGAATCAGGCATATTAGATGCTTTACCTCTGTGAAGAATCCACTGAAAGTCAAGAATCAGACTTATTTATCCAAGAAACCATATAAACATTATTATTATGCGGAAATGGGTGATTTGTATGTGATGTGCAAATATGAGAATGATGAAAGGACTGAAAAAGAGTATCATGTATGGAGCTTGTTCGATGTTAGTAATAATAGAAAATCAGGTATAGAAGATGTTCCAGATGTCCTATTAAGCAAAAAGAACACAAGGCTACAGTTGACGCAACAAATAAAGGCTGGCGATATGGTATTGCTTTACAAAGATACACCACAAGAATTAATAGATATGGATAGAGAGCTTTTGTCGCAACGTTTATATGTTGTAAGAGGATTTGAAAATCCTTCTTTAATAAAATTAGTTAGGCATATTAATGCACAACCCGATAAAGAATTAGGTAAAGGAGAATCGATAAAAGACTATTTGAAAATGCCTGAAAAGATCAGATGTGGCATTAATACTCTTAAGTACTTGATAAATGAGGTTGATTTTTATTTAACCTCCGAAGGTGTAGTTTTTAAAAAGACTATTTAATGCTATGACTAACATAAAATTATTCCAAGACAAAAAAATCCGTTCCGTATGGGACGACGAAGAAGAACAATGGTATTTCTCCGTTGTGGACGTGGTGGCGGCTTTGACTGATAGTGTCAATCCTACTGACTATCTGAAAAAGATTCGCAAAAGGGATAAAGCATTGGGAAGTTATCTGGGGACAAATTGTCCCTTGGTAGAAATGCTTACTGAAACAGGGAAAAAAAGAAAGACTTTAGCGGCTAATGTTAAAGACCTATTCCGCATCATCCAGTCTATTCCATCGCCTAAGGCTGAGCCGTTTAAACTATGGCTTTCTCAGGTGGGCTATGAACGCTTGTTGGAAATAGAGAATCCAGAATTGGCCCAAGAGCGAATGAAGGAACTATATGAGAAGAAAGGCTACCCGAAGGACTGGATTGATAAACGCTTACGCGGAATGGCCATCCGACAGGATCTGACAGATGAATGGAAGAGACGCGGTATTACATTGGAGCAGGATTTTGCTATCCTTACAGCAGAAATCTCCAAGGCCACTTTCGGAATGACACCATCGGAATACAAGGAGTTCAAGGGCTTGACAAAAAAGAATCAGAACCTTCGTGATCACATGGACGACCTAGAATTGATTTTCACCATGCTTGGAGAGCGCGTCACAACTGAGATTTCTCAAAAAGAAGACCCCGAAACTTTTGAGGAAAGCAAGCAGATTGCAAAGAGAGGTGGTCATGTGGCAGGCGTAGCTCGAAAGGAGACAGAAAAGGAACTCGGTCGCAACGTTTCGAATCCCAATAACTTTTTACCTAATCAAACTTCTTTGGAATTAGAGTCAGATGATTAAACGTACCCTCTTTTTCGGCAATCCCGCCTATCTCTCCATGTGCAATGCACAACTGGTCATTAAAATGACAAATGCCCAAACGCAGGAAGAGGTGACGAAAACAGTTCCCATTGAGGACATCGGTGTTGTAGTGCTTGAAGACCGACAAATCACCATCACAAACGGGGCAATGGATGCTCTGCTAAAAAACAATTGTGCGGTTGTCACTTGTGATGAGAAACACATGCCTGCAGGTTTGTTATTGCCTCTTGATGGCCATACAGTGCAGAGCGAACGCTTTCGCTGGCAGATTGAGGCATCATTGCCGTTGAAGAAGCAGTTATGGCAGCAGACCGTTCAAGCCAAAATCCGTAATCAGGCATCGGTGCTGAAACGAATGAGTGGGGCAGAAGTGCGTTGTATGGTGGTCTGGGCCAATGATGTTAAGAGCGGTGATAGTGAAAACCTTGAAGGTCGAGCAGCTGCTTATTATTGGAAGTCGGTCTTCCCGGAAATTGAACGCTTTGTGCGTGACCGCGAAGGCGATGCCCCCAATAACCTGCTCAACTATGGCTATGCCATCGTTAGGGCTATAGTGGCGCGAGCTTTGGTGGCCAGCGGGATGTTGCCGACTTTCGGTATACATCATCATAACCGTTACAATGCCTATTGTTTGGCTGATGATGTGATGGAGCCTTATCGACCATACGTTGACGAATTGGTAATACAAATACTTCAAAGTGGCTTGGATTGCAGTGAATTGACCACCGATTTGAAACGTCAATTATTGTGCCTGCCTGTGAAGGAAGTGGTTATTGGAGGCCAAAGAAGTCCATTGATGGTAGCGGTTACACAAACAACTGCTTCATTAGTTAAGTGTTTTAGTGGTGAATTGCGTAAGGTGGTGTATCCAACTATGGAATTGTGATGGACCGTTTTAGTGAATACAGGATCATGTGGGTGCTAGTGCTTTTCGATTTGCCGACAGAGACAAAAAAAGAACGAAAAGCATACGCCTTGTTTCGAAAACGCATCATGGCCGACGGGTTCACTATGTTTCAGTTTTCCATCTATCTTCGTCACTGTCCCAGTCGTGAGAACGCGGAGGTCCATATCAAACGAGTGAAGTCATTCCTTCCCGAATTAGGGGATGTGGGCATTTTATGTATTACTGATAAACAGTTTGGAGAAATGGAGATTTTTTCGAATTGTAAGCTTAAACCACCAGAAACACCTTGTCAGCAATTAGAGCTGTTTTGAATTGGTAAAAATGGTTTTAAACATAAAAAATCCCGTTCCAAGGAGCGGGATTTTTTTAATTGTAATACAGCTTCTAAATTGCTGATGTTCTTTGTTTTACATAGATTGTGCTGTATTCAAAGAGCAAAGTTACAATAATTGAAAGCAATTCACAACCTATGCTAATGCTTTTGAGCAAGCTTTTGAGCTGTATTCAAAGAGCAAAGTTACAATAATTGAAAGCAATTCACAACTCTTTGTCAAGGATTGAAGCAGGCATTTGTGCTGTATTCAAAGAGCAAAGTTACAATAATTGAAAGCAATTCACAACTTAGTGATGCCTGGACTTTTGGACGAACAGGCTGTATTCAAAGAGCAAAGTTACAATAATTGAAAGCAATTCACAACACATATGAGCCCGATTACTTTGTTAACGCTGCTGTATTCAAAGAGCAAAGTTACAATAATTGAAAGCAATTCACAACAACAGTTTAATGATGGTTTTGCACAGATGGCTGTATTCAAAGAGCAAAGTTACAATAATTGAAAGCAATTCACAACGCGACTTTGAATGGTACGCTTGGTCAGCTTGCTGTATTCAAAGAGCAAAGTTACAATAATTGAAAGCAATTCACAACTTGATTCCGAATGCACTATTTACATCGCAAGCTGTATTCAAAGAGCAAAGTTACAATAATTGAAAGCAATTCACAACACTCGACTTCTTCATTGAGCAGACCAACGCGCTGTATTCAAAGAGCAAAGTTACAATAATTGAAAGCAATTCACAACAGCCAGGGCGATGCCGACAAACGTGTTCTGCTGTATTCAAAGAGCAAAGTTACAATAATTGAAAGCAATTCACAACTCAGATCCTACTTGAAACTCAGGAAAGACAGCTGTATTCAAAGAGCAAAGTTACAATAATTGAAAGCAATTCACAACTAGTGGGACACCGCGAACGCATCGACCATGGCTGTATTCAAAGAGCAAAGTTACAATAATTGAAAGCAATTCACAACCCTTGCCGGTGAGCGGGATCACGATCTCGAGCTGTATTCAAAGAGCAAAGTTACAATAATTGAAAGCAATTCACAACTTCCTGCCTGGTATGACCTGAATTTATGAGGCTGTATTCAAAGAGCAAAGTTACAATAATTGAAAGCAATTCACAACGCTACTTTGAACGGTACGCTTGGAAAAATTGCTGTATTCAAAGAGCAAAGTTACAATAATTGAAAGCAATTCACAACTATAGGAGCCTTCAAGCATGATAACAAGTTGCTGTATTCAAAGAGCAAAGTTACAATAATTGAAAGCAATTCACAACGTTTATTCTGCGAATGGTCTTAGATCTTATGCTGTATTCAAAGAGCAAAGTTACAATAATTGAAAGCAATTCACAACCTGACATTTACGTTCAATATCAGCAGTATCGCTGTATTCAAAGAGCAAAGTTACAATAATTGAAAGCAATTCACAACCCCAAACGTCCGGTTCATGCAACTTCGTAAGCTGTATTCAAAGAGCAAAGTTACAATAATTGAAAGCAATTCACAACATGACCCGCGCAATGTCAACATTCTTTGTTGCTGTATTCAAAGAGCAAAGTTACAATAATTGAAAGCAATTCACAACTGATGAAGACGCAAGGAGAACAGAATTCAGGCTGTATTCAAAGAGCAAAGTTACAATAATTGAAAGCAATTCACAACCCAGGATGCCGACTTTACTGAGTTTGGTTGCTGTATTCAAAGAGCAAAGTTACAATAATTGAAAGCAATTCACAACAACGGGATGGGCGACGCCATAATTCGCATTGCTGTATTCAAAGAGCAAAGTTACAATAATTGAAAGCAATTCACAACTGATTGATAAATTAAACAATGAAAGGGTTGGCTGTATTCAAAGAGCAAAGTTACAATAATTGAAAGCAATTCACAACCATACGGCATCATTGACATCAAAATGCGTAGCTGTATTCAAAGAGCAAAGTTACAATAATTGAAAGCAATTCACAACTGCTCCCGAACAATGTACGCTCGACAAACGCTGTATTCAAAGAGCAAAGTTACAATAATTGAAAGCAATTCACAACTTGCGGGTATGCAGCAAAGACATACAACATGCTGTATTCAAAGAGCAAAGTTACAATAATTGAAAGCAATTCACAACCGCTCAGCCCACGCCCTCCTGATGGCATCCGCTGTATTCAAAGAGCAAAGTTACAATAATTGAAAGCAATTCACAACAATAGCAAACGTACAAAAGTCAACAACCGGGCTGTATTCAAAGAGCAAAGTTACAATAATTGAAAGCAATTCACAACCAGCCGTGACGGATTCAGCACCTCAATAAGGCTGTATTCAAAGAGCAAAGTTACGATAATTGAAAGCAATTCACAACTTTACCAAGGCATGATGTCTAAAAGGCTCTTTACACTCCTACCATTGTAATTTTTTGTATCTTTGCACCTCAAACCCACCAACTATGCCAGCAAAGAAATATCCCCTCGGAATCGCCTTCAGCGGTGGAGGCGCCAAAGCCGCAGCACACTGCGGCGCCCTGCAAGCTCTCAAAGAATATGGCATCAAGCCAGATGTCGTCTCCGGCACCAGCGCCGGTGCACTCGTCGCCACGCTCTTTGCTTCAGGATTCTCCCCAAAGCAGATGATAGAGATGTTCCAAGGAATGAACTTCTTCAAAGATATCGTCACTCCTGGCGTGCCTAAAGGAGGATTGTTCGAATCGCGACCGCTCGTCGAACTGATCAGGAAAAACCTGCCGTATTCACGCCTGGAAGATTTGCCTGTGCCGACGTTCCTCGTGGCTTCTGACCTTGAACATGGCGTGCCCAAAGTCTTTACCAAAGGAGAAATAGCACCCAGAGTGGTGGCTTCGTGCTCCATCCCGGTCATCTTCCAACCCATGTGCATCAATGGCGTCCACTATGTCGATGGCGGCGCTTTTCAAAACCTTCCCGTATCGGCGATCCGACAGAAATGTGAGAAAGTCATTGCATTAAGCCTCAACCATTTGGAAGAGGATAAATATAAGGACAACCTCGTCTCGGTGGCCTACCGCTCGTTTTTGATGATGATGGTCTCCAATGTGGCAGCCGATACCGCCCAGGCAGACCTCTTTGTGGAACTCGACACCTATGGTTGCACGGCTTATGATATGTCGAGAATTGAAGAACTGTTCTTCCGAGGATACGACAGCACAGTGAAAGTGCTGGAAGAAAACGGGTTTTCTCGCAAAATGGAAAAAGAAGAGATTTCATTTCCCAAGAAAAGGCATTCCAAAGCCAATGGGAAAACTGCTGAAGAAGTTTTTCATAACACGATCGAGAAAGGCGTTGCCGCTCTTAAATCTATAAGGACTACGGTGAAGAAGAAAAAAGAATGATTCTATCGTCTTCTTTGAGTAGATGATATCTGATAGTTCCAGGCCACTTCAGTATTTCCAAACAACTTCCGCTTTCCAATCCACCTTTGTCTGGCCCGATTCACAACTGTTCGAACTTACTCCGGATTTGAAAATCTATCATCTTTTACTCTTGGCAGAAAATAACCCTTGATGCAGTTGGGATTTCTTACACATATTTGGATGTGGTTTTTCTCCCTGATGCCTCCACCGGGAAATAATTCTGCTCCCTCCACAAAGACACCTCGGACCGAATCAAACGATTTCACCTTAGCTTTCTCATTGATGATGTGCTCATACTCGATAACCGCACAGTCAAGGTGTCGGAGTAGCAGATCTGCGTTTTCTCCAAGGCTCTTGTTGATAGGAAGGATTTTCCCCGCCGCTATGAATGCGTCCCTCATTGCCTCGTACGACTGCCTGATCTCCGACAAGCAACCCATGTCGGTCAGGTCCAGACAATAGCCCAAATCTATCACGGCACCAATCACGAACGGTTCCCTGATCGATGACGTATTTCGCATAGCAGCTTCTTCCGCAAATTGTAAAGCACGTCGCTCATTATTCTCCCAAAAGTAGATCCCATGGCCAAGCCAATCGTAAGAGTTGTTGCTCGGATAGAGGCTCTCTCCATGTAAAATTGCCTCCGCCACAGACTTGTCACATCCGTGGAAGCCTATGTAAAGGTTAGACCTCGAGGAATAAAGAGTCGGTTTCACTGCTTGGGTCTATAAATACGGGACACATTGCCACTTTTCGTTAATATCCCTGCATCTCTTAGCATTTTTTGGGCTTCCTCGCTACTCGATAACGATTTCTTTATCGCCTTTTGACGTTTCTTTTCTCTGTCCTTGTCCAACAACACCTGCATGTTGAATACCTCCAATCGTGATTTAATTATTAATGGAATGCAAAAATAATACTTTTCTTTGAAATATTTATATTATCATTGTACTTTTTTATACAAAAATGAAACTAATTGAATCATTGAGGGTTCCTTTGTTTTGACAATCATTGTGTTTGCATTTTTTTTGTTTATTTTCTAATCAAGCTGTCGATTCAGCTCTAATTAATCTTCCAAACAACTTCCGCTTTCCAATCCACCTTGGTCTGGTCCGATTGAAGGGTGAAGCCTAAGCGTGAATAAATGCTTAAACTGCCAAATAATTTCACACGACCTAAGAGATAAACTCGTGAGCCAAGACCAGAGAAAGTTGGAATGCTGAACGAACCTAAAACGTCGTTCTCGTACATGCTGATGCGACTGCTGTAGTCATCACTGCTGAATAAAGCATATCGGAAAGTTAACGAATAAGGCCTGTCTTCCGGACGATAGGCGATGTCGTGACAAAGCAGATAACCCCTGCTGTCCACAGCATCATCATTGATGTAATGAGTGTATGATATCCTGTCACTAAATATCCACGACTCGGTGACGTGGTAACTAACCTGAAATCGAATGTTCCGACGCGTGTAAAAGATAGGGTAGTGGCTGAACACATGATCGTTAGCAGAATTCTTCATCCTCGTTTTCGATTTGAACTGCAAGTCCATAGTGGCATCCTTGCCGATCTGATGAATCACCTTCAGCTGATGCTCTTGGCCCCATGACGGATTATACACTTGACTGCATAGCCACTTCAAACGAAAGAAGTCGCTGTTCGCAATCAACTCCCATCCCGCCGAAGGCGTACACCGTATGCTGAGATGATAACCTTCCTCAGCCTGACCGCGGCTGCTCGCCTTGATAGCACCAAAGAACAGGTTTTGATACCGAGTGCCATAGTTTCGGTACATTATGCTGAAGTTGATATAACCTGTTGGCTTGCACGTCATTCCTGCTAACCCGGCAAGAGCTTGATTCTCACTCATAGAGATCTCTCCAAAGAAGACCGTTTTGCGTAACTGCCACCGGAAGTCTAGTCCAATATTGGTAAGATGATCGCCTCTGAAATAAAACTGATTGTACTTGCTCGGCTTGACTACCAGCGCGGTGTCGAACCAACTGTGGATTGCAGTGCACCCCAACTCGATCTGTGGACTGGAGTAGGAGAGGTGCCCTCCAATCACCTGTTGATTTTTACTGCGACGATTCGAATAAAAGAGTGTGGCATGGATATTCCATAACTTGAGCGTGGTAGCCGCCCCACGTAAAAACCGACCTTCGCTGGCCGATGCCTTGGGCCTGACTCCAGAAGCTCGTTTCATCAACGAACCTCCTCCTGCTACGCTGCCGAAACTAAATCCCGACCACATCGTCAAACCCTGACCAAAACTCACTTGATAGTCGCCTATGGCCAACGACTCCAATCTCAGTTTCCCCATGATAATGTCCGAGAGATAGCCATGGAAGCCGTAAAACCCGTTGTCCTTCATCGCAAAGCCCATCCGGAACTTCTTGCAGTAGCTGTATGTGTATTTCCCTTCTGCCTTACTTGCATATTTTAGCGTGAGCTGATGCCTTCCTTTCGTGATCGCTTTACCAAAAGTGAACCGTTCTTGCTCTTGCTGCCATTCGCTTTTCCCGAACTGTATGATAGGCGCCATGAGCATCACTGTCTGTTCGTCAAATTCATCTATCATCTTTAGCTCTTCGATGAACAACAGGTCTCCATAATGCTTCCGGTACTCCTTGACGGCTTCCACCTGAAACGCGGAAATCAGACTTAGTTCCTCGAGATGATGAACCTCTTCGCTGTTGATGTTGATGGGTTGTTCCCTTAATCGCTCATATTCAGCAAGCAATGCTTCAAAATCCTCCGCTATCATCACACTGTTACCCTCATCTTCGTTCCCATCCATCTCCTCAAAAAGCCGTTGATATAGCATCTCCTGGACCCCGACAACCGTTTGTGCCGACATCTTCACCCCCAAAACCAATAATATGATAATCATTTTTCTCATTTTCTACCGAGCTTGCCCCCCTGCGGGGTTCTCCTACCAAAAGATCACCTTTCACCTTTCACCTTTCACCTCCTCCCATCACCACCGCTCCAAGCATCTGGTGCATCTGTGCAGAGATGTCTATTTTGAGCCATCCAAGCCGATAGCCAATGCCAAAACTAAGCATGTCGGGATTGTGCTGTACCCCAACTCGCATCCAAAACCGGTTGAACAGCTGGTATTCAAAGCCTGCACCGATACGCACCCCATCACGACTGCTGTCCCGTTCCACATCGACTTGCCCGACGAATGTCTGGGTAAGCTGATACGACAACCCTAGCCGCATCACGATGGGAAGCTGGTCCTCATTGAGCGTCTTCCAACGACTCATGATCGGGTGGGTGCGGCATGCTCCTAGTCGAAGCTTTTCTGTGACTTGCGACTGAACGCCCAAGGCAAAGTCGAACGCCCCTCGATTGGGATAGCCCTCGCCAAAATGCAACAACAAATAATCCACCCGAAGCCCCATCTGCAAGTATGGCCCAAAGCTACGCGCATAGGCCAAACCGAAACTGCTCTCGTTGTATTGGCTGCTGCCAAATTGGTTGACACTCAGTCCGAAACATCCCACCTTGGGAATCGATGCAGTCAGACTCCCACTCTTGAAAGCCGTTTCTTTGAGCATCCATTGGTTCTCATAATACAATCCAAAGCTCCATCCCTTGAGCAATGCAATGCCCGATGGGTTGTTATGAACCGACCATACACTTTGGTCTGCGATAGCTGTCCGTCCTAAAGATGCAGCACGTCCCCCAACAATCCTGTTATAGTCAATTGCTTTTGTAAGAAGGGGTAATAGAAATAATAAAATAGTAATAATAAATCTTTTCATAATGTTGAAATAATATGCAAATATATATAAAAATTCATTGTAAATACATTTTTTTGTAAAAAAGTGGCTTATTTGAATGAAAAAGGGTAAATTTGCCAACTAAACAGAAACGTTATGAGCTGGTTGTTGATCATCATTGCCATTGTGCTGCTTCTTGTTGGAGTGGTGGGAGCCATCGTTCCTGGCATCGCAGGACCGCCATTTAGTTTTGCCGGCCTGCTGGTGTTCTCGTTCATTGACGGCATCAATTACCCCACCCAGTTTCTGGTGATCATGGGCATTATCGGTGCAGTTGTGTTCATCCTCGATTACGTGGTTCCCGTTTGGGGTACCAAGACTTTGGGCGGTACGAAAGCGGGGACTAGAGGTAGTACCATTGGGCTGATCTTAGGACTGCTGCTCACCATTATTTTTCCCGTGGGGTTCATAGCCGTCCTTCTTGGACCCTTTATCGGTGCCTATATCGGCGAGCGTACAAGCGGCACCGACGACCATCTGGCGTGGCGATCCGCCTTTGGCAGTTTCGTGGGTTTCCTCTTTGGCACCTTCCTTAAACTGGTCTATGCTGTGGCGTGTATCTATTTTTTTGTAAAAGACTTAATTCATTGGATATGATTGATTATCAAGGTAAGGCGAAGCATATTCGTGAGCTGATCCTGACCTCATTGACGGAGGCGGGCTCGGGACATACGGGTGGCTCGCTCGACTTAGTTGATGTGTTTACTGTTCTCTATTTTTGTCATTTGCGTCATGATCCTGCCCAACCTAAGTGGGAGGACCGTGACAAAGTGGTGCTCTCCATTGGTCACACCGCTCCAGTGCTCTATGCTACGCTGGCAGCAGCCGGCTATTTTCCCGAGGAAGAGATGATGACGCTTCGCAAGCTCGGAAGCCGCCTTCAAGGCCATCCCAGTTATGCTTTCCAGCTACCTGGACTTGAGACTTGCTCGGGCTCTTTGGGACAAGGCTTGGGCGTCGCCCTCGGCATGGCAATGGCTGCCAAGATGGATGGTAAACCCAACAGGGTGTTCTGCGTGATGGGCGACGGTGAACAACAGGAGGGAAGCGTCTGGGAAGCAGCCATGGCTGCTGCACATCACAAAGTGGATAACCTCTGCGCTATCATCGACCGTAACCGACTGCAGATTGACGGTGGCACCGAACAGGTGATGGGTATCGATCCACTTAAGGATAAATGGACGGCCTTTGGCTGGCGTGCCATCGAGATTGACGGCCACGACTTTGATCAGATTAAGATGGCCCTCGAGTTGGCAGACAAGACCGTTGACAGGCCCACCGTCATTATCGCCGACACAGTGATGGGCAAAGGTGTGCCCTCCATCGAGAATAACAACCAATGGCATGGCAAAGTGCCGACAGCGGAGCAGCTGGGAGTGTTCTTGGGGGAGTTGAGAGTTGAGAGTTGAAAAATGAAAGGTTATGAAATATACGAATAAAGGGAATAAAGCAACCAAATTAGGTTTTGGTGAAGGCGTGCTGGATGCAGCACGTGACGACGACCGTGTGGTCGGATTGGGAGCGGACATCACTGCATCCGTCGGTATGAATTTCTTTAAGGAGGCCTATCCTGAGCGTTTTTTCTCGATGGGCATCGCTGAGCAAGACGCGATGGCGGTGGCCTCAGGAATGGCTCTTGGCGGCAAGATACCGGTGTTTAGCACCTATGGCGTCTTTGCTGCACATCGTGCCAACGACCAGATACGCATCTCCGCCTGCTACAATAACGTCCATGTGGTCATCGGAGGTGCCCATGCAGGAGTCTCCGTCGGGCCCGATGGCGCTACACATCAGGCGTTGGAAGATATCGCCGCGATGCGCGTGCTGCCTAACATGACGGTCATCTCTCCTTGCGACGCCACGCAGGCTAGAATCGCAACCCGTAAGGCTATCCTCGAACTTGACGGACCAGTTTATGTCCGTTTCGGAAGGGAACCTGTGCCCGACTTTACCGCTGATGATCAAGAGTTTGTGATTGGCAAAGCCCAGCTGATGAATGAGGGCAGCGACATCACTATCGTTGCTACCGGTAACGAAGTGTGGGAATCGCTTAAGGCTGCCGATGACTTGCAGAAATTGGGCATCTCGGCTAGAGTCATCAATATGCACACGATTAAGCCTTTGGATGGCGATATCCTGCTCAATGCCGCTGACGAGACCAGGGTTATCTTCACTGTTGAAGAACATCAAACAGCAGGAGGACTGGGTGGAGCCGTTACGGAGTTTCTGTCACAACACCATCCCATCCGGGTCTGCCGTATCGGTGTTGACGACAGCTTCGGTGAGTCGGGATTGGCCCCTGAATTGATGCATAAGTATGGCCTAGATGCAGAAGGCATCGTCAAACGTGTCCTCGCTGAGATCGCCTTCGAAGATCTCAGCGTGTTCATTCCCAAGATGGGAAAACCGTTCTCTACTTATCCTAAGGGGCTATATACCAGTAAGATGCTTTATGAAGGCTACGATCCAAACCAGGAGGAGACCTTCAATACCTGTTTCGATACTCGAGTCTATAATCACTATATCAGTATGGGTAAACGCGGTCAAGACGTCCGTGAGACTTTGGCGCGCTCCCTGCATGACCATTTCATCACCCATGCCTTGTATCAGCTTCTCGACCAGTATGATGAGAAGAAAGTCATCGGTGTCATGGGTGGACATGCTCGTCGGCGTGATGACCCCCAGTATCGTCAGATTGTCTTTCTTAGCAAGCGACTCACCGAGATGGGCCGCCTGATGGTCACCGGTGGAGGACCGGGAGCCATGGAAGCCACTCACTTGGGAGCGTATATGGCAGGTCGCCCTGACAGTGACGTCGAAGAGGCTCTTGCCATGATGACCCCATCGCCGACCTTCCGTGACGAAGGTTGGTTGCGTAGCGCATTTAAGGTCATGGAACGTTTTCCGATGGTCACCGAATACCACAGCCTCGCCATACCTACATGGTATTATGGTCATGAGCCAACCACGCCCTTCGCTACTGACATCGCCAAATATTTCGATAATAGTGTTCGCGAAGATGGCATCGTCACCGTTGCCAAGGGCGGCATTATCTACACTCCCGGAAGTGCCGGAACCATGCAGGAAATCTTCCAAGATGCCGGTCAAAACCATTACGAGAGCGTGGGCTATGCCAGCCCGATGATCTTCATGGGTAAGGACTATTACACCAACTATATGCCGGCGTATTCCTTGCTCAAAGACCTCAGTGATCGCGGCATCTTCAAGAACATGATTCTGACCATCTCCGATGACAACGATGAAATCATCGCTGCGGTTGAAGATTTTTTCAACAATAACGTAATGTGCTGAGTTCTATTTAATTGTGCTCATCCAAGCCATAGTAAGCGTGGGTATCGGATGCGTAAGATTTGTTCGAGGACGGCTCCCAGGGTCCAGGACAAACGGTAGCAATCAACGATACCCTGCTTTTTTTATTCAGGACGGCGGAACTGGTCGCCGGTCTGCTCAATCACGGCCTTCTTCCATGAATCAGGATAGCCAGGCTGTTTAGGTTTGGCAGGATATCCATGGCCATTGCGCTTGAACTCACCGTTTTCTTCTTGCTTGACGTTGCTGTCAAGGTACTTCACTAGAAGATAATGATCCAGCTCTTTCCATCGTTTGACGGTGTTGTGTCCAGCCTGGTTGGAGAAATCGGTGAGATAGGCGATGGCTTTGTCTGGGTCTTGCTCATAGAAGCTTAAGGCTTGGCTGTCGGCATAGTTCACTTGTTCTTGATAGCCGTTCTCCAGCTCGTTTTGCACGGTCTGGATGTCGCCAATGACGCGGTTGTAGAACAAGTACTTGAAATGTGCCAGTCGGTTGAAGACCCAGAAAGCGGCATTGTCGCTGTAGGTAAGCATGTCACCGTTGCCAACACGATATTCAATCGGCACCTCGCTGATGGAGCAGTAAAATGGGGTGTAAACGGTGGAGTTGGTGTCGTCAACACCAAACCAGATGATGCCTCCGATGGCGTTGGGCAGCCAGCTGCGGCTTTGTGCGATGAAAGAGAAACCCGTCTGCACCACCTCGATGCTTCGCTCGTTGAGGTAGGGCTTGCCTTCATATTCCCAATACAAGGGGTTGAAACGGAAGGGCGAGCCGAAAGGACCTGCACCCACGTCTTGGGTCTTGTCCAACTCGGTGCCTTGGAAGTGATCGCGTTGGAAAGCCATCATATCGCTGAGGCTGATCTTACGGTTGGGCTTGATATACAGTGGCATGCGGTGTGCCAAGTCTTTGCCTGTGACATAGTCCCAATATTCGTCCATGCCGTCACAGACCTTATTGAACATGGTCCACACGCGTAAGTCGCACACTCGGGCTGCGCTGAAGTCAACGGGGGCGTAGGCGGCTGAGAAGTCGAAATCCTTGTCCTTGCCACTGAAGTAGCCTTTGCGACGGGCGAATTCGACGACATCGTGCTTGTAAATCACCTCAACTTGCTCGTTGTATAGCTTTTTCCAATCTTTGTCGGTGATGGAGGTCTTGCCGTCGCGAAGTGGGAAAGTGGTGATCCTGGCGGCATTGGCATGGCCACTCACGTAACCGTCGGGGATACGGATGGCCACCCACACGGCTCCACGGTCGGCGTTGATGGTGTCACCCGTCTTGGTCGCCATCGGGGTGTAGCCCCTGGGCATGATCTCCATATACCAAACCTCGTTGGCATCGCTGATGCTGAACGATTCACCGTCGCTGCCATAGCCGTATTCCTCCACCAAGTCAGCCATGACTTTGATGGCTTCACGGGCGCTGCGGCTGCGTTCCAAGGCGATGAACATCAGGCTGCCGTAATCGACGATGCCCGTCGGGTCCATCAACTCCTCGCGGCCACCGAAAGTGGTCTCACCTAGCGCCACCTGGTTCTCGTTGATGTAGCCAACCACCTGGTAGGTATGGGCGGGTTGCGGCACGCTACCCCGTGGTGCGTTGGTGCCACGGTCGTAGCATACCCTCATGCTCCCCGCCGGCCAGTCGGCGGCAGGAGTGAAGTAGAGCTCGCCATAGCGGATGTGCGAATCGGCGCAGTAGCTGATGAAATTGGAACCATCAACAGTGGCACCCTTGGTTATCAGGAAGTTGGTGCAGGCTTGGGCCGTGTTGAAAGCGACAAGCAAGGCGATGATGCCTAAGGAACGGAAAAGTCTCATGAGAATCATTTTTATTTCAGGCAAAAATAGGAAAAGATTCGTAACTTTGCATCTTTGAGCTTAACTATTGTGGAATGAAATCGACCATACCCTTAGCGGAACGCCTGCGACCGACCACCCTTGACGACTATATCGGGCAGAGACACATCATCGGCGACAATGCCGTGTTACGCCGCGCCATCGAGAGCGGTAGGGTGCCTTCCATGATCTTCTGGGGACCTCCCGGAGTGGGCAAGACCACCTTGGCATACATCATCTCCAAACAGGTGAAACGCCAGTTCTTCCAGCTGAGCGCCGTCAGCAGTGGCGTCAAGGAAGTGCGCGATGTCATCGACCGAGCACGCATGTTGCCTGAGTCGCCTATCCTCTTCATCGACGAGATCCACCGTTTCAGTAAGTCGCAACAAGACTCGCTGCTCGGAGCCGTCGAGAAGGGCCTCGTCACCCTCATCGGTGCTACTACCGAGAATCCGAGCTTCGAGGTCATCTCACCCTTGCTGTCACGTTGTCAGGTTTATGTGCTCAAATCACTTGAGATGGAAGACCTCAAAGTGATGCTCGACAAGGCAGTGAAGGCGCTGGAGTACGATTATGGCAAACCTATCGTGATTCAAGAGCCCGAAGCTTTGATGCGCATCAGTGGTGGTGACGGTCGTAAACTGTTGAACGCTATAGAGTTAGTCGTCTCTTCCTTGGATGATCTGGATCCTGATGCGAAGGAACTGGTGGTGACCAACGATTTTACTACCGACTGTATTCAGAGTAACCTCGTGAAATACGACAAGCAGGGGGAGATGCACTATGATGTCATATCGGCATTCATCAAGTCGATGCGAGGCAGCGACCCCAATGCGGCTTTGTATTATCTGGCCCGCATGATCGAGGCGGGGGAGGACCCGCTTTTCATTGCCCGAAGAATGTTGATCTTGGCATCGGAGGATATTGGCAATGCCAACCCTAATGCGCTGTTGTTGGCCAATGCCTGTTTCGATGCTGTCAACAAGATCGGTTGGCCGGAGAGTCGTATCATCCTTTCGCAGACGGTGACTTATCTCGCTTCGTCGCCAAAGAGCAACGCCGCGGTTGCCGCCATCGACGCAGCCCAGGCCTTGGTGCGTCAGACGGGCGACCTTCCTGTGCCTCTGCATCTGCGTAATGCCCCTACCAAGCTGATGAAAGATCTCGGCTATGCCAAGGGTTACAAATATGCTCACGCTTATTCGGGAAACTTTGTGGATCAAGAATTTCTGCCCGATGCGATTTCTGGCACGGTTTTGTATGATCCACAGGACAATCCGCGTGAACGGGAATTGAGGAAATACCTGCGTGAACGTTGGAAAGAGAAATATAACTATTAACCTGGCGCCTCGAAGAGGCGTTCTCCAAAGAACCCCATGCGGAAGTGTGGGTAGATAACCATGGAAGAAAACGAAAAAAGAGTCCCGTCGAAGTCCACTAGCATGTGGGGAACGGTGTTGTCGAAAAGTCTGCAGCTTCCTTTCGTGAAGGTCGATCGTGAGGCCTTCCTGAGTAAGGAGCTCTCCAAGTTTTGTACCCCGATGGAGGTCATGACGGCCTTGGAGGAAGGTCCGCTCATGGTGCTGACGAAGTCGGAGATCGACAAGCTCGCCAATCAGTGCATCAAGTATCATCTGACCATGGTCAGCGGTACCTCGGCGCTCATGGGACTCCCAGGTGGCTGGTGGATGGCCGGTACCATCCCGACCGACATCACGCAGTTCTATGGACACATCCTCTCGTTGATGCAAAAGCTCATTTATCTTTACGGTTGGCCAGCCTTGACGGATGTCCACAACCAACTCGACGACGAGTCGCTTAATATCATGACCCTCTTTGTGGGTGTCATGATGGGCAACAAAATGGCCATCGAGGCTTTGGCAAAGTTGGCCACCCAGATGTCGAAGAACGCTGGCGTGAAGATCTCGGAGACGGTGCTCGCCCATTATGTGGTGAAGATCGCCCAGTGGATTGGCATCAACATGACCAAGGAAGGTTTCGCCAAAGGGGTAGGGAAGGTGATTCCCTTGGTGGGAGCTCCTATCTCAGCATCCATCACCTATTATACATTCCGACCCATGGCTAGACGGCTGAAGAAGCATCTGGATGAGTTATATGACATGGGGATGGAACATGGGAAGGTGAGAGGTGAAAGGTGAGAATTGAAAGGTGATCTTTGGGTAGGAGAACCCCGTAGGGGTTCAAGCTCGGTAGCCCCAGGTAGAGTGTCAGCGCCAGCTGGGGAATTGAAGATGGATTTGTAGATGGGTGATTTTCAAAATATTGAAGAAATAATCAAAAAAAATCGAAAAAAACGCTTGCAGGTTATCAAAAAAGCTGTAATTTTGCAGCGTCGTTTGACAAAGGACTAGTAGCTCAATTGGATAGAGTCCCTGACTACGGATCAGGCGGTTGTGGGTTCGACTCCCGCCTAGTTCACAAAGGTTCCGCAAAAAGAACCTTTTTTTGGCCCATTCGACTAGGGGTCTAGGTCATCAGACCCTCATTCTGAAAACAGCGGTTCGAATCCGCTATGGGCTACAAAATCAACCCCTAGCTTGTTGAAAATCAGGTTAGGGGTTTTATTATTTTTAATTATTAGAAAAAGCAGTTCTTATGGCATTTGCGCCACTGAAAAAGTCTTCGACCAATAGAAGAACGCCTCTGGATTCATTTTCTTAAGCTTGTTCAATTTGTTGGGCCAGTCTCCGATATTTGACATGTCGATCATACTAACAGGATCTCCTGTATATTTCTCCACATTAACAACCCCATGTTGCATCAAAGTTGCCAAATAAGCGGCCTTAGCAGCATCCACGATAGCATTCTCAATATAATAGGACGCGTTGTAAATAAATGGTTTGAACCTATTAATGCCGTCCTGAAGCATGGCGAACTTGTCCTGGTCAAAAAAGCCTCTTGTGCTGATGTTCAAAGCCGTATTCCTGATGTCATCATAGATGACGGAGATGTCTATCGGCAATCCTCTATATCCCAACTCTATTTCTCCAATGTTTTTGAACGATTGGGTCGTCACGGTAAGGTCATCTACTTTATCAAACAACCTGCCTATGTCGTATAGTTGCTTGATGATTTCCAAAGAACTCGATTTCCCGTTCTTGACATAAGGAACACCCGTTGTTTCCGGCGCAAATGCCGTCAATTTGTCGCCCAATATGTCCCCCTCTGAAGGCACCCGTACTAGTTCCTTTCCTCCCTCTGTTTCGATGAAAGGGCTCTCTATTTCTATTTCCTTTACTTGAACGTAATGGCAGTCTTCATAAAGGACATCCAGCAAGATGAATGATTCCTCGTCCTTAGCTCCTTTGTACGCTACTTGATAGAAAAACTTGGAGTGACTCTTGGGCACGTTCTTTCCCGCTTGCTGCCGTTCAACCATCTCATAACGGATAAAACCACTTTGGCTTAAATCATTCAAGTAGTCTTCTATATGAGTGCCCGGCGGACACATAATGTCGATGTCAATGGAAAGACGGTTGGTGGCTTCACCAAGAATCAGCATAAGGCTCGTTCCGCCTTTGAAATAGAAAGGACAACCCGATCGAGCCAGTATATCAAGAAGCGAAAGGGCGTGGATGACCTTTTCAATAAGGTTCTTGTCATGGCACCCAAGTTCTTGCGACTTTTTCTCAATCCATTCTTGCGTATAACATTTTGTAGAAATCATTGTAAATTAAAGTTTTGAGGATCAACATTCCTTCTCTTTGCATATCTTTTCATACGGCTTTCGTTGATGTCATACAATGACCTAGCGTTTTCCAGGATGTACGTTTCCTCAACGCCTTGGACAAAGTAATAATCTTCGTCTTTGTGCATATCAACCAATAGTTTCTCCAATGTTGGCACCATAACATCCTCTTTCTGTGTTAAAGGTGATTCGGTGACTAATGGTTTGACAATCACCACGGGTTTATCCAAATCGATATAGTCCTTTGTCATCTCCACAGTTGGATTCATATATGACTCGTATCCTTGATCCTTACAAAGGTGAAACACGGTTTCAACTGCTTCCCTTTCCACTTCCACATAACTTGCTCTGTCATAAAACACATGATGTTGAAGTGGAGCCAATGTCTCTCCATTGTAAACACAATAAGAAACCAATGGCATTGTTTTTTGGAGCAAATTGGCAATAGCCTTTTCTTGTTCTGTAAGGACGACTTCAAAAGGCGAAGAAAAAGACTTTTTGGAATAAACGCCTTTCGCCTTTCTTTCCAATTCTCCTTGTTTAACCAGACGTGAAAGGATGCACAATACGGTTATGCGTTTTGTTCCATCTTGTGCTTTCATGATTTCATCAACGCCAAAGTTATCATGCCATTCCGCATACTCCTTTATTAGTTTTGCTACAGACATCTTTACTCGTAGATTGATTGCGCTGCAAAGATAAATATAATTTCGGCAATAAACGCATTTTTTTGCCAAAATTATATAAAATTAGCTTCTTGGAAGAATTCTATTTACTGGTTGTTTAAAATGCTTTCGCAGCAGTAAGCCTTACAGGTATTTAAGTTCTTTCGTCCCTCTTTTGGAAATTGAACATATTCCATAATTGGGATATTTTTTATACAAAACCTTGTCCGGTTCCTCGTTCATTAGTTGAGCGTAACATAAGACTTTAGATGAATCAAACACACCGCCAAAGCATTTCGATAACAACTCCATCTTTTCTTGTATAGAAACCAAATCTAATTTCCCATATAAATCCACAAGATTTAGCAGACATAAACGGACATCTTGTTTCATATAATCGATTTCACTTTTCAAACTATCTTTTTCTATATGCATGCAGGCCAGAAGAACATAACACATGCAACTTTGCATCAATTTAATTATTTCTTTGCTAGTGTTTTCTCCACCACATTTTATTGAAAAAACAGTAAAATTGTTAATCACTTGTTGCAATTTCCTTTTTGCAACCTGTGATAATTTGGAAAAGAAAGCCTGCTTTTCACTACTTGAATCAGATGAGTGCGAAAAGTCATAGGATTGCCTTTTGAAATAGCAAACATCCAAGATGGAGAAAACAGAAAGGATGAAGAATTTTACATCGGTTTCATTCAGATAGGGCACATCACTTTTCAATCCTTTCACCTGATCGTGCCTCAATGAAATCAAGTCAATATACTTTTGGACAAAATAGTCAATCTCCCCAAGCAATTGTTCACTTTCGCTTTTTGTTATTGGCAAAGATTGTATCGTGTTTTCTCGATTGGCGCTTTCAATTGGATTGGCTTCATCTTCCTCGCCAAATAATTCCTCGTTAATGGCTTGAGTTTTGTTCTTTATCGCAGCTTCAATACATTCGAAAAGCTTAGAAACCGTAGTGGCATAGGTTCTCTTGCCTTGGGAAGCCAGGTCTTCTTCATCCCAATCGACATAAAGCTTGTCATACCTAGTATCATTCTTTTTGGCTACATAATCAGAATTTCCAATAGACGTCCTAACCGAACCACCTTCGTCATCAGCGGCTTCATCAAATAAATCTCCGACGAACTCCATAATCTCCAAACCGTCATAATTGCCTCTTTCCACTTTAGAAAGCAGCCTGTTTATCTCCCTGTTTCTTGGAGAGGGTGTAGTCCTGTCTAAGGCTTCCACGTCGTTAACAATCTGTTTGTTTGAAACCGGCTTATTCTCTTCGTTGAATAGTTGAAAATAGAGTACTTGTTTTATGACTTTCTCATCTATTTCAACACTAAGTGGCCTGTTTACCAACTTTATAGATTTTTTGAAAAGATGGTTGCCATTTCTGTCAAAACCTATTAGACCAACGCTGCCTTTCAGTTTATTATCCGCGTAGTAAATGGAAATGATTCCATCCCGATAATCAACCGAGTCGATCTTCACCTTAAAAATGCTTTCATTCTTGCTGCCGCTGCTTTTTCTCTCTATTTCTGTCACCTTCATTTCAAGCGTCTCCCTTTTGGTGAGCCCCAATTCCTTCAGAAAATGTCTGTTAGACGAATATAGTAGCACACAGAACTCCTCGTTTTTTGCTCTTCCATTCACGCCCAATGCAGCCTCAGTTGCATTTGCGCTTCCTATAATACAATACTCTCCAGACTTTGTTTTAAAATGGAATATCTTGGCATGTAGGAATGGAGTAAAAGCAAAACCATTATACGACTTGTCGCCACCCCTTTCGGTCATATCAAAATCAATAAATCGGATTCTCTTATCCTTCTTAATCTTGTTCGGTGGTAGCTGACATCCTTGTTGCAACAGCACTTCCATCTTTGCATTAGGAGCTTCTTTGAGCAATCCAAGAAGGGCTGAACCGTCAACGTCAAAATAAGGACTTACAACGGTAACAAGACTTATCTCGTCAAATGGAATCAGGTTAACCATCTGATGAAAAATAGAATCGTTCTCTTCGTTATACAACAGGGCTGCTGAAAGGCTCTTGTCGATGTCGATAAAACTATGAGGAATGTATTTGACCTTTTGCCTTAACAATGTACTGTTTTCGACAATCTCGTTCTCAACACGCCTTCTAACATATCCGTCAACATTCCTGCAATGCCTCAAAATAAACGACCATGCCTCATTTATTAGTGGCATCTGTGTTTGGTCTTCCTCTTTGGCGTATAGACCAGAGAACACCTCGTGATTTTTGCCAAGTCCAGGAACTGTCAAATTGCCCGAACCATATAATAACAGCAGGTCTTTCTCTCCAATGAACAAGCTTAATTTGGGGTGGAAAGCCCCTTGCGAAAGAATGCCTGTCACGGAATACTCTTTACCAACATGATTTACTGAAGGTATTGCAAAATCGATATATTTGTCTAACTGTCTTTGATCCATCAGGATATTGAAGCTACATACTTTTTTCTCCTGCAATACTCTCAACACTTGATTGTCAAAGTGTGACAAATCCATCGTGAAACTTGTAAACACCGCCGAATGGAACTTGTTGGCTGGCAAATCTTGAAATATGTTCCTCTCATTGTTATTCATACTCATCGATGAATTGTTCTCCGATTTTAGTTATTTCTCCATCTTTGACATACGACAAATCCTCAAGAAATGCGATGAGTGAATCTGTTCTTGGATTGGTGAACTGAGGCTTCCATATTTCAACCAATACAACCATGCCATCCTCCAACAAAAATTTCCGCAAATCCGACTGACCTCGTCCCATCTTTCTGCAAGCAGATGTCGTGTGGTCTGCCATGACAAGCTTGACCACATTCCTCACGAACGTCGAAACTTCGTAGTTTAGATTGTTCTCTACATAGCGTTTAATGAAGCCTGTCAAATATCCGAATTGCTGGTTGATTCCATAATCGCGTTCAAAACCCCGATACGAGCTCTTCATCGCCGTTACTTGATTGTAAAGACACATAAGTATCTCAACAGCCTTACTTGACGCCTCTTCATAATCACCAATCCTTGCCGTTGTCACAAGCTCGTCCAACCTTTTGACTATATCCCTGCCATAAACAGGAGCAACTTCAGAAAGCGCATTGTTGGCGAAGCCGGACAAATCATATTCCTCTTTCAATATGCTATTTTGACACATGTCCATAAAAGAATCAACTGGACAATAGTTTCGTCTAGAGGCATTGCTAAGAATCATCCAAAAGACAGTCTCTATGCAATAATGAAGTGCTTCGCAAAGATAATAATAATGCCAGCCTAGAACCGCCACATTGTTACTTTTTTCGAATTCCATAAACATCGAAGTCGGGAAACGCTTTACGTCAACACTTTGTTTTAAAGAATCTAACATCAAATAAATGGAATCTCGCCTGAAAGAAGAGCCAGACAGGTCTTTGTTGACAAGTATGTCATTAAGCATAGCCCATTCGGGAGATTCTACAATTATCATATCGAGACATATTTCTTCCAAATCTTCAATACTATCTTTGGACAGGCGTCCTTCTCTAATGCTTGATAAAAATAATTCTCTGGCGTTCTCACTTACGCTTTCAATAAATGCCTCTGCAAGTTTTTCTCCTCGTTCTAACACTTTGAACGAATCCTCATATACGTCAACAAGTGCCAAATAAACTAGTGAGCCGAGATAATACTGGCCGAAAGCCCCTGTCGAGTACTTCCAGTACTTATCATGCTCTGGATTAAAATCAAAATCGGCACTTGATTTAAGGTCATAACATCCACGTACCACTGAAAAAGCCTTGGCATCTACATGCATTGAACCTACAACTGATTTTGCGCCTCTACCTTCCATGAGAAAAGCCATTGCAAGTTCTGCTCTTCTTATGAAATTTTGTTGATCTCTCACAGTCCTTTCAAGCCCGTTTTTTCTATACTCTTTGGTGTACTCATAAAGGAGCCAGCAATAGAAACTATAATACCTCAACCGTCCAGTCAGATTGGTCAAGCCGGGTAGGAGCAATCCGTAAACTGTAATGGAACTGTTTTGAATCCCCATGGGGTCACGTCCTCTTTTAAATCCTTCGTTACAGGCCCAAAATAACTTGTTAATATTATTCGTATTATAGATAGGCATTACATTTCCTAGTGTCTATTTGTAGTGAATGCAAAATTATTCAAAAGGCTGCAATAAAAACAAGAACGCATAAAAAAATAGAATGCACTTCATTATTTATTTGCACTTATGCCCCTATGTCCCTATAGCCCCATAGTTAAGGAAGCATCTTATAGCATCACCATCCAACCCTTCCTCCAAGGAGTTCTTTACCCCACAGAAGCTTTAGTCTTATGTCTGACAGTGCTTCACCGCAAAATCAAGGATTATCCTTTCCTCATTGACTTTGCGAAAAAAAACTACGAATCCGTGTCAACGCCGTGTCAACCGAATCTGTTTTTTTGTACAATTATGATAATCTATCATCAGTCTCAGAAACCGACCTTACTTTTATAATAAATTGGTTTTCAATATATTATAGAAATCCAAGTGAGCATTATATATTTTATAGTAACGAAAAGTGGTGCAGCTTTAGAATCCGCTATGGGCTACCAAATCAACCCCTAACTTGTTGAAAATCAGGTTAGGGGTTTTTAATTCAATCTCTACAGCCCTCATGAAGCCTTCCGCCTGCCAAACAGCACGGCTTTCACACGTGAGGATCGCTCGCGCAAGAACATGATGATTCGCCATCTGAGGATGGTGGTGTTGGCCGCATTGAAGGCGATAGCGTCCAAGCCGTTATGTTTGGCTAGATAGAGGGAACGTTTGTTGTGAAACGCTTGCGAGATGATGGTCACCGAATCCACTTCATAAACCTCTTTTGCTCTTACAATGGATTCAATGGTATGGAACCCTTGCCCGTCAAGAATAAATATGCTGTCAGGCACCCCTCTGACGACCAACGCCTCGCGCATCGCTTGTGGCTCATCATAATCAGAGCCTTTCTTTGCCCCACTAATGAGGAAGCGGTCAACCTTTCCAGCCTCATACAGTGCCACCGCTGCATCAATGCGATGGTTATAGAACGTGTTGGTGCCACCTCTGCGACCCTTGGGGCTGGTTCCAAGTAGCAACCCAACCTCCCTGTGAGGGATTTCTTCCACATCAGAATACACGCGACCTTTTGAAGCATTGTTCACAGCGAGTTCGCAACCTAAAACAAGTGCAAGCCCTGATAGCATTATCGCCATTATAACCCATAGGGCAAGTTTTAGTGTTTTCTTCTTTTTGGCCATTCTTAATATGTATTTGCTTCATAAAACGTTGTTTCCACTTTCATATTATTTATAATGACGACTTCATCTAACATCATGGATTGTCGCTTACAATACTAGCCCATTTCATCAGCATAAGAGCCCCGGCTCTTTCGATGCAGTGGCGACTTCCATCCATAGTGAACTCCTTGTCAACTTGATCCATCAATACGATCCATTCTTCTATCAGAGGCTTTAACTCTTGTATCGCCTTTTCTGTCTCCTTAACCACTTTCTTATGCTCTTTCTCGTCATTTGCATCGAAGAAAGTTTCCGGCGTTCGTTCCACGATTTTCCTCAATGACTCATCACAACACCCAAACAACAGTTGTTCGGCATTTCTTAAATACACCCCCGTGCCGTCCCATGGCTCATCCGTTACAATATTCAGGATGGTTTGATACATATGCCTTCGGGATCCCGAAATGATACAATAGTTTGCAGTGGCTGCTGGACCCGCCATACTGCCTCCCCAGTAATTCAACTCAACGATGTTGGAAGAAATTAGCGTTATCTTCTTAAGCATCTTTTCATACAATGCCCATTCTTTATAAATGAGTTCTTTAGCCTCTTCACTTTCGCAGTTCATGATGAGTTGGTTGAGCAGCCCGTATTCCTTGCATCTGTCAAAGGTAAAGCTCGCACTGTTGTTCACGATCATTTCCATCGTGCTCCAGGAACAACCGAGTTCCATTAACCTATCTCCTTCGTTTAAGACAGAATCCGCTTTGGCATTCTCTGGGATGGTCTCGCTTCCCAATCGGTAAAGATCATAATAGGAGCAAAGCTTTTCACGATACTCGCTCATCCACTTCTCTTCCGTCTTAACCTCCGATGGGAAACTGTCTGTCCTTACATGCCGATAAAGCGTATCCAAAAGAAGCAGGAGTTCGGACTTCCTTGAAAACGCCTCGTCTGAAGTCCAAAATACCAAACCATCATGCATATCATCAGGTGATAAAGACTCAAGGTAAGCATTCTTGTCAATGTTTTCATCCTGCCCCTTGTCGTCGAATTGCCTTTCCGTTTGCAGGGTCGGTGCACATCCAACTCCAGCAAGCATAAGCATTGTGAGTAAAAAGTGTTGTGTTTTCATAATCTTTACATCATTTAGTGTCATTATTATGATGCAAAATTATAGAGCCCCGAAAATCCAACCAAAGGATTTTCGGGGCTCTGTATGAAATGGCTTTACCGTGTATGAAATGCCACGCTTAAAGCGAATTCGTAAAAACGATGTTTTTTCTATCGAAAGAATAATACGTCAAGGACAAGTGGTGAGGGAGTTGCCACAGACCCATTCCTCGTCAATCCAACCTTTGAGCGCGAGGAACTTGTGACGATATTCCTTCTCGAAATCGTCCAAAGGCTCGCCCCAACACTCGTCCTCGGGAGCCGTATAGACTAACAGACGACGGGTCTTGGGATCGGCATCCATGACGTGAAGCGTGATCTCCTTGTAGTCGGTCTTGCAGACAACTTCATCGCTGTCGGGAGCTGCGTAGAAGTTCACCGTCTCGCCACCATAGTTGCGAGTGGCACAGGAAACCGTGGAGTAGTGGACCGATGGGTTTTCCTGGCCATCGAAAGGATCATGATACTCGGGAGTTTCCTTCGGATCAAGCCACGGACGATCCATTTGCTCCAGACACCAATGGGAATTCACCAGCCAATAACCGTTGTGAAGCGGCCATACAGCACAGTCCATCGTATAACCGCCATAGTCCACCACGAGGGCGAAGTCCAAACGGTTATAGTCTTCAGGCTTCGCAGCAAGATAACGCACCACCACCGTGTCGGTGACCTGTGGAAGTGCATAAGCGTTGACTTTGGCAGCCATGGCAGCTTCCTCGCTGACAGGCTCCTTGGGTTTGGAGTTGCCACAACCGCATAACAAAGCAGCGATGGCCATCAAAGGAATTAATCTTTTCATGAGTTTCTATTTTTTCGGGCGCAAAGATAACGCTTTTTTTATTCGACCTCCTGCCCGAGGATACTGTATTTTTTCCCGTTGATCAAAATGATGACCTGACCGTTCTCAAACACCTTCTGGACTTCATGATCCTGCGTCTCCTCAATTTCGATGATGCCGTAATTTGTTTTCATGATGGGTTCCGACCACACAATCTCTGATTCGCTGCCGTCGGCATACACCGAACTAAGACCATATCGATATTCCCCGTTGGTGATCGAGTTCCAGCTGGTGTCAATATAGGATGTGCCGACAACCCCATTGGCAAGCTTTACAGAATGACCTTCGCTATCCGATCGATAAATAGAGTAGTTGGCAATTTGTGCGTTTTGCCCGAGCAAGCTCTTGATTTCATAGATCCGAATGATGCCCTCAACGGAGATGAACATGGCATCCTTGCCCTGGTACTTCCCTACGCAAGCACCATAATAGATCTCGCCTGTTCCGTCCAAAACGAGCAGTGGACGGTCAAAGAGGATGTCGCGTTCAATGTCGTAGTCGTAAATGCCTGATTCTCTCAATAATAACAGATGTCCACTGCCATCCTTTTCAGAACAATAACCTGTCCCCATGAGGTAATCTGTTATTTTTGGACCGCTTTTGACCAAATGGCCTTGTCGATCATAAAGCCAGCTCTGATAGTCTTGGGAAAGCCAATAGCCATCGTTTGCTGGATCGTGGGTTATCGCTAAAAACCATCGGTCTATTGCGGTACTGTCGATGATCGTCTTGGTGTCAAGGTCTATTTGGTATAGGACGGATAGCGATTCTGTCTGTTGAAGGTGAAAACTATTCGCATAGAAATTGGTTCCATTGTATGATAGGGCGAAGATGTTGTCTGCCATTTCCAAGTTGAACGACTCCACCAACTCCCCGTCCATGGTGTATTTTTCAAAGTTGAATGGCGGGTCATTCCATGATGCATAAGTGACGTAGATGTGCTCCCCGTCAGTGGCCAGGCCACTGGTCTCTCCCTGAACCTCGAACTGCTTCAAGAGTACCCATTCCGTGTCATCGGCAGTCCATGTCAGACGCACGTTGGGGCCGTTCGGATTGTTTTCTTCAGGGTCGTAACTGGCGGTGACATGATTGACCGGAATGCATGAGAAATTGGCTTCGATGTCGGAGATGTCATCCTCCACGGCAAAAGTGATGGAGAAATCGTTGGAGAGGAGCTGCCCGTCTCTCATCCACCAATAAAACTCATAACCCTCAGCTGGCATGGCTCTAAGGGTGCATCGATCGCCATAATGGTATTCACCGATTCCTTCAACGGTACCTGCATTGGGCGGAAACATCGAGGCGGATACGACACACGGTTCATAATGTGGGTTGATGTCAAGCACAGCATAGTTGTTTGCGTTAAAATCATAGCCGTTTGGGTTCAGGTGCCCCAAGGAGAAATAGCCATTGCCATTGCCGCCCCATCCCCAGTTGAAATGAAACAGGTCGTTGCTGTCGTATCCGTCGCAGACAAAAGCGTGTCCGCCACTGCCAAACCCGTAATACAAGACAGGCTGCTGCTTGTCGAGGCACTGCTTGATCATGGATGTCCATGTTTCATCGTCGTAATCGCTCCGTCTCTCTAATCGTAGATGCCTTGAATAACTGAAATACCGAGCCAAGGCATCGGATGTTTTAGCTGAATTGGCATAGGAGCCGTCAGCACCATAGGACATGTCGATGGACACCCCGCAGTGGAACAACAAAGTTGCCACAGCCTCAATTTCAGTCGCACTTGAGCTCTCAGTAAGCGAATCGGGCATGTGGTCCCAGTCGTACTGAGTGTTGCCAAAATCAATAAGATGCGGATACCCCGAGATGGTATAGGAGTGCGATCCCCAGCCAGTCGAGGGATAGCCCCAATAATGCATGATCTGTCCCATGGCCACTGCAGCACAGCCCACCTCGGCATGTCCGCATGGGGCATTGGCAAAGGTTGGACAGAGACTGTTGTAATAACACCCTTGATGCCATTTGTCCCTCAACAATGGCCCTATGTTTTGTGAGTTCCTGTCGTCAAAGGGCTTCTCGTTCAAGACCATAGGATGATCCATGCAATATTGGATTGTTGAAGCCATCTCTTGAATGTAGTCCTCCATCTGAATGGGAATGTCGTTGGGGTCAAAACGGCCTTCCGTAGAATAGCCGATGATGGGGGGCACACCATCGTCAGCGGCCACGATGACGAAACCGTTGTCGGTGTTGAAGATGTGGAACGCAGGAACGTTTTTCGCTGTGAGATAAGTGGTTGAAAGCTGTATATTCTTTGTTTCCATGAATTTGGAGGCAATGGTCTTGGCAGTCTCCAAATCAATGGGATGGGCTCGTGAAACATCAAACAGGCCACAGAGGGCTAAACATAGGATTATAAACCTTTTAAATCTCATTCGGATGTCTTGTTAGCAGCGGAAACATAGAACAGTTGTGTTTGAGGGATCTCGTTTTCCTCAATGGTCATGATGTCTTTTTCGAGGATGACGAAGTCAGCGTCTTTGCCCGTCTCAATACTTCCTTTTCGGTTTTCGAGGAAACATCCTTTGGCGACCCATATCGTGATGGATTGAAGGGCTTGTTCACGGGTTAGGGCGTTCTCCATCTGGAAACCTTCACTAGGTGTACCATCCGGGTGTTTGCGAGCCACGGCAGCATAAAAAGTGAGGAGGGGACTGATGTCTTCGATGGGGAAGTCGGTGCCGTTGACGACCCAGCCGTTCTGTTGGAGCAGTCGTTGATAGGCGTAGGCGTTCTTGATGCGCTCTGCCCCTAATCGTTCATCGGCCCAGTCCATGTCAGAGGTGCAGTGGGTGGTTTGGATGGAGGGGATGACCGCATAGTCATGATAACGCTGGAAGTCGTCATCGGCGACCACTTGCGAGTGCTCTATGCGCCAACGTAGGTCGTTGTTGCTTTTCAGGAACTCGGAATAGATGTCGAGGATATGTCGCACACCGCCGTCGCCAATGGCATGGCAGCAGACCTGATAGCCGGATTCCATGGCTTTCTGGCAGACGTGACGGTAGAACGCATCGCTCTCAAGTACCAAGCCACTGGTCTGCGGAGCATCGGCGTACGGTTCGATGAGCTTGGCGCCACGGGAACCCAAAGCACCGTCGGCGTAGATCTTCACGCTGCGGACGGTGAGCTTGTCTTTGTCGATAACACCTTGACTCATAAAGTGATCCATGGTCTCGTCATCGGGGTTGACCATCGCATTGACATGGATGGTGAGGTCCCCGGCTTGCTGCAAGCTGTCGATGAGCTCGATGGATTCGATGTCCAACCCGGCATCGGTGACGCTGGTCAAACCTACAGCGAAACAGTTCTCTTGCGCTTTCAGGAGTGCCTTGATGCGTTGATCTTTGTTCATGGAGGGCACCAACGACTTGGCCAGGTCGGCGATGTTGTCGAGCAACACGCCTGTGCATCGTCCGTTTTTCACGATGGCCATGCCTCCATCCATCTTGAAGTTTTGGTCGATGCCGGCGAGTGACAGCACCTCTTTTGAGACGAGAACGGCGTGGCCATCGACACGGGTCAACAAGACCATCCTGCCGGGGAATGCCTCTGCTAGTCGTTCATTGTCAGGGAACTCAGCGCCTTCCCAGAGGTTCTGGTCCCAGCCGCGTCCCAGAAGCCATTCGGCAGGGTAGAGGCTGTCGTGGACCTTCAGCCGTTCGATGACCTCGTCATAAGAACGACAATCTTTGAGGTCGGCCCAACGGATCAAGTTCTCGCCATAGCCGGAGAAATGACTATGCCCATCCATGAAGCCAGGATAGACTGGACGGCCTTGCGCGTCAATCGTTTTCGGAGCGACGTATTGGTTCATGATCTCGTCCTCGTCGCCCACAGCAATAAACTTTCCGTCTTTTACAGCAAACGCTTCAGCCTTGCTGAACTCAGTATCAACAGTATAGATGTTAGCGTTGTGAACGATGAGGTCCACCGCTTTTTTCGAAGTGCAAGATGACATCATAAGGATAGTTGTTAAAATCACAAAATAGCCAAATCTCATGTTTAAAAGGTTTTCAATTTTATTATTCAACTTCAAAAATCTTTCCTTCCAGCTCCTCCGGAGTTCCTACGAGCAAAGGACGACCTTTGCCGACGACCCACATCTTTTCGCAATGTTTCATCAACAGTTCAAGGTCGTGAGAGCTATAGAGGATGGTCTTGCCTTCCTCCTTGGCCAGCCGGGCAATCAACAACATCAGTTCCACTTTGCTGGGATAATCCAAAAACGCTGTGGGCTCGTCCATATAGATGATGGGCGTGTCCTGGACCAATGCCTTCGCAATCATCACCTTCTGTTTTTCTCCGTCACTCAACGAAACGAAGTCTCTGTCAATCAATGGCAAAATGCCAGTTACCTGAAGTTTCGATTCAATCATGGAGTAATCCTCATCGTTGAGTTTGGCCATCAATCCCGAATGGGGATAACGTCCGGCGGCGACGATGTCGAAGACGCTGAGGAAGAGGTCGTCGGGCTTCTCAGTGAGGACCAGGCTGAACAGCCTGGCGCGTTCGTTGCTGGTATAGTCCTCCAATGGCTTTCCACATAACTCGATGCTGCCACTGACGGGTTTCAAGTTGCCTGTCAAGGTCTTGAACAAGGTGGTCTTGCCACTGCCGTTGGCACCGACCAAAGCCACATGCTCGCCCTCGAACAAACTCACATCGATGGCGGGAAACAAGGCTTTACCCTTGTATCCAATCTGTAAGCCGTTGGTTTTCAACACTTCTTTCATTTCTGCAGGACCTTTTGACGATGGAAGATGACATAAATCACGATGGGTGCACCGATGAGTGCGGTGACCGAGTTGATGGGCAGGTTGCCGTCGAAGCCAGGCAGTCGTGCGATGAGGTTGCAGAGCAACGCCAAGTCCATGCCGATGGCTGCTGTGGCAGGCAACAGCACGAAGTGATTGCTGGTGTGATAGGTGAACCTGGCCAAGTGTGGAACTGCCAACCCGATGAAGGCGATGGGACCGCAGAAAGCAGTGATGACAGCCATCAGAAAGCCAGATACCAAGATGGTTAACAAGCTGGCTCTACGTATGTTGAGTCCCAGATTCTCCGCATAACGTTCCCCTAAAAGCAAGAGGTTCAATGATTTGGATAACAGAAATGCTAGGATGGCACCCACGCTGATAGTCAAGGCGAGATAAAGGAGTTGCGACTTGCCCACGTTGGAGAAACTGCCAAAACCCCAGATGACAAAGGTGTGGACGTCCTCTTTTTGGCTGAAGAACTTGAGCACGTCGGTGATGGACCCTGCGATATAGGCAATCATGATGCCTACTAGGATTAAGCTGACCATGCTCTTCAGCCTTGAACTCAGTGCAAGGATGAGCAAAAGCACCAGGAAGGCTCCGGCGAAGGCGGCGATGGTGACCCCGATGGTCGTCCAACCAGGCAGGGTGCTGACAGCCATCCCGCTGAGATGTCCGGTGAGCAGCACCACCAAGGCCACGCCAAGGCTGGCTCCAGAAGAGATGCCGAGGATGGATGGGTCGGCCAGGGGGTTGCGAAACAAGGTCTGCATCAGCAGGCCCGACACCGACAGTCCGATGCCAGCAAACAACGCGGTGACAGCTTGAGGCAAACGGTATTCGAGGATGATGGTCCGGAAGGTCTCTTCGCCATGGCCGACCACGGCATCCCAGAAGTCGCTCAAGGGTATCGTCACGCTGCCGACGGTCAGGTTCAAAGCAAAAAGCACCACGCCTACCAGAAGGATCAGGAGGGTGGGAGCCCAAGCTCGTGTCGTCGTTTTCGTTCTCATGACGATGCAAAGATAGAATAAAATCTCGCTTATTGATGCGTGATATGTTTTTTCTCAGTATCTTTGCAGATTGTTAACACTTAAAGGAAATGGCTTTCTTCTATAAACACAAACCCAAGGGATTCAATTATATCCCTCGCTACTACGACCCAGAAAAAGAGGCGTGGGAGAAGAAAAAAGCTGAGGCGGGTCTCAATTCCAACTTGAGCCACGAGGAGCAGCTCCGTCTGGAGATGCGTAAGAAATGGGGTGTCGATAAGAATACCGAAGACCCTTCAGAGCGTCGTGCCAAGACGGTGCGCACCCTCATCATCGTGGCCGTTGTGGCGGTCGCCTTCTACTACATCTTCTGCACTCCGATGCTGACTAACATCATCTCTGGCCTGATGGGCAAATGACACGCTTATGCTTGACGTGATCAAATTGCTTCCGGACAGTGTAGCCAACCAGATCGCTGCGGGCGAGGTCATCCAACGTCCCGCCTCGGCGGTCAAAGAGTTGTTGGAGAACGCCATGGATGCCGGTGCCACCCAGATCGACCTAGTGGTCAAGGACGCGGGCAAGGCCATGATCATGGTCGTGGACAACGGCTGTGGCATGTCGGAGACCGATGCGCGTCTTTGCTTCGAACGTCATGCGACCTCCAAAATCAGCAAGGCCGAGGATCTGTTCTCCATCCGCACCATGGGCTTCCGTGGCGAAGCCCTCGCCAGCATCGCGGCCATCGCACAGGTGGAGCTTAAGACGCGACGCAAAGAAGACGAGGTGGGGGTGAAGATCATCAACGAGGGCTCCGTCGTCAAGGAACAGACCCTGGTGCCGATGTCGCCTGGAACGTCGTTCATCGTCAAGAATCTCTTCTTCAACGTGCCGGCACGACGCAACTTCCTGAAGTCGGCCGTCGCCGAGATGCGCCATGTTGTGGAAGAGTTTACCCGTGTGGCCCTCATGAATCCCGAGATCGGATTCTCGCTGATTAGCGACGGGAAAGAACTCTATCACCTCTATCCAGGCAACCTCAAGCAACGCATCATGGGACTTTTCGGTAACAGCTACGACGAGAAACTTCTGCCAGTCAACCAGGAGACGGATCGCGTCAGCATCCATGGCTATATCGTGAAAGCCGAATTCGCCAAGAAGACCCGCGGAGAACAGTATTTCTTCGTCAACAGGCGCTACATCAAGCATCCCTACCTGCATCATGCCATCGAGAATGCCTTCATGGAGATGATCCCCAAGGACAGCTTCCCGGGCTATTTCCTGAATATCGTGGTCGATCCTGCCGACATCGACGTCAACATCCATCCCACCAAGACGGAGGTCAACTTCATCGACGTCAAGCTGGTGTATGCCATCCTCCATGCCGCAGTGCGTAAAGCCATCGGTCAACATAACCTCTCGCCGTTGATCGACTTCGACCAACCCACCGACCTCAACATCGACTTCGGCGAGGTGGTGAAGTCGTCGAACCCGCTCATCCAACCTTCGATTCCCATCGACCCAACCTACAATCCTTTCCGGCAAAAAGGGGAGTTCTCCCATAGCTCGTTTGGAGGCATGAGACCCTCGGCGAAAAACGGCGATCCGGGTGATTGGAGACTGCTTTATGGCGAAAGGACTGACCTGACGGAGGAATCGTCGGAATCCTCAGAGCCTATAGCCCCGACCCCGAAAAAAAGCCAGTATCTCCAGTTGAATCAAAGCTATATCGTCTCCACCGTAAAGTCGGGAATCCTCATCATCGACCAACATCTGGCACATTACCGCATCCTCTTCGAGAAGTTCTTGAAAGAGATGGATAACAGTACCGGACAGTCGCAACAGGAACTGTTTCCCCAGCCGTTCACGATGAACGTCAACGACGCCTCCATGCTGCACGAGATGCTGCCCGAGCTGCAGAGTGTGGGCTTCGCCATCGAACAGGTCAACGCCACTACCTTCGTCATCAACGGCACTCCTGCCGACCTTAATGGAAGCGACCCCGTGGCGCTGGTGGAGAAGATGCTCGACAACTTCAAGATCAACCGCTCCGACTTGCAACTGGAGCGTAAGTTGGGCATCGCCAAGACCATGGCCTCGCAACTGTCCGTGAAATCGGCAACTTCGCTGTCGGAGATGGAAATGGAAAACATCGTCGATCAGCTTTTCGGCTGTACCGTAGCCGAGATTGCACCCGACGGAAAAAAGATATACACTATTATTAATATTGATGAACTAACCCAAAAACTGAACAACTGACCAACTGATTAACTCATGAACTCCCAATACAGTCCTACCGGTTTTTCCTTCCTGCCCGTGGTGGTCAAAAACTTGCTGATCATCAACGGCATCTTGTTTTTGGCTGACTTGGTCATGCCCCGTTTTGGCATCGACCTCTCCAGCATCCTCGGCCTGCATTTCTTCATGGCCTCCGACTTCCATATCTATCAGATCTTCACCTACATGTTCATGCATGGCAACTTCACCCATCTGTTTTTCAACATGTTCGCTTTGTGGATGTTCGGAAATACCCTCGAAAACATTTGGGGCCCGAAACGTTTCTTGCTGTTTTACATCCTCTGTGGATTGGGCGCTGGACTGATGCAGGAGGGAGTGCAATATATCGAGTATGTGGTGAAACTATCACAATATCAAACGGTTAATTTGGGAGGCGGGAATCTCATCCCCATGAGTCAATATCTCAATATGATGACGACGGTAGGTGCTTCAGGTGCCATTTATGGCTTGCTGTTGGCCTTTGGAATGATGTTTCCTAATTCGTTGATTTACTTGTATTTCTTCGTGCCTATCAAGGCTAAGTGGTTCGTCATCGGCTATGCTGTCATCGAGTTGCTGACGGGTGTCATGTCGGCAAGCGATGGTGTGGCGCATTTTGCTCACTTGGGCGGCATGCTGATGGGTTTGATTATCCTGCTGATTTGGAAAAAGAAAGGACGTCTTTACTGATGAGAGAACAAGATCGTAATGAACGGGTTGAACGGCGAGAGCGCCGAGGGTTCTTCGGAAGGCTGATTGTGGGCCTTTTGACCTTTCTTGCGCTTATCGGATTGGTGGCGATGGCACTCAGTGTGTCGAGCAGCTACATCGACCCGATGAAGTTCGTGTGGGCTTCGTTTTTCGGCTTGGCCTTTTGGGAGATCTTGCTTTTCAACGCACTCATCTTAACCCTTTTGGTGCTGATGTGGTCGCGTAAGGCTTGGATTGCGGTCTTGGCCTTGTTGATTGCCGTGCCGGGCATCTTGAGGTCGTATTCCAACGGAAAGCCCAGCGAAGGAGGCAATATCCGCATCATGTCATACAATGTGCGCATATTCAAAGATTTATATGATAGTAAGAAGGATGCTTCCGATGTGGCTAATGGCATTGTGAGCATGGTGCGGGAAAACCATCCCGATGTACTTTGTATCCAGGAATTCGGCTATTTCCTGAGCAAAAAGGGGAGGCCGGAACTCATCAGAATCTTCGGTGATTTGACCGAGATGCCTTATCATTATTACCATAAGAAGGCATATTTCGGTGGCAATGTCATCTATTCGAAATATCCTATCAGTGCCATCAGCGACGATACGCATTTTGGTAAGGAAAACGACTATGGCGCTGTGGCTCAGATCGATGCGGGTAAAAAAGGGAAGTTTCTCGTTGTTTGCTCGCACCTGACCTCGTTTAAGTTGACTCAAGAGGAGATTTCCGTTCTTTCCGAGCCTGGCAACTCCAAAGAGGCAGTGCAAGAGTACGGGAAGTCGATCGTGGTCAAGCTGAGGAATGCCTATCGGCAACGTAGTCTTCAGGTCAACCAGCTGTTGGCCGATATCCCCCATGACGGGCGTGCCATCCTTCTGTGCGGCGATTTCAACGACACCCCGCTGTCTTACACCTACCATCAGATCAAGAAGGCCGGTTTCATCGATGGCTTTGTGGAGACGGGTAAAGGCATCGGCCATACTTATGCGGGTAAACTACCGCTGCTTCGTATCGACTATATTTGGTGTAACGACCAAGTCCAGCCTATGAAGTTCAAGAGGCTGCGTTTCAAGGGGTCAGACCATTATCCGGTGATGTTGGATTTCAAGTTGAGCCATGGAATTTAAGTTAGTCTCGGATTTCAAGCCCACGGGTGACCAGCCGGAAGCCATCAAACAGCTTGTTGAAGGGCTCCAGAGGGGCGATGCTGCCCAGACCTTGCTCGGCGTCACTGGGTCGGGCAAGACTTTCACCATCGCTAATGTCTTGGCCCAAGTCAACCGACCTGCCTTGGTGCTCAGCCATAACAAGACGCTTGCGGCTCAGCTCTATGGCGAGTTCAAACAGTTCTTCCCGGAGAATGCCGTGGAGTATTTCGTCTCTTATTACGACTACTATCAGCCAGAGGCTTTCATCCCTTCGACCAACACCTATATCGAGAAGGACCTCTCCATCAACTCCGACATCGAGAAACTCCGTCTCAGCACCACTACGGCCTTGATGTCGGGGCGACGTGACATCATCGTGGTGTCGTCGGTGTCGTGCCTCTATGGCATCGGCAACCCCGACGACTTTAGTGAGAACGTCATTTATGTGTCTCGGGGTCAGCGTCGTAGCCGCGACGACGTGGCCAAGGCTTTGGTCAGCGCTCTCTATAGCCGCAACGAGATCGAGTTTACCCAAGGCAAGTTCCGCATCAAAGGGGAGACCCTCGACGTGTTTCCGGCTTATGCCGACATCGCCTATCGCATCGTTTTTTGGGACGACGAGATCGATGCCATCGAGAGCTTCAATCCCGTCACAGGCAGCCGTATCGAAGAGATTTCTGAACTGACCATCTTCCCTGCCAATATTTTCATCACCTCAAAGGACAAGTTGAACCAGGCTGTTGAAGAGATCCAACAGGACATGTTCAGGCAGACGGAATATTTCCGTGAGATAGGCAAGAACTTGGAAGCCAAACGGTTGGAAGACCGAGTGAACTATGATATCGAGATGATGCGTGAGTTGGGCTATTGTTCTGGCATCGAGAACTATTCGCGTTATTTCGACGGCAGGAGTCCGGGTACGCGTCCGTTCTGTCTGTTGGACTATTTCCCTGAGGACTTCATCACCGTCATCGACGAGAGTCATGTCACGGTGCCACAGATCCGTGGGATGCATGGTGGCGACCGTTCGCGCAAGCAGACGTTGGTAGAGTATGGCTTCCGTTTGCCTTCCGCGCTCGACAACCGTCCGTTGCAGTTCAGCGAGTTCGAGGCGTTGACGGGGCAGAAGATCTTTGTGAGTGCCACCCCCGATGACTACGAGCTGCAGCAGAGCGAGGGTGTGTATGTAGAGCAGTTGATCCGTCCTACGGGGTTGTTGGATCCCGTCATCGAGGTGAGGCCCAGCGTCAACCAGGTCGATGACCTGCTCGAGGAGATCAAGAAGGTGAGGGAGAAGCAGCAGCGAGTGTTGGTGACGACGCTCACGAAGCGCATGGCTGAGGAGCTGAACACCTATCTCAACAATTTGAAGATCAAGGCACGTTACATCCATTCCGATGTCGATACCTTGGAACGTGTGGAGATCTTGCGAGGCTTGCGTGTCGGCGACTTCGACGTGTTGGTTGGGGTCAACTTGTTGCGTGAGGGTTTGGACTTGCCCGAGGTGAGTCTGGTGGCCATTTTGGATGCCGACAAGGAGGGTTTCTTACGTTCGGAGCGCTCGTTGACGCAGACGGCGGGTCGTGCGGCCCGTAACGCAGAGAGCAAGGTCATCATGTATGCCAGCACCATCACCGTGTCGATGCAGCGCACCATCGACGAGACCAACCGACGTCGGTCGAAGCAGATCGCTTACAACGAGGCGCATGGCATCGTGCCCAAGACCATTGTGAAGGCCATTGACAGCTCGTTGTCCGAGGCGACGGGTAGGAGGGGTATCTCCTACACGCAGCAGGAGGAGCGTCCCGTGGCGATGGCTGCTGAGCAGGTTGAATACAAGACCCAGAAGCAGCTCGACAAGGCCATTTTGGAGGCCAAGAAAAACATGGAGAAGGCCGTCAAGGAGATGGACTTCTTGGCTGCTGCCCAGTATCGCGATGAGATGTTGCGTTTGAAGGCGATGGAGGTGGGCTGACGAAGATTTTTTTTCATTATCCCTTGCATATTCCAAAAAAATAACATACTTTTGCAGTCAGATAGTGGGCTTGGCCACTTTAAACAACCATTAGCCTCGTTTTGGTAAAGTACCTCCAACGTCATTAAGTGACGGCAGACGATGGACGAGGGGGTTAAATCACCTGTGGAAAAAGTATTAAAAAGGAACGGGGCGACCCGTTTCTTTTTTATTTAATATTGTCGGTTATCCATTTCTTATCATACACAAGGTCACGATTAAGATAATACCAATGACCATGGTAATTTAGGTAAATAGCTCTAAGTCTTTTGGACCAACCCCGTCTTAAACTGAAAGTTAGTTTTGATTTGCTGATTCTTCCAGTGACATCGAGGATTAGGTTGGGTGCTTGATTCACTCCTTCTGAAAGGTGTGAAATAATGGTTTCTGTTGATGGATTTCCACATGTTTTTATGTCAACGGCAATAGCTTTGAAGGTCTTTTTATCGATAAGATAAATATCATTTCTTTTATTGCTCACATCTCTTGTCAAGGATCGGATTTCTTTGATTTGTCCATCGTTTGGAAACACAAGATAGTATCCGTCGGTTTTGGCCAGTTTTTTTGCTGTTTGGATTTCGGTTTCATTAGGCTTGGCACCTTTCATAATAATAATGTTATCGTGAAGCTCATCAAAGCATTCCTCTTCCATCATTAATTGAAAGTTGTGTTTCCTGGTTTTCAAAGTCGCTTTGTGTAGGCTTTGTTCCACCAAGATGCTCATTGATCCAAAATCTTTTGCCGACATGTTTAAAAATTTCAGCAAAAATAATAAATAGAATTTATATATATAGTATATTTAATTATATTATTGATTATTAAAAAGATTATTTTTCATTATCCCTTGCATATTCCAAAAAAATAACATACTTTTGCAGTCAGATAGTGGGCTTGGCCACTTTAAACAACCATTACGTCGGCATTTGGCTATGGAACGCCAACACTTTTTTAGTGCAGACAATGGGCTGACAGGTTTGATCACCGGAGTTAAAAGTATCTAAAATAGGAGCGATCGAAAAAACGGTCGCTCTTTTTATTATAGTAACTTATTAAGTTGATTGTTGTCGAAAACTTTTGCTTTATCGAGCAGATGCCAGTGACCATGGTAATTAAGGTATAAGAACTTTAATCTCTTCGACCAACCTCCTCTCAACCCTTTAATGAGTTTAAGTTTGCTTACTTTCCCAGTAATATCGAGGATTAGGTTGGGTGCTTGATTCACTCCTTCTGAAAGGTGAGAGATAATGGTTTCTATTGATGGGTTTCCGCATGTTTTTATGTCAACGGCAATAGCTTTGAAGGTCTTTTTGTCGATAAGATAAATATCATTTCTTTTATTGCTCACATTCCTTGTCAAGGATCGGATTTCTTTGATTTGTCCATCGTTTGGAAACACAAGATAGTATTCGTCGGTTTTGGCCAGCTTTTTTGCTGTTTGAATTTCGGTTTCATTGGGCTTGGCACCTTTCATAATAATGATGTTATCGTGAAGCTTATCAAAGCATTCCTCTTCCATCATTAATTGAAAGGTATGTTTCCTGGTTTTCAAAGTCGCTTTGTGTAGGCTTTGTTCCACCAAGATGCTCATTGATCCAAAATCTTTTGCCGACATGTTTAAAAATTTCAGCAAAAGTAATAAAACAAATTATATATATGATATATTTGTTTGTATTATATTGAATTATTATAATGATTAAAATGTGGTTTTCAATAATAGATATAATATTTAATCTTTATTGTGTAAATAATATAATTAATATTATATTTGCAACTCGAAAAACAACAATTAATCTAAACAACAGTGTTATGGATGCGATAATTACCTTTTTGGTTGAGCGATGGCCGTTATTCGCCATCGTACTTATTTCTGTGGTAGTAACAGTGATTATTTGCAAGTGGTATTTCAACCGTTTTGTGCCTACGGAGAAGAATGTGGTCAGCAACCAGAAACGAATTGATGAGTTGCCTTGTGCGAAACACGAGGAAGAGATATCGTCTATTCGAGCTTATTTATTGGTGAAATACCCCAAGGCGTTTGGGAGTTATGCGCAGAAGAAGAGTCCACGTTGTCTTAACGAAGAAGGGGAGAAGCTTTTTGAGGAGATTGGGGGAGCGGGATTCCTTGCGGCCCATGGCGCCATGTTAATGGAGAGGATGGAGCAGAAAAAACCGAAGACTCCTCTTGACGTGGAGTTTTTTGCGCTTGACACGTTATATGGGATGTTGGGAGATGACATGTTCAACGACATTAAGCGATGGGTATATGACAGTCCTATGCGAAGGCTGATCCTTGATGGAGTAGAAAAGGATTACGAGGTGACGATGGGGGATGTGTGTTTCGTGTTGAGTATTCCTTTACGTGACCTGTATTTGGAGATGCATAGCATTAATTAAAGTTTTGTTTTTTTTATTCCGGTTGACTTAGAGAGAGTTGCGTTATTGTGGTCAAAGATTTCGATCAAAACAGAGCGCTGGACTTGATTTTTTCTCTGTTGCTCTCAAAAAAGTAGACACGGGAAGGTGAAAAAAACTGAAAGACGTACCTTTGTAGCCGTTAAGGATGTTCGTCTTGGAGAGAGTGGCGGTTGACCACGAACGGAAAGCCAACATCCTTAACGGACCAAGGAGTCGGACAGTCCAAGTTCACCGGAAAGGAGAATCTACCATGTCAAAACACTTGAACCCGCTTGAGAAAGAGTTCCTAATCCGCCGCTACCGGAGCAACCAGAGGATCTCCATCCAGGACTTCTGCAAGAACAACGGCATCACGGAGACGTCGCTCAGGAAATGGATGAAGCAGTATGACGAGGGCGGACTTGAAGGCCTTGCCCGCGCAAGTTCGGAAACCAAGGAGGTGCTCCCGGAAGGCGTTGACCGGACGGAAGAATCCTACAAACGCGAGATCCTCAGACTCCGCATTGAGAACGAACGGCTAAAAAAAAGCTATGCCGTTCAGACGAACGAGGATGGGGAACGGGAGTATGTTCGTTTAAAGCCGAAGAGTTCGAAATAGTGTACCTGCTGTCCCGCGACAACCCTGTCAAGGACATCTGCGAACTGATGGGCGTGAGCCGCGCCGGATACTACAAGTGGAAGAACCGCAAGCCGTCCCCACGAGACCACAGACGAGAGGAAATCGTAGCCCTCGTCAGGAAGGCCCACGAGGAGCATCCCACCCACGGCTACCGTTGGACAGCTCTGATATAAGAGTGGCGAATTGCTCTCTGACATCGTTGATATTAGTCTTTTCTTTTGTATCTTTGCGCCATAATAGCACTCGCCAAGCTGATGGATGTTGGTTACTCTTTTCTGACTAATCTTACCCCGCTTTAAAGTGCTATAATAAATAAGATAATCCATGAAGAGAATACTACTCGCACTAATACTATCCACGCTTTTCATGCCGCTCCTGGCTCAGGACTTTGAAATCCTCAGCGTGGAGTCGCTTCCCGCGGACATGTCGGCCAGAGAAGAGATAAAGACCGACCATAATGACCGGCAATGTGCCTTGCTTCGTGTCGCCACACAGAACATCGCTCCCAATCAGCGCGAGGGATTCAGCTTCGTCCCGGATCTGGGATCCGAGGTGGTGCAACGTGCCACTCGCGACGGTGAGATCTGGCTGTGGGTGTCGCCTGGACTGAAATACCTCCGCATCAAGCATAGAGACTGGGGCCAATACGAACTGCGGCTTCAGGATTATGTCACCAAGGTGGAGGCGCTGCACACCTACAAGATCACCATCAGGGGGACACTGCCATTGGCGGTGCAGGTGCCGGTCATGACATCGCCAACGCAACAGTATCTGGTCTTCCAGCTGTCGCCTGCCGATGCCGTGCTCGAAGTGGATGGCCAGTTGTGGGAGGTCGGCCCCGATGGGTCCGCCAAGAGGTATGTCAACTTCGGCACCTATTCCTATCGCGTGCAAGCTCCCAACTATCGTTCCGAGACGGGCAAGGTGACCGTTGACAATCCTAACGAAGCCCATACGGTTAGCGTGAAACTGAAATCCGACTTTGTGGAAGTGACGTTCAAAGTGGATGCCGATGCCGAGATATGGGTGAACAACGAGAAGAAAGGAATACGCACCTGGACTGGCGTCTTGGGTAAGGGAACCTACAAGGTCGAATGTAAGCAGGAAGGCTTCGAGACCACGATGGTCTCGAGGGAAATCACCTCGGAGATGAATGGCCAGACCATCACGTTGCCGGCTCCCAAGCTTGTTTACGGCTCCCTGAACGTGGAAAGCACACCCATCGGCAGCATCTTTTACGTGATGGCCAACGGGGCCTATTCCTTGGCGCCGCAAACGTCGTTCGGACTTACCGTCGGCTCGTCGAAGAGCGTGGGGTGGTATGCCAGCCTGAGCAGCAACTTCGGGTTTGGGGACGCCCGCTATGAGTGCGACGGGGCAGGTGTCATCGCTGGGTTGTCGGAACCGTATTCCTATACGGGAGAGAAGCGTTCATCACGGATGGGAGTCACGGCGGGTATGGTGTTCAGGCTGTTTGACCCGTTGTATGCCTACGTTGGCGGCGGCTATGGCGTCCGAAACAAGTATTGGCAGCTTGACGATGGCAGTTGGGCTCGTTGCACGGACGATTCCTATCGAGGCGTTGCCATTGACGCAGGGCTCATGCTTCATTTCGGTGGCGTTGGCGTCTCGTTGGGAGTGCAGACCATCGGGGTGGATTATGTGGAAGCCAAAATTGGCATTGGTTACACCTTAAAAAGAAAGAAGCCATGAAAACAAGGACAAGACTGATGATTGTGCTGACCATGCTGTTGGCAATCGCATCCTCTTGCAAGAAGGATCACGACATCCCAACAGGGAAAGTGTTCAATGAGGGTTCTGTAGATGGAGCCATCAACGGCTTGTTCTCGGTGAGTACCTTCCAACAGGTCTATTTCTCGAAGGGCAACTTGCAGTATATAGGAAGTGCCAACACTCCTTACTGGAAGTTTGCCGACCATCAGTGGGATTATCTTGGTTACAATGGTCAAGAAAACAGCAATCAAAATGTGGATCGGGATCTTTTTGGCTGGGGCACTAGTGGATATAACCATGGCGCAGTCTGTTACCAACCTTGGAGTACGAGCACAACCAACAGCGACTATTATGCCTATGGCAGCGACACCTATAACTTATTTGACCAGACAGGTCAAGCCGACTGGGGCTACAATGCCATCAGTAACGAAGGCAATATGACCCATATCTGGCGCACATTGACCCGTGAAGAATGGGAATATTTGTTCAATACACGCAATACATCAAGCGGTATCCGTTACGCCAAGGCAAAGGTTAACAATATCAATGGTGTTATTCTCTTGCCCGACGATTGGCAGAGTTTTTATTATTCATTGAGTAGCACGAATTCAACAGGTGCAAGTTACTCCAGCAATACCATCACTGCCACTCAGTGGGATACCCTTGAACAGCACGGTGCGGTCTTCCTGCCTGCCGCGGGCAGCCGTTACGGGACTTCTGTCAGCTATGTGGGTGGCAACGGCGACTACTGGTCAGCGTCCTGCAGCAATAGCATCAATGCGTGGCTCGTGGACTTCGACGTTTCGAACCTCGGCACTGGCTACAGCAGCTATCGCAGCAGCGGTCGGTCGGTGCGTCTTGTCTATTGCTCACATGCCACTCCTACGGTGGCCACCATTGACGTAACTAATATCACCCAAACCACGGCGACAGGTGGAGGCAATGTAACCGCCACAGGCATCGCCGATGTGACCGAGCGGGGAATCTGTTGGAGCACGAGCCACAATCCCACCACGAGTGGAAGCCATGCGAGCAGTGGAACGGGAACCGGTAGTTTCACTGTTGAAATGACGGGCTTGACGGCAAACACCACCTATTATGTTAGAGCATATGCCAAGAATAGCGCCGGTACGGTTTATGGCTCTGAAGTGAGTTTCACCACGCTAACAGCACCAACAGCGCCTATTGGCTATATCGAAGGACTGTTTTCGGTGAGTGCCACCCAACAGGTGTATTTTTCGAAGGGCAACTTGCAGTACAGAGCTTCAACCAACACCTGGCAATTTGCGGAGCACCAGTGGGACTATGTTGGCGAAGACAACTCGAACATCTCGCAAACGTATAATGGCTGGATTGATCTGTTCGGCTGGGGTACTAGTGGATATAACCATGGGGCAGCTTGTTACCAACCTTGGAGTACGAGTGATAATTACAACGACTATTATGCCTACGGCAGCGATACCTATAACTTATATGACCAGACAGGCCAAGCTGACTGGGGTTACAATGCCATCAGTAACGGAGGCAATACGCCACACACCTGGCGTACATTGACTCATGGAGAATGGAGATATGTATTCAATACACGAAATACATCAAGCGGTATCCGTTACGCCAAGGCAAAAGTAAACAATATCAATGGTGTTATTCTCTTGCCCGACGATTGGCAGAGTTCCTATTATTCATTGAGTAGCACGAATTCATCAGGTGCTAGTTTCTCCAGCAATATCATCACTGCCACTCAGTGGGCTACCCTTGAACAGTATGGTGCCGTTTTCCTGCCTGCCGCGGGCGACCGTAACGGGGCTTCTGTCGGCAGTGTGGGTAGCAACGGCGGCTACTGGTCAGCGTCCTGCTACCATAGCGACATCGCGTGGCGCGTGTACTTCGACGATTCGAGCCTCAGCACTGGCAACTACTACTATCGCGACAGCGGTCAATCTTTGCGTCTGGTCTTCTCGCCTCAGTAATTGTTCCTTTGGTTTTCCCAGGGTATGGCGGGCGTCGCCATCGGTTTCCGGCGGTGGGGGCAGGGGCGCTCCGAAGGCGCCCATGGCTGCCCCCACCGTGGGAAACCGAAAGAGGTCAAATAACTGTCAAGCTTTTTCAGGGGAAGTTAAATCATTCAATCTGATTTTGTATCTTTGCAAGGATTTTCTAAAAAGCAAACCAATGAGACTCCTTCTGATTAGTAACTCCACCAACTTCGGGGAGACCTACCTTGCCTGGGCATGCAACCAAATCGAATTCTTCTGCCTGCAAAATAACCTGAACCCCAATAGCCGCATCGTGTTCGTGCCTTTCGCCGGCGTCAACATCGCTGGAAAAGCCTACCCCGAAAGCTATGATGCCTACGAGGCCCGTGTCCAAAAAGTGTTCTTCGAGAAATTCGGATTTGCCAACTTCACCTCAGTGCATCACTATGATGATAAAGTGAAGGCCATCAACGAAGCCGACTGCATCGTCGTCGGAGGCGGCAACACCTTCCACCTCGTCGCCGAAATGCACCGCTATGGCCTGATGGACGCCATCCGTGATCGCGCCCTCGCCGGCATACCGTACATCGGATGGAGCGCCGGCAGCAACGTGGCTTGCCCCACACTCTGCACCACCAACGACATGCCTATCGTGCAACCCGCCTCGTTTAAGACCCTCAACCTCGTGCCGTTCCAAATCAACCCGCATTACCTCGACCCGCATCCGGAAATCGACAAGATGATCAAACACGGTGGCGAGACACGCCAAGACCGTATCAACGAATACCTCGCCGTCAACCAAAAAATGGTCGTCGTCGGACTTCGTGAAGCTACCTCGCTCTGGGTCAACGACAATAAGATGACCCTGAAAGGCGGCAAGAAAATGATCGTCATGCAATACGGCAAAGAAGCCGTCGAAATCGAACCGAACACCGACGTCAGCTTCCTGCTGGGTAACGCACAAGTCTAAAAACTTCAGTTTAACTGGGGTATGACACCAAAAGATTTTCCTAACCTCGATCCTAACCAAGGACTGACCGCACAACAAGTCGAGCAGAGTAGGGCGGAACATGGCGACAATACGCTGACACCCCCTAAGAAAGAGTCAGCGTGGAAGCTGTTTCTCGAGAAATTTCAGGATCCCATCATCCGAATCCTGCTCATCGCTCTCGTCATGTCAGTGGCCGTCTCGCTGTACCAATACTTCGCTGGTGTAGCCTCATCGACGGTGCTGCTTGAACCTCTCGGCATCTTTGTAGCCGTCACCTTGGCAACTACCGTGGGCTTCCTCTTCGAAAGGAGCGCCAACAAGAAATTCGATATCCTTAACCAGGCCAAAGACGAAGAGAAGGTGACCGTGATGCGCGATGGCTACATCACCCAAATCGAACGAAAAGACGTGGTGGTGGGCGACGTGGTGTTCGTCAACCCGGGCGATGAGATCCCTGCCGACGGCTGGCTTGTGGAAGCCATCTCGATGATGGTCAACGAGTCAGACCTTACCGGAGAACCTGAGGCACGTAAGACAGTGGTGGAAGAAGAGTTCAAACCCGAAGCCACCTATCCCTCCAACTACGTGTGCCGAGGCAGCAAAGTCATCGACGGCCATGGCATCTTCGTGGTGGAAAAAGTGGGCGACGCCACCGAATGGGGTAAGGTCTATACCGGAGCCCAAATCGACAATAAGGTAAAAACTCCTCTAAACGAGCAACTTGACCGCCTTGGCCGTACCATCACCGTCGCCAGCTACATCATCGCCGGGGTGATTGTCGGCGTCAGGATACTGATGTATTTCATCGAAGCCATTGATGATCCTTTCAACTGGCTCGAGTTCCTGACCTATCTGCTCAACACCGTAATGATCGCTATCACCCTGATCGTGGTGGCAGTGCCCGAAGGCCTTCCGATGAGTATCACCCTTAGTTTGGCATTAAGTATGCGTAGGATGTTGGAAACCAACAACCTAGTGCGAAAGATGCACGCCTGTGAGACCATGGGCGCCTCTACGGTGATCTGCACCGATAAGACGGGTACCTTGACGCAAAACCGGATGAGCGTGCATGAGTTCCGCATCTATGGCCTGCATGATGGCCGTCTCGACGACTCGCAGACTTCCATGCTTGTCAAAGAAGGCATCGCAGTCAACTCAACGGCATTTCTCGACTTCACAGATAAAAAGGATGCCAAAGGAGTGGGTAACCCTACGGAGGCTGCCTTGCTGACCTGGCTTTTCAAACAAAATATCGACTTCATCAGCTATCGCGACCATACCCGAATCGTCAAGCAGGTGCCTTTCTCCACCAAATATAAATATATGGCCACCGTGCTGAGTACCGATGATCCCGAGCTACTCTTGATGTATGTGAAAGGCGCCCCGGAGCTGGTGCTGAGACATTGCTCCAAGATCCGAATGCAGGAGGGCGAGTCGCCCATGGAGTCGTATCAAGAAGTTGTCGAGCAACATCTGCTCAACTACCAAAACCAAGCGATGCGTACCTTGGGCTTCGCCTATCGCTATTTCGACCGTAAGGACCTGGAGTCGATGTTCGACGGTGACAAGTTAGCCTCCAACGACCTTTGCTATCTGGGCACTGTAGCCATTGCTGACCCCATCCGTGACGATGTCGCTGAGGCTATCCATGATTGCATCAACGCTGGCATCGATGTCAAGATCATTACAGGCGACACCTCGGGTACGGCCAAGGAGATCGGACGACAGCTTGGTCTCTGGACTGAGAAGGACACCGATGAGCGTAACCATATCACGGGACCCGACTTCGAGAAGCTGAGCGACGAGGAGCTGATGGGACGGATCAAGGACCTCAAAATCATGTCGCGAGCCCGGCCGATGGACAAAGAACGCCTGGTGCGCCTGCTGCAGCAGAAAGGGGAGGTGGTGGCGGTCACTGGCGATGGCACCAACGATGCGCCCGCCTTGAATGCGGCCCAGATCGGTCTCTCCATGGGCGATGGCACCTCGGTGGCCAAGGAGGCCAGCGACATCACCATCCTCGACAACTCGTTCCATAGCATCGCCCGAGCAGTCACCTGGGGCAGGTCGCTCTATCATAACATCCAACGTTTTATCCTGTTCCAGATGACCATCAACGTGGCAGCCTGCCTCATCGTACTCATTGGAGCCTTGCTCGGCACCGAGTCGCCGCTGACCGTCACACAGATGCTCTGGGTCAACCTCATCATGGACACCTTGGCAGCTTTGGCCTTGGCCTCACTTCCACCCGACCAGCGGGTGATGCAAGAGCGTCCTAGACCTCGTAAGGCCTATATCATCTCGAGGCCAATGGCCCGTAGGATCTTAGGGGTTGGTCTGCTCTTCGTGGTTATCCTGTTTGGATTCTTGCAATACTTCAAGCATGTTGACTTGACCTCACTGGCCGACTTCTCGTTGCGCGACTATTTTGCCAACTATTTCAATTTCAGCCATGTAGGACACGGCTTGTCGCCATACGAACTCACCTTGTTCTTCACGATCTTTGTCTTCATGCAGTTTTGGAACATCTTCAACGCCAAGGCTTTCATGACAGGCAAGTCAGCTTTCAAGGGCTTGTTCTCAAAAGAAAACATCACGGGATTTACGCTTACTTTGGCCATCATCCTCATCGGCCAAATCCTCATTGTCACCTATGCTGGAGCCATGTTCGAAGTGGTTCCGTTGTCATTGGGTGACTGGCTTCGCATCTTCATCGGCACCTCAGTTATCCTCTGGGTTGGAGAAGCGGGGAGGTGAAAGGTGAAAGGTTGGGTTGCTTCGCTCACCTGTCACCTTTCAATTTTCAATTTTCACCTTTCCTCTGGTAGGTAACAGAATAGTTCCCCAGGTCTTTCAAAACCAGGCGTTCTTTGGTGAGTTCGTCGATCCACATGGTGTCGGCAAACTCGCGAGGGTTGGTGCCCGTGTAGTTGCCTTTGAGGATCAGCTGGTCGCCGACCTTCTGCCATGAGTTGTATTCACGATATCCCATGTTGATAGGGGTCACGGTGCCGTCTTTTTCAAGAGTGAAACCGGTCTCTCCGAAGACACTGCTCTCGTCGGCAGGGTCAACCCAAGTGCCAATGAGCGAAGGGTTGTTGCAGGCGGTAAAACCGAATCCAAAAAGGATACCTATCGTGATGATGAAAATGCTTTTTTTCATGGTCTTGTGTTATTATGGGATGATTCTGGTGCCACAGCTCGGGTCGGTGAGGCTGTTGGCTTCGGTGATGATGGCCTGATGACCAGTGGCCTCCACGAAGAGGATGGCGGCGCGTACCTTGGGAGCCATGCTGCCCTCGGTGAACTGTCCGTCAGCCAGATGTTTCTTGGCTTCAGCCACGGTGATGGTGTTCAGCGCCTGTTCATTCTCCTTACGGAAGTTGATATAGACTTTCGGCACGTCGGTGAGGATGTAGAACTCGTCAGCATGGATCTGGATGGCTGTCATGGCTGATGCCAGGTCCTTGTCGATGACGGCCTCAACACCACAGAGGCAGCCTCTCTTCTCCACTACGGGGATTCCGCCGCCACCAACGGTGATGACGATGTTGCCCTCGTTGGCGAGACGCTTCACGATGTCAATGTTCTGGATGCCGATGGGCTTTGGAGAAGCCACCACCTTGCGCCAACCGCGGCCTTTCGGGTCTTCCTTATAAACAGCACCCGTCTCGGCTGCATACTTGTCGGCCTGCTCCTTGGTGTAGTAGGGGCCCACAGGCTTGGTGGGGTTTTGGAACATCGGGTCGTCCTTGTCAACGATGACTTGGGTCACCAAGGTGACGACATTGCGGCGATTGCCTTCCTTGGCAAACACCTTGTCCAAACCCATCTCGATCATGAAACCGATCAGGCCCTGCGTCTCAGCGACACAGAAGTCGATGGGCATGTCCGGAACGTTGAACACTTGATTTCCAGCTTCATTCTGAAGCATCACATTGCCCACTTGAGGTCCGTTTCCGTGACCGATAACCAGATTGTAATCATTCTTCAGGAAAGGAAGTAGCGACTCGCAAGTGCGGGTGACGTTTTCCATCTGTTCTCTGTAAGTACCTCTTTGTCCGCCTCTTAACAGGGCGTTACCACCAAAGGCAATAACGGCTAACTTCTTCATAAAAGTCTATCTTTCAATTCTTTAATAATAAATTACCTAAATAAAGGACTGCAAAGATAGAACTTTTTTTTGAATTGCGCGTTGAGGGTTTCTCATTTCTCAAATAAAAGCTAGCGTCGAAAACGTCATTGCGAGCGAAGCGAAGCAACCCAACCAGAACTATTAAAGGCTTGAGCCGGTTCAGGTTAGGTTGCTTCGTCGCTACGCTCCTCGCAATGACGTACCCGATCAAGTGCTACCGAGCTTGAACCCCTAACGGGCTATCTCTATATTCTAAATTCTCAAAACGGGTATTCCTCGCTACTGATACTCCGATCGTTTGAACTGATTGAAGGCATTGCGCCGAAAGTGTCGTCGTTCATCTTGGAACCTCGGATCATGGTGTTGTTGAAGTTGGGGTTTGGCCCGAGAGAAATCTCGTCCATACTGGCAAGACGGTCTTGTCCAAACTCCTCGAAGCGTGCGTATTGTCCCACGAAGCGCAGGTTGACCTCGCCGAGTTTGCCGTTACGGTGCTTGGCGATGTCGATGACGGTGAAACCTTGGGGCAGGTCGGGGTTCTCCGCCTCGTTTTTGTAGTACTCCGGACGGTAGATGAACATGACCATGTCAGCATCTTGCTCGATGGCACCCGACTCACGGAGGTCGGAGAGGATCGGCTTCTTGGATCCAGGGCGTTGCTCCACGTTACGACTCAGCTGTGAAAGGGCCAAGACGGGGACTTCCAACTCCTTGGCGAGACTCTTCAGCGATCGTGAGATCATGGAGATCTCCTGCTCACGGTTGCCTCCGCGTTCAGTGCGACCACTCATCAGCTGAAGGTAGTCGATGAAGACCATCTGGATGTCATGCTGCTGCACCAGACGGCGGCATTTTGCCCTGAGCTCGAAGACGGAGAGCTGTGGGGTGTCGTCGATGAAGATCGGTGCGTCGATGAGTGGAGTCACCTTGGTGTTCAGCTGTTGCCATTCGTGCTCCGCCAAGTCGCCTGAACGCAACTTGTCGGCAGTGAGCGAGGTCTCCGAAGAGATCAGACGCGTCACCAGCTGAACCGATGACATCTCCAACGAGAAGAAAGCCACCGGACGATGGAACTCGACAGCAGCGTTGCGTGCCAGGTTGAGGGCAAAGGCGGTCTTACCTACAGAGGGTCGTGCGGCGAGGATGATGAGGTCCGACTTTTGCCAACCTTGTGTGATGCGGTCCAACTCGGTGTAGCCGGAAGGCACGCCGCGGAGCTTGTCGTCGCTGTTCTTGGCGTTCTGAATCTCCGTGATGGCCTTGTTGACCAAATCCTGCATCGAGTTGTAGCTTCGCCTCAGGTTGTTCTCACTCACCTGGAAAAGCTTGTTCTCGGCGTTGTCGAGCAGGTCGAAAACATCGGTTGTGTCCTCAAAGGCTTGGTTGATGGTCTCCGACGAGATGACGATGAGCTCACGCTGGATGTGCTTCTGCATGATGATACGGGCGTGATACTCGATGTTGGCTGCCGATACCACTCGGTTGGTCAGCTTGGAAATGTAATAGGCTCCTCCCACCGACTCCAACTCGCCTGTCTGCTTCAACTCGTTCGTAACCGTAAGGATATCAACGGGTTCCGACCTTCCAAAAAGATCCTTGATGGCCTTGAAGATCTTTTGATGTGCTTCCTTATAAAAAGCCTCAGGCGTCAAAATGTCGATGACCTCGTTGACGGCATCTTTTTCCAACATCAAGGCGCCCAAGACGACCTCCTCGAGATCGACGGCTTGGGGTGGAATGCGTCCTTGGTTGGCTAACAGTTGTTCGGGAGTGGCCGTTGTCCTCCGCTGTAAATTGTTCGAGAACGGCCTGGTGACAGTATCGGTTGGCATAGTGAATTGTCGAGTTAGATAATGAGTCTTTTTTCGCTTGTTTTCCGAAGACAAAAGTAGCACTTAATCCTGGCTCGGAAAGCGGATGTCAAGCAATAGTTATAAACAGGGTTTTAATTGAAAAAATGTTGATAAGTTCGCTTAATCACCTCATTCTCAGTTAATAAATCATTGATAGCCTGTTTATAACTTGTTAATTCGTTTTCATTGGCTTCAACAAGTATCCTACTGTGTTCAAAGAGGTTGACATCGTGAAACAATGCTTCGGCGATGTTTTGTAAATTGATTCCATTTTTGATTTTGGGATGGTAGAAATGGGCATCGAGGAGGGTCCCATAGAGGTTGATGACCTTGGATCCGAGATTGTGGTTCATCGGCATAAAACACACCACTTGGTCGTAATGCGAAAGCCGTTCCTTCATGAGGGTTAGAGCCTCAGCAGAACGGCGGTGGTCGTCAAAGCAGTGCCAATGGCTATGTCCATCAGGCTCGTTGTCGCCTGTCACGACGAAGGCAAGGATCATCTCTTGGTAGGGACGCATCCCGTCAAGCTCAGGGACGGCTGGGAAATCGCTCAACACGTTGAGATAGGCCACATGTCGAGGCTTCGGGTTGGGGGCCAGGGCAAAAAGGCTCTTGTAATCGATATAATAGGTGCCGTTTTCAAGGGCTTCAACTTGCTTGGCTTCTTCGCTGTTAGGGTCTAACTGTTCCAGCATGAGCTTGTTGCTTCCATAGCCACCGAAGTAGTACTGAAACAGCGTCTCGTCGGGCATGGCCGTGGTGAAGAGGAAGCTGTTCTTAGGCACGTATTTCCAGCAGTGGCCGAGGAAGTCACAGGTGTAGGGACTGTGGCATTGTGTGCCTATGTTGACCAAAGGCGAATGGGGCAGGGCCACCACGTTTTTCAGGCGCTCCACGTTGGCGGCGATCTCAGGTTCCTTCTCTTTGGCAAAGTCCATCACGGAGGTGAGCTTGAAGAGCTTCTCGACATCGATGGGGCCGTCTTTGACAAATTCGCCGTTGAGGTGCATCAGTTGGAAGTCGGAGAGCGGAATCCCGCATCCGTGCAACACGTAATATTGAAGGGCAGCGTCATAATAGTAGGTGGGGCTGAGCCGCAGTGAGCTCTTCACCTCGATGGCTCTCCACCGGTCACCGTCGCGGACCAGGATATCGACCATGATTAAAGTGTCGTTGTATTGAAACACCGCCTCATACATCACCTTGACCTCTGGGTCGTCGAGGTTCTGCATCGTCTCTTGCACTTTCTTCGGAAACTGGGTGGGGTAGGTGGGACTCATGTTGATGCCGCCAGGATACCGCTGCTGCGCCAATATCCCGACATCGGAACCCCGTTTGAATATCGCCCGTTGCTCAATGCTGAGCTTGTCGCGCAGATAGGGATGTTTCTTGGTCATATACAGGGCCTTCTCACATTGAAGCCCTTTGATATAGGTGGATTTTGAGAGGATGTGCATGCTTTCTTTTCTTTAAACAGCTTTGGTTTTCCACATCACCGACATGCTCACCCCACGAGCCAACATGAACAACAAAAAGGCAATCCATAAGCCATGGTTTCCAAAACGTGGCATCAAGAAATACCACGCTGGCAAAAACACTAGCAACGAGGCGATGAGCATCGTGTTGCGGATGCCTCGTGCCGCCGTGGCTCCAATGTAGATACCGTCCCAAATGAAGGCAGCAAAGGTGATTACGGGGATGATGATCATGTAAATGTAATAAGGTCGAGCCTGCTCAGCGACTTCGGGCTGATCGGAGATCAAGTGGATGAAAGTCTCGGGGAATGCCCAGTACAACAAGGTGAAAGGTACGCTCAGGCCCAGCCCCCACAACAGCAGATACCTTACCGTCTTCTTCAGATTCTCCTGGTCATGAGCCCCAGTGAAACGCCCCACCAACGCCTCACCTGCATAGGCAAAGCCGTCGGTAAAGTAGGAAAAGATATAGAAGAACTGCATCAAAATCATGTTGACTGCCAAGAGGTCATCGCCCAACTTGGCCGACTGGTTGGTGAAGAAGGCAATAGTCAACACCAGCAAGATGCTGCGAATCATGAAGTCGGTGTTCACCTTGAAGAAACGTTTCAGTTTGTCGGCTTGAAGCAAAACCGCCTTCTCAATGGGGACAAGATACTTCCGGTATTTGGTAAGCATGAAGATCAAGGCCGTCAGCAAGCCTGCATATTGTGCAATCACCGTACCTAAGGCCACGCCTGTGACACCCATGTGGAAGGTGTTGACAAACAAGATGCTCAACGCGATGTTGACCACGTTGATTAAGATGGCAATGACCATGGGGATAGTGGTGTTTTGCATGCCGATGTACCAGCCGTTGAAGGTGTAAAGGCTCAGTACAGCCGGTGCTGCCCAGATGCGAACACGAAAGTAGTCGCTGGTGTAACCTAGGACTTCGGGACTGCCGTTAAGCAATTGCATGCTGATCCACTCGATGGGCCGCTGCAAGCCAAGTACCAAGCAGGTAGCGATCAAGGCGATGCCCATCGATCGGTAAAAGGCGTAGGAAATCTCGGTCTCGTCACCGCCTCCATAAGCTTGTGCCGTGAATCCCGTGGTGCCAGCCCGCATGAAGCTGAACACCGAGTACATCACGCTGAAGATGGTTCCCCCAAGGCCGATGGCACCGATATAGGCCACCGACTCCAGGTGTCCCATCAACATCATGTCAACCAAACCCAACAACGGCACCGTGATGTTGCTGATGATGTTGGGGATGGCCAACCTTAGGATGCTGCGGTTAAGACCGTCACGATGCGCTCCAGCCATTGCTTGTCAATATCGTCGAAGGTGTTTAACTCTCTGCTGTCAATGTCGAGCTCTGCCCACATCACGCCATCCTTGAAGATGGGGACGACGATCTCGCTCCGCGACTCGCTGCTGCAGGCGATGTGGCCGGGGAACTGCTCCACGTCGGGTACCACCAAAGTCTTGCCTTGCTCCCAAGCGGTGCCACAAACGCCTTTGCCGTAAGGAATGCGCGTGCAGGCCAACGGACCTTGGAAAGGCCCAAGCACCAGCTGCTTCCCATCAACAAAATAGAAACCTGTCCACCAAAAATTGAAGGTGAAATGAATCAACGATGATAAGTTGCTTATGTTGGCAATCAGGTTGGTCTCGTCTTTTACCAAAGCCTGCGCCTGCTTCCAGAGAAGCTGATATTTTTGTTCTTTCTCGTCCATGCCGCAAAAGTAAGTGAATTTTTTGTAACTTTACCGCTTCAAATTCATTCCATCATGAAAAAGGTCCATTTTATCGCCATAGGCGGAAGTGCCATGCACAACCTCGCCATCGCCTTGCACCGCAAGGGTTATGAAGTCACGGGTTCTGACGACGAGATCTTCGAACCCTCCAAGTCGCGCCTCGCCAACGAAGGTATCCTGCCTCCCCAGTGGGGATGGTATCCAGAGAAACTTGACAAGTCCTACGATGCCGTCATTCTTGGGATGCACGCCCGTATCGACAACCCAGAGCTGGTGCGCGCCCAAGAACTCGGAATCAAGGTGTTTTCCTATCCGGAGTTCCTCTACGAACAGAGCAAGGACAAGACCCGTATCGTCATCGGTGGTAGCCATGGCAAGACCACCATCACCTCGATGATCTTGCATGTGCTTAAACAGGTGGGCATTGAGACCGACTTCATGGTGGGTGCGCAGATCGAGGGATTCGACGTGATGGTGCGCCTCAGCGAGACAGCCAAATACATGGTCATGGAAGGTGACGAGTACCTTACATCACCCATCGACCGTGTGCCTAAGTTCCATCATTATCACCCCCATATCGCTGTCATCAGCGGCATCGGCTGGGACCACGTCAATGTGTTTCCTACCTTCGACACCTATCTGGAACAGTTTCGTATCTTTGTCCGCACCATCGAGCCGGGTGGATGTCTCATCTACGATCAGACCGACGTGGAGGCGGAGAAGATTGCCCAAGGTGCTTCTTGCATCACCTATGGCTATGGAGTGCATCCTTTCGAGAGCGATGGCATGAAAACAACCCTGCTCATGCCTGATGGTGGCAGGAGGGAGGTTAACGTGTTTGGAAGCCATAACATGAAGAACATCAACGCTGCACGTCTGGTGTGCCGACAGCTGGGAGTCAGCGACGAGCAGTTCTATCAAGCTATCAGTTCCTTCAAAGGCGCTGCACGGCGTCTGGAACTGCTGTTCCAGTCGGAGGACAACCTGGTGTTCCGCGACTTCGCCCATGCCCCGTCAAAGGTGACCGCCAGCGTGAAAGCCCTTCGCGAACAGTTCCCTCAAAAACATTTGCTCGCCGTTTTTGAGCTGCATACCTACAGCAGCCTCAGCGAAGTCTTCATCGACCATTATCGCGATGCCTTACAGCTGGCCGACACCGCCATCGTCTTCTACGATCCTCATGCCGTGGCCATCAAGAAGCTGGAACTAATGCCTGACCATCGTATTGTGGAGGGCTTCGGGCGACCCGACCTGAAGGTGGTCCACAACAAGGCCGAACTCCTTGACCTGTTACAAAAAGGCCAACGGCATAATGTCGTTGGCGCTTTCATGAGTTCTGGTGATTTCAACGGGCTCACCACAGACGATTTGAAAGGGATGTTCGCTCTGTAAAATCAAAACGAAAAGACCGAATCGTCCACGTTTACATTGTATTGTACATTGGATATCGTGTAGGTATCCACGTTGTCACTGTTGTCAATCAAGACAATTTGTCGGAGCATCAACGAGTCTTTGTCGTAGTTGAAGATGACAGTCTTGTAACCGATGCCGAGCAGCGACCGTTTCTTGTTGTTGCAGCACACCTGTTGGTATGGCCCTTTTTCAAGGACATTGATGGTGTAGTTGTTATCCTTGGCCAGATCCTCACAGCGTCCCTGGAATCCATAGAGGAAGATGTTGCTCAATGAGCGCATCATGCCGTCGTCACGAAGTTTGAAGGTGCCATGAAACAGCCCGATGTTCATCTTGAGGTGATTAACATTGACAATCATGTGCTTGCCGTTGTTGAAAAGGGCAGCGAACTTGTCGGGACAAACGAAATAGAGTTTGCCGTCCTGTTCGTTTTTCTTGTTGCGTTTCACCAAGGTGTTGTTGAGGTCGGTCTCGAACGACTTCACCGTAGCATTGGCTTGACGGATCTTTTTGATGAGGGTGTTGTCCTGGGCTTGAGCTGCGAATGCGATGAGGCAGATCAACGATAGGAATAAGAACTTCTTCATCTTAGGGATTATTTATCAAGGCTCATCAGGAACTCTTCGTTGCTGACGGTCTTGGCGACTTTATCCTTGAGGAACTCCATGGCCTCCACGGGGGTCATGTCGGCGAAGTGGGTGCGCAGTGCCCAAACGCGAGCCAGGGTAGTCTCATCGACCAGCAGGTCGTCGCGGCGGGTACCCGAGGCCACGATGTCGATGGCGGGGAAGATGCGTTTGTTCGACAGACGGCGGTCGAGCTGGAGCTCCATGTTACCGGTGCCCTTGAATTCTTCGAAGATGACTTCGTCCATCTTGGATCCAGTGTCGATGAGGGCAGTGGCCAAGATCGTCAGTGAGCCACCGTTTTCGATCTTACGGGCGGCACCAAAGAAACGTTTCGGTTTCTGGAGGGCGTTGGCTTCCACACCACCAGTGAGGACCTTGCCTGAAGCAGGCGACACGGTGTTGTAAGCACGGGCCAGACGGGTGATGGAGTCGAGCAGGATGACCACGTCATGACCGCACTCGGTGAGTCGCTTGGCCTTCTCCAACACGATGTTGGCAATCTGTACGTGTTTCGATGCTGGCTCGTCGAACGTAGAGGCGATGACCTCTGCATTGACGCTGCGTTGCATGTCGGTGACCTCCTCAGGACGCTCGTCGATGAGCAGGATGATCAGATACACCTCAGGATGGTTGGCGGCAATGGCGTTGGCTACCTCTTTTAATAAAACGGTCTTACCGGTTTTGGGCTGAGCCACAATCAAGCCACGTTGTCCTTTGCCGATCGGGGCAAACATGTCCATGATACGCGTTGAGATGGTTCCTCCCTTGTGACCGGTGATGGTGAACTTCTCGTTGGGGAACAGCGGAGTCAGGTAGTCGAAGGGGATGCGGTCTCTGACCTCTTCGGGACGGCGACCGTTGATATAATCGACGCGTACCAATGGGAAGAATTTCTCACCGCTCTTCGGAGGACGGATGGCACCCAGCACGGTGTCACCGGTTTTCAAACCGAACAACTTGATCTGCGAAGTTGAGACATAGATGTCGTCAGGGGAGGAGAGGTAGTTGTAGTCTGATGAACGCAAAAAGCCGAAGCCTTCTGGCATGATCTCCAATACGCCCTCGGCCTCCACCACGCTGTCGAACTCATTCAACAGCTCGTCACGACGTTGCTTCTCCTGCTTCTCGGCGTTTTGTTGGTTGTTCTGGTTGTTCTGGTTGTTCTGGTTGTTCTGGCCGTTTTGGTTATTCTGATTATTCTGATTGTTCTGGTTATTCTGTCCGTTCTGATTATTTTGGTAAGGAGTCTTCGGTTCGCGGTGTTCTCTATGTTCCCGTTGTTCAGGTGCCTTTGGCTCTCTTGGCTCTTGAGGCTTCTGTTCTTTCTGTTCGGGTGTCTTGGGCTCTCTTTGTTCTCTAGGCTCTTTGGGTTCTTTTGGCTCGGGGTTTCTTTGTTCTTTTTGCTCAGGAGCTTTCGGTTCTCTCGGTTCTCTTTGTTCTCTTTGTTCTTTGTGCTCCTTGTGTTCTTTCACCTCGGCATGCTGTTCTGCGACAGGCTCTTTAGCGGGTTTAGGAGTCTCCTTAACCTTTTCTGATTTGATTTCCACCTTGGTGTTGCTTGATCCGGCGGGGCCTTCTTGGGCGGGCTTGTTTTCGCGGGCAATACGTGGGCGTTTTTCGCGCTTCTTGGGCTCGTCTTGTGGTTTCTCTTTGGGTTGTTCAGCAGTTGAGGTTTCCTCGGTGGGGAAGGGGATGGTGGGAGTCACTTCGGCTTGTGGGGTTTCTTCCGCCGTCTCGTTCTTGCGTTTCCTACCTTTTTTCTTTGGCGCGGCTTCAGCACCTTCTTTTACCTCGGGCTTGGGCGTGGCTTTCTTCTTTGATGTCTTCTTTACTGCTTCTGGATGTTCCACCTGATGGTCGATGATGTCGTAGATCAACTGTTGTTTGCTTCTGCCTTCATCGTCGATCCCAAGTTCAATGGCGATAATCTTCAGATCTTCCAAAGTCTTATCGTTCAGCTCATAAATGTTATACATAAAGGAAATAAAAAGTTAGGAAATAATCTTTTAAGGAAATGCTTTTAAGAATGCTTTTATACAGATTGGTTGGTTGTTCCATTCAAAAGCGATGCAAAAATAGTGAAAAAAATCATATTGTCAAGTTTTTTTCGTGTTTTTCTATCTTTTTTTATCTTTGCACCTCCAAATCTAAAGCGAAATCAATCATGAAACAAAGAGTACAATCCATCTTGTTTTTCCTTTCGGCCATCGTTTTTGGCCTGTTGTTCTTCATGCCTTTGGCATCCTACGTTGATGATTACGGCACCTATTTAAAGCTTTATATCTATGGCGTCAACAAAGTTTCGGTGGCCCCCAATGTTGAAGTTCCCTTCAGCTCGATCTATACGTTGCCACTGTTGATCCTCACGGTTGCGGTTATCTTGATCAACTTTTACATCTCCATGTCGATTTTCCGTGCGGTGAAGCTGCAGCAGTTTGTGAAGCTTTTCAAACTCTCGAGAATCAACATTGCGTTGGCAGCAGTGCTTATCGCTACCATTTTTGTCTATTACATTGTCAAGACAGGTAGTTTCGTTGCTGCCCTTCCTTCTTTTGTTTGGCCGAATTGGGGTGCCTTCCTGACGCTTATCGCCCTCATCATGATGATGTTGGCCTCTTCCGGCCTCAAGAAAGATATCGACAAAGTCAAATCGGTTGATAGACTTAGGTAGGTGAAAATTGAAAGGTGAAAGGTGAGCGAAGCAACCCAACCTTTCACCTTTCATCTTTCACCTTTCACCTTATCAAAGATTTCCATCTCCTTGAATTCCTTCCCGTCAATGGTGAAGCGTACCATCGTGATGTTTTTGTGAAATCCGCTCTTGCCTGCGGCACCTGGGTTGATGTGCAGCAGTCCAAGCTTGTTGTCGTAAACTACTTTCAGGATGTGTGAATGTCCGCATACGAAGAGTTGTGGATGCTTCTCTTGGAGGATGATCCTGACTTCCGGCATGTAATGCCCGGGATAGCCACCGATGTGCGTCATATACACATCCACATCCTCCACGTGGAAAAACAGGTCTTCAGGATATTGAAGACGCACGACATGGTCGTCAATATTGCCGTGGACGGCACGGAGCGGCTTGAATGCCTCAAGCCGCTCCGCAGTCTCAATGTTACCGATGTCACCGCAATGCCAGATCTCATCCACATCCTTGAAAAAATCATAGACTTGTGGGATGATCACTCCATGCGTGTCGGATAAGATACCTATCTTTTTCAATTTGCAACTTTCAATTATCAACTAAAAATTGACCATAAACCCGACACTCAATACCTCTTTAAACTGTACCTTCGAGTTGGGGTCGAGGATGGACTCTCCAGCGGCGTTGATGTCATAGAAGGGGATGTCGTAGTCGTAGATGAGATGCGTTCCGAAGCTGCAGTTGAGCCAGGAGTTGACCTTCATCACCAAAAGGTTTTGCCAATCGACATCGATGTAAAGCGGGTGTTCGAGGTAGTTGGAGAAGAGTTCCAGTTTCGATTCGAAATCGACGTTCTGGAAGATGGTGTATTTCATCTTGGCAGCGAGACGGGCACCGAATTCGTAACGTATCTTCTTGCCAGGGATCCATTGGGTGGTGTCATCGGGGTTGAAATAGCCTTTCTCCACACCATAGGCGCCGATCTCAGCCAGACGGGTGTCGTTGACGATGGTGATACGACCCGTCAGCGGGGCGAAGTTGATGGAGAAGTGCTCGTTGGGCACCCATTCAACACCGAGACCGAGAGTGAGATAGGCAGGTGCCAGGAACTTGGAGATGTAGTTGGTGGAATCGGTCGCATAGTCGAAGCCGTAGGCGAACTGAGAACGGAAGGCGAACTCCAAACTGTAATTCAAATGCTCGGTAGCCTTTATGCCCGCCAAGGAGGTGAACTCGATCTTGTCGTCGGTCTTCACAGGTTTGTCTTTGAAGTTGTAGTAGCTGTAGCCTAATGCCGTAGCCAAAGTGTTGTCCCATTTGAAGTTGTCTTTGGCATAGTTGATGGCATAGTTGAAGATTCCCTGCCAGTTGAGTGCGTTCTGTCCGCCCGCAGCCCAGTTTGTGTAAGAGCTCTGTGCGAAGTTCAAACCGAAATTACCTTTCTTGGTCCAGTTGCTAGTTGTCTCTTGTGCCATGGCACTGACTCCCATTGCTACGATCAGGAGCCCTAAAATCATTTGTCTTTTCATTGTTGGTTTTTTAATTGTTTATTTTTTAATTGTTATTTCTTTCACCTTTCACCTCCCTAATACCCATTCCCGTCAAAGTAGTTCCTTGCGCCGATGTTGAAGGTGATGTCCTGCAAGTTGTGGCTGCGGACGTACTTGCCATTCTTGACGGCGGGGATCCAACGGGTGTCTTGCAGGAGACGGACGGCCTCATTGTCGCAGCCTGCGCCCACGGATTGGACAATGGTGATGTTCGACACCGCTCCATCGGTCTCTACCACGAAACTAAGTCGCACAGTGCCCGATACCTCAGCGGCCTTGGCCGACTCTGGGTACTCGAGGTTTGTCATGATGTACTGTGCCATGGAGCTGCCGTCAGCGAAATAAGGCTTGGCAGCCTCTTCCAAAGCATGAATGTCGTATATGTGGTAGCTGGTGTCGGCATCGAGGGTCAAAGGCAGTACTGTGCGTTCGCGTTTCTTCCAATAGCGACGGTAGGCTTTGGCACTGTATTCCACCTCGTATTCCACGACGTCAGCTATGGGCTTCATGTCTTTCGTTGCGGGAGTCCAAAGGATCTTTTTCACCAAGTCCAGTGCGTCACGGTCGGCTTCATCGCAAAACGACTCGCTGACGCGATAGTCGCTGCATTGGCCTTTCTCGTCAACAGCAAAGGTAACCACGACCTTGCCGTTTTTGCCATCTTTCAATTCCTGCTCGGGATAATGCTGGTTCTGATGGATAAAATCCTGCGTCAAGGTCTTGCCTGCCAAGGGGGTGGGATGATAGATTTGTGCATTGCATAGACCTGCCAATCCGACCAAAATGATGGCCAATAGGCTTCTTTTTATTCTTAATAAATTCATAATCAAATAGTTAATTATTTTATTTTATTGTTTTCACGAGGCTAAGATACAATTTTTTATTTTTGCAAAAAAGAATTTGACTATGGAAAACAAGAGCGACATGATATTCGGGGTGCATCCCGTGTTGGAGTTGATCCGTTCACAGAAGGAGATAGAAAAGGTGTTTATCCAGGCTGGGGCTCGCACGCCTGAGCTCTCAGAGATTGCCCATCACTGTCGTGCCAGTCAGGTCCCAGTGCAGTTTGTCCCGGTGGAGAAACTCAACCGGCTCACCAGGAAGAACCACCAAGGGGTGATTGCCTTCATCTGTCCCATTGAATACCAGTCGCTCGAAAAGGTCGTCCCGATGGTATATGAGCAGGGGAGGGATCCCTTTGTGTTGCTGCTCGACCGTGTCACTGACGTTCGCAACTTCGGTGCCATAGCCCGCACTGCTTATGCAGCTGGCGTTGATGCCATCGTGATTCCTGCCCGTGGCTCTGCCTTGGTGAATGGCGATGCCATGAAGACCTCGGCCGGTGCCTTGTCATTGATTAATGTGTGTCGTGTGGAAAACCTCAAAGATGCAGTCGATTTCCTCAAGGCTTCTGGCCTCCAGATTGTGGGCTTCACCGAGAAGTCCCGCACCAGTCTCTGGTCGGCTGACCTCACCGGCCCCCTCTGTGTGGTGATGGGTTCGGAGGAGGATGGCATCAATTCGATGTTGATAACTCGCCTCGACCAGCACCTGATGATACCCATGCCGGGCGACATCGATTCCCTTAATGTATCAGTGGCTACTGGCATCGCCTGCTTCGAGGTGGTGCGCCAAAGAAGCTGTTGATATCCTGTTCATTTCCGGTTGATAAGTTTTCCTCCGCCTCCACCGGGGGAGAGATTTATTTAATTATTTTTGACGCTTAAAATTGACTTAAATTTATTTATTAAATCTTTTTTAAGATATGAACAGAAAAACTTTATCGCTACTCTTGCTGATTGCACTGCTGCCCCCCTTGTCGATGGTGGGGCAGGTGTTCTCGACAGCACCAGCCAAGGCACCAGCACCGATGCGTGCCGGATGCGTTGCCCCATCCAATGTACAAGTGACTCCTGGGCCTACCGTGGCCATCGTCAACTGGGAGTCGGATCAAACGATGTTTAACCTTAGGTATGCCGAAGCAGGCAATATCCTGAACTTTGGTTTCGAAGACGGAACCTTCGGCGAATGGACGACTATCGACAACGATGGTGACGGCTTCGACTGGATGGTCAACAACCAGTTTGGCTCCCATTCGGGATCGTACATCGCCGTGTCTGCCTCCTATGACAATGATTCAGAAGAAGCGCTCTTGCCTGACAATTACTTGGTTTCGCCTCGGATTGAGTTGGGTGGGAGCATCAGTTTCTGGGCATGTGCTCAAGACGCCTCTTGGGCAGAAGAACATTTCGGTGTGGCGGTCTCTACCACGACCAATAACGCCTCTGCTTTCACCACGATTGCCGAATGGGACATGTCGGCAAAAAGTGCAGGCAATCCTACCAAGTTCACTCGCGGTGGCAACCGGGCTCAAGGAACATGGTACAAGTATTCTGTCGATTTGAGTGCCTATGCCGGTCAAGTGGGTTATGTGGCGATCCGCCATTTCGATTGCTCCGATTGGTTCTATCTCGACGTGGATGACATCTCCATTAACCTTCCTGGTGAACTGAAATGGAACACCGTCGAAGGCATCACGGAAACCACCTATACTATCCCCAACCTCATGCCTGAATCCGTCTATGTCGTGCAGGTGACTCCTGCCTGTGACGAACAATGGAGCGATATGGTCCAGTTCACCACCATCGAAGCTTGCCCAGCTCCTACGGATCTCACCGCATATAATGTCATGCCTACCTCCGCCACCCTTACATGGTCGGGATGGTTAGAATACTATGAACTACAATATGCTGTCATTCCAGAAGGAAAGAACCGTAACCGTCAATGGCTGAGATCCGGTAAGATGGCCGACGGAGAGACACTTCGTGACCGTCTCACGGGATGGCTGTATTACGATAATGGTGCCTATGCCACTTCGATCGGTGCCGGAGGTTCGGTGTATTGGGGCTCAATGTTCCCTGCAGCGATGCTTGAACCTTATGCGGGCAATAGTCTCACCAAGGTGAGCCTCCACACTTCTTATGAAGGCGTTGCGACATTGAATGTTTATCTTGGAGGAAACCAGCCTTCTGGTACCCCTGTAATCTCACAGGATTTCAACATGATGGGCGATGGCGATTTTATGGAGATTGTTCTGGATGAGCCCCTTACCATCGATGGAACTCAGAACCTTTGGGTTACATTCTTCCAAGAAGGTATTACTTATCCTATCGATGCCTGCACCGACACGGGTGATGCCAACAACCGTTGGGTGAGCATCAATGGTTCGCAATGGATGGATTTGGCCACAGCGGGCCTGTCTGGCTATGGCTGGATGATTAGGGCTTGCATCGAGGCGGACTTCGATCCTTCTACCCTGGATTGGGTCACCATTCCTCGTGCCATGCCCCCGTATGAACTTACCGATCTTACCCCGGGCACCCGTTATGCTGCTCAAGTGCGTTCCGCTTGCGGCAACGACGAGACAAGTAGCACCATCTTCGTCACCCCCGAGGCCTGCGGAGCCCCGACGAACCTCACGGCTGTTGAGATCATGCCCACCCAAGTGACGCTGAGCTGGATTGGCTATCAAGAAAACTATAACGTCAAATACCGTATTCCCGGCGAAGAGGTGACCACCTTCTTCGAGGACTTCGAGAATGGGATTGGTGACTGGACCATCATCGATGCTGATGGTGATGGATTCAACTGGATGAGCAACTTGGACATGGGCGCTGCGCTGAATGCGCATTCTGGTTCAGGTGTCGCCTACTCGCAAAGCTATTCCGACGACGATGAACCGCTTACTCCTGACAACTGGCTGATCTCGCCTAGGGTAGAACTGGGTGGCATCGTCAAGTTCTGGGCTTGCGGCCAAGATCCCGCCTACTGCGAAGAGAACTTCGCTATCTATGTCTCCACCACGGGCACCAACCCTTCCAATTTCACCCAAATCTCCGAGGAGTTCACTGCTACGGGTGAGTATCTCCAATATTCCGCCGACTTGAGTGCCTATAGTGGAATGGGCTATGTGGCCATTCGCCACTTCAACTGCACCGACATGTTCTATCTCAATATCGATGACTTTGGCATCTATACAGGTGAGATCAGTGGTGGCACCGATTGGTATGTCCTAGAGGATATGCTCGTTGATAATGATCATCACTTCACGCTCGAAGGACTCGAGACGGAATCAACCTATGAGGTGATGGTTCAAGGCAACTGCACCAAGTATGAGACGACCCCGTGGTCTGAATCCCTCTTCTTTACCACGCTGTCCTCTTGCGAACGGCCGACCATCGTTGCTGTGAACGAAGTCAGCGCTGAACAAGCCACCGTTGTATGGACTGGCTACCACGATGCCTACAACCTCCGCTATCGTTCGGTGGAACTCGATTACACCGCCGACTTCAGCAACGGCATCCCCGAGGGCTGGACCACCTTTGACGAGGATGGCGACGGCTATAATTGGATTGGTGAAGCTGGCTTTGTCTATTCAGAGAGTTATAACAATGACTATGGTGAATTGTTCCCCGACAACTGGTTGGTGACCTCGCAAATCAACATGGGTGGATTTGTGGAGATCGTTGCCGCTGCATTGGATCCCGATTGGCCTGATGAGCATTTTGCCATCTATTATTCACTCAATAGTACCAACCCATCGACCTTCGTCCAGATCTCTGATGAGTTCGTGGCTACGGGTGAAGGCGCATACTACACCATCGACCTCAGCGAATACTCGGGTACGGGATATCTCGCCATCCGTCACTTCAACTGCACCGACCAGTTCGCCCTTGCCATTGCTGCGTTTGATGTCTTTACTGGTAGCGCTTGGACCACCGTCTCCAATGTCACTAGTCCCTATGTCATTGACGGCTTGACCGAGGAAAGCATCTTCGAAGTCACCGCTCAGGGCATCTGCTCACCGACGGAGACCTCTGACTGGGCTGACTCCTACTATTTCATGACCCCGGCTTCCTGCTTGATGCCGACTGATGTGGAAGTTGACGATATCACTGCCAACAGCGTCAGCGTTAGCTGGACGGGCGACCAAGAGACATACAACATTCAATACCGCATTCCCGGTGAGGAAGTGGTGAGCTTTTTCGATGACTTTGAGGATGGCTTAGGCAACTGGACCATCATCGACGCCGATGGCGATGGATATGTGTGGTCGGAGAGCTCTGATTTTGAAGCTCACGGTGGCGTTGGCGTGGCCTACTCCGCCAGCTATATCAACAACTTGGGAGCCCTTACACCTGACAACTGGCTCGTCACGCCTCAAGTGCAATTGGGAGGCACGGTCAAGTTCTGGGCTAAGGGCCAAGATCCCAGTTATGCCGCAGAACATTTCGCCGTTTATGTCTCCACAACTGGAAACAACATTGCGAATTTTGAGCAGGTGTCGAACGAGTTTGTGGCTACCGGATCCTATGTCCAATACTCTGTTGACCTGACTGGCTACAGCGGCATGGGTTATGTCGCCATCCGTCACTTCAACTGCACCGACATGTTCTACCTCGACCTTGACGACTTTGGCATTTATACCGGAGAGGTTGTCGGTGGTACCGATTGGGTTGTCATCGAGGGTGTCCAAGACAATCCTTATGTGATCGAAGGACTGGATTCTGAAACCAACTATGAGCTTCAGGTGCAAGGCGTTTGTGAAGACGGCGTTTCTTATTGGTCCGATGTCGTGACCTTCACCACAGAGCCTTCTTGCTTGGCACCTACCAGTGTCCATTTCTCCGACATCACCTATAACTCTGCCGTGGTGTCGTGGATTGATGGCAATGGAGCTGCCAGCTGGCAAATCGAGGTCATCGACTACGCTGTATATGGCACGACCGCTCCCGGCACCGTTACTCCGATTACCGTGACGGAGAATCCATATACCATCACCGATCTTGAGCCAAATAATAGCTATGTTGTTTACGTCTATGCCAACTGCGAGGCAGGGGAGGTGAGTGCACCTTCTGCGTTAGCCTATTTCACTACGACGAAATCGCCTTGTACAGCACCTACCGGTCTCACGGCCGACAATGTCGGTGCCAATACTGCCGACATCACTTGGACCTTTGCCGACGATGTCACTCAATGGGAAATTGCCTATGGCACGGAAGAAGAGGTGATCATCGAAGAAGGCGGCAGCTATTATCTTAACGAAGAGGCTCTTGCCCCGATTGCCGTGAACACTCCTTCCTATCTCTTGGAAGGCCTGGCACCGGCCACCAGCTATTATGTGTTCGTTCGCTCGGTATGTGGCGACTATCCGCCTAGCGCTTGGATCGACGCTTACACCTCTTTTGTTACCGAGGAATGCCCTGCTGTCGATGATCTGAACGTTGCTGATATCACCCACAACTCAGCCGCCTTCAGCTGGGTGGGTGAGCATGAAGCTTACGAACTGGAATACACCAAGGCCCCGACCTACTTTGATTTTGAAGACGGATCGCTGATGGGTTGGACCACTATCGACAGCGATGGTGATGGTAACGACTGGTACCTGGTTTACAATTCCCAAATTGTCGGTCATGAAGAGTCAATGGGCTTTGTGTCTTCTGCCAGTTACAGTGGTGTGGCGCTTACCCCTGACAACTATCTGGTTTCTCCTCAGATGACCTTGGGTGGCAGCTTCAGCTTCTACGCCAATGCTCAGGATGCCGATTGGCCAGAAGAACATTTCGGAGTGGCTGTCTCCACCAATGGCAATACTTCAGCAGCTGACTTCACCACTATCGCTGAATGGGATATGACGGCTAAAGCTGTTGGTGCTTGGTATCTCTTTACCGTGGATTTGAGCGCATACGAAGGAGAAAGAGGTTATGTTGCTATCCGCCACTTTGATTGCTCCGACTGGTTCCGCCTCAATGTTGATGATATCTCCTTTGTTTATGGTGATGCTGAGCCAATGGCAGTCAACTGGATTAGCGTTGACGAGGTCAGTAGTCCATACACCCTTGAGGGCCTGGAGGCCAACACCGACTATTTGGTTCGCGTCCGTGGCGTCTGCGGTGGCTTTGGCGGTGAGTGGGCTACGGCTTCCTTTACGACCTTAGAGGCTCCCACCGATGTTGAACAGGAGCTGACGCTCTCTGTGGGTTGGGGTTGGTTCTCGAGCTACATCGAGTATCCTGCCGATGCCTTGACCATCATGGAAGAGGGCATAGCAGCCGGCTCTGAATCGGGCTTGATCAAGTCGCAGACGCAGGCGGTGACGCTGAACGAAGGTGAAT
>JAEEON010000005.1 GCA_016284305.1 Bacteroidales bacterium
CGGGATTGTTGCGGTGACGCTTGCAAAGGGGCGACATCTCCACGGGATAGTCGGTAATGAAGGTCGGCTGGATGTAGGTGCCTTCGCACTTCTCACCAAAGATCTCGTCGATGAGTTTGCCCTTGCCCATGGAGGCATCCACTTCGATGCCGAGTTGCTTGCACACGTCGCGCAGTTGGGCTTCGTCCATGCCCGTGATGTCGATGCCGGTCTTCTCCTTGATGGAGTCGATCATGGTGATGCGCTTGAAGGGACGCTTGAAGCTGATTTCGTTGTCGCCAACTTTCACGGTCTCAGTTCCCAGGACATCCATCACGCAGCGATGGATCATCTCCTCGGTGTAGTCCATCATCCAGAGATAGTCTTTGTAAGAGACATAGATTTCAAGCCCCGTGAATTCTGGGTTGTGAGTGCGGTCCATGCCCTCGTTGCGGAAGTTGCGCGAGAACTCATACACACCCTCGAAGCCGCCCACGATGAGGCGTTTCAGGTAAAGCTCGTCAGCGATACGGAGGTACATCGGGATGTCCAAGGCATTGTGGTGCGTGATGAAAGGACGTGCTGTGGCACCGCCGGGGATGGCTTGCAGCACAGGCGTCTCCACCTCAAGATAGCCGCTCTCGTTGAAGAACTTTCTGATGCTGTCGATAATGCGGGTGCGGGTGATGAAGATGTCCTTCACCCGGTCGTTTACCACGAGATCAACGTAGCGCATACGGTAGCGGAGCTCGGGATCGTTGAATTCGTCGTACTTCACGCCGTCCTTCTCTTTGACGATAGGCAACGGCCTCAGCGACTTGCTCAGCACCGTCAGTTCCTTGACGTGCACCGAGATTTCGCCCATCTGCGTGCGGAAGGCGAAACCTTTCACGCCGATGAAGTCGCCGATGTCCAACAGGCGTTTGAACACAGTGTTGTACATCGTCTTGTCCTCCTCGGGGCAGATCTCGTCGCGCTTGATATACAGCTGGATGCGGCCTTTCGAGTCCTGCAGTTCGCAGAACGAGGCGGCGCCCATGATGCGGCGGCTCATGATACGACCCGCGAGGGTGACCTCTTGGAACTGGTCGGGGTTGTTGTCGTCAAATTGGTTGAGGATGTCCGTGGTGAACACGTTCACGGGGAACGCGGCCTGCGGATACGGGTTGATGCCGAGTTTGTAGAGTTCGGCCAACGAATTTCTTCTGATTTGTTCCTGTTCGCTTAACATAAGGCGTTGAAATTTGGCGCAAAGGTAAGAAAACGATTGATACCCTTGGAAACAAATCTGACAAAAACGAATTTCTGTGGTTTTGGTGGGGTAGAATTACATGTTTCAGCAAATATATAATCATTTGCTTAAAGTATTTCGATTGAGTTTATGATGAAGCGGATTGCAAATCCTCCCAAATGGGTAACAATTAACAAAAATCAAGTTTTGTTTAAGCCAGAATATTTTATAGAATAATTACAAATCTTTTATTTTTTCATTTCTTTGCTCTTTTTCCATAGATTGCTCAAACTTTTTGCTAATATATTGAACGACCAAATTGATATTATAGTTTTCTCCATATAACACAATCATAATATCTGTTGTTTGGCCAACCCAACCAGCACTATATGAAAGATGTCCTAGACTTACTGCAAATCCATAATCTTCGTAATTATCTTTGTACAAGGTGTTATGCCATTCTGGTGCATCATATGAAGTTTCTCCATATTTTTCACTCAAAAGAGAAACAAGCTCTCGGTAATCTTTGATATAATCATTTTTATTGGTGTGATCCGGTTTGAATATATACTTTGCCATCGAGAGTTTGTTATTGGTGAAAATGTATGCCACATCACAACTTTTACCAGCAACAAAGTCACTAAAAAGATATATATCTTTATTATTTGCCACATCTGCTTTGCCCTCCTTTTTCATAATGCTTTCTTTTGATTCACCCCATTTTGCAACTCTAAAATCATTTCCTTCAGATTTGTTTTTTTCAAAGGTAAGGATATAAAACTGTGATGCTGAATGATTGTGTGATGCTGAATAAAACATATGAAGTACCTTCACAAGATACTTATCTGTATACCACACTCGATCAAAATGTTTCATCACGGTAGAAACACGGTCAGGTTCTCCAAATAATGAGATTAACATGTCATCCATTTCTTTGGAAAGTTCCTGTGGATCAAGATTATCTATATCGCTTTTCTTTAAATAAAACTTTATAGATCTCAATTCCCGCGTGATAGAATCCACAAAGATATAGGCCGTTGACTGATGATTTCCTACATAACAACCAACGAATTCAAAATCAGCCATTGCTTTTTCTTGATTGTCTGAAAGATGAGCGCATTTTCGGATATTCTCTGAATACTTATTGACAATATCATCTTCTTTACTTCTCCAATCAATGGTACTAATAAGTTGATAGAAATCGACTGTTTGAACAGAATTGGATATAGTATCAGGGGTCTCATCAAATGCTAAATGTTCTTCCTCCTTTTTATTTATCGTTTCTTTTTCGCTAAAATAATCATCACTATATACTTTGTCTTCGTTAAAATAGTTATTATTCGATACCTTTGTTTTATAAGAAGACAAAGCCTCTTGCATTGCTTTAGCAAATTCTTTGGGCAGTCTTTTTGCTCGCTTTGGTGTAGTATTAATAATCCACACCTTGCCATTTGTGCGTTGAATAACAATTCGTTTTATTTGTTTTTGAGTAAGATTATCATAATTGGGATATACAAGAACTCTGCGTTGGTATATACTCACGACCCGATTGCTTACAATTGTGTTGTCATAGGATGTAGGGGCTGCTTTAATATATAATACTTCTCGTGTATCATCTAAATATTCAATAGACACTTTGTGACCTTCGTAAATGTCTAAGTATTCGTCACTGGTGTTTAATGAAATGACCAAGCCGTAAACACCTACTCCGCTTTCTTCTGTGTAGTTTACTGTTCCATTAGGCTCCCATAATGAACCAACGAAGTTGTTGTCCTCTAATGACAAGGCGGTCTTACAGATGCCTACTTGTGCTAATACTTTTAGTGAAAACGTTAAAGCGAACAATAAAAACAATACCTTCTTCATGTTTTTGTTTTTTTTGTCTTTCTAGCACCTATAAGACAGATAGTAACAAAAGAAGCGTGGCGCTGATATGCCACATCTCTGTCCGTAGGTCGTGAGAAGTACCCTTGTAGGAAAATGTAACTATAACAGTCCACGCTATTACGCGCGAACCATTACACTCACTTGCCTACGAAAATTTCTCACGTTTACGGACACAAGTCGAGCATAACGCTTCGTGTAAATAATGTCAGCGGTATAAAACCGCCTAAAGAACTATCGCAAAGATAGCACTTTTTATGAAATCGCAAATGGAATTGGAAAAATGTTTTTGTGTTGTATGTGGGCTGAGACTGGATATAATCCGTTACTCGCTTCTCGGGAACAACGCTCTGAACATTCGCAGAGTTTCCTTGTTGGGTTTTTTGAACTCACATGGTTCAAATTGGCATCTGGAATAAAAGGGTACAGCCGAGTATCCTTTTTCAATATAAGCTTCCACGGTTAGGAACATACAACCAGCGGTTTTCTGCCGTTGAGCCATGTCAGCAATAGCATTCACAATGGCTTTACCGATGCCTTTAGTGCGATGCTTTTCCTCAACTGCCAAATAGGCAATTTCCAAAGCCGGATAATGATGCTTGCTCAAAAAGGTATCAACATAATTTTTCGACAAATTTGGCTTGTTGGCAGTATTGATGCCCTCCGCCATCTCTTCGAGCGAATCAGAATCCAATTCCAATGAATCAAAACTGAGCGCAAACATGGCCACCAATTCAGAACCAAGATGAACTGAATAGGAATTGCAATAGTGGTTGCGGATGCTGTCGTTTAAACCTGAATGAATGAAATCATCCATGGCTTGGATGCCACAATGAAAACCAACCAATGAAGAGGCATCCTCAATCTGACGAATGGTCAAATTGTTCACACCCATTCTACTTCGTATTTTTGAGTGTCTTCCTTGGTTTGGTCAGTCTTGTCGTGGTGCCACATGGCGAGTACTTCGCTCCAGATTCTTCTGGCGAATTCCCCTGTGATGATTTCTCTTTTTGAATCGATGCCTAACATATCGTTATTTTTATGGTGCAAAAATAACGACAAAATTCTTTCATCGCAAGCTTTTTGCAATAATTTTTAGAAAAATTGTATTTTTGCTTTCAGAAATCACATCCTATGCAATTCAAAGACGTCATTGGCCAAGAAGAAGTCAAGCGCAAGCTGATTCTCAGCGTTCAGGAGAATCGTGTGCCGCATGCTCAACTATTTCTAGGACCTGCAGGCAACGGCAAGCTGCCCTTGGCATTGGCTTACGTGCAGTATATCCTTTGTCCGCATCGCTCTGCCATTGATAGCTGTGGTGTTTGTCCCTCCTGTCAGAAAATCAGTAAGTTGACCCATCCTGACCTTCATTTCGTGATGCCTACTACCACGACAAAAAGTGTCAAGAGCAATCCAGAGTCAGACCTCTTTCTGAACGAATGGCGCGAATATGTGCTCCAGAATGAAGGCTATGTCGATACCTCTTCATGGTATGGCTTCCTCGAAGTGGAGAACAAACAGGGTGCCATCTACGTCAGGGATGCTTCCACATTGCTCCGGAAACTCAATTTCAAGGCTTACGAGGGCGACTACAAGATTGCTATCATCTGGATGGCCGAAAAGCTGCGTACTGACACAGCCAACAAACTGCTTAAGCTGCTCGAAGAACCGCCCGAGAAGACGCTTTTCATCCTTATCGCCGAAGATCAAGAGGAGTTGTTGGCCACCATCCGCTCCCGTACCTCTTTGGTGAAAGTTCCTCGTCTGGAATTGGAAGCAATCCAAGAAGCATTGGTCCAGCGCCTGAATTGCTCCGCCCAACAAGCATCCGATGCGGCCATGATTGCTGAGGGGAGCTGGATTAAAGCCAAAGAATATGTGAAGGATGCCGACGACCAGAAATACTATTTCAGGACCTTCCAGCAATGGATGCGCTTATGTTTCAAAGCAGCAGTCAACGAGCTGATTGATTTCTCCAACAACATCAAATCCATTGGTCGTGAACGGCAAAAGGACCTCCTTGAATATGGCTTGGGCATTATCCGAAACGCACAACTCTTCAACAACAACTTGGCTACATTGGTGATGCTCCCTGAAGAAGAGAAGAAATTTAACGCTGGATTCGCCCCCTTCGTCAACGCTTCCAATATAGTCCAAATCATAGAACTGCTCGAAGAGGCATCACGTCAAATCGAGCGCAACGGTTATGCACCGATCATCTTCTTGGATTGCAGTTTCAAAATCGCGAAACTCCTCCGTGTAAAATGATCCCCCTTCTTACTTCTTACTTCTTACTTCTATCTTCTTAAAATACTCGTACGCTTTCTCCGGCATGAAATGCCTCACGTCCTTGCCTTCCTTGATGCAATTGCGGATGAATGTGGATGACACTTCGATGATAGGTGTCTCCAACACCTTTACGTGAGGATGATTCAGCAACTCGCCCCCGTCATACCCCTTTCGCGGAAATACCAGCAACTCGTAATTGTCAAGGATAGCCTGATACTCCCTCCATCTAGGAAAACCTTGCAAACTGTCCATGCCGCAGATGAAGACAAATTGATCTTCAGGATGTCTTTCGGATAGTGCTCTCAAAGTGTTGATGGTGTATGAGGGGAGGGGAAGCGACATTTCGATGTCGGAGACCTTCATGCGGGGATCGTCGCCAATAGCCAGTTCTACCATCTTCAAACGATCTTGATCGTCCATTAAATCCTCTTTCTTTTTTAGGGGATTCTGTGGACTCACTACAAACCACAGCTCATCGAGGTCGGAAAACTCCACGAGGTAGTTGGCCAACATCACATGCCCGTGATGAATGGGGTTGAACGATCCCGAGTAGATGCCTATTCTTCGCATGGTGCATCTTCCTGTTCCAAGAAACGTTTCACCGCTTCGAGAATGTTTGCCTTGGCGGTCTCCAGGTCATCGTTGATGATGGTGGTGTCGAACTTGCCTTGCGCGAATTCCATCTCCCACTGGGCCTTGGCCAGACGGCTCTCGATTTCCTCCATGGAGTCGGTGCCTCTGTTGACTAAACGTTCTCTCAGGACTTCGATGGAAGGGGCTTGGATGAAAACGGAAAGGGCTTTGTCGCCATAAAATTTCTTGATGTTGGTTCCTCCTACCACATCGACATCGAAAGCGACATGGCATCCTTCCTCCTGCATTTTCTCCACAACAGCCTTCAAGGTGCCATAATAGCGTCCAGGATAGACTTCCTCCCATTCGAGGAACTCATCGTTTTCTACACGTTGTTTGAATTCTTCGGGACTGAGGAAATAGTATTCTTTCCCATTCACTTCATTTCCCCTGGGAGGTCTGCTAGTAGCAGAAACGGAGAAAGCCATGTTCGGTATCTCTGCTAAAAGATGGTTGACCAAGGTGGTCTTTCCTGAGCCCGAAGGGGCGGAGAAAATCAACAGTTTGCCTTTTTTCATGTTATTTTTCGATATAGATTTTTTGTCCGATCTGTAGTTTTTTCTTTTGGCTGATGTTGTTCCACTTGCACAGCTTCGACACGGTGGTGCCGTGTTTCTTGGCAATGGAGCTCAGCGTATCTCCTTTTTTGACCGTGTAGGCGGTACGTTTGGGAACGACTTTTTGAGCGGCTGCCTTCGATTCGGCATCGCTCTGTCCTTCATGCGAGTAAATGCTGAAATAGTCTTTCTTGAGCGTGAACACTGTGTCGCGCAACACGCCGTTTTTGAAGTCGAAGATGCGTTCGGGGTCGAACGATTGTCCCTTGAAACGGGTCTCGAAATGGAGATGAGGTCCCGTGGAGCGTCCAGTGGAACCGCAATAGCCAATGATCTCACCAGCACTGACCAAGTCGCCCGTTTCGACGATGTAATGCGTCATGTGGGCGTAGTAGGTCTCCAACCCGTTGGCATGGCGCAACACAACCACATTGCCGTAACCTCCAGTGACTCTGGTGGGCAAGGCCACGCGTACTATGCCATCGAAGGCGGCATAGATCGGATTTCCAAAGGTCACTCCCAAGTCAACACCTTGGTGTTTGTGGCTCCTCCGAAGCTTGTAAGCTGAAACCACCTGGCCCTCGCCGGGAATATGCCAATGGTGGGTGGAGTCGCATAAGATCAACGTGGTGTCTTCAGGAAGGTCTTGTAAGTTGATGTCGGAATAGGCATGGACAGTGCTCGTCTTCCAATGGTCGTCGCTGATGAAGTCGGGTACGTCAGGCTTGGGAATATCGAGGAAGATCCAGTTGCCGTTGTCGAATAAGATGACTTTCTGGAACTTGTCATCGGTGTCGAGCGTGTCGATAGGCAAGGGGATAATCCCGCGATACTCTTCCATCTCCATCATCTCGATGGGGTCCTCGTCAAAGTCAATATAACGATTTGAGAATACGATGACGGTGTCGTGTACCTGTATCGTGTCGTGGACGACAACGGTTCGCTTGCCAAACACGCGCTTGAACCATGATTCTTTCTGGATGGTGTCTTGGGTGACGTCTTGTGCAAAGATAGGAAGGGTGAATAATAAGGTCAGTATTAATGGAATTATTTTTTTCATGGGTAAAATGATTTCTTGAATAAAAAGGCAAAAATACAAAAAAAATTTGTCTTAATCGTCAGAAATTTCACTCAAGGTCTTGCGGTAAGTCGAAAACACATTGGCTCGTGAGACATAACCAAGGTATTTTCCGCGTTCGATGACGGGGATGTTGTATTTTCCAGAGGTCTGGAATTTTTTCACCACTTCCTCCATGGAATCCTCTGGATGGATCAAGTATTCTGGGATGACAGTGAATTCCTCGATGGGTTGGTCATACAGACTCTGATCGAACATCACGCTGCGGATGTCGTCGAACAACACATGCCCACAAAACGTCCCGTCTTTGTCAACAACGGGGAAGATGTTGCGAGTGGAGGAGGCGATGACGGGAATCAAGTCCTTTAACTGGGAACCGCGCGCAATCTTGCTGAAATTGGTCTCAATCAAGTTGTTGATGGTCATCATGCTCAAGATGCTGACATCTTTGTTGTGAGTCACCTCGACTCCCTGTTCCGCCACCGCATTGGTATAGACTGAGTGTTTGAAGAAGATACGGTTGACGAAGTAGGAGAGGGCAGAGACAATCATCAGAGGGACAATCAGAGAGTAGCCATTGGTGATTTCTGCAATGAGGAAGATGCCGGTAAGTGGGGCGTGCAACATGCCAGCGATGAGACCACTCATGCCTACCAAGGCGAACTTCGCTGGATCGAGATCACCAATGCCCAAGTAATTCATGGTAAGCGCAAATAGCAGTCCGGAGAACGCCCCGATGAACAAGGCAGGAGCAAAGGTGCCTCCCACACCACCGGCTCCGAAAGTCAAAGCCGTAGCAAATGCTTTCAAAAGTATAATGGCCACCAAAAGAATCAAAATGGACCAATTATGTTTGTCCCAACCAGCAAAAATCGGGTTGCCGTAAATCGCACTGTAGTCACCATTCAAAGCGGAGTTGATGGCATCGTATCCTTCGCCATACAAGGCGGGGAAAAGGTAAATCAACACCCCCAAAAGCACGGCACCGATTAGGAAACGCATCCATGGGGATTCAATTCTCTTGAAACGCCGCTCCATGTCGAAGGTGACCTTCAGGAAATAGGAGGAAACCAAACCGACAAATACACCTAAGCCTATGTAGTATAGGGCGTTGCTGGGGACGAACCCTTCACTGATGAGGGCGTGGTACTCTACCGCTTGGCCCAGAAAGAAATACGAGGTTAGGATAGCTGTGAACGAGGAACAGATGATGGGGATCAACGAACCTAGGGTCAGATCGATCATCAACACCTCCAAGGCAAAGAAGATGCCTGTCATAGGTGCCTGGAAGATGGAAGCCAAGGCGGCAGCTCCACCCATGCCGATGAGCAAGATGATTTCACGATAATCCAACTTTAGCCAGCGTCCCAAGTTTGCCCCAATGGATGCTCCTGTCGATACCGAAGGTCCTTCCAATCCCACTGAACCGCCAAAGCCTACGGTCAAGCCACTGGCGATGATCGTTGACCACATGCTGTGCTTGCTCACCTTTCCCTTCTGCTTCCGGATGGCATAAAGAATGCCCGGAATGCCATGGCCGATCTCTTTGCGTAAAAGGAACTTGCAGAAACAGATGGTGAGGAAGATGCCGATGGCAGGGAAGACGAAGTAAAGAAACTGCGTGTACTGGCCGTTGATGCCTAACACCAGGTCGCGGATGCCGTGAGCCAACTTCTTGATGACGATGGCCGACAACCCCGCAAAGAAACCCGTGGGGATGCTGATCAACAACAAAAACTGCTGGTGCGTCAGATGCGACTTGCGCCATTCAGTGAATTGCTCGATCCATTTGCTGATCTTCTGCTTAATCACGCTTTTCGTTTTATGGCCGCTAAATTAGAAAAAGTTTTTGTATCTTCGCATCTTAAATGTTTAAGGTGTCATGAAAATTGTCAGTTACAACGTCAACGGCATCCGCTCTGCCATAAGCAAAGGATTGCTGAAATGGATTCAAGAATACCAACCCGACGTGCTCTGTTTCCAAGAGCTGAAGGCCACCCCCGACCAAATCCCTTTGATGGATTTCGAAATGATGGGCTATCATCATTATTGGTTCCCAGCGCAGAAAAAAGGTTATAGCGGCGTGGGATTGATCACCAAGACGGAACCTGACAACGTGGTTTACGGCATGGATAACCCTCTTTACGATAACGAAGGCCGTTTCCTCCGTGCTGACTTTGGCGCTCTTTCCGTCGTCAGCGTGTATCACCCCTCGGGAACCACCGGTGACGAACGTCAGGCGTTCAAGATGGTTTGGCTCGACTTCTTCCATCACTACGTTAACGAACTGCGCCAATCACGCCCACAGCTTGTCCTCTCAGGCGATTACAATATCTGCCATGAGGATATCGACATCAATAACCCTAGAGCGCATGATAAGTCATCGGGTTTCCTTCCCGAAGAACGGCAATGGATGACAGACTTCCTCAATGATGGATATATCGACAGCTTCCGTCATCTGGTGAAAGACCCAAACCGTTACAGTTGGTGGAGCTTCCGAGCCGGTGCACGCCAGAAGAACCTCGGCTGGCGCATCGACTATCACATGGTTACTGAAAACTTAAAGGAGAACATCAACGCTGTTGACATTCTCCCAGAGGTGATGCACTCGGACCACTGCCCGATTGTGCTTGATTTGAAGTAGCCCCACTAGGACTCGAACCTAGATTTAAAGTTTAGGAAACTTCCGTTCTATCCCTTGAACTATAGGGCCGTTTTGAGGCCGCAAAAATACATAAAAAAACTTCCAATTCAAAAATTAGTCGTACTTTTATCGGTCAAAATCTTTTGCTATGAAAACTTATCTGAAATCACTGACCCTCATCATAGTGCTCTTCCTTAGCTTCGCTTCTTTCGCTCAAGAAGGAGTGGGTATTGGAAATTGGCGTACACATATGCCTTACCAAAATATCATCGCAGTGGATGGCCTTGGTTCCAAAGTGTATGCCGCTACCAACTATGAATTATTTTCCTACGACAAAGACGACAACAGCCTCCATATCCTGAATAAGATCAACGGATTGTCAGAAGTGGATATCTCCACCATCAAACATAACGAAAGCCTCGACCTGCTGGTCGTTGCTTACAATAATGCCAATATCGACCTCATTGACAGAAATGGCAACATCACCAACCTGAGCGATATTAAGGATAAGGCTATCCTAGGCAACAAAACCATCAATGACGTCACCTTCAAAGACCATTTGGCCTATTTCGCTTGCGGCTTCGGTATCGTGGTCTATGACTTGAACCGACAGGAAGTCAAGGATACCTATTATATAGGAAATAACGGCGATGCCGTCAATGTCACGGATATCGCCTTCTACGAGCCAAGCCATCGCATTTATGCCTCCACTTCCCGTGGCGTGTATTATGCAGACGCCGAGAGCAACACTCTTTCGAATTTTGCTTCTTGGACTTTTGACAACACGCTCATCCATCCTAGCCTGGAATATAATGAACTGGAAGCTTTTGGAGATAAACTGCTGCTGAATTACACCGGAAACTCGTACAATACCGATACCTTATTTGTATATGACGGCAACTCCTGGACGTATTTTGACCCCTCTTTTGTATCGAACAAACGCCAGATCCGTGCCGTTGGCGACCAGCTGCTCATCTCAGCCTATAGCAACGTGTATGTTTATAATACTGCACTGGAACGGCTTCATAACCTCTATGGTTGCGGTAGCACCATCTATCCCAATGCCGTGTTTCTTGACAACAGTGGGCACTACTGGATTGGTGACATGCGTCGAGGGATGATCCGCGCCAAGGACAGTTACGAGTACGAGGATATCAAACCCAACGGTACCTACAGCAAAAACGTTTTTGAACTTAGCCACCACGGAAGGCATGTGTGGATCGCCACTGGCGGCCATGACTCCAATTGGGCAAAACTCTATGCCAAGAATGGCGTCTGCCATTTCGATGGCTATTGGTGGACCAATCTAAATAGTACCAACATCCCCGCGTTCAGCGATGAAAAGATCGATGACTTCATCTGTTGTGCCACTGACCCTATCGATACCACTATTACTTATGTGGGTACATGGGGCAAGGGCGTGATCAAATTCGTCGAAAATGAATATAAAATGCGCTATGACACTACCAACAGCTCGCTTGACGTCTGGACCCAGAATCATAATCTTATCAATATCAGCGGCCTGGCCTTCGATAGCCGTGGCAACCTTTGGGTGGCCAATTCGGGTGCCAACAACTTGCTGTCTATGATGGACCGTCAAGGGAACTGGACCTCTTATAATCTGGGCGGCACCAACAGTGGTATTGATATCTCCAGCATGGTCATCGACCACAACGACTACAAATGGATCCTTCGACGAGCTGGTAACGACGACAAGATCATCGTGTTTAACGATAACGGAACTCTCGACAACCCTGCCGACGACCAAGTGGTGACGCTCCGGTGTGTCGCAGGACACGGCGGACTCTCTGGCTCGGCAGTGAACTGCCTCGCCGTTGACCGTGATGGTTACGTTTGGGTCGGTACCGATAGCGGCCCTTGTGTGTTTATGGACTCCCGCAAGATATTCACCGATGCTAATCACGATGCATCACAAATCAGGATTCCACGAAACGACGGTACTCAACAAGCCGATTATCTCTTCAACGAAATCAAAGTGCTGAGCATCGCTGTTGATGGTAATAATAATAAATGGTTTGGACTGGAGACTGGAGTGTATGAGATGTCGCCCGACTGCAAGACGGAGATACAACACTTCAATACCAACAACAGCCCACTGCTCGACAACTCTGTCAACACCATGACCATTAACGACGACGGTGAAGTCTTCTTCGGGACCGACTTGGGTGTCATCTCTTATCGAGGAGCAGCTACCCCAGGTGGCTCTACCAACACCGACGTGACCGTTTATCCGAATCCAGTCAGACCTGGCTATAGCGGCTATGTCGGCATCAAAGGCCTTGTCGAAGATGCTTTGGTGAGAATTACCACCGTTGACGGAGCCTTCGTTACCCAACTCCTCGCTGAAGGCGGACAAGCCGTATGGGACTGTACCACCGTTGATGGCAACAAAGTTCTTCCTGGCATTTATCTGGTCTTTGTCAGCACCAAAGCAGGCGAAGAACGTTATGCCACCAAGATTCTCGTGATGAACTGATGGACGAGAAGATTCAAGGTTTTGTATTGCAATCCATCCGATATGGCGACTCCAGCCTTATCGTGAAGATTTATACGCTTAACACAGGGCTTCAAACGTATATGGTCAGAGGTGTCAATGGCAAGGCCTCCAGAAATCGGGCTGCCTTCTTCCAACCTATGACCTTCTTGCGATTCCTCCAAGGCGGAAAGCCTCGACAGGGTGGGATGGCCTATCTCAAAGAACCAGAGACGGCATACACCTTTCAAACCATTCCTTCGGTGATGAACAAAAGTGCCATCCTGATGTATCTGTCGGAATTGCTTTGCCATACCCTGACGCAACAGGAACGCAATGATGATCTGTATCGATTTGTGTATCAATCTGTTGTATGGCTTGACTTGGTGGAGACAGGCTATGCTAACTTCCCTCTTTTCTTTACCCTTGAGTTAAGCCGATTCTTGGGATTCTATCCCCATCATAATTATCGTCCTGAGTCTTACTTCGACATGATGGAAGGGCAATTCGTTGATGGACTTCCCGTTCATCCTTATTACTTTGAGAAGGAACCTAGTGCAGTGTTGGCTCAACTCCTGAATCGTGGTATTGATGAAATCTCTTCTGTGACGTTGACTGGACTGCAGCGTAATGAGATTCTCGACCAGGTATTAACATTCATGCGACTACATGCCCCCGTCTTGAAAGGCTTGCAGTCGCATGAGGTGTTGAAGGCAGTCCTTCGCTGATTCTCCCGATTATCTCAGATTGAATGAGGTCTGGCCTATCAGGTTGTTGTTATCGTCATAGATGTCAACAAAGTAGTATCCAGGAAGCATCTCTTTGCCCGAAGGCTTGATATAATAGGCTACCACGTCTTTCTCCTTGTTGTCGTAGGTGAAATGGATCTTCTCCGTGTATTGGAGCAGCTCACCGTTGTAGCTGAAGGCATATTCGTCACCCATGCCCTTGGCAATGATGTGCTTCGAGGGGTCGGCGATACGGAGATAAAAGTCCTTCGCACCGGCATCGACCAAGTCATTTTGGCCCACAGTGAAGTTGATACGGATGCGTTCGGTCCTTCCAGCCTTGTCGGTCACCGTCTCTTGGCTGCCTCCTTTGAAACGCACAGGATCAGCACTAAGGTTGTAGATGCGGAGTACGGCTGCTTGGTTGACCTTGTTGGTGAGTTCGTCTTTCTGACGCTGCAAATTCTTGTTTTGCTTGCGTTCTTCTTGGACTTCCTCGCGGATGCGTTCGTTCTCAGCAACCAACTCCTGGTTCACCACGTACAGAGAATCCAACTGATGAACGTATTTCTGAGAGATGGCCTGAAGCTCTGACACTTTCTTTTTGATCCTGTTGTAATCCCATTGTGAATCAAGCAGTTTCTTGATTTCTTGGGCGTCGGCTTGAATGATGCTGTCCTTCTCTGCCAACTGGCTGCTGAGTTCTCCATAGTTCTCTTTCAGTTCGTTGTGAACGCGCATCAGGCTGTCAACTTCCGCCTGGAAGTCAGCACGCTGTTGCTCTTTTTCGGTCTCCAGAGTCTTTAAATCTCCTTTCACCGAGATCAGCCAAAAGGATAATCCGATAATTCCTAATGCCAATAAACCCATAATGGCATAGGGCCAAACCTTTCGTCTTTGTTGTGATGCTCTTTCAGTATTCATAGTATATCTCTTTTTAAATAACTTTTATCTTTCATAAACTGGCTCCAATCTGGTCCGTGAGATGTTGATGGGCAGATAATGGCCAACCGATTCGATATAAACAATCAGACGTTTCTTGTTGTTGATGGGTGCCAACCTTCCAATGAGTCCCATCATCTGGCCTGAGGTGATTCTCACAAGCTGTCCTTCGTGGAATTCGGTCTGGTCAGGCAACTGCTCATCAATCTCTGAATCGTCACAATATTTCTTGATTGCGTTGATCTGGTTTTCGGGAACCGTCACGGCTTTCCTTTCAAAACTCACGAACTTAGTCACACCAGGGACAGACAAGATTTCGAAGTGACTTTTTTCATCGGCACGAACAAACAAGTAGGACTTAAATAAGGGTTCTTCCACCTTTTTCAGTCGATCGCTCCATCGTTTCATCCTTGTAACGAGAGGAAGGTAGGCTTCGATACCCATGTCTTGCAAGTAAGAATAGACCTTCTTCTCAGCTCTCGAACGAACATAGAGCGCATACCAAGGCAACTTGTCCGTATCTGCCATGATTTAATCTTTATGTTTCTTTCTTCTCTTCGATTTCTTGCCGGAGTCATCGTCCGTGTAGTATCCTTCACCTACATCACCATAGCTGCCATACTTGCCACCGCCATAACCGTAGCCGTAGCCATAACTATAGCCGTAGTGGTACTTGCCATAACCATAGCCACCCTCTTGGTGGATGCCGTTGATGACGATGCTGACCTTCAAGCCGCGGCTCTCGATGTCCTTGATGATGCTGGCGAAGATGTTCTTGTCCGTATGGCCTTGACGAACGATGTAAAGGTTCACGTCGGAATACTTCATCAGCAGGAAGGCATCGGTAACCAGACCCAAAGGTGGTGTATCGATGATGATGTAATCGTATCTCTTCTTCAATTCTACAAACAACTCGTTACACTTGTCGGAAGCAATCATTTCCGCCGGGTTGGGTGGAATAGGTCCAGAAGTAATCAAATCGAGGCAGTCGATCTTTCCTGAGTTCTGGATGATTTCGTCGATGGTGTTCTTGTTGCTCAGGTAGGAACTTAAACCGATGTTATTCGATATGCCGAACTCCTGGAACAATTTCGGTTTACGCATGTCGAAACCTAACAACAAGGTCTTCTTTCCATATAGGGCATAGATTGATGCAATGTTGATACTATTGAAGGTCTTACCTACACTCTGCATGTCGCCAGTCACCAATACCGTGCTCTTAGGTGCTCCTTGGGTCAGGAAGTCGATATTGGTACGAATCGAACGGAAGGCCTCAGCCACAGGTGATTTGGGCTTTTCGATGACCACCAACGGAGTCTTGCCACTGACGAGTCCAATCTGGCCAATGATGGGGAAGTCGGTTGCCTTCTCCACATCCTTGCGGTTCTGGATCTTCAAGTTAAAGTAATCTTTCAGGAACAGGATCAGTGCGGGAATCAACAGGCCGATGATGAGAGCAATCAGCAAATTCATCATGTTACGAGGTGCAACCCGTAAAGCTCGCTGGGATTTTGCATAGTCAATGATTTCGTTATCGGGCATGTTGGAGGCCTTCAGGATCTGGGCCTCGGCACGACGTTGCATCAAGTAGTTGTAAGTCTCCTGGTTCAACTTGAACTTACGTTCGAAACCAATCAACAAACGTTCTTTTTGGGGAAGGTTTCTCGCCTCATTCTCGCTTTTGCGGATACGGCTCTCAACGTCGCTGATGCTCAAAGCAGTCTTTTCCACCAAGTTGTTGATGTTTTCAAGCAAGGTCTTCTTGGTGGTCACAATCTGTTCGTCGAGTTTGACAATCACGGGGTGATCTTCTGTAACCGTCAGTAATTGTGACGCTTTCTGTTGGTTTAGGTTTACAAGATCTTGCACCAATTTGTTCAACAATGGGTCACTGATACCCATGGCCGAAGGAGCAGCCAAGTTGTCGGGGTTGTCGATGTTTTCTTGGATGTAGGATTGCAAGCGCCTGTAATATTGTTGGTTGACCAACATTGCGGCATGTTGTTCTTCCAACGATTTCAGGGTGTTGATGACTTGGGTGGATTGCGCATTGAGGTTGGTCAAGTCGTGGGAGGAGCGGAAATCTTGGAGTTCCACCTCGGCTTTGTTCAGCGATGATTCGGTCTCCTCCAGTTGTTGGTCAATGAATTGGATGGTGTTTTCCGACACCTCGTTCTTGCGTTCCAAGCCGCGGTTCACGTACTCGTTCATCAAAGTGTTGATGAATTCGACCATCTTTTGACGGTTTTGTCCTGTCATGCTGATGGAAACAATGGATCCTTGTTTGCTGATCGTTGACACAGAGAAGTTTCTCATGCGGTTGGTCAAGGTTAGATAGTCGGAGAAGCAGAACGACATTTTTTGACCGTCGTGCACGTGGGGTTTATAATTGGACTTCTTGGTGATCTTAAAACGGTTAAAACCAGTGTCGATCCATTCGTCAAAGGTGTATTCTCCACTGATGTCAATGTTTTCAGGGCTTCTGAGAATGAACTGCTCTGTGGAGTAGTCGTACTGCGAATGGTAGTCGGATTTGGCTTTCAGTGAGATGGACTCGCCATTGATGATAACCTCATAATAAAGATTGACCGCTTGAGGGATGTCAGGTTCGAACTCCACCTTAAATGGGCAGCTTTTATATAATTCATTGGAAACAAATCCGTTGTTTTCGAAATAGGAAACTTCCAGATTCATCTTTTTTACCACCTGCTCACAAAGCGTGTAGGAACGCAAGATGACAATCTCGTTCTCCAGGTTTTGGGAATTATAGTAGTTGCTTCGGCTGATGAACGAGGTAGGGTCAAGACCGGAGTTGTGGTCCTTGATCATCACTGATCCTGAAACCTGATACTCTGGGACTTTGTAATGGTTGTAGAGCCATCCCAGACCTAAAGCTATGATGACGCAGATTAGGAAAAGATACCAATGGTTAAGAAAGATATAAACCAATGACTTGATGTCAATGGATTGATCGTCTTTATCTTGAACACGGTAGTTCTTGTTTTCAGATGAATTATTGCTCATGTTTAGTTTCTATTGATGATATTGTAAACCAGCGTATAGCTTGTGAGTCCTAATGAAATGATTGACAGAACTGTGGAGTATGGGAACGAGGTGAAGCCCCAGCGTTTGAGTCGCAAAGGCTCAACATAGATGATGTCGTTCGGTTTCAGGTAATAATAGGGCGAACTAAGGATGTCGGCTTTGCCAATATTCAAAGAAATCACCTCTGACCCTTTTTCGGTTTGGCGAATTAGCTTCACCTTAGAGTTGTTGGCGAAACTCGACAGGTTGCCAGCTAGCGAAAGAGCTTCAAAAACGTTGATCTCCGACTGATATACTCTATATTTGCCTGGCTTTTGTACTTCGCCAATAATGGTGAGGTCGAAGTTGGAGAGTTTCACCATCAAGGCAGTCTCTTTAAGGAATCGGGACAGCTCTTTCTCCAGTTTATATTTGGTCTCCTCCACGGTAAGGTTCTTCACCTCCACAAGTCCGATGAGCGGATAGTCGATGTATCCCTCCTTGTTCACCGTGTAGCTGTGAAGGTAGATGGAAGCATCGGAGCTCATATAGCTTCTCGAAGATTCTCCATTAAGTGCCCCGGAATTCTTCTCATCGATGATGTTTGTCGCCTTGATATAGAGATTGTCACCAGGCTGAATCCGATAACTCAGGCTTCGTTCGTTTTGATATTCAATGGAATTCGTTTTGTTGACCATTGCCAAATCTTTGAGTAAGAGCATCTTCTTGTGAGAAACGCAAGATGATAAAGCCAACATGCCCATGAGGGCGATCAGTGTGACTTTGCGGAGTAAATGCAATCGTTTCATTTCAAAAATGTTTATTCTGCAAATATAACAATTATTTCTTATTTTCGTCTTTTATTTAAAAACTTAATTGGGAACAATGGAAATGTGATGAATGCCAACCAAGGGGGTAATGGGCATCCGGTTTTCCAACTGCAAGACATAAAGGCCAGGTTCATTGAAACTCATCTCACTGTTGATGGGCAAAGTGAATGTGTAAAGCCCTTGGTTTAGATCCGACTTCCAAGACCCTTGGTCATCCTTCAGCTTGAATTTGTAACTCTTGGAACGCAAAGGGTGCTCCTCTGTGTCAAACACACTGAAAACCACCGAAAGATAGTCAAATGGATAGGTCTCGTCAAAAGAAACCTTCATGGTCAGATCGTACGTGGTGGGTTTCTTGATCTCCAATTCGTTGTTGATGAACTCAAAACGCTCCCAACCTGAGGATGCAAAATCCTTTGACAAAAGAGCCGAATTCGACTTGCCGGAATGACAAGAGCTTATCCCTAACAAGCAGACCAAGCCGAAAAATATCGCAAATCTCTTCATAATACAATATTAGTCGGCAAAGATACATATTTTTTCTTTTCCATAAAACACATGTGCTCAAAAAGGAAAAATTAACTTAAAAAAATATCGAAAAAACCATTACGGCTTCTAAAACATTTCGTTACTTTTGCAGGGGATTAGAGATATGAAGGTTACCAATAGAAATCTTTCTAATAGACAATACGTTATCATCGGCATCTTTGTCGTCATAGGGGTGGTTTACCTGCTAAAATTGTTTTCGTTGCAGGTGATGGATGACACCTTGAAACAGTCAGCTGACAATAACGTGCTCCGTTTTGTTACCCAATACCCTGCTCGAGGCAAGGTCTATGACCGAAATGGCGAGCTGCTGGTCTATAACGAAGCAGTGTATGACTTGATGGTGGTGCCTGGTCAGGTGAAAGGCATCGATACCACGGAGTTCTGCAAGTTGCTCGATATCTCCTTGGAAACCTTCCGCGAACGCATCCAGAAAGCTCGCAGCTACTCCCGAATTAAAGCCTCTGTATTCGTCTCCCAAATTCCCAAAGAGGACTATGCGCATATCGGTGAAATTCTCTACCGATATCCGGGGTTCTACTTCCAGACCCGTACCCTTCGTCACTACCCTAACGCCATCGCAGCGCATACTTTGGGCGACATTGGCGAGGTGGACAAGGAACAGCTCGAAGCCGAACCTTACTATAAAAGAGGGGATTATGTGGGAAAGTCGGGCATTGAGAAATTCTATGAAAAAGAGCTTCGAGGACATAAGGGCTTGAAGGTCATCATGGTTGACGTGCATAACCAAGAGAAAGGCAGTTACCTCGATGGCATGCTCGACACCTTGCCCTCACCGGGGAAAGATATCTACCTCGGCCTCGATGCGGAACTGCAAGCTTACGGTGAAAAACTGATGAACGGAAAGACGGGATCCATCGTGGCCATCGAGCCTAAGACAGGACAAATCCTCGCCTTTGTCTCAAGTCCAACATATGACCCTAACCTTTTGGTGGGTCGAGTTAGAGGAGCCAACTTCGCCGCCTTGCTCAACGACCCCAAGAAACCTCTCATCAACCGTGCCATCAGCGGTACCTATCCTCCAGGCTCTACTTTCAAGATGGTCAACGGCCTTATCGCCTTGCAAAGCGGCAGCATTGTGCCTTCCACCATGTTCCATTGCAACGGTCCTGGAACCACTCCCATCAAATGCACTCACTTTCACGGTGGGTCGCCTAACCTGGCCAACGCCATTGAGAACTCGTGCAATCCCTACTTCTACGAGGCTTTCAAGGCAACCATCAACAACCCGAAGTTCGGTGACATCAAGAAAGGCTATGACTATTGGAAAAATATGACCTGGGCATTGGGCCTCGGCCATAAGTTCGATACAGATATCCCCTATGAGAAGTCGGGCAACATCCCTTCAAGGGAATATTACGATGCCATGTATGGCGGAAAATGGAACTCGGTGACTATCCGATCATTGGGCATCGGACAAGGTGAGATCCTTGTGACACCGCTTCAGTTGGCAAACATCGCTGCCACCATCGCTAACGAGGGCTATTATTACCCTCCGCACTTGATTCGTGCCTTTGGCGACTCCACAGCTATTCCCGAAAAGATGACCACCCGGATTGAAACGGGAATCGAACAACGTCATTTCAAAGTCATCAAAGCCGGCATGCAGAGCGTGTTTGAAGGTTCGCATGGAACAGCTCGAAGTTCTAAAATCCCAGGCATCACCGCAGGTGGCAAGACGGGTACTGCCCAAAACCCCCATGGCGACAACCACTCCATCTTTATCGCCTTTGCCCCCGTCGAAGACCCTAAAATCGCCCTGTCCATCATCATCGAGAACGGTGGCTATGGCTCTACTTGGGCCGCGCCGATTGCGTCACTCATGATGGAGAAATATATTCGTGGTTATTCCGAACGCCCCGCAGTGGAGAAACGCATGATGGAAGGCGTCATTAAATATCCAAAACTGAAATGACCGACAGAAACAGTATCATAGGAAAAGTGGATTGGCCCCTGCTGCTGATGTATTTTGGCTTGGTCCTGATAGGGTGGCTGAGCATCTACTCAGCTGGCCTCAGCGAAGGCAGCCACCCGATTTATGACCTCTCCCAATTCTCTGGAAAGCAGATGCTTTGGATTGGTGGGTCGCTTTTCTTTGGCTTCATCATCCTGCTGCTCGATGCCAAAGTCTTCGATGCCTTTGCCTATTGGATCTATGTCATTGTGGTCTTGATGCTGTTCGCGGTCTTGGTCTATGGCAAAGCCACCAAGGGTGCCACCTCATGGATTGACTTTGGAGGCTTCAAGCTGCAGCCCTCGGAATTCGCTAAACTGGGCACCGCCCTCGCTTTGGCTAGCTTCTTGGGCCGCCATGACATGGATCTTTCCAAACGTAAGAACCGTTTGTGGTGCTATGCCATCATCCTCATTCCAGCCGCGTTGGTCTTGTTGCAAAATGACACTGGATCGGCTCTCGTCTTTGCTTCGTTCATCTTTGTGCTCTATCGTGAAGGACTGCCTGGATCGGGTGCCGTGATGCTCCTTGCCGTGGCCGCCATTATTATCTTTGTGTTTACCTTGCTGTGGTCCAAGACGGTCATGTGCATCGTCTTAGGTAGCCTTTTTGTGCTGACATTGGCTTACTACCTCATCAACAAGAAAAAACACCTCTGGACAATGATCGCCGTGTTTGCCCTCTTTTTCGCCCTTGTGTTTGTCGTTGACTATGCTTTTAATGACATCCTCCAAGAACATCAACGTACCCGTATCGAAGTGTTGCTGGGCATGAAAGATGATCCGAAAGGCGCAGGCTACAACCTGCATCAGTCCAAAATTGCCATCGGCTCGGGTGGATTCTGGGGCAAGGGATTCTTGCAAGGCACACAAACCAAATATGACTTTGTCCCTGAACAGCACACGGATTTCATCTTCTGTACCATTGGCGAGGAGGGTGGATTCAAAGGCTCGTTGATTGTGCTCCTCCTCTATATCGGCATGTTGGTTCGCATCATACGCATGGCCGAACGCCAGAAATCTGCCTTCAGTCGCGTTTATGGCTACTCCATTGCGGGCATCATCTTCGTCCATGTCGCCATCAATATTGGTATGACCATCGGCCTCGTCCCCGTCATCGGAATCCCACTGCCGTTCTTGAGTTACGGCGGTTCGAGCCTCCTTGCCTTTTCCGTCATGTTGGCAATTTTCATAAAACAAGATGCTAACCGACTCAATATCTTATGATTTTTATCGTTATATAGTTTAATCTTTGTATATCAAATAACAACTCAATATGAAATTCACCCCATTTATTATAGCCCTCTTCTTCGTTAGCGTGGCCAACGCTCAGATTATCAAGCCGACAGAGCCATCTCCTTCTGCCGACAGCATCTATGTCGTGGATTCAGTGGATGACCTTCCCGATAGCTTGGAACTCTATGAAGAACAGCGTATAGCCGATTTCAAGGAAGCCCGTGAGGTGTTGGGTGAATCAGCGGTGATGAAGATGTTTGAGTCGCTCGGCAGCATTCCCTACTTTGGTGAAGACTATCTTTCTTTCGACACCGTCGAGATGAATATCTATGGATACGATTATAGCGAGATTCCTGTCTTTGATGATAGCGTTTATATTCAACGTATCGAGGCACTTGCCGCTCAAACCACTATTCCTTTGGTGTTTAATGCCCATGTGAAGCCCTTCATCGAGCTTTATGCCATGCGCCGTCGTGCCCTTACAGGGCGTATGTTGGGCCTCTCTTATGTGTATTTCCCATTGTTCGAGGAGACGCTTGACAAGTTCAACATGCCCCTCGAACTGAAATATCTTGCCATGATTGAGTCTGCCCTGAACCCTGTGGCGGGTTCCCATGCCGGAGCCAAGGGCCTGTGGCAGTTTATGTATGGTACAGGAAAACAATATGGACTGAAATCCACCTCTCTAGTTGAGGATCGGTTCGACCCCATCAAAGCTACTGAGGCTGCCTGCCTTTACATGCTCGACCTTTACTATAAATATAAGGACTGGTTCCTCGTGCTGGCTGCCTATAACTCCGGACCGGGTACGGTTAACAAAGCTATCGTTCGTGCAGGTGGCGTCATGGACTATTGGGCCATCTGGCCATATCTTCCTCGTGAAACCCAAGGCTATGTGCCCGCTTTCATCGCAGTCAATTACGTCATCAACTATGCCACTGAACATAACATCTATCCCATTAACCCGGGTCTCCTCATGACAGGAACCGATACCGTCACGGTTCACGATTTCCTCACGTTCAATCAACTGCATGAGACTATCGGCGTGAGCATGAGAGACCTTCGATTCTTTAATCCGCAATATACAAAAGAGGTCATTCCTGCCAATGATTCCACCCCTTACATCCTTCGCCTGCCTGCGGCTTCAGCCCTGAAGTTTGTTGAAAAGGAAGAGGAAATTTATGCTTACAAGACCCAGGAGGTTATAGAGAAAGAAAAAGTGGTTGAGCAGGTGAGAACGGTTAGTGACCGCACTGTTCATACCGTCAAAAGAGGAGAGACCTTGGCTTCCATTGCCCGTAAATATCACGTCTCTGTGAAAAATTTGAAGAGTTGGAATAAATTGCGCAAGGACAGCATCCAGGTTGGCCAAAAACTCACCATTTACTCCTCCGGAGGGCCTATGGCAAGCTCTTCTACCAACTCGAAAGCCGTTGGTTCAAGTTCGCCCAAGTACCATACTGTCAAAGCAGGGGAGACCTTGGCTTCCATCGCAAAGAAATACAACACTTCAATCTCAAATCTGAAGAAATGGAACAACCTTAAATCAGATAAGATTCGCGTTAAGCAAAAACTTCGTGTTTCGAAATAAATATTTGTAAATCAATAAAATAACATGAAATGAAACAGTTGAATATCTTGATCGTCGGCCTGGTTGGCTTCATGATGATGGCCATGTCCTCATGTGGCGATGGCAATAAGATTGGCAAAAAAGACAGGTCTGCAGGGGCTACCTCTGAGATCATGGTGGTGACCCAAAACAGCGAACAATGGGATGGAATGATCGGTGACAGCATCCGAGAGTTCTTCCTCCAACCTCAATATGGACTTCCCCAACCCGAAGCCATTAGCAAACTCACTCATATCAATGTGAATGGGTTCTCTGACATGTTCAAGAAACACAAATGCATCTTGATTGTCGAGATCGATCCGAACGTTGAAAAGACTGTCATTGAGACGGGTGAAGATCTGTGGGCAGCCCCTCAAAGAGTTTATAAGATCATTGCCCCTGATCGCAGCTCTTGGTGCCAGTCGTTCAATGAACACAAGGAAGCGCTCAAGGTGATGTACGACAAGGTGGAACGTGAACGTATCATGTCGGTGCTGCGTCCCTCTACCAATGAGAAGATCATGCAGCGCATCCAAGAGAAGATGGGCTTCAGCATGACTGTCCCTTCAGGTTTCTTCATCGCCAAAGATGAGCCTGATTTCATGTGGATTCGTAAGGAACTTCCTAAGAACAGCTTTGGCATCTTTATCTATAGCACGCCGTATAAAGACACCCTTCAGCTTGAGTTGCCCAGCCTCATTTCGGTTCGCGACCGAATGTTGCAACAATATGTGCCTGGTCCCGCCGATGGTTCGTTCATGACTACAGAGAAGGAGTTTGTACCTCCCATGGTCAACTACATCTCAACTTTCCCTACTGGCTTTGCTGCTGAGATACGTGGCATGTGGTGTCTGGTGGGCGACTACATGGCTGGCCCCTTCGTCTCGTATTCCTTCCCCGATGAGAACACGGGTAACCTGGTGACCGTCGAAGGATATGTCTATTACCCGAATCACGACAAACGCGACGACCTTTTGCAGTTGCAATCCATTCTCTATACCGTCGATTTTCCCCAATAAACCTCAGGTGTCATGCCGAACCTGACCTGGTTTAAGACCCAAGTCCAAGGGGACAAGACCTTCGTCTTCGATCCCTTGCGCAAAATCTATTGCCGTCTGACTCCTGAGGAGGAAGTAAGGCAGAAAGCACTTTACCTCTTGGTGGAACATCTCAACGTTCCCGCTGGTCTCGTGGCCGTGGAGTATTCCATCAAGGTCAATGGCCTTGATAAGCGCTGTGATGCGGTCGTTTTCGGCACCGATGGAACGCCATTGATGATCCTTGAGTGTAAGGCGGAATCCATCAAGCTGTCACAAACCACCTTGGAGCAGGCAGTGCGTTACTATTCAGCCTTGCGTCCCCGTTTCCTAATGCTTTATAATGGCACTAGTTGCTATTGTTTTCGCTCTGAAAACGCCTGTTTGACCGCTCTAAACCATATCCCGACCTATCAGGAGATGAGCGAAAAAACGACCGCCGGCCACGAATGACCGACGGTCCACCATTATGAAGATAAAAAAAACAACTGTTTCTACAGTTTGCTATGGATCATCCACACTTGGAATGACCACATTGGGTGCATAGCATACACCCGTCTTGGTAAATGATCGAGTTCTGACCGCAAACAGGACAAACTTTGCCTACGATCTTCATCCCGTCGGGAACGTATTTCTTCAAAGCCCTAACGATGCCGTTCTTCCAAGTGTTGATGTTCTCTTCCTCGACGGTCAGGTTTTGGATCAGTTCAATGACATAGTTGATGGGCATGCCGTGTCTCAAGATGCCCGAGATTAGTTTGGCGTAGTTCCAGTATTCCTTGTTGAACATGCGTGACAATCCCTGGATGGTAACGGGATAGCCGCCTTTGTCGAGGTACTGGAAGTCGTATCGAGAGGCCTCTCCTTTGTTCTTTTCTTTGATGATAAGGCCTTTCTCTACGAAAGGAGGAAGGAAAATTTCGTCAGCGTTGCCGATGAAGATTTCATAGGGTTTGTCATGAAGCTTGCCCACGAAAGCGATCCACTTCTCGTAGTTGTTTTGGAAGCGCACTACGTCGCACTCCAGCTCTTTGGGACGTTGTGGCGCAGAACTCATCTTGATATCACTCGGACGCTCCGTGTCTTCTGTCTTCTGTTTTCTGTCTTCTGCCTTCTTTTCTTCTTTCTTTTCTTCTTTTGCCACCAACACTCCGTCACGTGATCCATCACGATAAATGGTCATGCCTTTGCAACCACTCTCCCAGGCGGTCATGTAGATTTGACTCACCAACTCCTCGGTGGTTTCCTTAGGCACGTTGACGGTGACGCTAATGGAATGATCGACCCACTTCTGCATGCTGCCCTGCATCTTCACCTTGTTCACCCAGTCGATGTCGTTGGCCGTAGCTTTATAATACGGTGACTTGGCAATAATCTCTTGCAGCTTCTCATCGTCGTATTGGGTCACCTCATCGACGTTATACCCGTTGACTTCAAGCCAAGTGAGGAACTTGTGATGGAATACGTTGTATTCCTCGAAGGCATTACCCACGCTGTCGATGAAGGTGGGCTTGGTATCTTTGTCGTTGGCGTTGACCTTGCGGCGACGTTTGTAGGCGACCATGAACACAGGTTCGATGCCTGAAGTGGTCTGGGTGCAAATGCTCACTGTTCCAGTAGGGGCAATAGTCAGCATGGCGATGTTGCGACGGCCAACACGGCACATCCGTTGATAGAGATCTTCGTCCAAGGCGCGCAGACGTTTGATGAAGGGGTTGTTCTCTTCGCGTTTGGCATCGTACATTGGGAACTTGCCACGTTCTTCGGCCAAGTTAACCGATGAGCGGTAGGCATTGTATGCAAGGAGTTTTTGGATCTCGGTGGAGAAAGCAATGGCTTCGTCGGTGCCGTAACGTTTTCCCAAAGCGGCTAGCATGTCGCCTTCAGCGGTGATGCCGATACCTGTTCGACGGCCCAACAAGCATTTCTCGCGGATATTCTTCCAAAGATTCAGCTCGATGCGTTTCACTTCCAAGTCTTCCGGGTCAGAGTTGATCTTGTCGAGGATGGCGTCGATCTTCTCAATCTCGAGATCGATGATGTCATCCATCATACGTTGGGCGATGGCCACATGTTTCGAGAACTTTTGGTGGTTGAAGCGTGCCTCAGTGGTGAAGGGCTTGTCAACGTAACTGTATAAATTGATGGCGATTAGTCGGCAACTGTCGTAAGCGCACAACGGAATCTCACCACAAGGATTGGTGCTCAAAGTCTTGAAGCCGAGGTCGGCATAGCAGTCCGGAATCGACTCGCGGATAATAGTGTCCCAGAACATCACACCCGGTTCTGCCGACTTCCAGGCGTTGTGGATGATTTTGTTCCACAGGGCGCGGGCATCTACCTCCTTGGTGTATTTCGGGGTGGGGGAGTCGATGGGATATTGCTGGATGAAAGGCTTGTTATCCTTTACGCATTGCATGAACTCGTCAGAGAGCCGTACTGAGATGTTGGCGTTGGTGATCTTGCCTTGGGTCATTTTGGCATCGATGAAAGCCTCTGAGTCGGGGTGTTTGATGCTGATGGTCATCATCAAAGCTCCTCGGCGACCGTCTTGGGCCACCTCTTTGGTCGAGTTGGAGAACCGTTCCATGAAAGGAACGACACCCGTGGAGGTGAGAGCGCAGTTTTTCACGGGACTGCCCGTCGGACGGATGTGTGACAAGTCATGACCAACACCGCCGCGACGTTTCATCAGCTGCACCTGCTCTTGGTCGGTCTTCATGATCCCACCGTAAGAGTCGGACTGTCCTTTGTTGCCGATAACGAAGCAGTTCGAGAGCGAGGAAATTTGGAAGTCATTGCCAATACCCGTCATGGGACTGCCTTGGGGAACGATATATTTGAAGTCCTTCATCACCTCGAAGATCTCCTCCTCGGTCATGGGATTCGGATAACGCTTCTCGATACGGGCAATTTCACGAGCGATACGGTGATGCATATCATCGGGAGTCAGCTCATAAATGTTGCCGTCGCTGTCCTTAAGAGCATATTTGTTGGCCCAAACGTCTGCTGCTAAGGTGTCGCCATGGAAGTATTCCTTGGCAGCCTCCTTGACCTGGTCAAGAGGATAGATTTGAAGCTTCTTCACCACTTGAACATCCTCTTGGCGCGACAAATCTTTGCTCTCAAAACTCACATTCTGCCGGGCTTCCAAGATCTTGTCGTGTCCGTTCTTAGCCTCTACGCCCTGATTCTCAAACTCTAACTCGCTGAATAAGGTCTGCTCTTCCACAACAGGCTGACGTTTGTTCTTCATATCTCGTTGAAAATTATATATTTAAAACAGGCAAACCAAGGTTGCCACTCGCTTAAATTGCGTTTGCTAAATTAGCAAAGAGAAAGCACATTGGGAAGGGAAAAATGCTTTTTCCGCCCTTGTTTTTATCAACAATTGGTGTTGATAAATTAGAAGTCCAAACTGAAGGAAAGATAGTATTTCGGCTTCCGATTGATGTGCCCGTCGTCGATGCCCCAAGCCATGTCACCTCGCACAAAATAGCCAAACAAGGTGGTCCTCAGCCCGAAACCAAAACCACCCACGATGGGCTCCTTCATCTGGGTCACGCTGATATCGAGGTTGCCATCGTGATAATGTGAAGTATAAAGCGAATTGGAGGGATCATAAGGGTTCCATCCAGTCCAAGCAGTGCCGATGTCACCGAAGGCCACAAGTTGGAAGTTCTTGATGAACTGCATATTGATTGGCCGGTCAAGCAAATAACTGAACACGGGGAAACGAAGCTCGCTGTTGAAGACCACAAAGTTGTTACCGTTGCGGATGTTCTGGTCGAAACCTCTCATGTTGGTGGCTAAGGTCTGATAGGTATATGGCTGTGTGTAATCAATGGGCGTGCCGTTGTCGAACTTGGCCAAAACCCAATTGTCAACACCACCCATGTAGTAGATGAGCTTGTTCTGCCCGAAAGAACTACTACCCGCCACACGGTTGGCCCAGATGAAGTTGCGGTGGATGCGGGTATAGTGTCGGTAGTCGAAGCCTACCACGATGAAGTTCTTGGTCTCCTTGCTGATGGTTTGATAGTATTCAGCAAACAGTTTGCCTCGGCCACCGACATAGATGTTAGTCTGAAGTTTCTTGGAGTTGTCATACACCAGTTCGCCCCTAACACCACCAAGGTTATCTCTGACAACGCCATCGGCGAGACTGTAGTTGTTGATGGCCAAGCTGACACGCTTGTCATTACGGAAAATGGCTGTTCCCCTGATGCTCAGGATTTCGCTGAAAGGATAGCTGAGTGTGTAAAAAGCCTCGTGGGTGAAGGTTCGATAATAATAGTCATAGGCATTGTCCGTGACATACCGATGCAGGGTTAGGCTCTTGTCAATGCGCTTGCTCAAGTCGCGAAAACGAATCACATACTCGTTGTTAATCAGTGAGGCGTTCAGTTTAACGCCAAGATCGATTTTGTGGTCCTCCATCAGGTCGGTCATTGCAGCGCCTAGGAACATGTTGAAGCCTGAGTTGAGATAAATGGCAGCACCATTGCCAGAGAAAGGCTGGTAGCTGTAGTTCAGGTAGCTGAAGTCGATCTGACTGGTCATCTCGTCGATGAACAACTCCGTATAATAGTTTTGTGGCTTCAGGATGGTGTCTTGGGCACGAACTACAGGAAGAGCAGGTGGAACCTGCGGGCGTCTCACCACAGTGGAGTCTCCCTCCATCGGAGCCTTTCTCCGAGCCACCCGATAACTGTTTCTGAAACGGTGTTCGGTGGTTTTATTGGGGATGGTAGTCTCTGTTTTCTTTTGCTTCAAGAGTCGCTGTTGAGCATAAGGACTCATCTGGCGAAGCTCCTGATCCTGCTCACCACCGGGATAATAGGTGGTGTAAACTTTTTGCCCGTCCCTGTCGGGGATCAGCATGATCAGCTTCTTCTCCAAGGGGTTGTACGTGTAGTTGATGATGCTCGTTGAATAACTTGTCAACCGACGGTTGGTGCTGAAATAACGATAGTGAACCATGGTATCGACATGACTGATCGTACTGTCAAAATGGGCTTCATAAAGGTTGTAGAACCCGCTGGAGTCGTTTAAATAGAATAACTTGTTGCCCATGAACGATTTCGGAAGTATGCTACACGAAATCTGTTGTTCAGTAAGGTTATGCACCACCTTACTCTTACTCCCATAGTCGTAAGCATAGAGGTTGAACTGCTTTCGTTGTTCACAAGGCTCGACCTGTACCTCAAGGGTGTCGCCTACTCGGTTGGAGCTGAAGATGATCTGGCGGTCGTCGGCACTGAAGACTGGAGTGAGGTCGGTGTAAAAGTCGTTGGTGATTTGTTCCACCATGTTTGAGAATAGATTGTAAACGAAGATGTCGGGTTTTCCATTTCGGGAGGCTGACAATACTATTTTACGATCACGGTGAGCATAGGAAAAAGATGTAATCTTTTGAAATTCAAATAAATAAGTCTTTCCTACCTTTTGGGTCCCCATGTCAAGGTTGCAAAGCTGAAGCTTGCCTTTTTCTTCGACGATGAACGAAAGGATGCTTCCCGTTGGTTGCCATGCCAGCAAGGGGAAAGAGGTGTCAACCCAGGTGTCGGAGCGGTAGCCCGTCTTATATAAGCGTTCCTTTTTGCCTGTCCTTAGGTCTTCCACCCAAATACCAATCTTGCCCTCGTCGTTGCTTACATAGGCGATGTGTTTTCCATCGGGACTGACTGCAGGTTCGGTGAAGGTTCGGTATTTGCGGTACTTTAATGGCATTACTTCGGTAGGTAAGTCTTTGATCAATACCTGATAACGATCTTGATAGAATTGGTACCATTGCTTGATCAGCTCCTTGTATTTGACCCCAGTTACGTAAAGTAGGGCTTTTTTGACGTTTTGTGAGTTTTCTGCCAAAGAGATAATTTCGTTAAATGCCTTGGTTCCGTATTTCTCTTCGATGAACCCCCAAAAGGAGTAGCCGGCGATGATGGCATCTTGGTCGCGTAACTGGTTGAGTTTCTTAAAGTCGCCAGAAAGGATGCCCCGTTGCAACCGGTCTTCCTTGAAGCTGTCCCAATCTTCGGTGATATAGGCGCAGAGTCCGTTTTGGAACCATTCAGGGACATCGTACCGGTAGGAATTGCGGATCTGTGAACCAATGGAGACCCCATTCATGGCCTGGCTCATCATCAAATGGGCGATGCCTTCCTGGATCTGTTGCTCGAAATCCATGTAGTTGCCATTGAAATAAAGGAACACCTTCGATCCAATGATCTTGGTGACACCGCCGGTATTGCCAGACTCATCTTCGTCGTTGTTGAGGTTGCTTTGCTTCAGGTCGCCCAAACTGTTGAACACCAAGAACTGCACTTTGCTCCCGAAATGGTGCCCAAACTTGCTTTCCATGCGTGGGATCTCTTTCTTGGCATATTGCATCACGTAGTTGGCCAAGTCGTCACCTCCTTGGTAATAATAGACATCGAAGCTATCATATCGGTAGTAAGACCAATGAAAGTCCTTCCATTGCACACGGTTCTTGCCGAACTCCATGCTCATGCCATTGTAAAACTGGGCGTGGGACAACGAAACGACACCTGTCAGCAGGACCAACAGCAGCAGACGTAGGCATCGCATCGTTCTCGATATCATTTTTTCTCCGAATTAAGCGCACAAAGATAGGGAATTATCGCTATTTTTGCCCAACAATTCAACAAATAAACCTTTCATCATTGTATCATGCTCAAGATCGAATCGTTCGTTTTCAATCCGTTTTCTGAGAATACCTATATTATTTATGATGACACTCGCGAGTGCGTTATCATCGACCCCGGTTGCTCCACCCCAGGAGAAGAGGATCAACTCTTTGGCTTCATCGACAGCCATCAGCTGAAGCCTATCCTGGCCATCAATACTCATGGCCATGTGGATCATACGGTGGGCAACAAGGCGGTCAAGCAACGTTATGGCATCAAGGTGGCCGCCCACGCCGATATCCAGAAGGATCTCATTCGTTCCAGACGCCAGGCTCCTTATTTTGGGATGATTTGGAAGAACGAGGATGAAATGCCAGATGTTTTCTTAGAAGATGACGAGGTGATTCATGTGGGCAACAGTACTTTGGAGGTTCTATGCACGCCGGGTCATGCCCAGGGTAGCATCAGCCTCTATGCCGTCATGGAAGGATGGGTGTTCACGGGTGATGCGCTCTTCTGTCGCAGCATCGGGCGCACCGACTTCACCGGAGGCGATTACGAGACCTTGTGCGAAAGCATTCGTTCGCGGTTGTTCACCTTGCCCGATGATACCACGGTGTTCTCGGGGCATGGCGAGTGCACCACCATTGGCGACGAAAAGGATTTTAATTATTATGTGGCAATGTGATTTCAATGAAACTTTTCTTATCTTTGCCGCTCAAATATGGAATCAACAAATCTTTAAATCTTAAATCGATATGATCGAAAAAATCACGTCATCACAGCAGGCTATGGACCTCGAAGAGAAGTACGGTGCCCATAACTATCACCCGCTGCCAGTCGTCCTCGCCAAGGGCAAGGGCGCTAAGGTTTGGGATGTCGAAGGAAAAGAGTATTTCGACTTCCTGTCCGCATATTCTGCAGTCAACCAAGGTCACTGCCACCCGGCCATCATCAAGGCCATGACAGAACAAGCCAACCGTCTCACCCTCAGCTCTCGCGCTTTCTTCAACGACGCTCTGGGCGTTTGGGAGAAGTATGTCACTGAATATTTCGGCTACGACAAAGTGTTGCCGATGAACTCAGGTGCCGAAGCTGACGAGACTGGCCTGAAGCTGGCTCGCCGTTGGGGTGTAGTTAAAAAGGGTATCCCGAACGACAAGGTGAAGATCGTTTGCTGCGAAGGCAACTTCCACGGCCGTACCATTACTATCATCACCATGAGCAACGACCCCGAGTCATATGCCAACTACGGCCCGATGACCCCTGGTTTCATCCGTATCCCCTATAATGATGCTGACGCTCTCGAGAAGGTGCTTGAAGAACAAGGCAACGAAATCGCTGGTTTCCTGCTGGAGCCTATCCAAGGCGAAGCTGGTGTGTATGTCCCGGATGACGGCTATCTGAAGAAATGCTATGACATCTGCAAGAAGCACAACGTATTGTTCATGGCTGATGAGGTGCAGTGCGGTATCGCTCGTACAGGTAAGATGTTGGCCTGCGACCACGAAGGCGTTCGCCCCGACATCCTCATCCTGGGTAAAGCCCTCGGTGGTGGTGTGGTGCCAGTGTCCTGCGTTTTGGCCGACGACGACATCATGCTCAATATCAAACCTGGTGAGCACGGCTCCACCTTCGGTGGCAACCCCATCGCCGCCCGCGTGTCTATCGCTGCTCTGCAAGTCATTAAGGACGAGCACTTGATGGAAAACGCCGATCGTCTCGGTAAGATCTTCCGCGAAGAAATTGGCAAGATCAAGAGTCCGATGATTGAGAAAGTCCGTGGTAAAGGATTGCTCAACGCCGTGATCATCAAACCTAAAGATGGCAAAGAAGCATGGGATGTGTGCCTGAAGATGCGTGACCTTGGCCTGCTGGCTAAGCCTACCCACCAGCACATCATCCGCTTCGCTCCGCCCTTGGTCATCACCGAGGCCGAACTTCGCGAAGCTATCGAGATCATCAAGAAGGCCATCGCCTCGTTTGAATGATTCTCCTCTGATTTGCTAGGAATTGGCGCGCGATAGCCGTCATTGCGAGCGCAGCGAAGCAATCCAGCTTGATCAAAAATGGTCAGGTTGGATTGTTTCGGCCTTAGGCCTCGCAATGACGTGCCCGCCGCCTTTTTTTTAAGTTATAAACGGATGAAAAAACTGGTTATTTTCGACTTGGACGGCACTCTTCTCGATACCATTGAGGACTTGGGCAATGCCGTAAATTATATCTTGGAACGCCATGGAATGCCCCAATACACTGTGGAACAATACCGCAAGATGGTGGGACATGGCATCCGTAACTTGATCCGTAAAGCCTTCTCTCCGATGGACTTGGACGATGCTTTTCTGGAGACCTGCGTGGCGGAATTCAAGGAGTTTTACCTAGCCCATATCGACGAGCATACGCGTCCCTTCCCAGGCATTGTAGCCTTGCTTGATGACTTGTATGCCCATGGAGTCAAGTTGGCTGTCGTATCCAACAAAGTTCAAGAAGGTACTGAGCGGCTTATCCATGAGTTCTTTCCAGACATCGTTTTTGTCGCTATCTTCGGCAACAGGGTGGGTTATCCCATGAAGCCGGCACCCGAGATTGTGGCATCGGTCTTGGCAAAGGCCGGCTGTGCTCCTTCCGATGCGGTCATGGTAGGTGACTCCAACACTGACATGCAGACTGCCGCCAATGGTAGCATCGACGGCATTGCCGTCAGCTGGGGCAACCGTACCCGTGAACAGCTGGCAGGAAATAGGATTGCCGATACGGTCGAAGAACTTCAAAAGTGTTTGTTGGATGAGAGTAATTTGTTGGAAACGAAACGCCTTCGTTTTCGCCCTTGGTTTGATAAGGATGCCGAAGTCCTTTTTAAATATGCCTCTGATCCCGAGGTAGGTCCTCGTGCTGGCTGGCCACCGCATCAATCCGTTCAGGATAGCCTTCAAGTGATTCGAAGTATCTTCTCAAACGGTCATACTTGGGCGTTGGAACTCAAAGAAACGGGTGAGCCTGTCGGCTGCATGGGCTATTATGCCTACGGTGAAAGCAACATCGACATTGCCCCTGACGATGCCGAGTTGGGCTACTGGATTGCCAAACCCTACTGGAATCATGGTCTCTGTTCGGAAGCACTTCAAGTCATGATCGACTATTGCTTCAACATTAAGCATTTCCAAACCCTTTGGGCCGACTTCTTTGTGGATAATCCAGCCTCGGGCCGCGTCATGGAGAAATGCGGTTTCCAAGACACGGGTAGGATCAACTGGTGCAGCCGGCTTTATCAAGGAAATGAAAAGCCGGTGAAGATCATGAGGTTAAACCGTCAATAGTTTAAAATTTGAGCATGAGAAAACGTTACTTACTAACCATAGTCCTTTTTGTTGCTGCAGTTGGCATACAAGCCCAGGAACGTACTTTCTGGCAAAAAGTCAATTCTTTTCTGACCAAACCCGCTGTGGTTGATACGACCTGCATTTACCAGCCGAGACCGTGTTTCTCTTTGGGCTTGTTTACTACGGGACAAAAGGCGGGTTTCGACGTGGATGTCAACTTCGGAATCTTGATGGGTGACGACAACTCGCTTTCTGGCACCTCATATTACAATCTTAGCGAGAACCTCTGCATGAAGATCGGCCTTGAAGTCGGTTATGGCAACGTTGGTTTCGGTTACGGACTCGAAGTGGGGCCTCGGAGCGCCGCGAAAAAGCGTTCTTTTGCTTTCAACGTCGTAGGGAAGTCGTGGGGCGTACGCCTCAATTACTTCAAAATCACCAATCAATTCGTCTCAGGATTAACGCTAGGGGAAGAGGACGATGAGCTTTATTTGCACGATGAATTCGTTTCTAGTGAGATGGCAGCATTGAGGAGTCTCACTATTGACGGTTATTATGTCTTCAACAACAAGCGCTTTGCGTACCCCGCAACTTATAAGATGGGGCTGGTGCAGCGGCGTACGGCAGGCTCGTGGATGTTGACGGCGCGCTACACGCAAGGCGACCTGTACAATTCCCACGAAGCCGCAATGGATAGCTACAATTTGCTGGATTGCTTTGCTACCATGCAAGCCTCGTTGGGTGGCGGCTATTCGGTCAATTTCGTGCCATGGCACAGAGATCCCGTCGGGCCACGTGACGAGGGACTCCGCAACCTTACCGTCAACCTTACCGCCATGCCGGTAATCACCTTGTTCAACTACCTTAAAACCACTTCTTACGAATACGACGATGACATGAATTTGGGCGAGAATGTCTCCAAGGTAATGTGCTATCCAGTCCCCAATTACATCGGAAGTGCCGCGGTCAGCCTCACCATGGGACGGGTTTATTTCTCTACGCAATTTACCTACAATCGGTTCTATTTCCGCAGCCGCGATGCTTTCAACGCCCACCACGAGGATCTCCCGGAATATCTAACCGATCTTGATTATCGGGGCATCTTCCACGACTGGATGCTGAAAGGACTGCTGGTTTACAGGTTTTAGATAGAATAACAATATTCTGATATGGAAAATTCCATAGAAAACAATATTCGAATATTGTTTAAGGGCAATTATAATCCTGCCACCAACGTCTCAATACCCCCTCTCGCCTCCGTAATACCTAATTTCTTCCGAATCCCCGTCCGGCATTTGCCGACCATGGCAGAGGAGACTTTTAAAACATCAGCTACCTCTTTCACGCTGAAAGGCATCATGGAAAGGATGCAGACCTTGAACTCACTTTCAGTCAAAGCGGGCTGATGCTCTTTGAGGCGTTGCACCACTTCGGGATAGACTTGTTGATATGCATTGAAAATGGATTCGTAAGCTGTGTCGGCATCCTTACCGCAGACGCTGGTTTTCACCTTGTTAAAGGTCTCTTTATCGATGTCCTTCTTTTCCCCGATGAGGAAGACCTTGTAAATCATCATCGCCCGCTGGAATAGGTTTTCACGATTGATTTCGGCCAAGTTCTCGGATTCCTTTTGCAATTCGGCAATGCTTAAATTCAGCTCTGCAATTGTTGCCCTCTTCTGCGATGAGCGGTACAACAGGAAAAACACAAACGCTACTAAACCTACCAAAGCAAAGGAGATGATGATAAGGATTTTCCTGCGTCGTAAGAAAGTGGCAATCACATCGCTACTGCGGTCCAAGTCGCCGTTAAGGGTGGAAATGGTCTCCTGAACCTTGGCCATGAGTTTGATGTCCTCGCTCGACTTGGCTAAGTTGATTGCCTCGTCCAAAGCCGTCATAGCCGAGTCGTAATTGCTTTGCTGCCAATATACGCATCCGCTGTAAAGTGCCGACAAAGTCTTCATCTCCACATCTTCGCCAAGGTTGAAATAATGCCTCGCCTGGAAGATGGCCGTGTCCTGCGAGATATCCTCTCCACGGTTGAATTTACCTTCAATTTCCATCACCAATCGTTCCATATTGTCCATGTCGGACTTTACGTTACAGGCAGCCAACAACGCGATGAGCGCGAAGGCAATCCAGCATCTCGATTTGTTGAGAAATTCAAGCATGGTAATGTTTTTCAGGTACAAAGATAGTTTATTTTTATGATGTCGCATCACTCCAGGATGTTTTTTGTTGATCCGTCTCAGTCCCCAGGTGCTGCTGGTCTCTCCCCAGGTGGCGCCGTGTTCTTCCTCCCCCTCCCCAGGTTACGCTCGCTGTGCTCGTCCTCCCCCCTCCCCAGGTTACGCTCGCTTTGCTCGCTCACCTGGGGTTATTGAGAGGGCACCTCTTCGAGGTGCTGACATTAGGGATACTTTTCACCTTTCACCTTTCACCTCTCACCTCCCTCCCCAGGTTACGCTCGCTTTGCTCGCTCACCTGGGGTTATTGAGAGAGCACCTCTTCGAGGTGCTGACATTAGGGATACTTTTCACCTTTTACCTTTCACCTTTCACCTTTCACCTCCCTCCCATCTCTCCAGCAGTCTGAGCCTCTTGCTCCAGCTCCACATTGCCGAAACGTAAGGTGAACCCTGCGCAAAGATAGGTGCTGTTGCTCCTGCTGGAATAGCTGCCGCTTGAGATTGGGTTGGTGTAGGTGTTGCTGTAACGCATCAGACCGAATAGGTCATAACCATTGACAAACACCGAGAGCTTGTGGTTGAAGAAATCGGTGCGCATCCCGCAATCGATGGAATAGTTGGCCCCGGCTTGGTTGAACAAACGCTGCACGGGAGAGGAATAATGGCCTGAGGCGTGGATCTCCAGCCGATCCCATAGCTTGGCCCAAACGGTCAACTGAAGACTATATGACCATAGCTCGTTCTTTTCCCATTGATCCAATACCCCATAATTGGTCTCAAGATAGGAATCATATACATTGGCATAGAACCGCAGGTTGAACATCCCGTTGGGTCGGTACATCATGTTGAATTCACCCCCTGTCATGTAGGAACGACCCACATTGACCGGCCTCGAAAAGAGAACCACCCGTCCATAATGCTCGTGAAACCCCGACTCGTTGATGGAGGTAATCTCGTTTTTCTTGCTTTTGTAATAACCCGTCAACCCCACCGACCCGAAGTTGTTCCAATATTTGGTCCAACTTGCTTCCAAATTTTGCGTGTAAACGGGTTCCAGATAGGGATTGCCCGTGAGGTAGGATTCGACGTCATAAATGTTGAACGGACTGAGTTGTTTTGCCGTGGGAGGGTTGACCCTTCTGGAATAGCTTAACTTGAAATTGTGCATCGACGGGGTGCGATAGGAGAGGTGCAACGACGGTGTGATGTTGAAATAATGATACGTTTCAAAATCATAGTTAGTATAATTAGGCATGTCGGGAAAGACGATGTTGGTTCGATAGTAACTCAAGTTGATGCCAGGCTGCAACGTGAAGTTGCCGAATCGATGCTGTACCATGAGATAACCGCCCAGCTTTTGGTCTTGGGTACGATAACAGTAGCTCATGAACGGGTCTTTCACATACGTGTCTCCAATCAAGGTGTCCACGTCATTTCGCGTGAGACTTGACTCCCAGCTGCCATTGAGGCCCATGCTGAATTCTCCGTTTTTCGAGTAGGGGAGGTTGTAATCGATATTGGCCGATAAAGGTACGTTTGACATGAGGTAGTCCATGCGAAAAGCATCTTCTCGTGGTAAAGGAAGGGTGTATGTGGTGCGGTCCTCCAAAGGCACGGCGTTGCGGTTCCAGTTGCCATTGGCACGAACGGTCAGGTTATGCCCTTCTTCATTGAACTTGTGCTGGTAATACAATCCCGAGCTGAAAAACAAGTAATTGGTATAGGAGCGGTCGACAAAGACATATTCATAGGTGCCCGCTTGCTCCAAGTATTCCGTTCGTTTCCGTTCAGTGGTACCTTCCACAGGGCCAAAAGAGTCCCAGCAGTTTAGCCATAACGCGAAGGTGTTCTTCTCATTGGGAGTGTAGGTGACGTTGAAAGAGCCCCCTGGACTGTATGTGAAGTACTTGTCATACCGAATGCTATGGGTCTGGCTTGTCGGGATGAATTCCCCGTCTTCGTCTTTGATGAATAGGTTCCTTTGATTTTCTGATTTTGCATCGCCATGATAGAAATAGCTGTTAACGAAGGCGTTCACAGTCCATCGGTCGTTTTTCCAGACGTAGGATGCCCAAGGCATTACGTAAGGTTGCGTGGAGATGTTGGTGCCGAAGCACAGGAACTCATTCCGTTTGATCTTGCCGTTCATCACGATGTTGACGATGCCATCGGCGTCGGTAGCCCATTTGGCCGATGGATTGGTGATGACCTCGATGCGGTCGATGGTGTTGGCAGGCAAGGTCTGGATGTAGGCCTTCAGATTCTCTTTCGTGAGGTGGGAGGGCTGGTCGTTGATCCAGATCTCTACGTTCGAAGCACCCCGTAACGTAATGTTGCCTTCTACATCCACACTTACACCAGGGGCGTTCTGCAAGGCATCGGATGCCATTCCTGACTGAATAGTTGGATCTTCGGAGACTTGATACAGGGTTTTCTCTCCATCAACGGAGAACAAAGGACGCTCTGCAGTGATGGAAACACCCTCCAGTAGCAAAGTGTCAGCAGTCATCAGTAGGCTGTCAGTTTTCATCTTCAGGCTGTCGGGTTCGGTTTTCTTAGTTTCGGGTACTTCGTTTTGGGCGATTAGAGAGAATGACAACGAGATGCAAGTCATCAGGAGAAACAGGGTTTTACTTTTCATGGCATGATGTTTTGAATTTTCATACCGACAAAAGTATAATGAAAATCCGCTATTTTCTCAAGAGGTATTGAGGAGTAGAGATGTTTTAGGGATATATAATACTTAATTATTGATAATCAGTATGATAGATAATAGATAGTAGAGAATAAAGTTGAGGTTTGCACCTGTTTTTCGAGAAAAAAAGACGGGAATTCGGGATATTATTAACTTATTTCTTCATCAATAGTTTTTTTAATAACTTTGTTCCCAATTAATAACTCATTAAAATATGAAAAGAATATCTCTGTTCCTGCTCGTCGCCATCGCTATGGTGATGGCTTCCTGCTGTGGCGAAAAAGCTGCCAACGACAATACTATTGAAAACAAAAACGAAACCGTTATGAATACTACGATGAACGACTTGCTGACACGCCGTAGCGTGCGCAGCTATACCGACGAAGTTCCTCCCATGGAGGTGATTGAAGAAATTTGCAAGGCAGGAACATACGCCCCGACAGGTATGAACCGTCAGGCTCCCATTATCATTGCTGTCACTAACCGTGAGGTGCGCGACCGTTTAAGTAAACTCAACGCCAGTGTCTTCGGGCCAGACAATGACAGCGATCCGTTCTACGGCGCTCCTGTGGTGTTGGTCGTGTTGGCTGACACCACCGCTGCCATGACGTGGAAAGAGGACGGCTCTTTGGTTATGGGCAATTTGCTTAACGCTTGCCACGCAAAAGGTTTGGGTTCTTGTTGGATCCATCGTGCCAAAGAAGTTTTTGAAATGGAAGAAGGCAAGGCTATCTTGCGCGACCTCGGCATTGACGATACCAAATATGTGGGCATCGGCAATTGTATCCTTGGCTATACCGCAGGCGACTATCCCGAGGCACGACCCCGTAAGGAGAATTACGTTTATTGGATTAAATAACGACGGATTCTGATCGACTAAAGTATTTGGTGTTTTCTGAAAACGTCCTCTACTGCGTCTTCGTAATCTTTCAACGCATTGATTTTCTTGATCTTGCGCCATATATCTTGTGGCTCGTCAAACGAATACATTAGATACGACCACAATTCCTTCATTCTGCCCAACACTTTGGGGCTGCCTCCGGCGTGACGCAAACGTTCTTCATAAAGGTCAACCACGTACGCATAAAGGCGCTCGGTGCGTGTCAGGTTGGATTTTCTCCCTTCGGTCGAAGAGCCTTCGGGTTGCTTCGGTTGTTCTTCCCATGCAATGACGTTCTCGACTTCGTCATTGCGAGGAGCGGAGCTTAGCGGAGCGACGTGGCAATCCACTATCTCCTCTGCCAAGAAGGGATTCCCCAACAATCCTCGTCCCAACATGAATTGGTTGACGGGTTTCACCTCTTCACGAATCCGCTCGAAACTCTCTACGGATACGATATCGCCATTATACACGAGGGGTGCTTTGATCAATGGAATCAGCTCGCTAAACCGCTTCACATCAGCTTCACCTTTATAAAGTTGTTTTCCGATGCGCGGATGGATGATAAGCTCACTCAAGGGATATTGGTTGAAGATCTCGATGACAGGAACAATCTCATCGGGATCAAAATAGCCCAAACGACATTTGATGCTGAACCGTAGGTCGATATTCTCGAAGACTTTGTTAAGCATCGCCTCGATTTTGTCGGGGTAGGGAAGGAGTCCACAGCCCCGTTTCTTGTTGGCCACCCTTGGGAAAGGGCAACCCATGTTCAAGTTGATCTCTTGGTATCCCAAAGCTTTGCATTGCGTTGCAAAACGAAGAATCTCTTCAGCATCGGTACTCAGGATCTGTGGCGTGAGGGTCTCTACATCATTGAAACGAGGGTCGATTTCCTCTACTTGCAGGTTTTTCGCATGTTCTTTTTGGATGCCTGTAAAAAATGGGGTGTAGAACTTGTCAATGCCTCCGAAATGCTTCTTGAAGACATTCCTGAACGGAGCGTCAGTAATACCTTGGAAGGGGCCTAGTGACAATTGGATCGTATTCATGTTTTTTTCTTAAATAGACCCATTATAGTGATTACCAAGGTGACGAGCAAGAGTCCGAAAGTCAACCACATTGCAATCCGATACAGATAGTCACCATGTTTGGTGTAAAAGGTTTTTTCGGTATTTGCTTTCAATGTAGCCTTGATGACGTCTTCTTTCCAATACTCGGTACTTTGGATCACGTCGCCCCGTTGGTTGAAGAAACCTGATTTTCCGGTATTTGCTGAACGTGCCACGCAACGGCGGTTCTCGATGGCACGCAATTTTGAGAATTCGAAGTGTTGGCGGTATCCTGGCGTGTCACCCCACCAACCATCATTGGTGATGACGAACAGCAGATCGGCACCTTTCTTGGCAAACTCACTTACATAGCCGCCAAAGGCCGACTCATAGCAGATGGGCACACCTACCTGGTGTCCGTCGAAGCTCATGTTTTGTGGGTAAGGATCGGTTTTCAGCGTACCTCGCGCGATACCTACGGTGAGGCTAAAGTGTTTCAGGAACCCCATCCATTCAGGGATGGCCTCAACCGCTGGTGTCAGCTTCGACTTGTTACGGTGCTGTACGTTGAGGGTGTCGATGAGCCAAGCGGTGTTATGGGCATAGTAATAACGGTCGCTGTTGCCGACTTGGCGAGCAGGGAAATCGTCCTCCATCCCCTTAGGCACCCATTCGTAAGAGAATCCACCGATAACGAAACAACAGTTGGGGTGTCGCTCAGTGAACGTGCCGAGGATGTCGAAAGCCCTGACATCCTTCAAGCGGTCGAGCCAGATACCCTCCTCGATGGCCGATTCGGAGCTGACAACGAATCGTGTATTAGGGGTGACGAGCTTCTCGGCCAGATTGACGTTGCGCTGGACTACCGCATCGTAAAATTGCTTGTCAAACTGCTCGTTCCATGGGTCGCAGTTCTGTTGGATTACAATCACCTCGGTGTCGGTACCCTTGTCCTCGTAATGGTTATAGGCTATCTTGCTCCCGATGATGGGCAGGATTAACAGCAGGATGGTGGCTATCGAGTAAACACGTATGGCTTTTTTGTCGCGTTTCCTTTCGCAGCAGGCAAGGTTGTTAATCATGATGTTGACCAGCAAAACCCATAAGGTTCCGCCAGCTGCACCTGTCACCGAGTACCATTGTACCCAAGTGGTGCAAGTGGAAAAGACGTTGCCGAGACTGAGCCATGGCCACTTCGCTGCCCAGTAGTAGTGCAAAAACTCAAAAGCCATCCAATACGGAATCAGCAGGAAGTTGCCGATGCGATCGTTGTGGAGTTTTGTCTTGGTGAAATGGAAAACCCAGAACACAATAGCCATGAACAAGGCATTGAGAATCCATGCAAGGATAGCTGCAGGGGTGGCGTTCCATACCCACCAGGTTGTCAATACGTTCCAGATCAAGAAGGTGAGAAACGAGAGCCATAGCACATGCCCCTTCTCGCCCTTACTGATGCGTTCTTCAATATAGAGCAGGGGAACCAAGGCGACGAAAATCAACGCTGCCCATCCGCGTAATGGCCAGGCCGCCCATAGAAGCAAGCCGCTTGCAATGGACAACAAAAGCTTATGGTATTTTTTCATTTTTATAATTTTGGCAAAAATAACGATTAGTTGAGTATCTTTGTTGCGCAAATGACGTTATTTTGAAAAAGATCCTCATCATTCGGTTCAGTTCCATCGGTGACATTGTGTTAACAACACCTGTCGTCCGTTGCTTGCATCGCCAGCTTCCTGATGTCGAGATTCATGTCCTCACCAAAGCAGCTTTCCGGACCATCTATGCAGAGAACCCTTATGTAGCCAAAGTCATTGTGATGGATGACGAGCTCAAGAAGATCCTCCCTGGTTTGCGTGAAGAAAAGTACGACTATGTCGTGGATCTTCACCGCAACTGGAGGTCGTGGCGAGTCCGTCTTTCCTTGCGTTGTCCATCATCGACCTTCCCCAAACTCGACTTTCAGAAATTCCTTTATACCAAATTGAAGATTGGGAGCCTGCCCGAGGTGCATATTGTGGACCGTTATTTCAGGGCGGTGAAGAAACTTGGGATCACTAATGATGGCGAGGGACTGGATTACTTTATCGCAGAGAAGGATGAGATTCGGTTCACTGATCTGCCAGCAATGTGCCATGAGGGTTTTGTCGCCATGGTTGTCGGTGGACAGCATAACACTAAGATTCTACCGGTCGACAAGGCGGTCGAGGTATGTCAGTTGTTAAGTTGTCCTGTGATCTTGGTGGGAGGTCCCGACGATGCTCCAAGGGGTGAGGCTATTGTGAATGCGGTGGGACTTTCCGTTTTTAATAGCTGTGGTAAACTCACCCTGGGTCAGTCAGCATCGTTGCTTAAGCTGGCGGATGTCGTGATTACTAATGACACTGGAATGATGCACATTGCCGCTGCTTTGCGTAAACGTATCGTTTCGGTTTGGGGTAACACGGTGCCTGAGTTTGGCATGTATCCTTACCTCCCAGAAGGAATGGAGCCTGCGGTCATCATCGAGGACAAGACCTTGCGATGCCGGCCCTGCGACAAACTGGGATACGACCGTTGTCCTAGGGGTCATTTCAAATGCATGAAATCGTTGGATACCAAGCTGATTGCAGAAAAAACAAAAGCCGGACTTTCGCCCGGCTTAAGGGGTGGTACCAGCGGGAATTGAACCAGCGACACACGGATTTTCAGTCCGTTGCTCTACCAACTGAGCTATGGTACCCCATTGTTTGCGCTTGCAAAGGTACAGCTTTTTTTGGAATTAGCAACAATTTTTTCTAAAAATTTCAGTTTTTTTTCAGAACTTTGCACCCCGAAAATAATAGTAATGAAGAAGTTTTTTCTTAATCGACTGATATTGACCGCACTTATCGTAATGATGACGGGGGTTACCTTCGCTCAGGCAGATTTGGATTCCCCTTATTCCATGTTTGGATTGGGGCAGGTGCGGAACAAAACCATGAATGCGCAGCTGAAGGGTATGGGCGGTGTGGCCAATGCAATGTCCGGCAAGAACATGCTCAACGCTGCTAATCCCGCTTCTTATGCGATGATCGACACCTTGGCTTTTTTGTTTGATGCGGGCATCTATGCGAAATCTTCCACGTTCAGCACTTCTGCGCTGTCGGAGAATGCAAGTTGCGCCTCGTTCGACTATGTGGCCATGGGATTTGCGCCCACTCGTTGGTGGAAAGTAGCCCTTGGAGCCCAACCCTACAGTGCAGTGGGCTATAACGTGGTCACCACATTCAACAACGAAGTTTTGGGCAAGTACGAACAGGCCTTCCAAGGTGAAGGAGGTCTGAATCAGGTGTTCCTCGGCAATGCCTTCCGCTTGGGCAAGCATCTCTCTGTTGGTGCCAACGTCAATTACGTGTTTGGCGATAGCAAGTCAACAACTACTCTCAGCTATCCCGATTCCACCTTTATTATATGCTCTCGCCGCAGTCGCGATGTGATGATCAGTTCGTTCATGTTCGATTATGGCATCATGTATCAAGGTCAACTGGGTAATGATTTTACCCTCGGGGTCGGTGTTACCTACAATCAAAAAATCAACCTGAGAGGAAGCCAAACCCTTTATGTCCGTTCTGTCGAAGCTGGAATCAACGAGGAGAATTCCGTAGAATATGTGATTGATACCATCGTTTTTGAGAAAGATAAAAACGCCAGTTATACTCTTCCTCATGCTTTTGGCGTTGGTGTTTCACTTCAGAAAAACAATCGGTGGACCTTGGGCGTCGATTTCAACTGGGCCGACTGGAGCTCCTTTGCTAAGAATGGAGTCAGCGATCCCTTGCAAGACTCTTGGAGTGTGGCCGTGGGAGGCGAATACATCCCATCGTCCACCTCCATCTCCAACTATTGGACAAGAGTTTCCTATCGCTTGGGCGGATTTTATGAGCAGACCTATCTCAATATCAACGGGACCTCAATTAATAAAATAGGTGTATCGGCTGGAATGACGTTGCCTATGCCTCGTTCGCAGTCGAGGGTGAACCTTGGACTGGAGCTCGGAAAATGTGGCACGAAATCTGCTAACCTCATCCAAGAAAATTATGTAAAGCTCACCGTGGGAATCTCCATATTCGAACGGTGGTTCGTCAAGAGAAAGTATAATTAAAGAAAGTTTAACCATTAATAATCAATAGAGATGAAAACAAGAAGAATTGTGTTATTGGCTGTTGCTTTAGGAATGGCCCTCAGCGTTTCCGCACAAGATCCTGCATCAGAATCCAAGTACGGTGCTGACAGTGTGAATTGCGTCACCAAACTCTCGATCTATCGTGAGTATTACAAACAATGGGAGGCTGCCAAGTTCGCAGCGGATGCCGTTAGTGCTGAGATGATCTCCGCCTGGCGTGAGGTGTTCCTTACCTGCCCTCGTGCTAGCCAATACACCTATACCAATGGTGAGAAGATCCTCGATTACCTCATCCGCACCGATTCCAAGAACAAGGATGCGTACATCGATACCATTTGCATGTTGATGGATACGAGAGCCAAGTATTTCCCGACCGATCCCAAGACTGGAGCTTCTCAGGTGTCCAGCATCATGGGTAGAAAAGGCCTCTTGGTTTATACCTATAACAAGAACCGCTACGAAGAGGTGTACAACATTCTTAAGGATGCCGTGGCCCTCGATGCCTCTCAGTTGCAAGGCGCTTATATCGATGCATACTTCAAGGCTACCATCGACATGGTCAACAATGGCAAGGAAGAGAAGATGACCATCATCAATGTCTATCAAGAACTCTCCGAAGTGCTTGACGACAACATCAAGGTGCTTGCTGAGACCGAGGCTCAACTTCTTGAAGCTCGTGCCAACGCTGAAGAAACGGGTGACTCCGAAGGTGTCAGCGGATTTGACAAGCAGATCGAGAAGAATGAGAAGAACATCAACATCAACAAGGGTGTGAAGAACAACATCGACAACCTCTTCCAACCTTATGCTTCTTGCGACGACCTTATCAAAGTGTTCACTGCCAAGATGGCTGAGACACCGGAGGATATCGAACTTCTGAAACGCATCACCACTATCCTCGACAAAAAAGACTGCACCGACTCAAAGCTCTTCCTCGAAGCCAGTGTCAAACTGCACGAAATGGCACCCAGCCCCGAATCTGCTTACAACATCGGTATCAAGTACTTCAAGGATGGCAAAAACAGCGAGGCAGCCAAATACTTCGAGGAGGCAGCTTCTTCCTCTAACAACGACCGCGTTTACAGAGCTTATAGAAACTTGGCTTACTGCTACCTGAACACTTATAGCTACACCAAGTGCCGTGATGCCGCCCGTCGTGCCGCTGCCGTTGACCCGACCGCTGGTGAACCTTACATCATCATAGGTTTGGCCTACGCCCAGTCAGCCAACAGCATGTCCGACAGTAAGTTCGGTGGTAAGGAAGCCTACTGGGCCGCTGTCGATAAGTTCGTCAAGGCAGCCAATATCGATCCTTCGGTAGCAAGCCGCGCCAATGGTTTGGCCGCTTCCTACAGACAGCACTTCCCCTCAACCGAGACCATCTTCTTCAACGATTATGCTGAAGGACAGTCTTATACGGTCGGTGGCTGGATTGGTGAGGCCACAACTATCAGAGCCTCTAAATAACCCTAGCGTTGAAAACCAAGGAAGTGAAGTCGCATCGGACGACAAGATTTCTCATACACAACATCACAGCCTTGATGGCTGTGATGTTGTTTTCGTGTGGGAACCCCACTTCAGTCATCCAACAGCTGGCCTCTGACGATACCCTCTCGGGCGTGGTAGCATACGATATCGTGTTCTATCGGAGCGACTCCGGCATCGTTCAGTTGGAGCTTAAGGCCCCCGTCATGGTTCGCCAAGGCAACGACTCCAGCTTCCTTGAATTCCCACAAGGCTTCAAAGCTTCAATCTTCGACAAAAACCATCGGGTGACTTCGGAGATCAGCGCCGACTATGGCGTGCATCGTGACAACGGAAAGATGGTTGAAGCCATTGGAAATGTGGTGGTGGAAAACCTTCAACGAGGACAGAAGTTGACTTCGGAGAAACTTTATTGGTATCAACAAACCAAAATGATTTATACCCGATCGAAGGTCAGAATCATCATGCCCGACAAGGATATCACGGGCGACAGCCTGGTCTCATCGGAAGATTTTGAAGAATACACTATATATAACGGACAAGCGACGTTCGAGGTCGAGGAGGATAAATGATGAACGACTGGATTATTGTTGCAATCACTTTGTTCTTTTCGGCGCTGTGTTCCGGGCTTGAGATTGCATTTAACAGCACCAACCGTCTTCAGCTGGAGGTCGATCTGAAGAAAAACAAGTTCTCGGCCAAGGTGATGAGCCTGTTTTTCCGGCATCAGTCCCATTTCATCACCTCCTTACTCATCGGTAACAACATTGCCAACATTATTTACGGCATCGCCATGGCGAGGATTCTTCGCCCCGTGGCGTTGTGGATGCTCCCCGAGTCGTTGGAGTTGGAGTTTGCCATCCTGCTGATCCAGTCCATCCTCTCCACTCTGCTAGTCCTCGTTGTGGCTGAGTTCCTTCCTAAGCTACTCTTCCGTATCAACCCCAACGCCATCCTCTCTTTCTTCGCTTTCCCGACAGTGGTATGCTTCTATCTTCTTTATCCCTTGACGCTCATCTATTCAGGCATCGCCTACCTCATCATCCGTGTGTTTTTCAGGATGAAGATGGACCAACAGGAATACAAGATCAGCACGGTTGATTTCGACGATTACATCACTGGTTTTGCCGATCAGGCCGAGGCTGATGAAGATGTTCAGCAGGAGATACAGCTGTTCCAGAATGCGATGGATTTCGGACAGGTCAAGCTTCGCGAGTGCATGGGCCCCCGCAATGAAATCGAATCGGTGAAGATTACCGACGACCTCCATGTGTTGAAAGACCGATTTGAGGAGACTAAACACTCCAAGTTGATTGTCTATAAAGATAACATCGACAACATCGTGGGCTATATCCATCTGAATGATGTCGTTGAGGCTCTGGCTCATAGGAAGAAAGTCACTGCAGCCGACCTTTTGCGTTCCATCGATTTCTTCCCGGAGACCTATACCGCTGACCGCTTGCTGAAGCATTTCATTCAAAAACACCAAGGCATTGCTGTAGTTGTGGATGAGTTTGGTGGCACTTCGGGAATTGTCTCCATGGAGGATGTCATCGAGGAGATCTTCGGTGAGATCGAGGACGAATATGACGAGGAAGAAGAGACTGAGAAGGTTCTTAAGGAAGACACGTATGTGTTCTCTGCCCGTCTTGAAATCGATTATCTCAACGAGACTTACGATTTGGACCTTCCTGTTTCCGACGATTACGAGACCTTGGCGGGGATGATTTTGCATTATTATGAGAACATTCCTGAAACGGGAGACGAACTTACCATAGGGAATTATCGAGTTAAAGTACTGAAAGCCACTGATATGAAGCTTGAGGAAGTGGAGTTGAAACGGATGCAATAATGGAAAAAAAGAAAGTTTTCACACTTTTTTTCGTAGATTGAAATCCTTTTACTAAATTTGCAGGCTCAAATTTTGGATAAAAATAGATATTAATAAATAAGCATTATGGCAGCAATTGAAAAAATCAGAAGACGTTCAGGATTGTTGATTGCAATCATTGGACTTGCCTTGTTGGCATTTGTCCTTCAGGACCTTTTCCAGAGCACGGGCAGACACCGCGAGTACAACGTGGCTGTGATTGATGGCGAGAAGATTCCTTACAAGGACTTTGAGGATTTAAAGAACAAGAATCTGGAAAACATGAAGAGGAATGCAGGTAACAACCTTACCTCATCACAGACGTATAGTGTTTACAATAGCACCCTCGACCAGATGATCAAGGAACATCTCATGACCAAGGAATATGACGCTATCGGCATGAATGTTTCCCCTGATGAGCTTTATGATCAGTTTGTGGGTGATGATCCTCACCAGTGGGTCGTCCAAAGCTTTACCGATGCCAACGGTAGCTTCAACAGGGATGCCATGCTGAACTATATGCAGAATCTCGACCAATACCCAATTGAGAACCGTAACCAATGGGTCGAATTCGAGAATGCCATCAAAGACAACCGTTTGGAGACCAAGTTCAACAACCTGATTAAGGCTTCGTACTTTGTGCCCGCCAAGTTGGCTCAGAAGTATTACGAGAACAAGAACCTCACCGCAACCGCCGATGTCGTTGCTCTGCGTTATACCAACATCCCTGACTCAACAGTGGTTGTGACCGATCAGGACAACAAGAAGTTCTACGAGGACAACAAGTATCGTTTTGAGACCGATGCTACCCGTGGAATCGAATACGTGGTCTTTGACATTAAGCCCTCCGTTGAGGATAACCAAGAGGCTATGAAGATTGTCACCGAGATGAAGAATGACTTCACCAACACTGACAACGTGGCCAGCTTCGTCAACGCCAATTCCGACCAACGTTATGACAGCACTTGGATGGGTCGTGCCGATGTGCCCGCCTCCATCGAGAACGTGATCTTCGATGCCGGCAACCAGCCTGGCTTCGTTTATGGTCCTTACTTTGAAGACAATGCCTATAACTTGGTTCGTATCGTTGATATGCAAAACCGTGCTGACTCACTGAAAGCCAGCCACATCCTCATCCCTTACATGGGCGCTCTCCGTAGCGAGGACACTGTCACCACCAAGGAAAGAGCTCAGGCCGTGGCCGATAGCTTGGCTAACGTGCTGAGAAAGAATGTCAAAAAGACTGAGTTGTTTGCTGAGCTGGCTACCCAGTTCTCTTCCGACAAGGGTTCTGCTGAAAAAGGTGGTGACCTGGATTGGTTCACTGATGGCATGATGGTTCCTGAGTTCAACGAGTTCGTGATGAAGAACCCCGTGGGTCAGATTGGCGTCGTGGAGACTCCTTTCGGATTCCATGTCATCAAGGTTACCGGCAAGACTGAGATGCAACCCAAGGCCCGCTTGGCCGTGTTGAAACATGACGTCACCGCCAGCACCAAGACCTATCAGGACATCTTCGCTGTGGCTAACAAGTTCGTCACCGAGAACCGCACCTATGATCAATTCAACGCTGCTATTGAAGCGCAGAACCTGACCAAGCGCACCATGCCTCGTTTGACTGCCTCGACCTATCAGATCACTGGTATTGAGAATCCTCGTCAGATTGTCCGTTGGGCTTTCGATGACAAGACTCAAAAAGGTGATGTCTCCTCCATCTTCGAACTCGACGATATGTTCGTAGTGGCTGCTTTGACTGACATCGTTCCTGAAGGCTACGCTCCTTTGGAGAAAGTGATTGAACAGTCGAAGTATCAGATCCTCAACAAGAAGAAAGGTGAGATTGCTTTGGAAAAGATGAAGGCTTGTGGTACCGATTACGACCGCATGGTCAGCGAACTCGGTGCTGAAAGCACTAGCGTTGCCGATGTCAACCTCGATTCACGTGTGTTGGGCAACTTCGGCGTTGAAGCTGATGTCATCGGTACTATCCTTGGTATGAAGGAAGGTGAAGTGGTTGGCCCTATCGCCGGTAACTCATCTGCTTTCGTTGTCAAGAACGTGAAGTTCCAACAGCCCGCTGCTACCACCGATTACAGCACGGTGTTGAGAGACAAGACTTCTCAATTCAACAACAAGGTGTTGAACAATGGTGTTTACAACGCCCTGAAGAACAACGCCAAGATCGAGGACAACAGAGTGTTGTTCTACTAATAGAAGGCAGAAGTCAGAAGACAGAATGATTGAAAGGGGATGGCTCATTTGAGCCATCCCCTTTCGTTTTTCCCCCTTCTTGCTTCTTACTTCTTACTTCTTTAAAACCCCATACTAAACCAATACCAGAACTGTTCTTCCATTTCTTTCCAAGTTTGGCGTGTGGCAGCGGCGAAGTCTTTGGTGTATTGGTTAAGCACCTTGGTGGCTTCGGCTTTTTTGCCTTCGTTGAGTAGGGCTTGGGCTTTCTTTTCGATGGTGGGGATCTCTTCCAGGGCTTTTTCTTCATAGCGAAGTGTGTTGCCGAGAAGGGTCTGTTTGGTGCGGCCCCACATTACGGTGGCGAGTTTGTTAGCACGGCGGTAGTCCCAGATCCACGATTCAGGCCGGTAGCGGAGCTGTCCGCATTTGTCGAATCCTTCAGGCAGGGTGGTGGAGCCAGAGAAGATGGGGATGCGAGGGCTCTGTCCAGGGTTGTCGCAGGCCATCCAGCAGATGGCGCCAATCTCATCTGGCATCCAACTACGGCATTGGATGATATGATGGTAGGAACTCCAGGCCACGGCGACAGTACGTTGGAAGTTGACGGTTCCAGGGGCAAGGAAGTTCAAGGTGTTCTGCATGGTTCCGTTCATCCAAGGGTTGGCGATGGGACTGATAATGGTGTCGCTGACCACGGTGCCGTCATCTTGGCGCTTCTTGCTCACCATCTTGATGTTTCGGGTCATGTCCATGTCAGTGCCTTCGTAGGTGCTCTTGAAGAGTTCCATCACCTTTTGGACATCGACCGTGACTTCGGGTTTTACCGAGAAGGGCAGCTCTTCCATGTCACGATTGAGGTTAAGTGATGGAGCCAATTGGCTGAGGATGAAGAACTCGCGGTCGCTGTAGTTTTTGCCGCCTCCATATTCGGCGCGGAAGGCCTTCCAGAACACGAAGTCGCCTTTGCCGTCCCAAAGTCCGTATTTCTTGGCCACGGCCTCGCAGTTGTCGGAGCAGTAAAAGTCCTTGCTCTTGCGTTCGAGTTTGCCGATGCGCGCGATGTTGGCGCTGACGCCCACCTCGTCGTCAGGGATGCGTTTGGCGGCCCATACGCCACCGATTTTGTCGGGACCCTCACCGAGGATTTCCATCTGCCAGACCTCGTTTTTGTCGGCAATGGTGATGCATTCGCCTCCATCGCCGTAACCATAGTCCTTGACCAGTTGACCGATGAGTTGGATGGCGTCACGGGCATTGTCGCAGCGCATCAGGGCTACTCGTTCAAGTTCCTCAATCAGGAACATGCCTTTTTTATTGACTAAGGTATCGGGCCCGGAGAAGGTGGTTTCACCGATGGCGAGTTGTTTCTCATTGAGACAAGGGTAAGCCGTGTTGAGATAGGCGTAGGTATGTGCTACCTGAGGGATCTCGCCAGCGAGTTCGACGCCTCGGTTATCAAAGGGATCTTCAGTGTGCATGGTGCCTTTATAGACTTTGTGCATCTCACCCTTTTCATGGTCAGCAGCGGGCTCCCAGCGCATCCAGGTGCGGTAACGTCCGTCGCAAGTGTGTGAGGTGATGACTGATCCGTCGGCAGAGGCTTTCTTGCCAACTTGTATGCTTGTGCAGTTGGCACCAACAAGTTGCTCTTGATCTTCTTGGGCGTGGACGGCAAAGCCCAACAGCAAGAGATTAGCTAATAACAGTGATTTGAATTTGAACATGATGATAATTCTGTTTGTTGATTTGAACTTTCAAAGATAGGAAAAAATAGTTCATCCAAATAAAATATGTTCAGCGCCTTTTTAGTACGCTACAAAAAAACAAATCTTCTTGTTATTCAGAAAATCTTCGTATCTTTGACCGATTTTTGAAAGCATCTCCTCATGCGTATGGCTTTCGGCAAAGCGATTTATCTCAACGTCAAAGAACGTGACCGTTTCTGAGCTCTTGCTTGGAAATAGATGTTCTTTTTTTCTTCCCCCAAAAGATAACGTTAATTTTTAAATATTTGAATCTTTAAATAATAAAATTATGGAATTACCATTTGCAGAAGCGTGGAAAATCAAGATGGTTGAACCCATTAAGAAATCCACCCGCGAACAACGCGAGAAATGGCTCAACGAAGCCCACCAAAATGTCTTTATGTTGAAGAGTGACTACGTCTATATTGACCTGTTGACAGACTCTGGAACGGGTGCCATGAGTGACCGTCAATGGGGAGCGATGATGATGGGTGATGAGAGCTACGGCGGTGCTCGTTCGTTCTATCACATGAAGGACACTATCACTGAACTTACTGGTTTCGAGTATGTTATCCCTACTCACCAAGGCCGTGCCGCCGAGAACGTGCTGTTCTCCTATTTGGTGAAGCCGGGTATGGTCGTGCCGGGCAACGCTCACTTCGACACCACCAAGGGCCATATCGAGAGCCGTAAGGCTTTTGCCATCGACGTCACCGTTCCTGAGGCTTACGATACCCAACTTGAAGTCCCCTTCAAAGGCAATGTCAGCCTCGAGAAACTCGAGAAGGTGTTGGAAGAGAACAAGGGCAACGTGCCGTTCATGGTCCTCACTGTCACCAACAACACCGTTGGCGGTCAGCCTGTGAGCATGAAGAACATCCGTGAGACCTGCGAACTCTGCCACAAATACGGTGTCCCGGTTAACATCGACAGCGCCCGTTTCATTGAGAACGCTTACTTCATCAAGACCCGTGAGGAAGGCTATGCTGACAAGACTTTGAAGGAAATCGCCTTGGAGATGTTCAGCTATGCTGACTCGATGACCATGAGTGCCAAGAAGGACGGTCTCGTCAACATGGGCGGATTCATCGCCACCAACAAGAAAGACTGGTACGAAGGTGCCAAGCTGTTCTGCATCCCCTTCGAGGGATTCCTCACCTATGGCGGTATGAACGGCCGTGACATGGACGCTTTGGCTGTCGGTCTGAAAGAAAACATCGAATTCGACATGGTCGAGACCCGTATCAAACAAGTGCATTATCTTGCCAAGAAACTCGACGAGTACGGCATTCCTTATCAGCGCCCTGCCGGTGGTCACGCCATCTTCGTTGACGCTGACAAGGTGTTGACCCAGATCCCGAAGGAAGAGTTCCCGGCTCAGACGCTGACCTGCGAGCTGTATCTCGAAGCCGGCATCCGTGCCTGCGAAATCGGTTATGTGTTGGCCGACCGTGACCCGGTGACTCGCCAAAACCGCTTCGGTGGCAACGACTTCGTGCGTCTGTGCATCCCGCGCCGCGTCTATACAAACAATCACATGGACGTGATTGCTGCTGCCTTGAAGAATGTTTATGACCGTCGCAACGAGATCAAGCGCGGTCTTGAGATTACCTGGGAAGCTGAGCTGATGCGCCATTTCACCTGTCAGTTCAAGAGACTGGGATAAGATGTCAACTTCAGCAATCATCATCGGAATCGTCTATCTGTTGGCACTGACCACCAGTGTAGTGCCTCTTGCCGTAGGCTTGGAGCCCAAGGGGGAGAGCACTTCCGGAAGGCGTCTGCTGGTGGCGTTGGTCTTTGCAGCCACTCAAGCCTTGATGGCTTTTGTGGGCTATCTGATTGGCACCATGATTGACTATATGTTTGGCGACCTTCTGCCATATTTGGTCTTTGCCATTATGCTCATTGTGTCTGTCAAGATGATAGTTGATTCCATGAAAGTGCTGAAAGCCAAACGGTTGTATGCCTTCACCTCCAATTGGGGTTTCCTCCTTTTGGGAATCCTGGCTGGCATGAACACCCTGCTGATGGGTGTTTGTGGTGAAGGCTTCCTGCCGTTTGGCAACTGGTATTTCCTGTTCATTGCCATAGCAGCATTCCTATGGGCTTCTTACGCTGTCCGCATCCAATACACCCCTAAAATGCTTCGTAGCACGAGTTTCATTGAGTTTTCGGGTGCGGTGTTTATTTTCATCATAGCCATCCTCTATCTATTTACTGATTTAATCTGAAATACTCATGAAACGACAGCTTGTCCTATTTCTTTTCCTCTTTGTGGGTCTTCGGGTAATGGCCCAACCCATTGGATACTATGACGCTGCTAATGGCCTAACGGGCGACCGGCTTAAGGTGGCTCTTCACGAGATTATCAAAAACCATACTACCATCTCATATTCTCAGCTCTGGAATGCTTTCTGGAGCACTGACAACAAAGGCGATGGCGTGGTGTGGGACATGTATTCCGACATTCCTGGAGGCACGTCGCCTTACGTTTACTATCTAGGTATGGACCAATGCGGCAGTGGCGGCTGCAATAATGTCGAGGGCACATGTTACAATCGCGAACACTCTTGGCCGCAAAGCTGGTTCAGCGAGCAGTCCACACCTCGCACTGACTTGCATCACATTTTTCCAACGGATTGCCAGGTGAACCATGACCGAGGCAACAATCCTTATGGCGAAGTGAGTTCGGGAACTACTTTCAAAAACGGTTCAAAGTTGGGTCCTTGCAAGACCCCAGGTTATTCCGGGACGGTATTTGAGCCTATCGATGAATACAAGGGCGACTTTGCCCGCGCCTATTTCTACATGAGTGTCAGGTACTATAGCGAGGATGGTTCTTGGAAGTCATCACCCATGACTGACAAGTCGGAGATCAAGCCTTGGGCCATGGCTATGCTGCTTCGCTGGAACAAGTTGGATCCCGTGAGCCAAAAGGAGATCGACCGCAACAATGCCATCTATAACGATTACCAATACAACCGTAATCCCTTTGTCGATTATCCAGAATATGCCGACATGATCTGGGACCCGAATTGGAGCGTAGTGGTGCTTTGTGATGAAACCCCATTGGCTGTGTATCCTAACCCTGTGCAGCAGGGCGGCACGCTGCGGTTCAGCACCGCCTTGGATTTTGACCAACTCGTGGTCGGCGACCTTAGCGGTCGAATATTGGCGCGTATGGAGTTGAAACCTCAGTCCAACACCTGTGACCTGCCCCGTGATTTGAAACCAGGTTGCTACCTTTTACAGCTGTTCAGGGATGGCCGTTCAGCGGGCCGTGCGAAAATCTTGGTCAATTGACCGAGATTTTCATGCCTTTAGGTGGTCAATAATCCAACATTATTTTTTAACTTTGCAAGCATATTAATTGCAAAAGAAACGCAATCATGATATGCTTCTTTTTATCTGGTAATCAACGTGTTATAGCTGTTGATGCAGTATCAGAGCTTACCTCTGAACATCTTTCCCGTCTTTCATGGTTATTCGGCAAGGCCGATTTGGTTAAGACAAAGACCGTAAAAGGGTATTTTGTCGGCCCCCGTCGCGAGATGATTACCCCTTGGAGTACCAATGCGGTGGAAATCGCTCAAAACATGGGTGTTGAAGGCATCTTACGCATCGAGGAATTCCATGAAGTAGCCTCGATGGATGCTCCATACGATCCCATGCTTCAGGCTATGTACCATAACCTGGACCAGAAAGTGTTCACCGTGAACCGCAAGCCTGAACCCCTGAAGTCGATAGAAGATATCGCGACGTATAATGAGAAGGAGGGCCTTGCTCTCAGTGACGAAGAGGTGGAATACCTGAAAGGGATCGCTGAAAAGATCGGAAGGCCGCTGACCGATAGTGAGGTTTATGGTTTTGCGCAAGTGAACTCGGAGCACTGTAGGCATAAGATCTTCAACGGCACCTTCATCATCGATGGAAAGAAGATGGGAAGTTCCTTGTTTGCGTTGATTAAGAAGACTTCCACCTCAAACCCGAACAAGATTGTGTCGGCCTATAAGGACAACGTAGCTTTCATCCTTGGTCCCAAGGTGGAGCAGTTTGCCCCGAAAGGACAGTGCGAGGCGGATTATTTCCAGATTAAGAATATCGATACGATTCTCTCCCTCAAGGCGGAGACTCATAACTTCCCCACCACGGTGGAACCATTCAACGGTGCGGCTACTGGCACGGGTGGCGAGATTCGTGACCGTCTGGCTGGGGGTCAAGGCAGCCTTCCCCTGGCGGGAACAGCGGTCTATATGACCTCCTATCCGCGCACCGAGAGCGGCCGCAGTTGGGAACAGGGCGTTGAGCCCCGTAAATGGTTGTATCAGACTCCTGAAGAGATCTTGATCAAGGCTTCAAATGGTGCCTCCGACTTCGGAAACAAGTTTGGACAACCCTTGATTAACGGCAGTGTGCTGACGTTCGAACATCAGGAAAAGGAGACCTTGGGCTACGACAAGGTCATCATGCTTGCAGGCGGCATCGGCTTCGCCAAGAAACAAGACGCCAAGAAACTGGAACCGGAACCGGGTGATGTCATCGTGGTGCTGGGTGGCGACAACTATCGTATCGGAATGGGCGGCGGTGCAGTGTCGAGCGTCGATACAGGACAATACAGCAACGCCATTGAGCTCAATGCGGTGCAACGTGCCAACCCTGAGATGCAGAAGCGTGTCAGTAACGTGATTCGTGCCATGGCCGAGATGGATAAGAATCCCATCAGGAGCATCCACGACCATGGTGCTGGAGGCCACCTGAACTGCCTCTCTGAGCTGATTGAAGATGCAGGCGGTGTAGTGTATGTCGATAACTTGCCCGTTGGTGACCCTACGCTTTCGGACAAAGAAATCATCGGCAACGAGTCGCAAGAGCGCATGGGCCTGTTGGTGAAGAAAAAAGATCTGGAGCTGGTCCGCAAGACTGCCGAAAGGGAACGCGCCCCGTACTACGAGGTGGGAGAGGTGACCGGTGACGAACGTCTGCGTTTCGTTCGCAAGAACGGTGAGGCTCCCATCGACTTGGCACTGTCTGACTTCTTTGGAAGTGCGCCAAAGACAGTGCTTCACGATAGTTCCAAACCCTATCATTTCAAGAAGATTAGCTATACTAAGAGAGATTTCCATAAATACCTGAACAAGGTGCTTCAACTGGAAGCCGTTGCGTGCAAGGATTGGCTCACCAACAAGGTGGATCGTTCTGTCACAGGTCGTGTGGCTCAGCAGCAATGCGTGGGCGAGATTCAGCTTCCGTTGAGCAACCTAGGCATCAGTTCCCTTGATTTCACCGGCACTCGTGGCATTGCCACCGCTTTGGGTCATGCCTCCATTCCTGCTTTGATTGACCCTGCGGCAGGTTCACGGCTTTCGGTCTCCGAGGCCTTGACCAACCTCGTATGGGCTCCCATCGACGGCCATCTTTCGGGCGTGTCGTTGAGCGCTAACTGGATGTGGCCTGCCAAGCAGGAAGGAGAGACCGCTCGCCTTTATCAAGCCGTCAAAGCCTTGAGCGACTATTGCATTGCCTTGGGTATCAATGTGCCTACGGGCAAGGACTCGCTCTCAATGACACAAAAGTATCCCCAAGGTCAGAAAGTGGTCGCCCCAGGCACCGTCATCGTTTCGGCCGTGGGCGAGGTGAGCAACATCCGTCAGACCGTCCGTCCGGTGATGAAAGGTCGCTTGGATTCTGAATTGCTCTACATCGATTTCTCCAAAGACGGTTTCGAGCTCGGTGGCAGCAGCTTTGCCCAAGCCATCGATGCCATCGGACAATATACCCCCGACGTGAAGAGCCCAGCCTATTTTAAGAAGGCCTTCAACGCCATCCAGACCTTGATCGACGAGGAACTGATCCTTGCTGGACATGACGTGTCAGCGGGTGGTTTGATTACCACTTTGCTGGAGATGAACTTTGCCAACACTGAGTTTGGCATGGAGCTGAACTTTAAGGATTTCGACAAAGAAGACTTGACCGCTGTGCTGTTCTGTGAGAAGCCGTCGGTGGTCATCCAAGTGGCTGGCGATGGTGAGGCCAAGAAACGCCTCCGCCAATTGGGCGTCAGTTTCAAGGTCATCGGAAAACCATGCCAGAAACGCCGTATCACTCTGCATCATGCAGGTCATGATCATCTCTTCGAGATTGACGCGCTCCGTGACGTTTGGTTCAAGTCGTCGTACCTGCTTGACCGCAAGCAGAGTGGCGAACGCAAAGCCATGGAACGTTATGAAAACTACAAGAAACAATACCTCCACTATAGCTTTGGCCATGACTTTACAGGAAAGGCTAAAGATTTGGGTATCAGTATGAAACGTCGTAAGAAATCAGGTGTCCAGGCGGCTATCATCCGAGAGAAGGGTTGCCAATGCGACCGTGAGATGGCTTATGCCCTTTACTTGGCTGGTTTCGATGTGAAGGACGTGACCATGACTGACTTGAGCAGCGGTCGTGAGGACTTGAAGGACGTGAATATGATTGTTTTTGTAGGAGGGTTCTCCAACTCCGACGTGTTGGGTTCGGCCAAAGGATGGGCTGGAGCTTTCCTCTACAACGAGAAGGCCAAGAAAGCCTTGGACGATTTTTACGCCCGTGAGGACACCTTGAGTTTGGGTGTTTGCAATGGCTGCCAGCTGATGATGGAGCTCGGTTTGCTTTATCCTGACCATGAAGAGCATCCAGTCATGAAACACAACGACTCGCACAAGTTTGAGTCGGCTTTCCTGACAGTGGAGATTGCCCAGAACGAGAGTGTGATGCTGAAGTCGCTTTCGGGTCGTCGTCTCGGTGTTTGGGTGGCCCATGGTGAGGGCAAGTTCTACTTCCCCTATTACCGCGACAAGTACAAGATTGTGATGAGCTACGGACAGGAAAAATACCCGGGCAATCCCAACGGCAGCGATTGGTCGGTGGCTGGAATCTGTTCCAACAACGGTCGCCATCTGGCCATGATGCCTCACTTGGAGCGTGCTTTCCTGCCCTGGCAGTGGGCTTTCTACCCCGACGAGCGCAAAGGTGATGAGGTCAGTCCTTGGATTGAGGCCTTCGTGAATGCCCGTAAGTGGGTGGAGGAGCGCTTGTAACTTTACACAATGATGAGTTACACCATCCGTAAATCAACGTTGGACGACCTGCCTGTGATGCTGCATCTTCGCGACCAGGCCAGAGAGATCATGAGGAGTTACGGTAATGTGTATCAGTGGCCTGACGGTTATCCGCCCGCGGAGAAGTTCCGTAAAGACATCGAGTTGGGGGGAAGCCATGTCGTTGAGGATGAGAATGGAGCCATTGTGGCCACTTTTGCTTTGCTCCCTGGACCTGATCCGACATACAATGTCATCTATGAAGGGCAATGGTTGGACGAAGCTCCCTATCATGTAGTGCATCGCATCGCCAGTACCCCTGATTCGCATGGCATTTTTACAGCGGTGATGGATTATTGTGAGGCGGTGGCAGACAACATCCGTATCGACACCCATACGGCTAATGTCATTCTGCGCCATGGTTTGGAGAAACGTGGCTACCATTATTGCGGCATCATCTTGATTGACGATGGCACCGAACGCATGGCCTTCCAAAAGATTCTTCGATAAGGCGTCATTGTGCCTGAAAAATCGTATCTTTGTAATCCCAAAATTCGTTATCATGTTAAACAAAGAAAATGTTATTGAAGTACTGAAAGATGTCATCTACTTCCCCAAGGGAGATAATATCATCAACTTGAATATGGTTGATAACCTGATGGTTAGAGAAGATGGCATCCGTTTCGACTTGATTGTGGAGCAACAAGACGACCCGAAAAATGATATTTTAGTGAATGCTGCCAATCGCACTTTGAAAGAGGTGTTTGGCGATATCAACATAGACATCAAGGTGAAGCCTGAAGAGAAGGCTTTGTCGAAGGTGAAGCACATCATAGCTGTAGCTTCGGGCAAGGGTGGTGTAGGTAAGTCAACGGTGGCTGCCAATTTGGCAGTCGCTTTGGCGCGTGCCAACCAGCGAGTTGGCCTCATTGACGCCGACATTTATGGCCCTTCGGTGCCGATGATGTTTGGCGCAGAATATGAGCAGCCAGCTTGTTTCGAGAAAGACGGCAAGTCGGTGATGGTTCCCGTGGAGCGTTATGGCATCAAGCTGCTTTCCATTGGCTTTTTTGTTGATACTGACCGCCCTTTGATTTGGCGTGGACCTATGGCTACCAGCGCCCTTAACCAGCTGATGAACGACGCCCTTTGGGGTGAACTCGACTGGTTGGTGGTGGATATGCCTCCTGGGACGGGTGACATCCAGCTCACTTTGGCTCAGCAGTTCAAGGTGTCGGGTGCGGTTATCGTGACGACGCCGCAGAAGGTGGCTTTTGCCGATGTGCTTCGCGCTGCCATGATGTTCAAGGAAGAGGCCTTGCAGATCCCAATCTATGGATTAGTCGAGAACATGGCTTATTTCACTCCTTCAGACATGCCTGAGAAGAAGTATTACATCTTTGGCAAGGACATGGGCCAGGAGTTTGCCGACCGGCTTGGTACCAAGTTGCTGGGTCAGATTCCGATGGTGGAAAAAATCGCCGAGAGTGGTGACAATGGCACGCCTCTTGCGTTGGATGGTGACTCGCCAGTGGCGAAGGCCTTTGACGGTATCGCTCAGGCTATTATCAACGCTTAAACTCAACAAGACATGAAAGAGCAAATTGAGAAACGGGTAAAAAATATTCTTGAGCAAGTGCGTCCTTACCTGCAGCAGGATGGCGGTGACGTAAACTTTGTGGAGCTCACCGATGACATGGTCGTCATGGTTGAGCTTACGGGAGCCTGTGGTAGCTGCCCATATAGCACCATGACTCTCAAGAACGGCATCGAAAGCGTCATGAAAAAATCCATTCCGGAAATCAAAGCAGTGGAGCAGGTGCAAGATTTTTGACTTACCTATCATTTTTTTGTTATTTTTGCAGGGAAGAGATTGTCAATTTATGTCAAAATAAAACAAATTACCATGAAAAGAAATTTACTTTCAATCCTAATGTTATTTGCACTGGTGGCTATTTCGGCTGCCGGCTATGCACAGAAGACCTATACGAAGGTCACCACGGCCGCAGGTCTTGAAGCAGATGCTCAGTACCTCATTGTCGGATACGATGAAGATGGCACTGCTTATGCGATGAGTTATCAAAAAACTAACAACCGTCATGCTGTCGTTGTTGAGTCATCGGGTGATGCTGTTACGGCAACAGTGGCCACTGACGCGAGCAACCAGTCAGATCCTTACGAGTTAACCCTTGGTGGATCCACTGGAGCTTGGACACTCTACGATGCTCTTGCTGGGGGCTATCTGTATGCTTCGAGCAGCAGCAGCAATCAGTTGAAGACCCAAGCGAACAACAATGCCAATGGCGAGTGGCAAATCACCTTCAATGCCGATGGCACTGCCGAGGTGATTTCCCAAGGCGATAACGAACGCAACAACATGCGTTACAACCCTAACAATGGTACGCCGCTGTTTAGCTGCTATGCCAGCACCTCCAGTGTCGATACCCGCGTTTGTTTCTTCAAGGCTGGCGGTACTTCCGAACCCGATCCTGAACCGAGCAACTATCCCACCAACTTCACCGCCACAGTGCATAAGAATGAGATTACGCTTTCTTGGACTGATGCCACTGGTGCTCAACTTCCTTCAAAATATCTGGTGGTTTGCTCCACGGGTACGATTACTGTTCCCACGGACGGTGTCCCGGTAGCTGATGGCGATATGGCTCACAACGTTGCCTATGGCGTTCAGACCGCGGTCTTCTCTAACTTGGACGGTAACACCACCTATAACTTTGCTATCTTCCCGTACACCAACAGTGGATCCAATATCGACTACAAGACCAGCAGTGGTTATCCAACAACCAATGCCCAAACCGAAGATGTTTATGTATTGCTCAATGAGTCCTTTGAATCCGACCTCGGTGTGTTCACTGCCTATAATGTGTATGGTGATCAGGATTGGCATCCAGCCACCTATCAAGGCAATAGCTACGCTTATATTAATGGCTATGCTAACCAAGCCGCCCATCAGAATGAGGATTGGTTGATCAGCCCACAGTTGAATGGCAACTATGCCACGATTAGCCTGAAATTCAGAACGGCCAAGAGCTATGAAGGAGATGATCTTCGTTTGATGGTCTCCTCCGATTACGATGGCGTCAGCGAGCCCAGCGACTTTGAATGGACTGAGTTGACTGACCTTTTTGATTGGTCAACTTCAAACTATGAATGGGTTTCTTCAGGAGAGTACAATATCAAGGGTGAAGTTGGAGAGCATTTCTACATCGCCTTTGTTTATACTAGCTCTGACAATGTTGCTGCTGCTTGGCAAGTCGATGACGTGATGATTACTGCCAGCTCGCCTACCGGTGTCGCTGAGCAAGCTGCCAAGAGCATCAACGTCAAACCGAATCCTGCCACTGACGCCATCCGTTTCGAACTGAGCCAGCAGGCACAGGTGACGGTGTTTGACCTCAGCGGACGTAGAATCTCTGAGTCCCGCATGAGTGCCGGCACCTCTTCGATGAATGTCGCCACCCTCGAAAACGGCATCTACTTCCTGAGTGTCATCTATGCCGATGGCTCTAAAGAAGTGGCTCGTTTTGTCAAATTCTAAACGTTGAAAAAGATATTTCTCATAATTGCCTTGTTCTCCATCTGCCAGGGATACTCCCAGCAGATGGAGACTTCGCGTTATGAGGTGACCCGTTGGGGAAAGAACCAAGGCTGTCATTTCGAGTCATTTCATGAGGACGGCGGAATGATGGTTTATGAAACCGACCAGACTGATGAGAGCAAGAACCATTTGTGGAATTTCGTCAGTCTTGACAGTTGCCTCTATGAGCTACAAACGGAACAGATCTCATTGCCAGCAAAGTTCAGCTTCTTCGACTCCAAAAGCTCATCGCAATGGGCGGCTTTTGTGTTCCTCAATGAGAAAAGCTCCCGATCCGACTCCATCCCTTTCATTGTCGTTGCCTATAATCGTTATGAGCAGTCGTTCAGTACTATCCATGCCAGTCTTCCCGAACGTTCCTCTTTGTTGTCCATTGCATTGGTTGACAATGGGTTGCTTGTTGTAACAAATTCCAAATCGGGGGGCGGAATGCTGATGCATTACGACTTGGGTAACCATCAGCATCGGGTCATTGCCCCGAACGTCGGCAACGACTTCATCTTGTTCCAAGCCACTGCCGTTCCCGAGAGAAAGGCCTTTGTGGTGGCTGCTCGCGAATATGTTGAAAAGCATTACAAGGCGACAACGTTCTTGGTGTATTCGCGTGAGGGCAGGCTTTTGGAGACACATCGTTTCGAGAATGGTGAAAACGCCGTTTTGGGAAGGATGTGCTTTGCCTTTGATGCCTCGAATGATCTGATGGTGTATTCCACCTTGGAACGTGAGAGTGGAAAGAAGGTGAGTCTGGAGGGAGTCACGGAAGACTTCAACAGGATTGCTGTTGGGGTGGTCTGGATTAAATTCGCCTCTGGTGGCATGAAGACCAAGACCTATCTCTTCAAGAACCTTCCCGACATCGAGAACGCTTTGACGGCTTCAGATCGCCTTCGGGTCAGGGAGGAGCTGCTCAGGATGCAGCGTGGTAAGAAAAAGGAGCGAGGAGAGATTGCCTTTCAGTTTTTGACGCCTCGACTGGTACGTTTCGGAGATCAAAGAGTGTTTGCGGCGGAGGCCTTCGAACCCATCTATCACACTGAAACCCGCATGGGGTATGGCTTTTATGGCAGTTATCCCACCTATTACACGGTTTTCGACGGTTATGACTTCTTCAGTGAGATCTTGATGTCTTTTGACGACGATGGTGAGTTGCAGTGGCAGACCTCGGTCCGTTTTGAGAACGACTTGAGTGATCAACTGGTTCCACATTCGGTGGAGGCCGTGGCCCACGACGAGTTGGTCGTAGTCAGTCCAAGCCGCAACAAGCTCCGTTATGAGGTGTTCGACAAGGATGGCAGTCAGCTTTTGGACCAGCATACGGTGAAGTTGGATTTCCTGAATGGGGCGGACAGTTTTGAGGACGAGTATTATGCGGGGATATTGCGTTGGTATGGCGACCGTTTTTTGATTCACGGTTGTCAGATCTTGCATAATGCCATCCTTCGCAATCCGAATAGGACGGTGTTCTATGTTCAGAAAGCCCAGTATGAATGATGATTGGCCGAAGGTTGATATATCGTCTGAAGCGAAGGAATGAGTATCATATTCATTCTCCTTTCGTTTATGAGCTTTATACCAAGGTGATCCGGGAGCATCAGCGTTCCAATGTGGATTATGACTTGGTGGTCAGGGTAGGAAGGACGGTTGATAAGAAGAGGCATATCTTGAAGAGTCGTCGTAAGTTAGCCCGTTTTTTCTATCGTTATGCTGCGTATTATGAGCAGGATGAGGTGACCCTTTTTGGTAAGGTCACGGCGATGAATGCTGCGGCGTTTGCCTTGGGCAATCCTCATTCACGGGTGAAGGTGGCTTGCAGCGGTGAGTTTGTTGACACTTTGAATAACCTGGGTATGGTCAACGTGGAGCGTGTGGTTATCGAGGATGAGTTGCGGTATTGTCTGGAGCATCGGAGTGAGGACACGGTATTTGTGTTTGAGGGGATTCATGACAATAAGTCGGCTGAGGAATTGTGGAACGTCTTTTGTACGCATCCGGAGGTCACATTAACGATTGACTTTTACCATGCCGGGATGGTTTTTTTCCGAGAGGGCATGGAGAAGCAGAGTTTTGTGTTGAAGGTTTAGAAGACAGAAGAAAGAAGTAAGAATGGAGAAGAACATTACTTATACGAAGACGGGCGATGCTGGTACCACCTCGTTGATTGGTGGGAAGCGTGTGCCGAAGTATGATGATCGGGTGGAGGCGTATGGCACGGTGGATGAGTTGAGTTCGGTCATTGGTGTGCTTTATGACTTGGAGGGGGTCACGGAGGAGATTCGGGTGACGTTGGGAGAGATCCAGAAGAAGTTGTTCACGTTGGAGTCGCATTTTGCTTTGGACCGGGAGTCGGAGGTGAGCAAGATGATTCCTGAGTTGAGTGAGGACGACGTGAAGTTTTTGGAGCATGAGATTGACGTGATGAATGCGGAGTTGCCGGTGTTGCGTTCGTTTGTGATTCCGGGAGGTAACATGCGTTCGTCGGTAAGTCATGTATGTCGCACGGTATGTCGCAGGGCGGAGCGTCAGGGTTGGCGTTTGAATGCTGTGGAGTCGGTTGATAAGATTGACTTGCGTTATTTGAATCGGTTGTCGGATTATTTTTTTGTTTTGGCGAGATATTTCGACTTTTTGTTGAGTCGGGATGAAAACTGTTGGGATTCAAAGAGATAGGTAATAATAATTTTTTTCAAAAAGTACTTGACAAATAAAAGATAAGCTGTATTTTTGCAGCCTCAAATTCAAAACCGAAATAGTATGTATTGGACATTAGAGTTAGCCTCGAAATTGGAGGATGCCCCATGGCCAGCGACGCGTGATGAGCTCTTAGACTGGGCATTGCGCACGGGTGCGCCTCAGGAAGTGATAGAGAATCTTCAGGAGATTGAAGACGAGGGAGAAGTTTATGATCGCATTGAAGATTTGTGGCCAGACTATCCCACTAAGGATGATTTCTTTTTCCACGAAGATGAGTATTGATCTGATAATCAACTGATTATCAATAAATTAAAGAGGTCGTTAGGTTAACTAACGGCCTTTTTTGTGTTCAAATAAGTAAAAATATAAACTTAAATGGAAACATAAGTTAACCTAAATTTGAACATAGTTTGGTGCGTTTTTTCAGGAAGAACAGTACTAGAGAAAATACTTTGTAATGTATTGGGAATGAGTGTATTCCATTTTTAAGCCAGGTTAACTTATTTTTTTATCAAATTTCACGGAATTCCGTCTATTTACAAGGGTTCCCAGTGATTGGGCGCCGCAACGATCTTCCCTACGGAAAACACCCCTTTTTCTGGTGTTTTCCACCTTGATTTAACTATGTTATTAGTTGGAAGAAACATAATGTTGGCCGAGTGTACGTTCTGTTTTTCGGTACGTTGCCAGAACCTAATCTTTGAAATAGTATTATTAAGCTAGATAGCATGTGAAATTGCTGTTTGTAACGACTTCATTTTAATAGTTATTTTCTGATTTATTCGTTATTTTTGCAACAAATTATCAAGATATGTATATTTCACAACTAAGGCTCTGGAACTTCAGAAAATATGGATGTCCCGACTTCAGCATTGACAATACAAAGCCACATGCCACCATCAACTTTAAGCCCCAAATGAATGTGCTTATCGGAGAAAACGATTCAGGGAAAACCGCAATAATAGACGCAATCAGATTGGTACTGAAAACCCACGCCTATGATGGATACAGAATTGAAGATGATGATTTTTATCTGGCGAAAGCGCCAACATTTCGAATTGAAATAATAATTCGGGGATTATCAAATGATGAGGCCTCTCATTTCATTGAATGGTTGGGATGGGGAGAAATGGATGGTGCTAAAACACCATTTTTGCGCATCGTGTTTTCAGCTAAAAGAACTAAGCCTGGAATTCGCCAAACAGATGTTTGTGCAGGAATGGATGCAGACGGCTCTCCTTTGTCATACGATGCGAAAGAATACCTAAAAACAACCTACTTGAAGCCCTTACGGGATGCTGATGAAGAGATGACGGCCAAAAGAGGTTCAAGGATTTCTCAAATACTATTGGCTCATACGCTATTTCAGAAAAAAGAAGATGAAGATCACGAATTTGAAAAAATTATTTCAAAGGCAAACAGGGAAATAGAGGAATGGTTCAATGATGAAAATAAAATAGATGGAGAGAAAAGCCATAAGGAGCAGGTTAAAGATGTGATTGATAGGTATTTGAAGAAGTTTATTTCGGATGAAACTTCATCAAAGCTTGTTATTTCCAATCCATCAATAAAAAGCATTTTGGAAAAAATCTCATTAGACCTTCAAAACCAACCAAAACTGGGATTGGGAACCATGAATCGATTGTTCATGGCTGCCGAGTTATTACATTTGGACGAGAATAATCATTCGGGATTAAAGGCTTGCTTGGTTGAGGAGTTAGAAGCCCATCTTCATCCTCAAGCTCAAATGAAGGTAATTGAAGCTATACAAGGACAAAAAGATGTGCAATTCATTATCACGACCCACAGCCCCAATCTTGCATCAAAAATAAACATCTCAAATGATTCGACCATCAATGTGATTCTTTGTCGTGGTGACAGCGTCTATTCCCTATGTCCAGGTGCTACCAAATTAAAAAGCAAAGATTATACATTTCTCCAGCATTTTCTTGATGTGACCAAATCCAATTTGTTCTTCGCCAAGGGTATTATTCTTGTCGAAGGTTGGGCTGAAGAAATACTAATCCCCTCTATTGCAAAGGTGATAGGAAAGGATTTGACAGAAAATGAAGTTTCTATTGTCAATGTTGGTTCAACAGCTTATCTGCATTTTGCTCGGATATTTATGCCTGTTGATGGGACGGTAATGAAATACCCTGTTGCCATTGTGTCTGATTTGGATGTCCGCCCAGATGATTACTTTAATTTCAACAATATAGAAGAAGCAGATAAGAGACGAAAGAAAAGCGAAGAATTGGAGTGTGATAATTATGACAATATCAAGTTGTTCCTGACAAAAGAATGGACGCTCGAATGGTGCTTGTTCAACTCTTCTTCGTTGGGTACTTTGTTCAAAGAAGCTGTATCTATAGTTCATTCCGGTACTCCAGAGTTTAAAAAAAACGAACAAGGCAACTGGAATGACAACTTGTTTAAGCGTAAATTAAGAGACAATTTGCTCCCTAATGCTTCGAATCCATTAGATAAAGTTAGAGTGGCAAACGAGCTTTCTATTTTAATTGATCAAAACAGACCCACCATACAACCTAATGATTCATATATCCATTATTTAATTGATGCCATAGACCATGCTTGCAATTCATGATCGTTGAAGATTTTCATATAGAAGAAGCGGAACGGATTTTACTCCCCGATGGTTGTCATTTCGATGATGAAAGAATCGCTTTCATCAAATCACTCGACACATTGGATCTGATGGCAGTTCCTGGTAGTGGCAAAACAACAGCTTTACAGGCAAAGCTTTATTGTTTGGCAAAACAAATGCCAATAGAGAAAGGGAAAGGCGTTTTGGTTTTGTCACACACAAATGCCGCCGTAGATGAAATCAAAAGCAAGTTGAAAAATATTGCCCCTCAACTGTTTGATTATCCTAATGCTGTATGCACAATTCAAGAATTTGTTGACAGATTCCTGGCAATTCCGTTCTATAAGTCATGCTATCTAAGAAATATTGATTCTATCAGTGTTGAACAGTATGTCCGAAAAGCGTATGCTTATTGTCAAGATCATTTTAGTAGGGACAATGCATTGCTTTATTTTAAAAACAAATATCCTGATAGATATAAAGAGATCAGATTCTCCATTGACGAGCAGGGTAAAGTGTATTTAGCAAATAGTATCAAAGGCGATCCTTTTTCATATGATGCTCCGAAAAAATGGAACAACAATAATACTGCGCAAACAGCAAAAGAAACGATAACAAATTATTATTTTTCAATGAAGAAGGCTCTTTTAAAGGATGGTATTCTTCATTATGACGATTGCTATTTTTTGGCGAACAAATACTTAACCAGCTGCCCTTCTATCATTGAATTATTACAACTTCGTTTTCCGTTTGTGTTTGTTGACGAAACACAAGATTTGCAAAATCACCAATTGGATTTGATAGATGCAATCTTCAACAGCAAAAAAGTGTGTTTGCAACGAATCGGAGACCCCAATCAATCCATCTATTCAACAGTCTCAGCTAATTGCAGTTGGAAGCCTCGAAATCCAATTACAATTAATAAATCATTGAGATTGAGTAAAGAGATTGCAGAAGTTGTTGATGGCTTTACTTTAGAACGCAACAATGAAAAGGGTGAACCTGTCTTTAATGTAATAAGTGAAAGAGAAACAAAAATCAAACCTCATCTTGTTCTATACAATGAATTGAGCGTACAACAATTAAAAAGTGTGTTTGTAGACTTAATCGTGAAGTATGATTTACACAACGTTGTAGAAGGAAACAAGTTTGGATTCCATATCCTTGGGTGGAATGCAGAAGCCAAAGCCAAAGGATACTCACAATATCATTTGGAAGACATTTTCTCTGATTATAAAAAAACGAACAATGAGTCCTCAAATGGCTTAGTGTTGAATGACTATCTTAAGTTGGCGCAACGAACGAATGATGCCAAAAAAGTGAAAAGATGTCTGGAGGATTCAATTTGTTCTTTTCTTCGTGCGGCAAAGATCAAACAAGACTTTGGCGATTATCAAAGAGATTTCACCCCTCACAGCCTTGTTTCATATCTTGAAACTATTGATATTAAGCACGAATACCTTCTGGCTTTGTATAACACAACTCTTTGCATTAAAAAGACTCAAATCTCAAAGGCTCATGGTGTTCTTAAATCCTATATAGTTAATGTTTTAGTACCTTTGTTTGATATTGATATGAATGAAGCAATTGAAAACTATCTGGATTCACCTTCGACCATTCCTGATGCAATTGCACAAGTCGAAAACGACAACCAAATTCCTATAAAAATAGGAACCGTTCATTCTGCTAAAGGGCAAACCCATTGCGCCACAATGTATGTTGAAACTTGGTATGAAGGTCATTATGAAACAGACCACTTAAAATCTAAAAGAAAACTTCCTAATCCGTTGTATAAACAAGGGCACAATTATACTGGTGTACATGTAAAGGAAGCTATTAAAATGATGTACGTTGGCTTCTCAAGACCAACGCATCTGCTATGTCTTGCATCACGAAAGGAGCAATGGGATGATGAAGCTATTCAAAAAATGATAGAGTGTGGTTGGGAAATCGTAGATATCACTTCCCATGTTCCGACCTGCGCTGAAGAGTAGTTTTGCGATTTTGTCGATGAGATTTGAGAAAGAAATAGCTTTGGCAATTTTTTGCTATTGACCATCTGCAGAAAACTTTCTTTATCTTTGCACTCAATATCCAACATTTGCTACTATGGCTCTGCTTACCGATATCAATGACCTGCTTAATAAACGAAAGGTCGAATCTGACCGCATTGAGTTTAAGAAAGGCTGGAACCCAACAGCCATTTATCGATCCATCTGTGCTTTCGCTAATGACATCGAGGATATTGGCGGTGGCTATATTCTTGTGGGCGTTGAGGCCGTTGATGGCGTGCCCGTAAGGCCTGTTGCTGGTTTGTCGCTTACCGAAATCGACTCCATTCAACGCAAGATGATTGACTTCAACAACATGTTTGAGCCATATTATATGCCCCGGCCATCAGTTGAAGAAGTAGATGGGAAGCATATTCTTGCCATCTGGGTGCCGTCTGGAGTCAATCGTCCCTATGCCATTCCCTCTGATGTTAATGCGAAACTGAAAAAGCCGACCTGTTATGTGCGTAATGGAAGTAATACCGTTGAGGCAAAGGGCGAAGTTCTTGAAGAATTGCGAGGTTTAGCTTCTCATGTTCCTTTTGATGACCGTCCGAATCCTGATATCAAGTTGGACGACCTATCTTCGGGCCTAATGCGTGATTTCTTTGTTGATGTTGGCAGCAAGCTCAAAAATCAAGATCTTTCCGGCAGCAACATGATGGATGCTCTCGAACAGATGAATATGCTTGAAGGTCCGGTTGAACGCCGTTATATCAAGAATATTGCTGCTATGATGTTCTGCGACCATCCCGAGAAATTCTTTCCAAAGACTCAGGTTGAGATCGTCTTTTTCCCAGAAGGCCGTGAACGCAATCCCAACAATATGTTTGAAGCTCCAATTATTCATGGCTCTGTGCCAAATATGATCAATGACACGCTGCATTATCTTCGTCTCATGGTCATACGGAAGCATATTGTCAAGCCCAAGGATGACGAACATTCCGACAAGTCGTACAACTATCCCTACCAAGCCATTGAGGAAGCTGTTGTCAATGCTTTTTATCATCGTGATTACCGCGAGTATGCGCCCATTGAAATCACTGTTGAACCAGACCGAATCACCATCTTCAACTTAGGAGGCCCTGACCACTCCATCAGCATGGAAGCCATACGTCGAGCCAAGTCATTACGATCCCGTCGATACAGGAATGTTCGACTTGGTGACTGCCTTAAAGAGCTGGATCTCACCGAAGGTCGTGCCACGGGCATCCCAACTATTCAGGACGAGCTTCGCGGTAACGGCTCTCCTCTCGCCACCATCGAAACAGATGAGGAGCGTTCTTTCTTCCTCATTGATATACCCTGTCGGACAGACATGGTTGAGAACATGGACGTTGATGAAATTATTGAAAAAGACCAATATAAAGATTTGACGGATAGACAACGTCAGATCCTTCAAGTCATAGACGGGGATGTCCCATTAAATGTCCCATTAAATGTTCCGTTAAATACAACTGCACTTGCTGGAGCATTTGGTGTGAGCCGTAAAACCATCCAACGCGACCTTGTTATTTTGATTGCTAAAAAGTTGATTGTTAGAGAAAAAGGTAGAAAGAATGGTTATTGGAGACGTATTGGCAAATAGTGAAACCATTATTCGTGGTTCTTTGTTTTGTCAAGGGAATTAATCTTTTTTCATGACCCATAAGAATGTCCCATTAATGTCCCATAAGATAAGAACGAAATAATGATTATATGAATAGAATTGAATTTGCAAAAAGACTTCAATCTCTAGTGATTCCAGAAGGAACGGCGCGAGAAGAGATAAAAGCCAAAGTTCTTCCAATATCAGAAGCTTTGGTGTCTATGATGCCAAATAGTCTATTTCGATATAGGATTTGCAACGAACAACAAATAAAGGCTTTTGAGAAAGACAAGATCTATGCTGTTACTGCAGATTTATTCAATGATCCTTATGATACATTAGTGAGATATGATATTGACCAAATAAAAGATGCAGCTAATACAATTCTTTCTTTTGATACCATGTTGCAATTCAAACATTATTTAGAACAAGGTAATGTTTTTCCTGAATCAATTAAGCAAGTTCTACCGGATGGAAGCGCTGAATACTATAAAGAAAGAGTTTTAACGACAAATCTTGAAGAGATTAAACCCTCGATTGACAGTTACAGGGATCAGATTTTAAAGCTAATTGACCTCGGTTTTCCGTGGCTTGCTGCGCAATGTAAAAAGTTTGTTACAATTGCTTGTTTTTGCGAAACAGTTCAATCCCTGACGATGTGGAGTCATTATGCAAATAATCATAAAGGATTTGCTTTAGAGTATAATATGCGTCCAACTTTGTTTTCGGAATATGTGAATTGGGGATTATATCCGGTGATTTATGATGCAGAACGATACGATGCATCTTCTTATATGGGTTGGTCTTTTCTAAAGCTGATTGGTATTAATTCTAAGAATCCCGACATGTTTTCTCATGCTAAATGTGCCATCCATAAGGCTCCTCAATGGGAATATGAAAAAGAGTGGCGCCTTGTTGACTATTCACAAAGGGATTATCTAAAGGATAGCTGTACCGAAATTCCATATAAACCCGTTGCTATTTATTATGGAGTTAATATCTCGGAAAGCGATAAGAAACACTTACATGAAATAGCTTGTCAGAAGGGTATTTCTGAGTACGAGATGTGTATCGATCATGCATCTTCGAAGTATGAGATGCTGTATAGAAAGGTTGTAGTGAGCTAAACAGTGAGTTAGTGGGAAATATAGCGGGCGGAAACTTGTTTTTTTTGACGTTTCCGCCCGTTTGATACCTATTACAAAGCAATATATTTCCGTTGATTTTTTAAATAACTAATTGAAATCCAATCATCGGTATATTGCAATATGGTTGCAGAAGTAACCATTATTTGCATACCATTGTGATTGAATTGCAAAACCGCCTGCTTTCCGGTGTGAAAGCGCTGGTTCTGGTGAGTTTTCATGTGAAAGCTGGTCATGTTGCCGCCTTTTGGATGAAAGCGTCCCAGTAGAGACAAAAGGCTTGCCGGATTCGGTAATGGGATGCGGATGCCGGAACTATGAACATGTCACCTTGTAAGACTGTTCCAACATGTCCAGGCAGTCCACCAGGATCACCCCTGCCACCTCACAGATTTTCTTCACCCTTGTATGGCCGACAATCTGTTTGACCGTGGTCCCTTTGTACAGGTTGTCAAAACACAGCGATCCGGGACGCACCCAGAGGGGTGAATGGCGTGTGTCCTCGCCGTAGTGGTCGAATCTGTTGGAGTTGGGCGAGAAGGTGAAGGGGCGCTTGTCCTTTTTCCAAAGGCTGTTGATGGCCTTGGCCATGTTGGCCGGGCGGATGCTCCTTACCCCTGGCAGGTAGGTCTGTTTCCATTCATTGGTTACCCCTGCGTGGGTGACCAGGTAATTGTCACCTATGGCGTAAGCGACCCCGTGGAAAAGCCATTCCGAGGCGGTAAACAGTTGCTGTATCCAGAAAGCGTTTTCCTCGTCATAGCGGCTGTTGTATTCGGGGATGCCGGGAAGGTAGTCCATGTCGTGGTTGCCGTACAGGAGCACCGTGTTTTTCCTGTGCTTCCTTTTGTATTCAACGAGCTCCATGAAATTCCGCTCCAACTCCTCGATAGTGAAGTCTAGGTAGGGGTCGAAGTAGTCTCCGATGAAGACGTTGATGCAGTTGTCGTCAATGAGACTTTTCCAGGTGTCCCTTCCGTGAATGTCGCCAATGATGTTGTATGTGGGCATGGGTTGAGATGTCTGATAATGGTTGCGAAGATAGCGGTTTCCTTGGAATTAATGGGCTACTGTTTGAAGAAAAGTCTTGGTGGAGTACAAGGTAATTACAAGCCTTGCAATCTTTTTCTCAATCGAATTATTTTGTACTTTTGAAAACTGAAATAAACGCATCAGACATGCCCAAAAACGACAGAATAAACAATGCAGAGACACACCAAAACGAGGTCCAATTAGAGGGATTTCTTGCTGAATTTCGCCAAGCTTTGCAAGAAGAAATCAAAGAGATCAAAAAGAATGGCCAATCATCCATCTTATTGACAGAAGGACATAGGCTCTACACTTCAAGCGGTTATTGGTACCAATTCAAAATAGACTATTTACCCAATATACCCGCAGATACTCCATGCAAGTTGACGTTCGGCACTGAATCTCACGAAGCCACTGTTATTGCTTATGATGACAATACAATTACGATTGATGTTAAAGAGGAAATCCCTAACACAATCGCAGAGGCCAAGCTAGATAACGGCGCTACAGTGTTGATGGAACTATTGATAAAACGCATTGAGAGTAATTCAACGAAGGAAAACACCGCAGGTCAAAGAATGATGTCTGCTGCCGACGCAGAATGCAAAAATATAGACGACGATAGTTCTATCAGTTTTGACAAGGGACTCAATGCTTCTCAAATAGATGCGATAAAAAGTGCGGTGTGCAACAACATGACTTTTATTTGGGGGCCTCCAGGCACGGGCAAAACCACAGTTATTTCTCATGTTATCTCAGAATTGTTGAAAAGAGATCGCTCCGTTCTTCTCGTTTCTCATACCAATTCTGCCGTAAATGGTGCCATAGAGAAAGTTGATAAAAAGTATTTTGCTGAAAATGGTGATTCTAGCGAAGGCCAATACCCAATATTACGTTTAGGTTCTGGTGGAAAAGAGTTGGTTGAGCGTCTTCAATTAGACACCCAAGTTGAAAAGGTTAGCCATGATTTGGTACTGCAAAAAGAGCAACTTGAAAAAGAGTACTCCGAAATTCAACAACTCGTTAAAGCAATTCAAATATCATTGACAAAAATCGATTGGGTCGGCAAAACCCATGTCATGTCTTTGGAACAACTGGCAAGACAAATATCTGAGATTTCAAACTTAATCGATTCAAAAAGAAACGAGTTGTCTGAACTCAATACATCAATTCAAGAACAACTTGACGCTCATCCTGAGTATAAAGAATCGGCAGAATTAAAACAAATAGTTGAAACTATCGAAAAAGAAATTGCTTCATTAAACCAAGATATTACAAGGATTAATGACGAATTAAAACTACTTTCTGAAAAATTATCAAATGCCAAAGATGAAATAGCCATCCATGAGCAGCACAAGGAATTGAAAGAAAAAGAGGCCAAATACTTCTCGGAAAAAACACTGTTGTCAAAAATTGAAGAATGCAAGTCTAAAATCAAAAGCTATGAGCAATTGATTGACAAAAACGAAAAATCCATCAGTGCGTCCAAGGCGATAATCCAACAATATGAAGCAAAGAGCTCTCTCGGGAAACTATTTGCAAACAAACGAGATTATGAACAAGCCAAAAGCACGCTTGATAGATTAAGCAAAGCTAATGAGAACAATCGAAGAAATTTAGAAGCCATAAAACTGACTTTACAAGGATATGAGACCCAATTGATTGAACTCACGGCCATAAAAAGCCAACTAGCAGACTTAAAACCAAACAAAACCAAGTTGTATTGGGAAAGTCAAATGAAAACAAGCATTTCTCAAAAGAACAGTTTGGAATTGGATTTGAAACAGAAGGGAGATAGTTTACAGGAATTATCGTTAAGGAAAGAAGGGGCTTTATCAAGACTTCAAGTTATTGGTGATGTGTGCAACACCATTGATAATTTATTTGCTCACCGCAAGGAAGTCGAGGATAATTTGTCGCATTTGCAAGTAAGGTATAGTGATGGCATATTACGTTTTGAGGAACTGGTTGTAGAAGAAAACGACTTATGTCATGGTGTTTATTTCGTCCAAAAAACAACCGACATAGAAAACATTGAGGCTCTGAAAAAAAGCATCGAAAACGCTAAGGCAGAAATAGTCAACGTCGATTCCGAAAAGATCAAGAATGAACAGAAAGAACATTTTAAACGTCAAGAAGCAATCGAAACAGAGCTTAAACAACTTGACGAACAAATAGCGAGGGTTTCAGTACAGGTCATTTTGAACGCCAAAGTCATAGGTACCACATTAGCTAAGTCCTATTTATCTGATGAGATTCAAAGCCGTGTTTTCGACACCATTATCCTTGACGAGGCATCGATGGCGGCAATACCTGCTTTATGGTGTGCTGCTCAGTTGGTTGAGAAAAATATCGTTATCGTTGGTGATTTCTTACAATTGCCTCCTATTGTGATGGCGGAAACTGACATGGCAAAGAAATGGTTGGGCAGGGATATTTTTGAAGTAAGCGCAGCACAAGAAATGTTCAGATCAGGAACACTGAGGCCGAATCATTTTGTAATGCTAAACGAACAATATCGGATGAAAGAGGAGATTGCTAATGTCGTCAACATCTATTACAAGCAATATAGCGGACTGAAATCGAACGATAAAGCCGAGCGTTTTATTGAAAGCGAAACCGATTTTAAAAAATGGTACAATTCCAAATTTGAAACTGACATTTATACCTCTTTTAGGAAGGAACACAGCATACATCTGATGGACACAGCAAGCCTTAACGCTTGGGTGACCAGCGTTCCAACAGGCATAAATAAGAGTAGTAGATTAAATGCTTTTTCTGCTGTGTTATCTGTAGAATTGGCTTTTAAGTTATTAGAAAATGTTTTTGTAGATTTAATTGAACCTGTTGCCAATCCATACGTGTTAATTGTTGCCCCTTACAAGCCTCATATAAAGAGAATAGAACAGATTGTCCAAGACAAATACCATGCATTAGGCTATGAAAGGGATATGAACCTGATAAAAGCAGGTACGATACACAGTTTCCAAGGAAAAGAGGCTGAAATTGTCATCTTTGACTTGGTGATAGACGAGCCTCATTATATTGCAAATCTGTTTATGCAAACGGAAGAAATCAATAATGAACTTCAAAAACTGTTCAATGTTGCTATTTCTAGGGCAAAGTATAAATTGTTCTTTGTGGGCAATTTTAACTACTGCAAAAAGAAAGCAAAAACTAATTCCCTCGGCTCTCTATTAAATTATCTAATGACGAAAAAGAAATATCCTTTAATAGATGCAAAAATCCATTTTCCAAATATGACATTTATAAGACCATCATTCAAAGGCCTTCCACAAATAAAGTATATGATGGAAATTTGCAAAGAGGATGCTTTTCTGCCCAAAATTAAAAACGACATTCAAAACGCGAAGAAGAGAATTATCATCTATTCTCCCTTTATGACGGAGAAAGCAGTAGCACCTCTTCTCCCATACTTAAAAGATGCCATAAGCAAAGCATGTAAAGTGGTAGTTATCACTAAGACAATTGACGAGATTAGTCCTGGCATACAAAGTCAAAAACAGAAATGCGAATCAATACTTACAAAATCAGGCATTGCTGTAATACACAAAAAAGGAATGCATGAGAAAATAATAATTATTGATGATGAAACTGTGTGGATTGGCTCCCTTAATTTGTTTAGTTTTGGAGGAAACACAAGAGAAATCATGTGCAAAATAATTAGTAAGGAAGGAGCAAAAGAATTTGCAGAAATATATGACATTGAGCATATTATCGAATCCGTTGATCACAACGAGGAACGAACTTGTCCGATTTGTGGAAAAGAAGTTATTATGGCCGAAAGCGATTCTGCAGGATACTACTGGCGTTGCATAGACAAAGATGAGTGTGGATGGTCAAGAAAGCCGAACGAACCACATCCAGTTGATGGCAAGTTGGTCTGTCCAAAATGTGGTGGCGAATACGTATTGTCGATGAAAAACGAGCCGCGATGGACTTGTGTTGACAATTCAAGACATTATCGTAAGGTAAAAAAGTCTGATTTAAAATTGATAAAAATGTGGGAAGATGTTCCCAAAAAGACGATTAAAGAGACTGAAGATTATTTTAAAGGTTTGGCGAAAGGAAAAGAGACGGATAAACAAAAGAAAAAAACAAAACAACAAAGTAGAAAGAAAAAATCAAAGACAAAAGACAGGGTCAATAAGTCAGATGCACCCGACTTGTTTTCAAGCCAAACAAACAACGGAAAAAGCGAGAAGAAAAATGGCCAACTAAGCATTTTTTAACACTCAATGAATGCTAAACACTGCCTGAGGAAAACAAAAACCACCATCCTAAGCTTATCCCATTGGTTTAAAGACACGAGAATAAACAGATCTAAACTTAACAAAAGAGACCAGAAAAGTTTTGATAAGTTGTTGGGTGAATTGAGAAGACAAGGAGTCCCTGTTTGATAATTCATATTACATAAGTCTTCACGGGTTGGCGCTATCTTTTAGTCGTTCTTTCTCCGCAATAATCTTCCTTCCTTGTTCCACCAGGCTGTAAATCTCATCTTCTATTGTCGGAAGGCCTTTTTCCAACCTCCTCTTGTTTGTTATCTCCAAATCTTCTTTCGCTTCCTCCATGCCTTTTTTCGCTAGATCCATAATTGAAAGCCAGTGCATTGCTTCTAGATACTCCATCATGTTTTGTCTGTTTTTGATCAATCCAAGCAAAAGTATAAATATGACTTAATGTGTCGCTATTTGCAAGGCTTGCAAACCGTTTTTTCTTGCGCATAAGCAGCGGTTGTGTTTCTTTTGCGGCACCTAAACGTGAATCGATATGAAAACAAACCCACAAGAAAAACAGAATGTGTCTTTTGTGTGTAACCGCATTGCCTTGTTATCTTTTCTGTCCTCAATACCGGCACGTAAGAACTCAAAACTCACTATCGCCACTCATGTTGCTGAACAGAACATCGTTTTGAATGGCTACCATGAAGCGCCAATTCCTTGTACCGATTGTAAGGGCAGCGATGCCGTTTTCAGCATGCCTCTTCTTGGATTAAGAAAATACTGCAAACTTATTACCGATGAAACCATCCGCTTCACATTGGAAGGTGACTCCCTGCAAATCAACACAACTATTCTTACCGTTAAGGTGAATTAAGCCAGCTTCACTTATGACAATCGTTTCGGACGTGCTATGCGAGGCTCTTTGAGTAACCGTAACATAAGTGGCTGGCTTTCTGTAAGTTTTGTCCTTTTACAAGCCTTGCAAAACGTTTTTCGCTTGATAGTTTTTAGGAAGGTTATAGTTTTGCATCGTCATCACGAGATTCAAGGCTTATTGCGGCTGCCGCTATTTCGGCAGGACTGATGGAGGAAGTGCCGCCCTCCGATGACTTTTTTGTTAACCCCAGCAGACGGATATTGAGGGTAATTGTTGCCTTTGAGAAGTGACGGCTGTTGGGGCTCTTTATAGTTTACATTGCCACTCCACCAAATTCCTTGGCAAAGGAATGCGTTTTCGCTCTCCGCGCTTTCCAGTAATATAGTAGTTACTGGCAATCTCAGAATCCATTCGAGCAAGAAAGGCCTCTTTTATGCGAGAGCATTTCTCGTTAATGGCATTTTGAGTTGGATCAACAATTTTTTCTATGCTTCCACTAATAATCATTGACTGAATCCGATTGGTAATATGAGCATATATCTCTTTCAGTTCATCTTTATAATCAATCAGATCCTTGAAGTAGATGCCTTCCTCATGTTTTAGAAAAAGCAAAAACAGTGCCTTTGGTAAAGGAGATATTTCAATCGGCATGTTCCCGAAATCGGGCAACACAATCTCAAATTTTGGTGTGATGATAATCTTACTCAATTTTCCCTTAATCGGTACCATGCAGCGAAGCACAAACTCCTCGACACCTTCTTTCCTCAATTGGCTGATAGCATCAGCTATTTCAATGTCAATAGAAGTCCAATCAAAACGGTCGTCTGCTGGACAATACTTTTTCTCGAAAGCGGTAAATAACGTTTGGGGTTCTGAAATACTATAGCGAATACCATCATCCTCGGCTTCTCTCTCTTTGGTCACTGCATCGAGATAGTAGCTTAACTGAACACCCCAATCCACCTGAGATAATGGCTGTAGTTGAAAACAGCTAAAAACAAGGTCTTCACGTACGAGCGACCGGAACAAACAAGCGCCAACATCCTTGTCTTCATCGGCAATATATTGTCGTAACAAATCGTTGCCGACACGTTGTAGTGGCTCACCTTTCCAATTAGGGTAACGGTACAGGATCTGCTCTTTCGTTATGTTATTACTTAACTCGGGAAAATAACAGAAATCAAATTTCCTGCTTTTAAACAGTTCCTTTATTTCTGGCAAATGTGTTTCAATGTATCTAGAAAACTCGGATTCAGATGTGGGGTCATAATATAATATCTGATTGTCCCAAATTTGACCAGGCTCTTCTTTAAGATGCACTCTCGTTTTTCCAATGGGTTTAAAAGGAGTATTGTTTGGCATAGGCTTGACTTACTTCTAATCAGATTACAAAAGTACGGTTTTTATCATCATCACACAAGGCGGTTTTTGCAAGGCTTGCAATCATTTTTCCTTTGGTCGGTTTTGCGTGATGCTATATTTTTGCGCTAAATCTTAATGAGTTATGATTACAAGAGACGCAAAAAAAATCAATCTGGACGAGGTGTTTTTCCCTGTGGTGGAGCAGCCTGTCCGCTGGTTTGGTAATGATGGTGTCGGCAAAAGCATTCCTGGTTATAAGGCTATCGTGGATCGCGACACGGGCAGAACATTAAGCGTGGTGTCAAGCAAGTACCGCTTGGTCACCAATTATGAGGCTTTTCGTGTTGCCGACCATGTAGTGCGAGAGGTTTTTGAGGGCAAGACGTTGAGCGATTTCGATTGCTACAATGTGCTGATGCCCCAGTCAAAGGGCTCTTGCCGTATCGACCTGATCATTCCCAACAACTTTAACAAGTTGTTTGGCAACGACAAAGAAAGTTGGATTCCGTTTGTCCGTATCTCCAATAGTTATAACCGTACGACAACACTTAAATACGAAATAGGTTTCTGTCGTTGGATTTGCTTGAACGGTGTCATCTTTGGTAAAATGGGAATCAATTTTTCCGTCACACACACTGATGGAATTACTGACAAAGAAATCGCTAAATTGAAAACCAATGCCAGGAGTCACATTGGATCCATAGGCTCCTTGTGGGCTGCATTTGAACAGAAGATGGAAATGTTGAAGAGTATAGAACTGCCTTTATCCTCGGCTTTGGCCATGTTCTGTAAGGCCTTTGAAATTGTAGTTGACAAAGGCAGGGCAACACCAGCTCAAATCGATGGCTATTCGCTTCGCGCAAAGCAAATCATGGAGGCTAGTAAGGATTACTTTAGAGATCTTGGTAGCAATGCCTATGCGATGATGAACGTGTTGACAGACTTCGCGTCATTCCCCGAATGGACCAATCATCCCGCCAATTTCGTTGACGGATACCAGCGTCGGGTAGGGAGGTGGGTTGACAACTTCATTGAAGAACAAAACAAGCCAGGTTTCAATCTTTCTCAATATATTGGTGCGGAGTACCAAAGCACAGCGGATTATATGGAAACCCTTTTGCAAGGCTTGCAATCCACTTTTTTCTTGACAAAATGAAAGTTGTTTTTAGATTGTCAACGAACAACTCAAATATAAAACATCATGATACCAGGCCACGCCAAACTAGTTGAATGCCCCTATTGCGGTTCAAAAAAAGAATTAATGACCATTGTTTCTGGCAACACCTTTGATGCCGTCTATTGGTCCGACAACAAAATGGAAGCTCCCATGTTGCCCCGTGTCTCACCGGTTCAGAAATGCCCCGAGTGCGGGAAGTACTACATTGAGCGTTTACAGAATTACACCTATGGTGATGATTATTCCGGTGAAGAAGGTTGGCTCACCTACGATGAATGGAAGGAGGCATACCGCCAGTTCTCCAAACCCAGGACAATCCTTCCTAATGACTATGCTACCTTGATGTTGTGCCTGATTCAAGCCTATAACGATCGCTTCCGCAATAACTTTATTGTAGGGATTGACCCTCAAAAAGATGAAGCCTTCGTTGACGGCATCATTCTGAAATACATCAAGATTTTCGATTGGGAGCAAGGCTCACCATTGTTTAAGGCAGAACTTTACCGTGAAGCTGGCGAAATGGAGAAATGCTCCGAAGTGCTTCAAGCTATAAACCCCAGCGATCTTGACGACTTCAATCGTACAATCTTCTTCGAAATAAAAGAGCGCATGGAACGGGGTGACAGGAAGGTTTTTCGGATTAACTGATTTAAATGCTATTTGTTCTTTGTCTTATTGTTTAGCCAACTCATACTGAAGAAACGCCACTTGTAGATTCTTCTTGATACGATGCCGAAGCAGCCGTGGCTCCAACACCTCGATGTGCTGGCCAAATCCCAGTATAACACGCTCCAGTTCCTGGTTGGGTACCACGTCAATGGTGACGATGATGCTTCCGTCAGGTTCCTTGCCAACCACCTTTTGCGTGCTGTGAAACGGCTTGGTGATGACGTAAGGGGCTTGGTCGCTGTCCACCTTCAGCTTCACGGTCTGCGGTTCGCTTTTCAAGTCCTTGGTCACGCCGATTACGTTGTCAAAATAGTGCTCTGGGTCAAAGAAAGTGTTTTCCCTAAAACTCTTGTCAGTGCATGGTTCGATAGATTCAATGCGGTCCAGTGCGTAGTTGCAAATGCCGTCGCGGACATAATCGTAGCAGATGATGAACCAGCGGTTACGGTATTCCTTAAGTAAATATGGTGAGATGGCAAAAGGCCTTGCCTGCCTTGCCTTGAACGATTTGTAGTTGATGACGATCGCCTTTTTGCTGACGATGTACTGGTAAAGCGTGCTCACATGCTCCAGTCCCCTCAGCCGCTCGTTTTTCTCCAAGTGGATGGCCGGTATATCGTGCTTAGTGGTGACTGCGATATGGTCGCCCAAACGGTCGATGATGTCCGTCACAGGGCTGAATTGTGAGAATACCTGAAAATGGCGCAGGATATCCATAGCCTGCTGTAGGGTACTCACGTCGGCATCCGACAAAGGGATGTTGGTGATGCTGTAGTTCCTGTCGGAATAGGTGTAATACTTCTTATCCACTACGACGATGGGAGCTTCATAGCCCAGCTTGTTGCTTCGCATCAGCTGGATGTCAGCCTGAACTGTGCGGCGACTCACACCCTCGGTGCGACCTTCGCAGTCGTATAAGGCATCCGAGCAAGCCTCGATGAGATCTTCAAGAGTCCAGCGGCGATAATGGTTCTGCAAGCATCTGTCAATGGTGGTCAGACGGATCAATTGGCTTCTGTTGAGTGGCATTTTTCGTTTTTTTTGCAAAATAACAAATATTTTTCCAACTGCGCAAATAGGCTGCGCAGTCCCCCCTGTATCTTTGCAGCGTAATAATAAAAACCATGTAATATGAGAGTCATCACTGGAAATAGAATTCCCATCAAGATGTGGGTCACTGATATAGACAACACGGCTTTGGAGCAAGCCATTGACCTGGCTTCGCTTCCCTTTGCCTACAAGCATGTGGCACTGATGCCCGATGCTCATGCGGGGTTGGGGATGCCCATTGGTGGTGTGTTGGCCACCAAGGGTGTCATCGTCCCCAATGCCGTAGGCGTGGACATTGGATGCGGCATGTGCGCGGTCAAGACTAGCATTAATGCCAAGCGCATCCATCGTTCCACCATTGAGAAAATCATCGCCAAGATTTATGAAACCATCCCTGTAAGCTTCGACCACCACGAGAAGCCCCAAGACGAAGCCTTGATGCCACAGGGGTTCGATATTCAGGCTTTGCCAATGATAAAGAACCTTTACAAATCGGCCCTGCTTCAAATCGGTACCCTTGGCGGAGGCAACCACTTCATTGAACTACAACGTGCCGAGTCGGATAATGCGTTGTGGATTATGATCCACTCGGGCAGCCGAAACATCGGCAAGAAGATTGCCGACCAATACGGCAAGATTGCCAAGCACTGGAATGAGCTCTGGTACTCTGATACGCTTCCCGGATTGGAGTTCTTGCCAATAGAGACCCAGTATGCCAAGGACTACTTCAACGAGATGAAGTATTGCGTGGAATTTGCCTTGGCCAACCGCAGGTTGATGATGAGCCGCATCTGCGACATCATCCACAAACAGGTGCGTTCTGTCACCTTTGAGCCTATGATCAACATCGCCCATAACTATGCTGCCTGGGAAAACCACTTCGGTCAAAACGTCATCGTCCACCGTAAAGGAGCTACCCGCGCCTACAAGGGCGAGATTGGTATCATCCCTGGCTCCATGGGCTCGCACTCCCACATCGTCGAAGGCTTGGGCAACCCCGAGAGCTTCATGTCCTGTTCCCATGGCGCAGGTCGTGTGATGGGTCGTAAGGAAGCTATCCGCAAGCTCAGCCTTGAACACGAGATTGAGTTCATGAACCGTCAAGGAATCGTTCACTCTATCACCCAACAAACTCAGTTAGACGAAGCCCCCAGCGCCTATAAGGACATCGACTTTGTCATGCAAAATCAAGCCGATCTGGTGAAGCCAATCGAGACGCTTTATCCTATTGGGGTTGTTAAAGGCTAATCTTTGTATAATGAATGTAAATTATAATTGAAAAGTATACCAGCGTAATAATTCAATGGTATACCACCATGGCCGGATTTGCTCCGACTCAACGAATCTCCAATCCCATTGGGGCTTTGAGACCGCCCGAGTGAAAAACGAAGAAGAATCACTTCCAAGAAGAAAACGAATAGTAACGTCAAAAACAAGATAAGAAACAAAGTCAATACAAAAATATATTTTGTTGCACCAAAAATAGGGTAGAAGTGTGTCGCTGATCACGTATCAGAAAAGAAGTAGATATCAAGATCTATATTGTTACTTAAAGAATGTGGTGTAAAAATCTGTAAAATAATGTAAATTAAAGCTAACATATAGTTGTACATAGCGCCCGTAACTTACTGGTTTTCAAGGTTCTTCCTTTTCTTCCACGAAGATGAGTACTAAACAACTAAATCACTGATTATCAGTAGAATAAAGGAGGCTGTTAGGTTAACTAACAGCCTTTTTTGTGTTCAAATAAGTCATTATTTGGCCTAATTTGATCCGAAAAGTTAACCTAAAGTTGTACATAATTACTCCTTTTTTTCTACGATGAAGAATAGTAGGAATTATAGAGCGTTAATTGTTATCCGAAAATATTGCCAATTATTTGTGATGATGATATCATTATTCTGAACAGCTATTTTATAGAATAGAGTCATTGAATCAACCCAATCACTTTCTCGATGAAAGCCTCAGTTAAGGCAATCCGAGGCTCGGTGTCCTCCTTGGTGGCGTAATATGTGCAATTGTAATCGCTTTTTTCACGCAGTGTCTGAAGTTGCGAATAGAAAGCCCCTTCTTCTTTGGTTAAGATACCAGTCTTAACATAATACTGATGAAGCATTACCACGGCACCCTGATGGGTTCCAACGGGATGCTCATACCAACAGGATTTTGTCTTGTTCAACGTTCTTGTAATAGGGTAAAAAGCGCAAGGCGTCCCATTCCTCCTGTGAATAGGTTTGTACGCTGAAATATTCACCCAGGTCAAATCCGAGCTCCATGATGGGGTAGG
>JAEEON010000044.1 GCA_016284305.1 Bacteroidales bacterium
GGGCGTAGGTCCGGAAGAGATAATGGTTGACCAGAGAGATCAAGGCATAAACGACCGCGGCAGCGATGAAAATCGCCGCCGTGGTCCATCGTATAGTCTTGTTCTGAATCATTTCGCAGGATACTTCAGTCCCATGTTGTAGAGGATGAAGGAATAGATATCAGCCTGTTCCTCAACGACTTTTGCTATTGGCTTGCCGCCACCGTGACCGGCTTTGGTGTCGATGCGGATGATCTTGGGTTCCGGGCCAGTCTGGGCAGCTTGCAAGGTAGCAGCATATTTGAATGAATGCGCAGGAACCACACGGTCATCGTGATCAGCAGTAGTCACCATGATGGCTGGATAATGCACATCTTCACCACTCTTGATGGTGTGAACTGGACTATAAGCATACAAAGCCTTGAACATCTCCTCGTCATCCTCGCTGGTGCCATAGTCGCTGGCCCAGTTCCAACCAATGGTGAACAGATGGTAACGCAACATGTCCATCACACCCACCTGAGGCACAGCCACACGGAACAGGTCGGGACGCTGGTTGACCACTGCTCCGACCAGCAATCCTCCATTGGAACCGCCATTCAAAGCCAGGTAATCTGGAGAGGTGTAGCCGTTCTGAATCAGATATTCGGCACAAGCGATGCAGTCGTCAAACACATTCTGTTTCTGTAACTTGGTGCCAGCAAGGTGCCATTCCTCACCATATTCATTTCCACCACGAAGGTTCATCATCGCATAGATGCCACCGTTCTCAAGGAAAGGCAGGCGAGAGACGGAGAATCCAGGATTCAACGTGATGTTGAAACCACCATAACCGTAAAGCAAGGTGGGATTTGTACCATCCTTCTTCAAGTTCTTCTTATAAGTCAAGAACATAGGCACCTTGGTGCCATCCTTGCTGATGACAAAGACTTGCTCCGTGGTGTAATCCTCGGGTTTGAAGTCAACTTTGGGTGCACGGAACACCGTGGAGGTGTTCTTCTCGATGTCGTATTTGAACACCGTCATCGGATACACAAACGAAGTGAAGCCGTAATAGACCTCATCCTCATCGTAACGGCTGCTAAAACCGACTTCGCCAAAGGTGGGCAGATCGATTTCGTGAAGCATCTCGCCATCCAAGGTATAAACGAAGGCGTGGTTGGCAGCGTCTTTGTCGAAGGTGACAATCATCTTGCCGGCAGCCATCTCAGCCGAAACAATCACGTTTTCCGACTCAGGAATGATCTCTTCCCAGTTGGCAATCTGAGGAGCCTTGGCCGTCACACGGCAGATGCGTCCCTTGTCAGCACCATAGTTCGTAAAGATATAGATTTGGTCGTTGATGACATCAACGGGGCTGAAGAAATAATCCTGTTCGTCAGTGATGCGCACGAAAGGAGCCTTTGGATTGCTCATGTCTTTGATAAGCAACGAGTTGCCGGAACCAGCACCGCTCTCGAACAAGAAGCAATACTTTTCGTCGTCAGTGACACTCACTGAATGGAAGAAACGGGGTTCGTTCGGGTTTTCATAGAACAGCTGGTCTTCCGACTGAGGAGTGCCCAGTTTGTGGTAATACACTTTGTGATTCTCGTTTACGTTCGAGAATTCCTTGCCCTCGACGGGAGCATCGTAGGCGGAATAGAAGAATCCATCCTTATACCAAGATGCACCAGTGAACTTGGCCCATTCGATATGGTCGGGGAGGAGCTCTTTGGTTTCAATGTCCATCACATAAATCTCCACCCAGTCGGAACCACTACGCTGAATCGTATAGGCAAAATACTTGCCGTCGTTCGATTGTGAACCACCACCGAAGGCCACAGTGCCGTCATCCGAAAGCTTATTGGGATCCAGTAATACTTCGGGTTGGGCATTGGGACCGTTTTGGATGTACAACACACTCTGGTTTTGCAGTCCGTCGTTCTTGCTGAACAGATAACGGCCGAAACGCTTTGATGGAACACTGTAACGCTCATAGTTCATCAAACCTAAGAGTCGTTCCTTGATGGCATCACGGAAGGGAATGTGGCTGAGATAATCGGCGGTTACCTCACGTTGGGCTTTCACCCAAGCAGAGGTCTGTTCCGAGGTGTCATTTTCGAGCCAACGATACGGATCGGCAACCAAGGTTCCAAAATAATCGTCCACCACGGTGGTGTCCTTAAAAGTCTCAGGATAAGCCGGCACCTCATAACGAGGTTCTGGAGGAGTAGTCTCCTCGCAAGCAGCAAATGCAATTATACTGCTCATAATCAGTAGTTTTGATCCTAATTTCATAATTTTATTATTCTGTCTTCTGTCTTCTTACTTCTTACTTCTTACTTCTTACTTCTATTTTATCTATATCTGTGTCGTCTTCAATTCTCAAGTTGTCAATAATGAACCTTTGTCTTTCAGGCGTATTGTTCCCCATATAATACTTAAGGAGCTCCTTGATACCGAAGTCGTATTGCAGGATGACTGGCTCCAAACGCATATTGGGTCCTATGAAGGCACGGAACTCGTCAGGGGAGATTTCGCCCAAGCCTTTGAAACGGGTGATTTCGGCCTGTTTGCCACACTTCACGATGGAGTTGACACGCTCTTCTTCGGTATAGCAATAAAAAGTCTCCTTCTTGTTCCTAACCCGGAACAACGGAGTCTGCAGGATATATACATGGCCGTTTTTTACCAGGTCAGGGTAGAACTGAAGGAAGAAGGTGAGCATCAGCAACCGGATATGCATGCCATCGACATCGGCATCTGTGGCGATGACGATGTTGTTATAACGCAGATTCTCAATATCTTCTTCGATGTTCAGCGCAGCCTGTAGGAGGTTGAACTCCTCGTTCTCGTAGCACACTTTTTTAGTCATGCCAAGGCAGTTGAGCGGTTTGCCTCGAAGGCTGAACACGGCCTGAGTTTGTACGTCACGACTCTTGGTGATGCTTCCCGAAGCGGAGTCACCCTCAGTGATGAAGATGGTGCTCTCCAGGCGTTTCTCATGATTGGTGTTCAAGTGAATGCGGCAATCCCTTAACTTCCTATTGTTTAAACTCACTTTCTTGGCACTCTCTCGGGCTGCTTTTTTGATTCCTGCAATTTCCTTGCGTTCCTTTTCGTTGGCCTGAATTTTCTGCTGCAACACGGACACCGTCTCCGGATTCTTGTGCAAGTAATTGTCGAGATGACGTTTCAAGATGTCGAAGACATAGGTCTTGAGGAAAGGACTGTCGTTGGTGCCATCAGGGTTGTTGGGAGCCAGGTGAGTAGAGCCGAGTTTTGTTTTTGTTTGTGCCTCAAATACAGGCTCTTGTATCCTGACACATAAAGCACAGATTAAACCTTGACGAATGTCAGCGGGTTCATATTCTTTTTGATAAAACTCGCGCACCACACGGGCATATGCCTCACGAAAAGCCGACTGATGAGTGCCTCCTTCGGTGGTGTGTTGACCGTTAACGAAGGAATAGAAGTAATCGCTCGACTGCCCGTTGACATGGGTGAACGCTGCCTCGAAATCGCCATCCTTGATGTGGATGATGGGGTAGAGGCCTTCACCTTCCATGTTGTTGTTGAGCAGGTCGAGCAAGCCGTTCTTTGAATAGTAACGTTTATCGTTGTAAATCAGGGTCAAACCGCGGTTCAGGTAGGCATAGTTCCAAACTCGTTTCTCCACATAGTCATCCACATAATGGTAGTTGCCGAATTTGGCACTGTCGGGGATGAACTCCACGAGGGTACCTGAATCTGTCGCGTTCTCATAGGGCATGATGCCCGAATCCGAAGTCATCTTGCCTTGAGAGAACTCCACGATGCGGGTCTTGCCTTCTCGGACCGATTGTACCTTAAAATAGGAGGATAGTGCATTGACTGCCTTGGTACCCACACCATTCAAACCCACGGACTTTTGGAAGACCTTGCTGTCGTATTTGGCGCCAGTGTTGAGTTGCGACACCGCCTCGACAAGCTTGCCCAGCGGGATTCCACGGCCATAGTCGCGAATGGAGACCTTCTTCTCATTCTTGTCAATCTTCAGCTCGATGCGCTTGCCAAATCCCGAGGTGAACTCATCGATGGAGTTGTCCATCACCTCCTTGATCAACACATAGATGCCATCATCCTGAGAGGCGCCGTCACCCAACTTGCCGATATACATGCCTGGACGCAGGCGGATATGCTCCATGTCCTCAAGGTGGATGATTTCCTCATCGCCGTAGTTGGACGTCACCATGGGGGCTTCCTCCGGTTGATTGAAAATGTCGGTATTATCTTCTATAGTATCGTATTCCATCGTTTTTATTTTTTTGCAAAGATAGCAAAAATCTCCTCTTTAAACCACGTCCAATCCTCTTTTGTCAGCAACAGTTCTTTCATCTTGACACCGGTCAACCGTCTAAAGACAAGCCACTGATAAACGATAATGGCCAGATAGGTAATTGAGAACGAAATCGCCGCACCTTGGATGCCCAAGCGAGGGATCAACAACAGGGTAGAGGGTATGGTGGCCGCCAACCCGACCAAGGAGGCATAGAGATTGTATTTTGGAACCCCGGTGCCCATGAAATAGTTCGCAAAGATCAACTGCACGGCAGAAAACAGCAAACCTGGCGACAACAGCAAGAGGATCACTTTCACCTGGCCGAATTGGTCGGAGAACAGCCATTCGTAAAAGTCCACGGGAAGGATGGCAATGACCGCCAAGGCAATCAAGGTCAACACCACAGTGATTTTCAAGAACTTGACGGTTAACTTCGCAATCTTTTCTTGATTGGTGAGGTTGCTTAACCTTGAGAACTGGACCATGGACACGCTCACACCAAACACCTTCACACCTTCACCCACTTGGGTGCCGGCACCAAATACTCCCACCGCATCCTCCGAACAATGCTGGCGCAACAAGAAAATGCTTAACCGTCGGTTCAGCGTGCTGACTAAAGTGGATAGCTGGATGACACTTCCATAACGCAGCATCTCTTTCGCAGTGACCAAGATAGGATCATAGCCTTCGTTTTTGATCATTGGCAGCAAAGCAAAGAAACCCACGAGGAAGGCTGTTGAGTAACCACACAGCAGGGAATAGATGAAGGCATGGGCGTCATGAAGGTGGAACACGAAAATGAACAGAGCCATCGAGCTTACTTGGACGAGGATTTGCAACAGGAAGATCCAGTTATAGGTGCTTACCTTCTCTTTGCCCAGGAAGATGTTCAGGTTAAAGCCATGGAAACTATAAATCAAGGTCAATAACAAAGTCAGGCCCTCGTAACCTCTCGGAACTAGTCGATCGAAGGTGACAGGGTAGTGGGAGAGGATCCAGAACAGCAAGGCATAAAGCACAATCACAAAGATGATCCAGACGTAGGAGACCAGCATGAGGGTGGGGAGCTTCTTGCGAGGTGTGAAATACACCAAGCCATTGCCGGCAATAAGCTCCACGCCGATAAGGAGAAAGGTTAAGTCGGTCAACACGGTGAAGCCGATGCCCCATTCCGCTGGACCCAAAACCTTGGTACCCATCATCATGGTGATGAAACCAATCAAAAGGTTCATCACCCGCGTAACTCCTGTGCCAAGAATCTTCTTAAACATGAAAACTGATCGTTATTTCGGGGTCAAAATTACAATTCTTTTGGGGATTATGCGTTATTGAAATGTCCTTAACGGAAAAATTCCTATTTTTGCTTGCTTTTTTACGGTATGAAGATTTCCATTGTCATCGTCAACTATAACGTAGAGTATTTTCTCGAGCAATGCTTGTATTCGGTACGCCGAGCTTTACAAGGTGTTGAAGGTGAGGTGTTTGTAGTTGACAACAACTCCGTTGATGGATCCCTGAAGATGCTTGCGGAGAAGTTTCCTGAAGTGAAGGTCATCGCCAACAAGGAGAATGTGGGCTTCAGCCGTGCCAATAACCAAGCCATTCGTGTCTCGACAGGTGAATATGTGCTCCTGCTGAATCCTGACACTGTGGTTGAGGACGACACTTTCACTAAGTGCATCGCCTTTATGGATAATCATCCCGATGCCGGAGGCTTGGGTGTCAAGATGGTTGATGGTAAAGGTAATTTCCTCCCTGAGTCAAAGCGTGGACTACCCACTCCGGCAGCGGCTTTCTACAAGATGTTTGGCTTAGCCAAGTTGTTTCCGCACTCCAAGCGCTTCGCCCGCTATTACATGGGCCATCTCTCTAACGACGAGACCAACGAGGTGGAGATCCTGGCGGGTGCCTTCATGTTGATGCGTCGGGAGACCCTTGACAAAGTGGGGCTGCTTGACGAGACCTTCTTCATGTACGGTGAGGATATCGACCTGTCGTACCGTATCACCCAGGGTGGCTACAAGAACTACTATTTCCCGGAGACGCGCATCATTCATTATAAAGGAGAAAGCACCAAGAAGACCAGTGTCAACTACGTGTTGGTTTTCTACAAGGCCATGGAGATCTTTGCCAAGAAACATTTCGGTCAGAAACGTGCCTTCTGGTTCTCTTTCTTCATCAACATGGCCATCTATTTCAAGGCGTTCCTGGCCTTGGTAAGCCAACTCTTCCACAAAATCGCCATCCCGTTCCTCGATGCGGTGTTGGGTTATGGTGGCTTGGCGGCTATCAGTTACTTCTGGGGTAAGTCGATGGTTTACGGAGGGACGGGAAGTTACCCCACCACGCTCTTCGCATTGGTCTTGCCCGCCTATATCTTGATATGGCTGTTATCCACTTATTTCGCTGGTGGGTATGACAAACCCTATAACATAGGCAAAGGTGTCTTTGGTGTTGCCATCGGCAGTGTGTTTGTGCTGATGCTTTATGCCTTGCTGCCCGAGTCGCTGCGTTTCTCCAGGGCTTTGATCCTTTTCGGGACCTTGTGGCTGGCCATAGAGATGAGTGTCACCCGACTCATTGGAATCATGATGGGCAATGAGAACTTCCAGTCGAAACGTACGGCCAAGAAACGTTTCCTTGTCATCGGCAGTCCCGAAGAGACCAAACGAGTGAACACTTTATTGGAGAGCACCTCCATCAAGCCCGACTTCATCGGTTTGGTGAGTTCGGAATCGCAAGGGGAGGCCCCGGAGGGATTTATCGGCAACATCTCACAGGTACCCGACATCATCACGATCTATAAGATCACCGAGGTCATTTTCTGCTCGAAGGACGTGCCGCACCAGGTTATCATCGACAAGATGGTGGAATGGCATGCTGCCAACGTTGATTATAAGATAGCTCCTGAAGACAGTTTGAGTATCATTGGAAGTAACAGCATCAACACGAGAGGTGATCTTTACACGGTGGATATCAAAGCTATCGATACGGTGGCTAATCGTCGTAGCAAACGCTTACTCGACTTCGTATTGTCGGGTTTCAGCATCTTGTTCTGGTTGCCTTTGGCTTTGGTGGTGAAGAGACCTATTCGTTTCCTGAAGGATGCCATCTTGGTGTTGTTGGGCCGCCGAACCTGGGTGGGGTATTGCAGTCCTGCTGACGACACTCAGAAGCTTCCCACCATCCGACGCGGGGTGTATTCACCAGCTACACCATTAGAAAAAGACGGTGCCAGTAACGACACCGCCTTCTATAACCAACTCAACCTCCTTTATGCCCGTGATTACACGGTATGGAAGGATGCTGAGATCTTTTTTAAATCAGTTGCTGCAAAATAATTATTTCACAGCATGTTTGTAACCATGCACCTTGTCCCAATCACCACGAGTGAAGTCGGGGATAGCCACAGGCATGCCACCATTGGCAATGGAGGCGGCAGTGAGCTCGCCTAAGCAGGACCATTCAGCGGCATCATACACGTCTTGGTCCAAAGGCAGACCGTTGTGTAAGCAGTAGATCAAACGGTAGTCCATGATGAAATCCATGCCACCATGGCCACCGACTTCCTTGGCTTTCTCCTCAATCTCTACAGCGATGGGATGGAGGTATTCGCTCATGATCTTGTCGCGCACTTCAGCAGGGACAAAGGCATGTGGGTTAAGATGTTGGCCCTCTGCAATGAATCCAGCCGGCAACTTCTCGTCGAGCAAGGTGAATCCTTCAATGGGATACTTGTTGGCAAATCCATCCGTACCCGTAAGCTGATATAAACGGTTGTAGGGACGGTAGGTGTAAACGTTGTGCTCGATAAGCAAGGTCTTATTTTTCTCCGTTGAGATCATCGTTGTGGTCATGTCACCATTGGCAAACTCATCCACATTCATCATCTCCTTGGCAATCTTTTTGCCGTTGTAAGAAGGTGTTGACATGGAGACCAAGGTTTTCATGCGGTCGCCACGATGGATGTTGAAGGCTTGGCAGAGAGGTCCAAGGCCGTGGGTGGGATAAACGTCACCTGCATGGTTTTGGTTGAATTTCAGACGCCAGTTGTCGTAGTATTCGTGCCAGAAAGGCTCCAGGTTATGGATATAAGCTCCTTCGCCATGAATCAGCTCCCCAAACATACCTTGTTGAGCCATGTTGAGTGCGGTCAGCTCAAAGAAGTCGTAGCAGCAATTCTCCAGCATCATGCAGTGGCGTTGTGTCTGTTCGGCCACGTCAACCAACTGCCAGCATTCGGCGATAGAGGTGGCGGCAGGAACTTCCACAGCCACATGCTTGCCATGTTGCATGGCATAGACAGCCATGGGAACGTGTTTGATCCAGTCGGTGCAGATATAGACCAAGTCAATATCGTCGCGCTCACAAAGCTGTCTCCAACTTTCCGAACCCGTATAAGCAGCTGCTCGAGACATTCCACGTGCCTCTAAAATGTTGGTTTGGACACTCTCCACACGGTCAGGGACGATGTCACACAAAGCAACTATCGTGATGCCGTCGATATAGGTGAAGCGGTCAACGGCATCGTAACCACGCATGCCCAATCCGATGAAGCCGACACGGACGTTCTCGATGGGATCGACAGTGAATTGAAGGACACTCTTTTGACCCTCGACACGTTGAGGCTCGTCGAAGACAATCACATTGTCCTTGATTACATAGTTTCCGTGACGGTTTTCCTTGGGAGCACATGCAGCGAACAAGGCCGACACGATGAGAATCATTGCGAAAATTTTCGTTTTCATAGATGAATTTGTTTTTGAGAAAGAGAAGCAAAGTTAGGTAAAAAAGTGTAACTTTGTCAAAAATAATCAACTATGAACGAAAGAAATACCCTTTTTGACATCGCTGCCCATTTTGTCGATGCCAATACCATTTCAGAAATAAAGCCTTTAGGCAACGGCTTGATTAACGACACCTATAAAATCATGACGTATGGTCGTGAGCAGCCGAGCTATGTATTGCAACACATCAACGACAAGGTGTTTACCGATGTCGAGATGTTGCAGCGCAACATCGGCATTGTCACCGATCACATCCGTCGCAAGTACGAGGCAGCACACGTGTCCGATATCGATCGTAGAGTATTGCATTTCCTTAAGGCTGACAACGGCAAGACCTATGTAAAGGAAGGGGAGGAGTACTGGCGTGTGATGGATTTCATCACTGACTCAGTGACCCAAGAGGCAGTCACTCCACAGTCTGCGTACGATGCAGGTCGTTCTTTCGGTGATTTCGAGGCCTTACTCGCCGATGTGAAGGAGCCGATAGGGGAGATCATCCCCAACTTCCACAATATCGAATTTCGTTTAAAGCAACTCGACGACGCCATTCATGATGACCTTGCGGGAAGAATGAAAGACGCTGAGGTACAGGACTTTGTAAAGAGTATCAAGGAACATGCTTCGGCAATGTGCTTGGGTGAGAAGCTTCATCGTGAAGGATTGTTGCCGAAACGCATTTGCCATTGCGACACCAAGGTGAACAACATGCTTTTTGATAAACAAGGTAATGTGCTGTGTATCATTGATTTAGATACAATCATGCCCAGTTTTGTCTTTTCTGACTTTGGTGACTTCCTTCGTTCGGCGGCCAATACGGGTGCCGAGGACGATCCCGACCTCGGGAACATACATTTTAACATGGAGATATATCGTTCCTTCTTGGATGGTTATCTTGAAGGCACGAAATCATTCCTTTTGCCTATTGAGAGGGAAAATCTTCCATATGCGGCATGTTTATTCCCATACATGCAAGCGGTTCGGTTCTTCACGGATTATATTAATGGTGACACCTATTATAAAATAAGGTATCCCGAGCACAACATGGTTCGCACACGGGCGCAATGGAAGCTTTTCATGGAAGCGATGAAGGAGTTGAAAGGTTAAAGGTGAAAGGTGAAAAACACCTTTCAATTTTCACCTTTAACCTTTAACCTTTAACCTTAGAATGGTAGGTCATCGCCGTTGTTGTCGTCGCCGAAATAGGAAGGCTCTTGTGAGCTTTGTACACTTGCACTAGGTGTTGGTGTTGGGTGCATCGGTGCTGGTGCAGCAGCTGATTGTACTTGACCTGTAGCGGGAGCTGTTTGTCCCACAGGATCGAAACGCCATACACGAATGTCGGTGTACCATTTTCCATTGAACTCACGCGATGAGATGTCAATCTGAGCTTTGATCATCTGTCCAGGTACCATGTTCTGGATTTCGTCAACCTGGTTTGTCCAACAGGTCAAGCAAATCGTTTTCGGATATTGCTCATCCGTTTCAATAATCAGATCTTGTTTGCGCCAGGGACCGCGGGCACTAGTGCCTTCAGTTAAACCGCCGAGTCGTACGACTTTTCCAATAATTTCCATAGAGCTTAGTATTTATTTGTTAGACATATATTCGCTATTGTTTTCCGGTGCAAAGATAACAAGGGATTTCCAAAATTGCCTTATTTTTGGAATTCTTTTCCAAGATATTTTCCAATATAATCGATATTATGTTAAATAGAAGACAGAAGTAAGAAGTAAGAAGAAAGAATGTAGAAATAAAAAAGCCCTAGGGACTTCCCCAGGGCCTTCTTCTTGCTTCTTGCTTCTTACTTCTTACTTCTTACTTCTTACTCCAACGCCTTGGCCTCTTCAAGCATGTTCAACTGAACATACATGCTCCTCAGCACTTGCTTGATGTCGTCAGCGGGCTGAGCTTCGTAGGCTTGCTTCACATAAGGAAGTCCAGTGCGAACCAATTCCTCAGCCTGGTGTACGAGTGAATCGTATCTCTCGATCTCAGCCTTGGAGAAACCAGTGATCTCGTTGGCCTCAGCCTTCAGCTTGTTCGACATGGTGATGTACATGGCGCCCAAGTTGTAAACTGCATCGTAATACTCAGGGTTCAAAGCAATGGCTTGCATGTAGTAGTCGATAGCCTTCTGACCGTCGAAGATGTCGTTCTTCTCATCGCCATAGATGGTTCCCAAGATGAACAGAATTGACGGGTTGTTAGGATCAAGCTCCTGCAGGCGGTTGATGTCAGCGATAGCCTCTTCACCTTTGCCCATGCGGAGATACAGGTTAACCTTCTCGATGATCATGCCAGCGTCGCCGGGGAACTTCGTGAGACCTTCTTCAATAGTCTCAACGCTCTTTTCCTGATTGCCCATGCTGGTATAGCAAGCGGCCATGTTCTTGTAAAGGTCAACGTGGTTGTAGCCCAAAGTTTTCAGCTCGTTGTACTCGTTAATGGCTTGATCGTACATCTCAGCACGTTGATAAGCAAGAGCTGAGTTCACCAAAGCCACCGTGTCGGGATTGGCACCGTTCAGAGAGATTTCATAGGACTTTCTGAAGCTGGTAGCTGCCTCTGGATACACCTTGTTATTGAAGTTGGTAACACCATCCTGGAAATAATTCACTGCGATGGCTGCAATACGAGGATAAACCTCGGATGCATTGTCCTTTGCATAATTGGGATCAACCTTGATGCAGTTTTCCAGGGCTTCGTAAGCTCTCTGAAGAGCGTTCGGATATTTTGCAGCGAGCTCAGGGTTCTGGTGCAGATTCAGATAAATCGTTCCGCAGTAAAGCCAAGCCTGTGCCTGATCTTTCGGCTTCATGCCAAGGAATCCTTCGTGATTCACGCATTTCTCGATGGATTCGGCAGCCTTCTCGTACTGACCGTTCTTATTGTACATGAATGCATTCGTACGGTCGGTTTTCTGAGCCATCATTACATTTGCTGTAAATACGACGGCCAATAAAATCATTAACTTTTTCATTTTTGTTCAGATTATAGTTCTACAATTTATTATTTTCAATATCAGGATTCAATCCTTACACAATTTCCGTTCCATTTTTATTCTTCGACTTCCTCAACGTTATTCTCACCAGTCGGTTCGGGATTCTCGGGAGAAGACTCTGGGTTCTCATCCCCCACTTCTTCTTCCTCATCGTCTTCCCTCTTCACTTTGGTGACAGCGGCGATCTCGTCGTTGTTTTTGAGGTTGATGAGTTTCACACCCTGGGTAGCACGACCCATCACTCGCAAGGTGTCCGCACCAATACGGATCAGGATGCCTGAGCGGTTGATGATGATCAAGTCGTCTTCGTCGGTGACGTCCTTGATGGCGATAAGGTCGCCGGTCTTCTCAGTGATATTCAAGGTCTTGACACCCTTTCCACCACGATTGGTGACGCGGTAATCCTCGATGCCACTGCGTTTGCCGAAGCCCTTCTCAGAGACCACCAGTACGGTCTGTTCAGGGCTGTGGAGGCAAATCATGCCGATCACCTCGTCGTTTTCAGAAGCCAAGGTGATGCCCTTCACACCGGAGGCGGTACGACCCATCGGACGGACGGTTTTTTCGTTGAATCTCACGGCTTTACCAGAACGCAATGCCATCAGCACCTCGTCCTCGCCACTGGTCATGCAGGCGGTCAACAGCTCATCTCCTTCACGGATATTGATGGCGTTGATGCCGGCTTTGCGCGGACGTGAATAGGCTTCGAGCGAGGTCTTTTTGATGATACCTTTCTTGGTACAAAGGATGACATAAGTGTTGTTGATGAACTCCTCGTCTTTCAAGTCTTTGACGTTCAGTCCAGTGATGATCTTGTTGTCTTTATCGACGTTCAGCAGGTTTTGGATTGCCCTACCCTTGCTGTTCTTGCCTTCTTCGGGAATCTCGAAAGCCCTGAGCCAATAGCACTTGCCCTGCTCAGTGAAAAACAGCAGGTAGTTGTGGTTGGTGCAGGTGAAGATATGTTCGATAAAGTCGGTGTCGCGGGTGGACGAGCCTTTGGAGCCCTTGCCTCCCCTGCTCTGACGACGGTATTCTCTCAGCGGGGTACGTTTCACATAGCCGAGATGTGAGATGGTTACCACCACGGTGTCGTCAGCGATCATGTCCTCGATGCGGAACTCGCCTGCAGCGGGAACGATCTTCGTGCGACGGGCGTCACCATATTTTTCTTTGATGGCGAGTAATTCGTCCTTGATGATTTGGAACTGCATTTCCACATTTTGTAGAACATCGTGGAAATGACGGATCTTTTCCTCAAGGTCTTCCAATTCGTCCATGATTTTCTTGATCTCGAGACCGGCCAACTGACCCAAGCGGTAAGCTACGATGGCTGAGGCTTGAGGATCATCGAAACCGAAGCGCTCCATGATGGCTTGTTTGGCTTCGGAAGAGCCGCCCTTACAAGCACGGATGGTGGCGATGATTTCGTCAACGATATCGATGGCACGGGCCAAACCTTCAAGGATATGGGCACGTTCTTCAGCTTTCTTCAGATCGAACTTGGTACGACGGATGACGACTTCATGGCGATGGTCCACGAAATGCTTGATCAGGTCTTTCAGGTTCAAGGTATAGGGTCGGCCATTGACCAGTGCCACGTTGTTCACGTTGAAGGAACTCTGCAGGGCGGTCATCTGATACAGCTTGTTCAGCACGATCTCCGCGTTGGCGTCGCGTTTCAGTTCATAAACGATACGGATACCTTTACGGTCCGACTCGTCGCGGATGTCGGAGATGCCGTCGAGTTTCTTGTCATTGACCAGGTCGGCGGTCTTCTTGATCATGTCGGCCTTGTTGACTTGATAAGGTATGGAGGTGGCGATGATACGCTCGTGGCCGTTATGTTCTTCGATGGTGGCTTCGCCGCGGACGACGATACGTCCCCTACCCGTCTCAAACGCCTCGCGGACGCCCTCGTAGCCGTAGATCACGCCGGCGGTGGGGAAATCCGGAGCCTTGATGTATTCCATCAGCTCTTGGATGGTGATGTCGTTGTTGTCGATATAGGCGATGATGCCATCAACGCACTCGCTGAGGTTGTGAGGAGCCATGTTGGTGGCCATACCCACAGCGATGCCGTTGGTGCCGTTGACCAGCAAGGCCGGAATCTGCGTGGGCAGCACGGTAGGCTCTTGCAGAGAGTCGTCAAAGTTATTCTGGAAATCAACGGTATCCTTGTCAAGGTCATCGAGCATCTCTTCAGCGATCCTCTTCAGACGTGCCTCGGTGTAACGCATGGCTGCCGGGCTGTCGCCATCGACGCTACCGAAGTTACCTTGGCCATCGACCAAAGGATAACGAAGTGACCAAGGCTGTGCCATACGCACCATGGCGTCGTAAACCGACGAGTCACCATGGGGATGGTACTTACCCAGCACTTCACCGACGATTCTCGCCGACTTCTTGTAGCCGCTGTGAGAGCTTACTCCCAAACCCAACATGCCATAAAGCACACGCCTATGTACCGGCTTCAAGCCATCCCTAACATCAGGCAATGCACGGGAGATGATCACCGACATCGAATAGTCGATGTAAGCCGATTTCATCTGATTCTCAAGGTTTACCCTGATTATTTTTTCACCGGATAAATTCTCTTCTTCCATTCTAATCGATCTTTCTTTAGTTTTTCAAAAATTCAAAATAAAGCCTTTTTTAAAAGCAGATGCAAAGGTACAAAATCTCCCTTTACCTACCACGTAAAAATTCATTTTTCATGAAAATTTGTCAAATTGGCTCAAAAAACAAGCAAGGAGCGATTTTTGTTATTAACTTTGCAATCTAATTTTTCACGACAAACGAAAACTATCACATCTATGGATGCCAAATTTTCACCAAGAGTACGTGACATTTTGTCATACAGCCACAGCGAAGCCTCAAGACTGGGTAATTCCTACATTGGGTTGGAGCATCTCTTCTTGGGGATGCTGAAAGAAGGCGGTAGCTGTGCGATACAGTTGTTGATCAACCTCAACCTCAATATCGAGGTCTTCCAGAAGAAATTGGAAGCCTCTATCAAGATTGTCAACCCTACCAAGGCACCGAGCGATAACTTGCCTTTGACCAAGCAGGCCGAGCGGGTGCTGAAATATTCCTATATCATCGCCAAGGAGTTCCGTAGTGAGTTGGTGCGTTCGGAGCATCTGATGCTCGCTATCCTTCATGAACGGAACAACATCATTTCACAGAACTTGGAGTTCGAGGGCATCACCCACGAAAATTTCAAGGCTGAACTGATCCGTTACAACACTGAGATGGGTAAAGACCTTCCACCCCAACCGGCACAAGAGGAGGCACCGCAGGATATCTTCGGAAGCAACGACGATGATGATGACGACGAAGACACCATGATGCCCCCACCGGAGAAGCCCAAGAAGACTAGCAACATCAAGAGCAAGACTCCGGTGCTCGACAACTTCGGTCGCGACTTGACCCGAGCAGCTGAGGAAGGACGGTTGGATCCCATCGTCGGACGTGACAATGAGTTGGAACGCATTGCGCAGATTTTAAGCCGCCGCAAGAAGAACAACCCAATCCTCATCGGTGAGCCTGGTGTGGGCAAGTCGGCCATCGCTGAAGGCCTTGCCATCCGCATCACACAGCATAAGGTGTCGCGTACCTTATATAATAAACGAATCGTGATGCTCGACATTGGAAGCGTGGTAGCGGGTACCAAATATCGTGGACAGTTCGAGGAACGTATCAAAGCCATCCTCAACGAGCTGGAGAAAAACCCCGACATCATCCTCTTCATTGACGAGATCCATACCTTGGTGGGCGCCGGCAATGCCAATGGCTCACTCGACGCCTCCAACATGTTCAAACCCGCCTTGGCACGAGGCGAATTGCAGTGCATCGGCTCCACCACCCTCGACGAGTACCGTCAGTATATTGAGAAAGATGGTGCCCTTGAACGCCGTTTCCAGAAAATCCTTGTCGATCCCACCTCTCCTGAAGAAACCGTGGAGATCCTCAACAATATCAAAGCCAAATACGAAGACCATCACCTGGTGACCTATACGCCCGAAGCTATCGAGGCCTGTGTCAAGCTGACCAACCGCTATATGTCGGACCGTCACCTGCCGGACAAGGCCATCGACGCCCTCGACGAAGCCGGAGCAAGAGTGCATATCCGCAATATCAATGTCCCGACAGAGATCACCCAACTCGAGCAGGAGATTGAGGAGATCCGTAAGCAAAAGAAACAAGCCATCGCCGAACAAAAATTCGAGGATGCCGGAAAGTTCCGCGACCAGGAGGTGAAAACCATGGATAGACTCGACAAGGTGAAGAAAGATTGGGAAAAAGACAGCATGACGCACCGCCAGCCTGTGACCGAACAAGACGTTGCTGAAGTCATTGCCATGATGACGGGAGTTCCAGTCCAACGCATCGCCCAAAACGAAGGCTCTCGCTTGATGGCCATGGAGAAAGAACTGGCCGGGACCGTCATCGGACAAGACGACGCCATCAACAAGGTCACCAAGGCTATTCGCCGTAACCGTGCTGGACTCAAGGATCCCAATAAGCCTATCGGCTCTTTCATCTTCCTCGGTCCCACCGGCGTAGGTAAGACTTACCTTGCCAAGGTGCTGGCCAAGTACCTGTTCGACTCGGAAGAGGCCTTGATCCGCATCGATATGAGTGAGTACATGGAGAAGTTCGCCGTGTCGAGACTTGTTGGTGCTCCTCCAGGCTATGTGGGTTATGAAGAAGGCGGACAGCTCACCGAGAAGGTGCGTCGGAAGCCCTACTCCATCGTGCTTCTCGACGAGATAGAGAAGGCTCATCCCGACGTGTTCCACCTGTTGCTTCAAGTGCTTGATGATGGACAACTCACCGACAGCCTTGGCCGTAAGGTCGATTTTAAGAACACCATCATCATCATGACCTCCAACATTGGAAGCCGTCAGCTCAAGGATTTCGGACAAGGAGTGGGCTTTGGCACCGAGGCTAAACGTAACGCTGCCGACCAATATTCGCATAGTGTGATTGAAAACGCTCTCAAACGCACGTTTGCTCCGGAGTTCCTCAACCGTATCGACGATGTCATCATGTTCAACTCGCTGAAACGCGAGGACATCCATCGCATTATCGACATCGAACTGCACAATGTGTTCAAACGTGTCGAAGACATGGGCTACAAGCTGGAACTCACCGAGAAGGCTAAGGACTTCATCGCTGATAAAGGCTGGGATGACCAATTCGGTGCCCGTCCGTTGAAACGTGCCATCCAGAAGTATGTCGAAGACGTTCTTGCCGAAGAGATTATCAAGACTCCGATGAGCATTGGAAGCGTCATCAACATCGACCTCAACGAAGAGAGCCAAGAGATTACTATCAATGTAATCCCTGCCGCTACCAAGATATTGGAGGAAGTGAACGCCTAACCCTGCAACACCCTTATGGAATACGACTTCAAACCCCATATCGACAACAGTCTGTTCCGACTTATCTCGAGATGCAGCAAAGAGCTCGGCGTGAGAAGCTACGTCATCGGTGGCTATGTCCGCGATATCCTACTTCGAAGAAAGTCGAACGACATTGACATTGTGACTATCGGTAGTGGCATCGAGTTAGCCAAGAAAGTGGCTTCTCGGTTGCCTGGAAACAAAGAAGCCAAGTACTACGGTGCATTTGGGACGGCGATGATTCGGCACCAAGGCATTGAGATCGAGTTTGTCGGGGCGCGTCGTGAGTCGTACGACCGCAACAGCCGCAAACCTGCTGTGGAGGATGGCTCCCTTGAAGATGACCAGAACAGGCGTGACTTCACCATCAATGCCATGGCTGTTAGCCTTAATGAGGATGATTTTGGAGCCTTTCTTGACCCCTTTGACGGTCTGAGCGACTTGGAGGATCTCACCATCCGTACTCCACTCGACCCCGATGTCACCTATTCCGATGACCCATTGCGTATGATGCGCGCCATACGATTTGCCACCCAACTGCATTTCTATATCGACCCGGACTCGTTCTATTCCATCACCCGCAACGCGGAACGCATCAAAATCGTCTCCATGGAACGCATCACCGAGGAGCTAAACAAGATCATGATGTCGTCGCGGCCTTCCACGGGATTCTTGCTCCTCGACGAGTCGGGGTTGCTGAAGTACATCTTGCCGCAACTGACGCTACTCAAAGGCGTTGAAGTCATCCGTGGCAAAGGCCATAAAGACAACTTCTATCACACCATGCAAGTGCTTGACCAGGTGGCCGAGATGAGCGACAACCTATGGCTACGTTGGGCGGCATTGCTTCATGACATTGCCAAGCCTCAGACCAAACGCTGGGAAGATGGCACGGGATGGACCTTCCATGGGCACGAGTTCAAAGGTTCCAAGATGGTGCCCAAGATCTTTGCCCAGCTGAAACTTCCGCTCAACGAAAAGATGAAATATGTGGAGAAGCTCGTCTTGCTCCACCTCCGCCCCATCGTCCTTGCTGAGGATATCGTGACCGATTCTGCTGTCAGGCGACTCCTCTTCGACGCTGGCGATGACATCGACGACCTGATGATGTTGTGCCATGCCGACATCACTTCCAAAAACGAGGAAAAAGTCAAGAAATACCACCGTAACTTCGAGATTGTCAAAGAGAAACTCAAAGAAATTGAAGCCAAGGACCATCTCCGCAACTGGCAGCCACCTATTGATGGATCTGCCATCATGGAGACCTTCGGTATCCCCGCCAGTCCTGTCGTCGGTGTCATCAAGAACGCCATTCGCGATGCCGTTCTCGACGGAGTCATCGGCAACAACTTTGAGGAGGCCTATGCCTATATGAAAAAGGTCGGTGCAGAACAAGGACTCAGCATCGTCAAAGAGCTCGAAGCACCGATCGTGGTCAACAACAACGGTCCTGTCCCTCAAAAAATCGAGCCTCATGAATGACCGCACCTTGATTGTCGTTGCAGGTCCTACCGCCTCTGGGAAGACAGCCACTGCCATCCGACTCGCTAAGGAGCTTGACACGGAGATTCTCTCTGCTGACAGCCGACAGTTTTATAAAGAAATGTCTATTGGAACTGCCGCTCCTACACCTAAAGAATTACATGAAGTAAAACATCATTTCATCCACAATATCAGTATTTTCGATCAATATGATGTTGCTACTTATGAGAAAGATGCCCTACTCTTGTTGAGTCAGTTGTTCATGGATCACCAAGAGGTGATTTTAACTGGTGGCTCAGGGCTATTCATCGATGCTGTTTGCAATGGAATCGATGCCATGCCTGATATTGACACTGCGGTACGTGATCGGGTGAGCAAGCTTTATCAACAATATGGACTTATTGCATTGCAGGAGGAACTGAAACAGTTGGACCCCGAATACTGGGCCATTGTTGATCGAAAAAACCCACGTCGTCTGCAACGAGCCTTGGAGGTCTGTTATCAGTCGGGAGACACCTATACCTCCTTCCGCAAGGCTACCAAAGCCCACCGAGACTTCAATATCAAGAAGTTTGCGCTGTTATGGGATAGGCAGGAGTTGAACAACCGAATCAACCAGCGGGTGGAACAAATGCTTGCTCAGGGATTGGTGGATGAAGCCAGAAGACTCTACCCCTATCGACATCTCAACGCCCTTAACACAGTGGGATACAAGGAGTTATTCGATTATTTCGATGGAAAGATCGATTTGATGGAAGCTGTGGAACAAATCAAACTCAACACCCGTCACTACGCCAAGAGGCAGATGACGTGGTTACGTCGGGATCAAGAATATCAGTGGGTGTCGGCAGATGGCTTAATAACCTTGTTTGAAGGTTAGGAATTCACTAAAATCACTTGCACGGGCATCAATCCAGAGCTATGTACGTCGATAAGTCGTTGTAAACGTTGTTGAATATCCTCAAGATTCAGCTGGGGGTTGACTTCTGAGATGAATGCTACAACAGTCCGAGTGCCTTCTTCGTTGGAAGCTACCTCAACTCGGTTCACGCTACCTATGTCGTATTTGTATAACTCTTTGACACAGAACGATTTTAGATCAGATCTGGTCACTAATTTGTCGTTAGTTAGAGCGTAGTATCGTGCGAGCATCTTTCGTTCTTCTGAATTGACTACCTCATCGCGCCCGCCGGTAGATCGGGTAAGGATGCGGGTTCGGGAAGGGTCGTAATCGGAGGGTGCGGACAATAAAAGGGAGCCTGGCTCTACCCCATTTCCCAAGGTGCCACTAGTATAAAGGGCCTTTAATGGGACGGCTATTTCCACGTTGGCATTTTCCTTTAGCATGGCATATACCCCTGTCTTGGCACTGCCGTCCTTTTGGATTTCGTTCATGAGGTCTTTGAGAAGCACCTTCAGCTTGCGCATTTTGTCACCGTCTTGAAGCGATGCAATCAGTTGGTAGGCATAGAAGTCCGTTTGGCTTTTCTTTTGAAGCGTGTCGGCAAGACGAAGCAGTTCGGCAAAGCTGAATCGTTCGCTTCCGAAACGACGTAGGATAAACTTGTCAGCCTCTTCCAGAGTATCGTATTCTCCCACCAGATTCATGAAGAAATCGTTGTCGTTAGCGATTTTCACGATGGGTTCAGAAGGCGTCAGCGAGAAGGTTCTTTTGCTCACATTCACAACAGGGAAACTGTTGATAAACACTTGGTTGGCTCCGATGTTCTTGTTTTTCAGCCCGATAAAATCGAGGGTTAGCTCCACCGTCCCTGAGTTGAGCATCACGTTGGTGTAAGGGTCCACCATGTAATAATTCACTTGCTGTTCTGCCCAAAGGTCAAACCACTGTTCGTTGGTGCCAAACACCAATGACTGGTTATAGATGAGGTTCCAGAAGGAGAAGTCGGGATTCATGGGAAAGCGGTCGTACTCCCATGGGTTGATCAAGTTGATTTCCTTGTCGTTAAGGTGCATTGTCAGGGCTTCGAACTCGATGTCTTTGAAGAAGAACCCCACTCCACCGATTACTGCCTTCTCGTCTTCCACTTCCAAGGTCAGTTTCCATTGTCCGTTGAGAGTTTGGCTGAGGTTGATGACGGAGGCGCCGATGATATTCGATTCAAACAGAGGACAGAAGTTGAGGTTGGTTCGTTCCATGAACGATTCTTTTTGCACGATGAATTCGGAACTCTCGCCCACGATGCAGCGTGAATGGTTGCCTTTGGCCTTGGCGGTACACATCATGGCAATGGAAGGTGTGGCTTTGAGTAGATGGAAAGGCAGTACAGCTTCCTCCAACTCGCTTACCATACCGTTTCGAAAATGTTCAATATCGGTTTCGATTGCTTGCTCCTGGTATGCCAATGCGGTAATCATCATGGTCACCAAAGGGTCTCTTTCCAACCCATACATGGGTGAGTTTGGATTGGAATGGTCCCATTTACCTTCTTTAGCCCATAGCGAGAATACTTTGTTTCTCAGCTGTTCGACTCGGTCTCTAATATCATAGTTGTTCATGCTCATTACCAGATTCTGATTTTGTTATGGTAGGTGTATGGGGTGTCGTAACCGTCATCGATGATCCCGTTGACTGTGATTAAGAGGACAGAGCCATGAGCCATTAACTCCATGCTCACCACCACGTCCTTGAGTCGTCTCTCGTAAATCGCTATGGCTTCACTTAAGTCCTTGGCGAAAGTCCCCGTATTGATACTTGATCCTGACATCTTATGTTTTCGGGTAGGATCCTCAATGGAGCCTATGATGTCTTGCTTTCGCTTCTTTTGGGTGTCGTGGAAGAGTCCAACTTCTGGGTCATAGATTTCAAAGCGATAGTCCTCCAACGAGAATCCAAATTCATCATCAGCTTTAAAGCTATCCTTGCTGGAGGAAATCAGCAAGTTGAGAAAAGCGTCGATAGCTGGCTTGATGGATTCCTTGGAAGCTACCGTCACTGGGTATTTCATGATGATGGGGAGTTTGACGTACATGGCGATTCAGTTAGAGAATTGGACATTCATCTTCAGGCTCAGGTTCGGGTTCGTCATTCCGTTCTTGTTTTTGAATCGGATGATATTCGACTATTTCCAATGCAGGAAGATAGTCGTAGAATTGAATAAGGAAGCTACATATGCCGTTCAGGAAAAGCTGTATGTCATAGGGATTATAGTTGATTTGAGTGATTGGAATCTCCGAGCTCAAATAGGAAAGCATTCGGACGAACCTTCGGCAAAGAGTCACAAAGTCCTTTGGGTTTTGGTTTTTATCAAGGGAATCCATCTCTTCCACCAGAAGATACATTATATCGTGGTTGTTCAAGAACTTGAACTTTTCGTGGTGGGTAATCTGTTGGGCCAAATGTTGTATGGCACCTGTCATTTCCATCATCACAGGTGAACTCTCCATGGCAATGACAGGCGTAATGTAGTCGTCTTGGACTTTCCATACCCCGTCGTCCAGTATGATTTTCACCAGAGGCATACGGTCGGGAAGCTCATCCAACGTGCACAGACCAAATTGATATTCGTTCTCGATGAAGGGAACCTCGTCGAGTTCGTACTCACGCACTTCTGCTGTTGGCCACACGGCAAGATAGCAATCGTTGGATCCCACAATCTTGAGTTCCACCTCTTCGGTACTTTTTAGGTTTACCAGATCTCCTTTGGGGAGCAAAGCATGGCATTCCACCTCAGCCAAGATGAGTTTGTCGCCTTGGATTGATACTGGTGCCTTGAATACCGTATTAGGAATCAGGCCGAATTCCTTGGATGCTTGCACTTTACGAAGCAAAAGCCGGTATTCGGCCAAAAGGTTTTCCTGATGGATGAAGGTTTCAGGGGTGAGTTCCATCCCGACATTCCAGTTGATTCTGATATCCTTGTTCATCGTTTGTTCAGTGTTTTGAGGTTGTCTTGCCAAGGGTGGCGTTATAGTCGAGCATCAGTTTGTTAGGTCCTTCAAAGTGATTGTCGCGTGTGTAGTCTCTGATTTTGAACTCACATTGCAGTTCGAAAGGTACGAACCATTCTTCAACGAAACGGAAGAAGGGTTCGAGAGTCTTTTGAAATTGAAGGAAGCTGTCATGGTGGAGATTGGGCCGGTGGACGGTGAAACGCACACGGTTGTGGAATCTTTTGAAAGTGGTGTTGAAGCCTACAACAATGCTAATCAATTTGCACAGGAAACGGTAGTCGCCTCTGATTTGAGCGGCATGGCTGACCATGGGTGCCATGAGTCGTATGTAAGGATTCTGGTCGTTTTCAATCGTTACGCCGAGGAAGTCTTTCAAGATCACCTCGTTTTTCTCGACCAAGGTATGGTTCAGTTGGCTTTCCAGAGCCAGAGAGAGGTTGAAGTAGGTGGAATCGAAAGGCATGAAGGCCGTCTTAATGCGCTCGACCCGTTGCTGAAGAACTTTATCGGTCCATTTATGGTCTTCCTTGTCGAGATTCAAGAGTTCTCTACCTGTGGAGAACATGCCATTAGGCAAGATTTCGTATAAGCCGTCGCGTGAAAGTTCGAGTGTAAGCTCTTCTGGATTACACTCGCGCAGATCGCTCGAGTAATTCCTGGAGAAGATGCCCTTGTGTTTGACGATCCATTCCTTTTGGGATGGGTAATGCACTGTGATCCAGGTTTCCGCTTTAATATCGTTGCGTTCCATCACTTCCGGTCTTTTTCAATGTAGGTGAATGTGGTGCTTCCGATATGGAAGGAACTACCATGGGTGAGTCTTCTTACCTCATTGGTTTTCATTATCTTACAGTAAGGCAAGTCGTTTTCAATGAAGACTTCGGCTTGTAAACCATCGATGCCCTCACTGTTGTCCCAGTCCATGTCGATATAGCAGCGGTCGGACCGTCCGATGGTAACCATCCGATGTCCCCCGAGGCGATTCATCCATTTGTAAACGGCTACATCGCGGCTTTTGAGGTTCCCGTCGATATGAAGGAAGTAGCGTTCGGAGTGGTGCTCGGGTGAAGCTATGCAGGCATACAAACCGCCGGCGAATGTCATCACCGCAATCAATCCTAATACATTGGTCAACAAGCCGATATTATGGATTTCCAAATCACTGCCGTCGAAACTGAGGAGGTAGAGAAGACAGAAACCTGCCATGGCGAATAGCATACCACATAACATGGCTTTTTTCACGGAGACCTCATTGCGATACGAAACGATCCATCCCACCACCAATCCCATCAACAGCCACGGGATGATATCCAGGATGAAGTTGTTGTAGTCCTTGCCCGTAATGATAACGACAATGGCTCCGATGAAGAAAGCGATGAGGCATCCTATGGCACCGGCAAGTGAACGACCGAAAATAACGAGAAGGCGTTTCGGAGTCTTTTTGCGCCGTTCCAACAGCCAGGAAGCTCCCAAGGTGACAAAGAAACCCATAATGATGCCGAAAATCAGCAAGTCATGGATCTTGTCAACCAAGGTGTTTCCCGTGACATCCAGACCTACCCGTTTGGAAAGAGTCAGCGTGTCTCTGATGAAGCCATATAACAACTGGTTATGGGCGCAAAGGCGGAACACTAACCAACCCAACATGGCAAAAAGGAATCCGGTGACAAGCCAACGCAGGAAGTAAGGGGTGTTGCGTTTGTCATAAGGATGGTCCTCGTCGTAGCGGATCGGGCCATGATCACATTGTTGGTCATATTCAGGACATTGACATCCGTTCTCTTTCCAGCACTCGTAATGCATGGTATGTTCGCAGCGAGTCACAACCTCCTCCCCTGGCTGGAAGGCATCTTTGCAATAATAACACTTTTGCGCCAGATAATCTTTGGCTTTTGCGGGGAGAATGTTAGCTTTTTCGAACCGTTTGACGTAGCGTTTTTTGAACACCTTGTATCTCCATTTGGGGAAAAGGAACCGGAAGAACAGGTAAATCAAGCCTGTCAATGCCAGGGCCATAATGAGGCACATGGCCAACAATTGCAACATGCGTCTCGAAGTGTTGTTGACGAGGACAGGGTCGATGAGGGTGCCCAAGGTAAACGTACGTGTTCCGTAGGCCTCGATATCATCTTGTTCGAGATAGACATGTAGGGTAACTTTCTGCCCATCGTAGAGTCGATACAGGTCGTTGACGATCACCATACGATAATCCATGGCCTCTGGGTTTGGGCGCATGACCAGTTGTTCTTTCAAACGCTGGGCGTTGAATTCAGGAATGAAACGGTCGCCATCCTTGAAGACATATTGCACCTCATGCTGGAAATCTTCTTGAAGAATGCTTTCACCAAAATAAAGGAAGTTTAGCGTGACCTCCTTGTTTTGGTTAAGTTCGGAGATGAGCGCCATTTTGATTCTGAAAAAGTCTTCCCCACCGATATAGCTCCCATCGGGTTTTGTATATATGCCATTAGTTAACACGAAGAGCTCTTTTTTGCTCTTGTCTCTTAATGAAGGGTTGTATGGAGTCTCAGGATAGAAGTCATGGGCTTCAGTATCAGTTACTTCTTCAAGAACAGAAGCGAGAGCTTTGTAGATAAACTTGTCGTTTTTTGAAGGGGTGTTGAGGGTGGAGTCGCACCAGAGGGTGAGTTGGTAAAGGTCTTGAACTTCCATCGTTGGAGTACGTTGATCATCCATTGCCGTGACATAGAAATGTGCTTTGGGGAAGGTCAGGAACAGTTCGTGGAGGGCATTGCGTTCAGCTTCCAGTTGTTCTTGTGTGACCGACCTGTCGGCGAGGACGATGATGGAATAGTTGCCTGCCGCATAGTCTGGGTCATATTCGCGTATGTCGAGCACATCGACGAGTGAGGTGACGTCTTCGATACCGTTGTAGCCAGTTCTTTGGATGCTGATGGACGATTTGTCGAGCGTTCCAAGGTTCAGTTTCTTTCCGTTTTTCACCACTTTGAAATCCACCAAGACGGTGTCGAGGCCAGTTTGGAAATGGGGGTAGTCGATCACCAGTTCTTGGGCAAGGATGCTCGGAATGGCGAGGATGAGGAGCAACGATGTCAGGATGAGTCGTTTCATAAGCGTTCCTTTCGTTGGTTACAGGGTTGGGGTGTCGTCCCCTCCCATCATGAGTTGGTTCATTTGTTTCTGGGTCTCTTTAGCCATTTTCTTTGCTTTTATCTTGGATTTCAGCATGTTAACTAAAAGAATGAGCATGGAAGCGACCATGACGACACGGAATAACAATTCATAGAGTTGCCCCTTGTTGCGGCATTCCATGGATTCGATTTGCTCATTATAGGCTTCGATGGATTCGATTAGTTGCTGCATGGCAGGGTCATTGTCGATCAGTTGCTGTTGCGTTTCGGTCTCCCCTATTGTTTTCCCATAGACCCTGCTCGCTTTTTTCTTGACGATGAGCAGGGAGTCTTGTTCGTTAGCTTCAACGTAGTGTTCTCCATCGGCTTGCAAGGTAGAGAGTTCGGCAATGGCGTCTTGCAAATGGTTCATCAGGGCATCGTAATCTCTTTTGTGGTTATGGTCATCCTGAAGGTCTTCGATACGTTTTTGCAGTTGATAGAATAGGTAGTTGCAGTCGCTATAGATGTCGTAAGGAGGGGTTCCTTTGGAGACGAGTGCGGCGAAGGAACGCAGACGGTTTCCTGCTTCTTGATAGGCATAGTCATAGATGGCGATGTCATCGTAGGTCATCAGTTTTGAGCTGATCTGGTTCAGGTCGGAGAGCAAGGTGTTAAGATTCAGTTCCAAACTGTTGTCTTCTGCCTCTTGGGCTGGCAGTGGTGAAAGGGTCCAGAGGCAAAACAGAAGCAAGATGGCGGTTAGTCGTTTCATGGTGCAGGCGATTAGTGGTGTTAGCCGGCGACGGGGTCAGGGACGACATCGAGGATGTCTCCGTTTTGGATAGCATAGTCTGACATCCTCATGTGGGTCTTGCCAACACGGGGATGAAGGATAATACATTGTCCGGTGGTTTCGTCCATTTTTCCAAAGTAATATTCGGTGGGCGTGAAATCAATCATCTCAGGTAGGTTGAAGAAACGTTTTCCGGTTTTGTCAACAGCATTCTTCAAATTGTTCATGAGTTGCTCCATTTCATAGTTTGGGTCGGAGATCTTGAACTTGATGGTCTTATTGCGGTATCGGATATGAACGTAGAAGTCTTCCATGATGGTAAGGTGTTGATGGTGAGAAGGTGTGATTGGCAAAGATAAAAAAACTTTTCATACAAACTCAAACATGACCCGAATTTGTGAGGTCGATGACACCGCCCCACATACACATCAGTTTGCTTGTCGTGGTGAGTGTTGGGGCTCCTTGGGTGAGCACTTGGGGGTTGCCTGGAGCCCATGGAGCCACTGTGTTGGGGATGCATGGCATAGGAGTGAGTACGCCACAGGCAGCAGAGGTGGCGGAAGCCACCGTTGGGTTGGCTAATGAGCGGCACATCCCAAAGGTTGGGATGTTGACCATTGGTTTATTGTCCAATATGTTGGCCACAGGCATTCCGTTGATTGTTTTGGTTCTCGGGGTAACCACAAGGGGCGCGGGGGTCATGCCCATGCTGCATTTCATCATGGCTCCCATACATACTGTTTTTGAGTCTCCAGCCATATTGAGGTGAGGTGTTTAAGGTTAAGGCTTAAAGATTACACATCCATCCAGGTGCCTTTCCGGGTACCCATGGAGGTATCGATAACCATGTTGGTTCCTTTGAGGGTGGTTGATTTACCATCAAGGGTAACGATTTGGCCCTTAATTGTGGTCATGTCCGCTTCCTCTTGGATTTCTTCTGCTTTGACTTTGGCGGTTATTTTGGCTCCCAGTTCCAAGTTGGATTTGGCCTCGAACTTCATTTCATTGGCCTGCATCGTCGTTCCTTGTGTTGATTCGGCAGTGATGGTATTGGCATTGATTTCCAGGGTGTCTTTGGTTTCGAGTTGGACGGCTTTCTTCACTTTCATCGTCATGGATTCTTCGGCATCGAGTTTGACATTGGCGGCCAACAACGAGGTGTCACTGGTTTGGATGTGTTGTTCGCCTCCCACTTTAACGATGCGCTTTCCCTGAATGAGGGAAGTGCTATTGCCACGGGCGTTGATATGGATGTTGTTTGCGTTGAGAAAGATGTCGCCATCGCCAGCGTCGAGCATGATATCTCCTCCATTGCTTCGTACCAGGATGCGGAGTTTTTCGGCCTTGTATTTTTTCTCCTTAATGTTTTCGGAAGCCTTAGCCTCGTCATCGGCACTGTCCAATTGGAGGTCATTCTTTTGGTCGCCTTCTTTTTGCTGGATTTTATCGGTGGAGAGGATAATGTCGTAGTTGGGTTGGTCGGACTTCTCGTTGCCATAAATACGGATAAAGCCATCCCCCTCTTTGGTGTCGTGGAATTCGATGGTATGGCCTTTCTTGGAACGGAAGGACTTTACCTCGTTTTCTTTGTTGTTGTCATTGTCTTCCACCCACGCTGCATCAGGCATTTGTTTCTCTGCAGCAGTGTTGGAGTCGTGGAATAAGGTTCCAATCACGAAAGGCTTCTCCAAGTTCTCATGTTCGAATCCAACCATGACTTCTTCCCCGATTTCAGGTAGGATGTAAAAGCCTTTATTGTTGCCTCCATAGGGTTGGGAGATACGGATCCACGGCAAAGTAGCAGCTTGATTTTGGTCGGCGGGAGGCTGCTGCCATGAGAACAACACCTGTACCCTGCCCATTTTCTTTGGATCCTTGTTATTAAGCACCACGGCGCGTTGTGCGTTCGACCTTGGATAGACATTGATGTCGGTGTAAGGTGGATAGATATTGTCTGTGTTGTTCTGTTGTTCGGATTTTGGAAGAACGATGGCGTTGACTTCACTTTGCGGCGATCCCTCACAATCCCAAGTGAAACAGATAGAGGTCACCAGAAGTACTTTGTCCAAGTTTGGGGCCTCGGCTATGGTAATCAAGGAACCTATGTCTAAATCGAATTGGTAACACGTGAATTTACAGGTGACAAAGTCATCAACGGTTGTTGCCAACAATGCCTTGCTATGAGCATCCGCTGCCTGATCCACGTACAAGCTTTGGGGATTATCCACAAAGAATTTGTAATCCGCAACCGTTGCTTCGGAATGATCGACGGCCATCTTAACCAGATTAACAGCTCCAAGTGCACTATAATTGTCTGGTGTCGAAGTCAATGTGAGGTTTTTTTCGTACTGATAAGCTGAGAGCCTAAGATTGGGGTCACCTGTCTGGAGTTCATAGCTGAATGATGTCGCTTTCTTTGGCAAGACATTGATCACCCCGCCATTGGGTAGTTTTCCAAAGACGAGATGGGAGGTTTTGTCGAAATAAAAGAACGCGCCAAAGCGTTTGGCTAAACGAACGAGGAAGTCGTAGTCGCTCTCGTTGTATTGGACAATAAGAGGGAATGGTTTGCTTTGGAAAACCGAATGAAGCGCAATGGTCTTTTGAATATCATCTTGACTCGGAGGGTTGGAGACGGGAATCACTGCATCGACGATTTGGTCGATCGACATGCCTGTGAAGCATCGGCTTTTAGGGGGTCCTTGAAGCTTGGAGTCTTTGCTGTAGGCAATGCAGACCAGGCTAATGCCTTTCATTGACACTTTTGCGACAGTCCCTTTGAATTCGAGAGAGCTGAGGTTGACGATGTTGCTGGCGTTGGGACCATCGGTTTTGAATGAGCAGCTTATGCTGGTAGTTACTTTGCAATCCACTTCTTGACCGATGATGTCCTTGACAATGTCAAAACTGCTGGTTTTCGCTGTTTTATCGACAGAATGGCGTCGTAAGGTGAAGGTCAACTCGTTGGGTTGAAGCATTTTCTTCACAAGCATGACTTCTGTCACTGCATAGCAATCCAAAGTATCCTCATCAATGTTTCGTGCTGATCGGGTACCTACTGCCTTTCCACCGATGGTGAATCGCTCCATTAAACACATCGTCATAGTTGTATCCTCCCTTTCATTTAAAAGAACTGAAATGTTTCTACTGCTTTTGATGCTGCTTGTCCAGCCACGTTAGCACCGGTAACCTCAAGAATACCGGGTTTGATGCCAATCTCAATCAACCAGGGATAGGATGCATCCAAGGAGCCTTGGTTGTTGGGGTCACCTTTGAAATGTTCACGGAGGCTGATGCAATAAGCGTTTTTGAACGTGATGGAACGTGCCGACTCCAACACTCCTTTGACGATCGTGTTAGCTGCACTTGAAACGTTTTTCGTAGTGGACTTCTTTAAGGTCTCCACCCTTTTTTTGGCGACATTATCTTCCAATTTGGCTTTGGTGCTGTTGTTGTATTTTTCCAATGCTGCCAAACACTCTTCTTTGGTTGCTGTGTCCTTGATGTTCGAATCTCTGCTTTTGGCCTCCTCGAGCAGTTCATCTTTAGTCATGTTATGAATCTTCTTGTAATAGCGGATTTTCCCCTTGATCGTTTCAACGGAATCATTGTCATCGACCTCAATGTTGAGTTGTTTGGTTTCGATGTAACTCATTAATTCCGAACGGTCCATCTCCTCGAAGATATCGTCAGCAGCAGGAGTGTAATGCGATTCCTCATCCATTTTGTTGTTCAGGTTTTCCTCGATTTCATCTCTGAGCAGGTCACTGCCTATTTCTAAATATTCCGTGGTCTCTCCTCCTGTCAGGTCCTGGGTCAATGCAGTGGCATAGCCTGTGGAATCGAAGATTTTGATGACACCGTCCATCAGTTTATCATCCGTTTTAATCCACTCGTGGAATTTGGCGGTCATCTCTTTAGTCCCTCGGATGGTGACTTTAATAAAGTCCAGACTGGCTTTGGACGAAGGTCGCCCAGTTTTGTCAATAGACCTTTTCAGCGTGTAGTCCAAATCGACTACGGTATAGGATTTAAATAGGAATCCATAAACGGCGGAAGCAGCGCTCCCCGACTCCCTGAGTTCAAATGTTGCAGATATAGCCATATTGTTCAAATTTCAATTTTCATAATTCAATTCTTCACCAACTTTTTAGCCATCTCATAGTTTTTGAGAGCGGTGGCATCGACTTTCTTGAGACATGCTGGGGCGAGCGCGTTGATTTTGGCATCGGTCTCCTTCACCAGGCTGTCAAACGCAAGCTTTTTGGCTTGTTTAATGGCAGCATCAGAGGCTGACATCCAGTCATTGGCATAGGTGTTCATCTTGACCACGGCTGCTTTCAAGTCCTCGTTGGTCTTTTTGATGTTACAGTCTTCTGCAATCGGGCTGCTTGCCTGTCCAGCACCCCCGCTCCCACTCCCGCTCCCACTCTTGGGCGTGGTATCAAACTTTTTGATTCTGGCAATCAAGTCCTTCAATGAAACCAAGGCTTCATCAATGTCTTTGCATTTCGTGTTCTCGAAACGCTTCAGATCAATATGAGTTATTTCGTTGACAAGCAGTGTTTTAACCTTATCAATGCCATTGCTTTTCGCTTCACTCATCTCTTGAAGAGTCTCCTCTCCTTCCCCGAAAATGCCCAGATACTCGTTAAGTTGTGTGAGTAGTTCAGCGTGTACGGTACAGTATTCATGGACAACATCAATATCCAACGATGTCTCATTGCCAATGAAAGACAGTTCGTAACGGTTATTTTCATAGTAGAGGAGCAGCGGGTTTTTCAGTGTCAAGGTGACGGTTTCCACGTTTGGATCCACCGCTACGTTCAAAGACAGCGTGGATCGATTGTCAAGAGGTAGGATCTGTTTTTGCAGCTGTGTTTTGATGCCTTCCTTGGTTTGTATGGTCATCTTGCCTGAAGGTGAAGCACCTGTGAAATGGATGACGGTTTCAGCAGTTTTCTCCTTAAGGTTCATGAAGCTTATCTGTTCCTTGGCGAACGAAGAGACGGACAGTTTCCCCTCCTGTTGTTTGGCGTATTTGTCGAGAGAACTATAGCCTATATTGTCCTGAAGCAGCCATAAGGCATTGGCTTCCGCAGTGTCGTCACCGGTCATAGTAATTGTAAGGATTCCTTTGTCTTGGTCGAAATCGGTTTTCACTTGTAAAACCACGGGGGCAACCTTGTCGTTGGGGCCTTCGATGACCAAGGTCTTTTGGGCCCATACCAAAGCTGGAGACAACAGCAGGAAAAGGAGCAGTCTTTTCATCGTACAAAGATTAAAAGATTAAGAGAAAATACATTAACTCAGCAAATTTACAAACTATCTTGAAGTTATCCAAGATAGATCGTTTTTTTTTGCTTTTTTTTAGAAGCTTCAGAGAAAGGATTACGAATACCTACGGATTAAACCCTCCATAGGAGTTTTCATGACCTCGCCCATTTGGCAGCCTTCCTCGTCCAAGCATTCTTTCAAGATGCTTTGAAAGTGATAGGCCACTGAGCCCACGAAACTGATGGGCAGCGATCGATAATCCCGGAAGCGCATCACAAAGGCCTCAATGAAGTCGGTGAAACACTGCTTTACCAGATTTCGGATATAGGGATGATCCTGATGGTCACCAGCGAACTTTGCAAACCCAGCGAGATAACGAGAGGCAGCTTCTTCATGATATGTATGTTGAATGAAATCATTGATTTCCAAATGATAACACTGCTCAAATTGAAGCTTTAGTTCAGGTGGAATCAAGTCATAAAAATAAGCTCTCACCACCTTCCTTCCGATATAGCATCCACTACCTTCATCACCCACCAGATAGCCTAAAGACACGGCTTTATCGACGATGCTGACTCCATCATAGAGGCAGGAATTGGCACCAGTACCCAAAATGCAAGCAATGCCTTTTTGATCACCGAACATGCCTCGAGCGGCCCCCATCATGTCGGTTTCAACCTCAATCTCCGCTTTGGGGAAATGGCTTTTCAATACCGTTGAGATGAGTTGCTTGTTAGCCTCCAGCCCACAGCCCGTTCCGAAATAGTGGATCTCGTCCACGTTGGTGGGGATTGCCTCTATATCTTGTTTGACAATCCTCTCCAACAGACTGACATCAGCATAGTTGGGATTAAAGCCAAGTGTTGTATAGCGAATTGGTGTATCACCATTTCGTATTACAGCCCACTCCATCTTGGTGGATCCAGCATCAACAATGATCTTCACTCCTCTCAACTCTCAACTCTCAACTCAACTCACTATCGCCAAAAAGTCCACCACCAAGGGCAGCACATTGATGCTACGAGCTTCAATCAGTTTCTTGAGGCGGTCAATCAGCATTGGTACATCTTCCCGGTCACGGACGAAGTCGTTTTTCAGATGAATTGTGACATGTTGTATGGCACCTGATTCTTTGCGTTCGACGTTGCTGACGACATCAAGCATGGCTTCTTTAAGGCCTATTTGATGGAAATAGCGCAGGCAGAAGGCCTTCAGGTCGGCTCGAGTGACGATGCGGTCGTGTGTCTGGACATAGTATTTCGACAACATGATCCTTTCTTCTTTGTCGATGATCTCTTCTTTACCACCGAACGTCTTCATCAGCAATCGGGTCTCCTTCTTATCAAAGGTTTTAGGGGCAGATACATCGCTGAACAAGTCGATGTCGTTTGCGTAGGCACCATCAGTAAACAAGGCTGTAAGGTGGATGGCAGGCATCTCGCCCTGGAGTTTTCCCCGTTTCAGCACCGCATAGACTCCTGATCTGGGCACTCTGTTGTTGGTGATGATGTCAATCACGTCTTTGAGTACGATATCCAGTCGGCGGATCTTGTCGGTATTCTGCATCTTATGCAGCTTCTGGAAGGCATAGAAATCCGATTCATAGCGTTTGCAGAGTTGGTCGGCAAGACGCACCAAGGCATTGATATTGAATCGTTCGCTGCCGAATCGACGGATGGTGAAACGGTCAAAGTCGTCAAGGTTATTGTCGGAATTCAGCACCATGCCCATGAAATAGTCATCGTGGTTGTTGTCGGCATGCACCGAACTGATATTGCGGACCACTCCCCCGTCTTCATCAGTGAACTCTGATTCCGTAGTGAGTTTGATGATGGGCTCTGCAGAAGAAAGGTTGAAGTCTTTCTTGACCACATTGACCGCAGGGAAACAGTTGAGCATCAGGTTATCTTGTTCGAAATTAAAGGGTTTCGACATTCCAGAGAACTCAAACACGAAGTTGATCATATCTGAATCCATGGGACGCTTGAAGGTCGGTGCCACCATATAGAAATTGGTGTTCAGTTCCGACCACAGATCATACCAGTTGTTATCGCCATTGTAGAGGACGTTTTTATTCAGGACGAAATTGGATTCGTTGAACCAAGGTATCCTCGGGTAACGGTCAAACTCCCATGGCTTGATCAAAGGCAGCTTCTCGTTGTTCCAATACACATTCAAATCAGTGTATCTCAGTCCAGTCACGACAAATCCGAGGCTTGAGAGATCGGCTGACTGGTCGCTAACATCGATATTGACATTCCATTTGTCGGATGCGATCTTGGTCACGCCGTTCACATTCATGCCAATGATCTTGGTTTTGAACAGAGGCTGGAAAGGAAACAATTCCTTGACGCGAAGCGACTCTTTCTTGACCAAGAAGGTAGTGCTCTCATCGCAGAACACGTCATCTTTCTCTTCGGCATTCTTAGAGGTTTTGATCAAGGTCATTGCTGGAACAGCTTGGGTCAACCGATACGGCAATATGGTCCGTTGAAATTCGTCAACCACGTCGCTCTCAAGGTTTTGGATCTCCACACGCAATCCATTGTTCTGATATACGAATGCTGTCACCAGCACACGCAGCAAGGGATCCTTCTCGAAGCCATAGAAAGGAGAGTTCGGGTTATTGCCATCCCATTTTCCTTCGCGTCTCCAGGTCTCGAGGACCTTTTGCATCAGATTGTCAACCTGTATCTGAATATCATATTCTTCTTGTGTCATAATTACTTCAGTTTTTACCAAACATCAACATTAAACTCATTATAATAGATTGCATTGGATGGATTGTTGATCTTCCCAGTGACGATGATATGAATCACTCGTCCATATTTTTGGAAGTCCATGCTGACGACAACATCTTTCAGTCTTCGTTCATAGCGTTCGATGCTGTTTTTCAACTCACGGGCAAAGGTGTCGGCACTCTTGCTGGATCCTACAAGTCGTTTCGCGTAAAGCGAATCATGGATGTCACGGAGTTCCGTGTTCTCTGTCTTATCCTTGATGGGGAAATTTCCATGGAACTTCGCCTTATCGATATTGAACGACTCAAAGCGGAAGTCTTCGAGGCAGAAGCCAAATTCCTCATCAGCGATGCTGTCGTACTTGTTCGACGAGATCAGCAGTTGGATGAAGGCGTCGATGGAAGCCTTGAGGTTATGCTCGTCGAGATCGACAATCGGGTAACGGAGTTGTAATGGATTACGGATAAACATAACTACACCGGTTAAAAAGTTAAATCATCGGGAACCATTCCTCTTCTTTGGGTGGTTCGGGTTCTGGTTCGGGTTCTTTGACCACCTCTACCACCTTGGGTTGAAGGTCGTTCATGGCGGTAGCGATGTCGGACAAGAACGAGAGGAAGGCGTTCAGGTAGGGTTCTGCATCCATGATGAATGGCGTGGGCAGTTCGACTTTGTTTTGCATGACTGAATAGCCCAAGGCGGTGGAGATACGCCGGCAAAGGAGCATCAGCTCACGCAAGGAATCGTCGAGGGAGAACGACCTCAACTGGTCGATGAGAAGCATCACCAACACGCGATCATCCAACAGTGAAACATGTTCGTGTTCGATGATCTTATCCGTGGCTTTCTTCAGTTCTTCGATTTTCTCCAAAAGCGGCACGGAGGAACGACAGGAGATGACGGGAAGGATGTAACTCTCATGAACCGTCCAAGAGCCGTTGTTCTGCACCAGTTTAAGCAGAGGCTGTGCCACACGGATCTCGTTCAGCTCCTTGAAGTCGAACTTGTATTCGTTAGTGACAAGAGGAATACCGTCCTTCTCGAAAGTCATCATGCGCTCACCCACTTCCAAAGTCAGGAACAGTTCTGGCACTTGACGTTCTGGGATGTTGAGGGTGATGGGCACTCGGGTCTCCACCACGGCCACTTGCCCCGAAGGCAACAGCACGTTGCAAGTCACCTGTTTTAACACCAGGGAACCATTGACGACCTCGTGGTTAATGGAGAATTTTGTCCACGGAATAATACCAAATGCTTTGGCGGCAAGTATCTTACGCACTAACAGGCGGTTCTCTGAAATGTTGTTTTCCATTTCGACAAAGGTCTGCGGGGTGATTTCCATCCCTGACCGCCAATCGATTCTAATGTCCGTATTCATAGTATGCTATAGCTTATATTCTTATAATTGAGTATTATAGTCGAGCACCAGAGGCTTCTCTTCAGATAGCACAAAACGGTGCTGATAATCTTTGACTTTGAAAATGCAATCCATCTGCATGGGGATAAACCATTCAACGACAAAGGCGAACAATGGTTTCAATTGATCGTTAAAGGCCAAGTATTCCTTTTGGTTGAGATCGAGCTTATGCACAATAAACTGAATCATGTCCTGCGACGGGAAAGAATAATCCACTTTACAGCCGATGACTTCAGCCAGCATTTGAGTCAGGCTATCAAAGTCACCACGCAGCTGGGTGATGTTCAATAAGAGCGGTGCCATGGTCCGCACATAGGGATTGGTCTCAGCCTGGAGGTCATAGTTGAAGAACAACTTCAACAATAAGGCTGGCTCTTCTTCAATCATGCGCTGGGCATTCAGATGGATGTTCAGCGAACGGTTAAAGAAGAAAGAGTCAAAAGGCTGGAAGTATTTCTGGATGCTCCTCTCCTCTTCATAGATTTCGTTGACTCGCAGGGAGAAATCGCGACTTTCACGGTTTCTCAGTTCTTCGGGGTCAAAGAACAGCTTCTCTGGAAGGATGTCGTAAAGGCCGTTTCTGGAGATGGAGATGGTCTTTGCGTTCGGATCACACGACTTCAAGTCGCCCGAATAGTTTCTCGAGAAGAAACTCCCATAGTTGACCGTCCACTCCTTGATGTCGGGAAAGAAAACCGAAAGCAGCAATTCAGCAGACAGTTCCTCAAAACTGGGGTCGATATTGAAGTTTGACATGTTTATTCGTTATTTGATGATGATTGGGTAACGCTCTTCATCGCCACTGAGTTCAACGTGATAAACGGCGTTCTCCGTGGTGATTTCAATGACATCATAATATGGGATGCCAATTTCACGCAGCGTCAGTCGCTGGTATGGGAAAGACTCATTGATGTTTTCGAAAGCGTTTTGGTTCAAATCCGCCCTTGAACGGGTGTAGAGATCGTAGTTTGAGTCAATATAGTCCGAGATCTTCGACTCAGGCAACATGGGGGTAAACCGTTGGTTGTCGTTTTTGGAGACGATGAGATCGACGAACTTGTCGTTTCGAAGGTTGATTTCCACTTCGTTGACGCCCAAGGTGTTCTTGATAAGGGTGAAGACGTCATTGATACGCATGTCGGCAGTAAGCGTTGGCATTTTGACAATGTCGGTCCAGCATTCATGCGACGGGCAATCTTCAAAGAATGCTGAGGAGTCGTAAACGGAGATGTGGTTGTGCATGCCTTCATAATGGAACCATTGTCCCAGGAGTGTAGTGAACACCCCCGACTCCACTTCATCTTTGTGGATCAGCTTCATAGCTTCTTGGACTTCAACGGCGCCGATAATCGAGGCGATGACAGGTGTGGTTGGGATGCGTCCTTGTTTCTCGTTACGATGGGCGACACCTGCGCATGAGAGTTGTTGGAAGATGTTCTGTTTGGCGTTCTCGGTAAGACCGCATTCATAGCAGTTTACACCTTGCTTGAAAACCCGAACGTTACCCGTTAGGTTCTCCATGCCACCTTCGACCCAGGGTACATTGGCACGCATGCACAGACGGTTCAGTTGCAAACGAGCCAAACGACTGTCGAGGCAACCGATCACGACATCCATCTTGCGATACAAGCCCAAACCCACATCGGTATTGAGTTTGCCGCAGATGCACTGGACGTTGATATTCGGGTTGATCTCACGCGCTTTGCGACAAGCCACTTCCGCCTTGAAATAGCCCTTGTCGGCGTCCTCTTCCCTGAACAACACCGAACGGGTCAGGTTGCTGTATTCGATGGTGTCGAAGTCAACAATATAGATGTTTCCCACACCAAACAAGGCCAAATTCTTGATCACCTCGTTGCCCAAGGCACCGGCACCAATCACCAAGACTTTGGCGTTCTTGACGACGTCCATCTTGTACCACGACAACAAGTCGAAGACCTCCTTGCCCCATTCTTTGATTTCCAGTTCTTCCATGATTAGCGTTTATTTTAAGTTGTAAACCACGCCGACTTCCACACTCGGAATCACGGCCTTGCCTCCATTGCTGAGCACTGCGGCATGGCTTCCAGGAAGGAAATGCTCCGTTTCAGCAGCAGTTCCAAAGGTCCCCAAAGGGAAGTCCAACTTCAATCCGGCATTCAAAGCCACTGGCGATCCTTTGAAAGGAACATAGGCTCCTAAGGCCAAGTTGCCCCAAAGGACAAACGACTTCAGCTCGGGCTCGAACTCGGCATCATAACAATCCAAATTTTCGCCATAGCCTAACTCGGTGATATTCTCAAGGGTGACATCCCATTGGGAATAATAGCCTTTCAGATCATATTTTCCAGCACCTTCAAACGAAGAAGATACTTTGATGGAGGGAGTCAATCCCAACTTTGCATATACCGTCACACGGTCCTTGATGGGCAAACCGATGCTCAAACGCACGGGAATGTCGAGATAGGTCAAGGAAAGTTCTTCATTGAGATCCCTGAACGCATAGATGGCGTTAGCATCGTCGTTGTCATTGTCCTTGCCGGTGATGGTAGTGGAATACTCTGCCAAGTTCGCCGACATCTTGAATGAACGAATGCCCAATCCTGCTTCAACCGAGATCGGGAATGAAGGCGAAAATGAAGCGGTTCCAAAATAGACAGCCAACTGTTTTGCCCAATTGACATCGTTGGCCCACTCCTCGGGAGTACTCTTGCCCATGAGAACGGGACCTAAGCCAATCTCCAAACCAATCACGGGACTCGTAGGTGGAAGAGCCGCGCCTTTCAAGATTTTGACCTCTTGATCTAAGTCTTTGATTTTCTGATTACAAGCGTCAATCACTTTATTCATCTCTTCAATAGACTTCTCTTGATTTATAATGGTCTCTCTATAATGGGCCATGGTTTCTTCGCTGGCCAAGCCATCATGGCTTGTTGCCTCACGCAATTCATCCAATGTCTTGTTCAGGGTCTCAATCTCAGTTTCGTAGTCTTTGACTTTCTTGCGAAGCCTCTTCACTTCAGAATCCCCTCCACCAGGCTTAATGCCTTTGAGCTCCTTGTTGGCTTTGTCAAGGTCTTCTTGAAGCGTCTTGACCTTGGCACGAAGCTCATCAACGACCTCATAGTTGACCGACTGGATCACGTCTTCAACGTTTCCCTTGTAATACTCCACCTTGATTCGTTTGCCGTCCTTGGTCTTGCCTCGAACGGTTGAAAGTTGTGATTGGGAATAGGCTGTTGCAGTGACAGCGGAGACCACAAGAAATAAAAACAACTTTTTCATATGATACTATTTTTAAATCATTTGTCTTTTTCGATGTAAGTGAACTTGGTGTTGCCAATGAAGAAACAGCTACCATGGCTCAGAAGGATGGAGTCGCCCTCCTTAAGCGCACGCTGGTCTTCTCCATAGGTCGTACCGTCAGTGAGCGCATGGCAATACGGATGGTCGTTGTCGATGTACAACTCCACCTGTTTATCCATGATTTGGTCACTCGGATCCCAGTTCATTTGGATGACGCAGTTGGGTGAGCTGCCGATGGTGACGTGGTTGGAACCTCCAGCAACGTTCATCCATTTGTAGATGGCGATGTCGCGCTCCTTGGTAGGACCTTCAATATGGAGATAGTAGTTTTCCGAAGTGTAGTGAACCACAGCTATGGAAGCGCCCAGACCTGCGGCATAGACCATGAAGCCAAACATGCCGATGACCTCCATGTTAATCATATATACGGCGACAAAACTCAGTGCCACCGAAACCAGACCGCCAATGAAGGCTTCCTTGAACTGGATATCGGTTTTCTTCGACAAGAGATAGGTGATGCTGATACCGAAGAACAGCCACGGCACCCAGTCAATCCACCAACAGTTGCTCGACTTGCCCAAGGCGATGATGATCACAGCGCCCAGCAAGAAGGCCAAGCAACCGATAATGGCATTGCCCAGGGAGCGGGCAAGGATGAGCAAGATGGTTTTGAAGGTCTTCTTTCTGAACTCGATCAAATAGCTGAACAAGAAAGTAATGACGAAGCCTAAGATGAGGCCGCACATCAACAAGGGTTGGATCTTTTGCACAAACTCATTGGCAAACAGCTCAGCATTCTCTCCATGGAACAGGCCGACGATCCAGCGAATCAAAGTCTCAAAGACAGGGATGCTGGGGATCACCTTGAACAGGAGCCATGAAATCAGACCGCCTGCCAAACCATAGAGGAGCCAGGAGGTGAAATAGGGTGAGTTGCGTTCGTCCGTCAGGCGTTTCTTATTATAGAAATAGATGCCTTCCTTGCAGCTGTTAAGTCCGTACTCAGGGCAACGGTCGTGATTTTCTTCCCAACACTCCCAGTGTACGGTATGTTGGCATTTGGTGACGATGAGATCGCCCTCCTCGAAGTTGTCCTTGCAGTAGTAGCACTGTTGAAGCACCACATTCTTGCCATCGTCTCTTACATCGGATGGTTTGAACTTCTTCACGTATTTCTTGCGGAAGATCTTATATTGAACCCAAGGCACCAGGAATTGCATGACGAGATAGGTCAGGACGATGAATCCCAAGCCTAGCAGAAGTCCATAAAGCAGGATGGAGAGTTTACCACGGTTGGTTGCCACCTCAGCGGGAGCCAAGGTAATGGGCGACAGTGCAGAACCGAAGGAATACTTTTTCTCGCCGTGTGCCTTGGCCTTGTCGATATCCAAGAAGAGGTTCAGCGGCTGTCCGTTATAGGTCACCTTCTCTCCTACCGTATAATACATACGATAGTCCATGGCGATGGAGTCGATGGCACCAAGCAGCATGGATTTCAAGGAATCGATGGAATACTGTGGATAGAAACGTCCTTCGGGCGTGCGGTGGCACATGAACTTAAACTCGTTCTCCATCTCAGGCTCGAGTTCCTCGCCGAAATAGATGCAATAGATGGCTTTAAGTTGATCTGGAATGGTCAGGTAATCGGGATTGTTGAAAAGCAACTTGTCGCGGAAGAAGGTTTCGTCCTCGTCTTGCTCCACCTTACCGGACAGGATGAACAGCATCTTGTCGGAAAGCGTATCGGCACTCAGCTCTTGGTTGTGAGGGATGTCGGGATAGAAACATTCGTCCTCATCCAAGTTGGCGATTTCCTGGATTTTGGAGATGACTGAAGCATAAATCGACTTTTCTTCCTCTGCCTGCGACACCATGTTGTCGCGACGCACAAAGGAGCGGATGCTCTCGCCAGCATAGACCCTCTCGGTCTCGGTGACGTCAGAGCCCATCATGGTGATATAAACCTTAACATACTCGGGCAGAGCATCAACGAAGGTGACGATGGCCTCTTTCACTTTCAGGTAGTCCTCTTCACTGAGCATGGAACCTTGGTCAGCCAGGATCACGATGGTCAGGTTGTTGGAAACCAATTTCCGACTCGAGATATCGACCAAGCTATCGATAGTCAGCTCGATGGTATCGCCATTGACGATTTCAAAACACCGACAGTCATTAGCATTCAAACCGAAATAAGGGACTTTGACACCGTCACGCATCAGTTTGAAGTCAACGAAACGGGTGACATCTGTCGATTCCACCGATCCAAACTCCATCTCAACCTGAGCAAAAGCAGGTCGGAGAAACAATGTGATAAATAACAGTAATATTGATAAACGTTTCATAATGTGACAATTAAACTCTCTTTCTTCTAATCCATTCTTTCATTTGGGTCATCGTTGTAGAACCCGTCTTGGCAAAGCTGCCTGATGAGTTGCGCGTCCAGACATCCAATTCATTATCCGTCTTACAGCTGACCAGGAACTGGCATCCGTTAAGTTCGGAGGCATATTTTTGAAGTGAAGCTTCCGTCAGGTCATCGTCATTGATCAGGCAACCGCGTTTTTCATCATTCTCATAGGGCAAGCAGCAACCTACTTGGATATAGCCATTTTCTTCTTCACCAAACAAGTAGCCGATAACACCTTTAACATTGGAGAACAAGGCGTTATCCACTTGGTTGATGGCATGGCCTGCGAAGCCGATGTGGTGTAGTCCTTCCCCATTCAATGCAAGGTTGAAATAGTCGGGGTTGGCTTTGAATTCCTCAAGCAGGTCGTTAGCCTGATAACCGTTACGGTTCATCTCACGGCTTTGGCGATAGATCTCTTCAAAGGAGAACCAACGTTTCACCTCCTCTTGGTTGTTCATCTTGCCATCGGCCTTTGCGGTGAAGAATCCCACCTTGAAATCTGGTGTATTGGTGTCGATGACAATGGCTATCAGACGTTTAGGATGGTCAGGATAGGTCAGCTGACGTTGCACGATCAAGTCTTGGTTCGACAGGAAGAGTCCCAATCCAGGGTGCGAGTGCATCCAGCAGGTGAGCACATAGTCGCGTTTCGACTTGGTAGCCAGAGTGTTGATGACCGATGCGGTGTTGATTCCAATCTTCTTGCCAAAGTTCAGGCTATACTCACCAAAGTCGGCGTCATCGCCAGGTTCAACCATGTACTCCAAGCTGATGTTGTAGCGATTCGGTTTTCCTTGTTCGTGATCCCAGCAACCGAGGATGAAGCACCCCGTCTCGTTGGTCCTGCCACCATCTTCGAGGGAATTGTTGAAGAAGTCGTACAGTTTTTTGATGAGTGCGGCACTGAAATACACCTTGTTGATGGCCGTATCGGTGAACACCATGTCCATGTCGAAAGCGAGGTATTCGTTGAGATGGTCGTAAACATGTTGCAGTCCCTTTTCATAAACGATCGACTCGTCATTGATCATGTTGAGCACATTAGGATCGTTGGTCTCAGGTTTCACGGCTGGTCTTTTTCTCTTTCGTTGGACAACGAAGATAAAGATACCGATAAGCAGGAGCAGTGCGGCAGAGCCAATGATATAGATAATATTGCGTTTCGACGCGGATCCTTTGAATTGGTTGCCGGGTTTCAGTCGCTCCATCTGCGGCATCATATCCACGTTGATGGTGATTTGTTCACCATTAAAGAGCCCTGGCACACTCACTTTGTCATTGGTTGAAAGTCCAATAGGATGAAGGATGTAAGGCTCTGAATTTGACATGAAGAGGCAAGTATCGCGTCCTCCCCATTCGAAGCAGTTGCGGATGGGATCGTTGGTGATGGCTTTCTTCACGAACTCAAGGTGCCCGGAAGGCACGTTGACGCTGAGTTTTCTGCCATCGAAGCTCATCGTTGGGTTTTGTCCCATCAACGCTGAAGCTGACAACAGGATGACACTGATAAACAAGCCAATATAATACTTTGTCTTAATCATATTGATGGGATGTTTTCTTCTTCTTTCTTCGGTTTCTTCTCCTTTTTGGGCTTTAACGCTTTGGCAGCCTTGACCTTAGTGCTGATCAGTGTGATGATCATGGTGATGGCTGCGACGATGCCCACAATCTCAAGGATGAGCGTCATGTTGATGGGGCTCTTGATCACTTCCATGGCTTGGATCCGGGTATAGGTGTCCTTGATGTTTCTCCAGAGTGAGGTGAGTTCCTCATCTTCATCGACAAAATCGCGGTTAGCGCCATATTCCACGGTGGCTTCCTCAACATAGCATTCTTGGGCCAGTTGTTTGACAATGCCGAGCGAGTCGATACGTTTGTTTTCGACGCAACGGCTCCCAGCCTCTTCCAGTTCAGCGAGATGTTCCAGATAGCGGTTCATCTTGATGTTGAGCTTTTCGAGCTTGTCTTGTTTTATCTTTTCCGCCTTCAACTCTTCGATACGCTTGCCGATTTGCTGGTGCAAGACGGTGTAGTTGTCGTAAATCGTGTAGAGTTTTTTGTCGTAACGGAAGAGCTCGCTATAGTCGTTGTAGCACGACTCCACCAACTTGATATGGTTTTTGTAGCGAGGTTCCAAGTTTTCGGCATCTTCGGCGGTCACAATCTGGCTGTCGAGTTTGACCAGTTCCTTGTAATAGCCATTGAGTTCTTCCTTGACCATATCGACAAGGTCGTCTTGGGCCATGGTTCTCATGGGCGACAGCAGTGCCATCATGGCAAGGAGAAGAAAACAACAACGATGGTTTTTCATGATTCAGGGGTTTACTTGATAAGTTTCTTGACGAACTCGTAGTTCTTCAACAGTTTCTTGTCGAGCTTGTCTTTGCATCCGGAAGGCAGTTCGTTGAGTTTGGCGTCGAACTTCTTGACTTCCGATTCAAAGGCAGCTTTCTTTTCTGCTTTGGCGGCAGCGTCGCTAGCCAGTGACCAGTCGTTGACCAAGTTGTTGAGCTTGTTGGTCACGGTCTTGACTTCGGCATCCAATTTCTTGGTATCGCAGGAAGGTTGTGTGTTGTTGTTGTTATTATTGTAAGTCTCTTTCTTGCCCATATCCTCGATACGTCCGATGCAATCCATCAAGCTTTGGTAACTTCTTTGGATATCTTCGCAGTCAGCGTTTTTGAAACGGTTGAGGTCAATCACGTTGAACTCATTCATGACGAAGTCCTTGAAGCTCTTTTGCGTGCTGGGGCTTTTCTTGAGTTCGTTGAGTTTGTCTTCGGCAACTTGGAACAGAGCCTCATACTCTTGGATGGTTTGGATCATCTGCTCGGCATCCTTGCAGCGTTCCAACTTGATGGTGATGGTGATGTCGTCTGCCACGAATCCCAAGGTGCCTTTACGACCGCTACGATCCATCGGGATGGGGTTGCGGAACTTCAAGGTAACGTTGCTGTTACCGGGATTCACCTTGAAACTCAGATCGAGTTCCATTTTGCCATCGAGGGGAACCATTTGGTGATCCAGTTCCTTTTTGACTCTTCTGGATGACTTCAGATCATATACGCCGCTGAAGGTCATGCCAGTAGCTTGGATTGAAGCATTAAGGGTCTTGTTGGAGAAGTCGATGAAGCTTTCTTGGTCGGAATAGTTGAATGATTTGATCATCTTGACGCCATGGTTGCTCATATAGCTTCCAAGTTCGGCGAAGGCAACATCATGTTGGGGCAGCCACACCTTGTCGTAGTTTGAATTGATATTGGCGGCACCGCAGCGCACGAGCAGGGTCTCCGAAGCCTGGTCGAATTCGAACCTAAGGTTCATGCTTGCCTTAGGTACACGTTCGTTATAGCCAGGGATATCCACAGTCAGGTCAGTGGACTCTTCGGTGGAGACAGACACTTTATATTGGGCGAAAAGCATCGCCGGTACAAAAAGGATGGTTAGTAAGAATAATGCGATCTTTTTCATGGCTTTTTAATTTTCGTTTCTGAGTTGTTCTATCCAGCCGTTAGGTTCAGCTTGTTCAAGAACCCATTCGGCCACTTTGTTATCCTCCGGGTAAGGAGGTGTATTCAATGCATGGTATTTCTCATATTTCAAATACAACATCACACGGTCAACATACCAAGCCAAGTCGGTAAAGGTGCCACAGGCCGGGGTGTTGAGGCAAACGCGACCGGCGAAGTCGCCGAAGAAGCGGATGTTGGGATGCCAGGGGTGCGGTATCTCGTTGCCTTGGTCGTCCTTGGTGATGAACTTGAACTCGAGCTTGCTGTCCACTGCAGGATAGTTGTTCGGGATGGTGATGTGCATCCTGAATTCATCGGCGCATATCGGCTTGCAGAGACCGTTCTCATCCGGTTCCTCCACATTGCAGAACGACTTCACCTTGAAGATGATCTCGTATTGAATTGGCAAGTTCTCGGGATTGCGCTTTCTGATGACATAGGTGATGTCGGGATCATCCTTGAAACGTTGGTCGATGGCCGACCATTCGTGCATCAGACGGCGATTCCGTCCAACAAAACGGATTTGCTTGTACTGATCTATTTCTCTGGGCTGCTCCATATCAAAAAGGGTTTGGCAAATCACTCCATCAATTTAACCGGCAATAGGATCGGAGATCACTTCCAGAGTGTCGCCGGCCTTCACGTTATAGTCAAGCAGCGTCTTCTTGGTCTTGCCCACCTTGGGTTGCAAGATGATGTCGCGTCCTGTCACCTCGTCCTTCTTGCCGAAGAAATACTCGGTGGGGACATAGTCAATCATCTCCGGCAAGTCGAAGATGCGTGTACCCGTGTTGTCCACTGCCTTACGCAAGTTGTTCATCAGAACTTCAAGATCTGTAGTGGGATCGGTAACTCTGAACTTGATCGTCTTGTTCTTGTACCTTAAGAATAAAAAGAAGTCTTCCATGGTCGATTATTTTTTTTGTTGTTATTGATTATTGTCATTGAATTACTAATTTCTGCACAGTAGGTTCAGCAATGCCATCGGAGAGGTGGCAGAAGTAGATGCCTTTGGCCAGACTGACGGTGATGGTGCTGTTACCGGGTTCCACGTGTTGACGGTGCAACAGCTTGCCCTCGAGGGAATAGATGCTCAGCTCAGCCACGTTTTGGCTTTGGTTGTTGATGACCAGGCCTTCGTTGGTGGAGGCTGGATTTGGCCAAATGTCAAATCCTCTGCTGCTATTGTTGACGGTGTGAGGTGCGGTGAAAGCTCCACAGAACAGATTGCCATTGGCATCGGAGTTGTTGGAGACATATACCGTATATTCGCCGTTGTCCAAGCCACCCGATTTGTAATAATATTGACCAGTAGCACCAGCGATCTTCTCGCCGTCCTTGTACCATTGGTATTTATATACATCGGCAGGATTGGGATAGATAAGGATGTATTCCTTGCCATCATGCACTTTGGCCACAATGTTGTTCAGCTCGGTCACAAACGATTGGACGTTAACGTTCAACTCGTTCGTAACAGAACAACCCGTAGAGGTGTTCTCTACCACAACCGAGACTTTATGGGCACCTGGGGTGACCCAGAGCACCTTCACCTTGTGGTTGCTGGCCGTTACCGTGGCATTTTTGTCTGTCACCGACCAGGTAAAGGAGCAATGGCTGTCTTTGGTAACACTATATTCGGCCTCCATCATCGTGCATGTACTGTTCTCCCCTGTCATCGTTGCGTCAGGCATGGGGTTTACAGTGATGGTGACGGGAGCACTTTCCGTGTACCCCATGGCGTTGGAAGCCCAAAACACCAGCGACCATTGGTTATATGACACGTCCAATGGCTGGTTTGTATATTCAATGAGTTCATCTTGTTGAGAGTTGGGTTTAAACAAGTACCAACCCTGACTGGTGGCATTGGTAACCTCAGGAACCGTCAAAGTAAGAGACTCACCATCGCAGATGGGAGCCGGCGCCACTACTTGTCCGTTGATGATGGGGCCATTGCCTCCAAAGACAGCCGAGACCACCACATTGAAGTTCGGCATGATGAAGACGTTGTCTTCAATGGCTACCGTTTGCGACTGATGATCTTTACGATAGGCGGTCACTGAAACCACATGGTAATTGTTGTCAGGGACTGCAGTTACCATTACCCTTGCGCCTACCTGAACTTCACCTATGGGACGCACGTTGACCGATCCATGAGTGATGTATGGATCCACTTCAACCGTGTAAACATTCAGGCTGTCGGTCCCTTGCGCCATCAATGCTGTGGCGCCGAACAGAAGCATCAAAAACAGATAAAACTTTTTCATCGGATTATGTATTTTTTCAATTATTTCAATATAAATATAGTTATCTTTGATAATTATGAAATTTTTGTCAAATATAGTAATTCTTGGCCATTCAACGCATCAAGATCGAAATTAATTAATTTGACAAAGGCTTGTCTCAATTTCACAGGTCCTTCACCATCTTCTCGTTGGATATCGCACCCCACGCTCGCTGTAAGTTTCAAGTAAAGCACTCCATCATCGTCTTCCCCGTTTTCAGGCATAAGGTCATCAAGGAATAGCCATGTACGAGAATTACGAAACACTCGTTGAGTGTTGATTTTCAGTTCATTATAGAACTTCTCATCAAACTCATCCCCTATTTCAGGATAAATTGCAACATGTTTTAAGTCATGAGCAGTGACAAGGTGGTCATAGGCATTCCGAATCACATTTTGGATTTCTTTGCGAATATAGCCTTGTTCATAATACCCCAGGCCAAAATCCATCTTCATCCGCAAGATAGGAAGATGCGGGAAGTAGTCGTAAAAACGTTCTTTTTTGTTGAAGATATAGTTCATAGTCAATGAATTCAAGGTTTACTTAATGTTTTTTGATTCATGCTCGATGACTTCACCATTTATTGCATCCACAAGTATGGTTTCTCTGACGCCATGAAGGGTTTTCATCACCGCCAGCCAAACCGGTTTCTTGTGTTCATCGTAGAATCGCGACAATTGTTGTATGTTCTCCAATCGGATTTCATTAGCGATCAAGATGCCTTTCAGTGCTTCCCATTTCAACGGGAATCCCTCATCCATATCCTTCTCTTCAATCACTTCTCCATCGGCGTTGTAGCTTTTCCAGGTTCCAATCATGATGTAGAAATCCTTAAGGAATTGTCCTTCAGTGGTCAAAGCAAGCGTTTCCGGGTCATAATTGTATTGTTTACAGACCATTTCAGGCGCATCGGGGATGATTTGCTTTCCGTAGGAGTCATCGGTTTCGAAAAGCACGATGGTATTATGGCCATCGCGGAATACGCACTGACCGTGGGCAAAGTTCTGTTCGTAGGCAAAAAGGTCGAATCCGTTCATCGCTAAATCATCATTTGGGTGTTTTATGCTCCTCTATCATCGCCATTGTATAATCCTCCTTAAACCAGATGTGCTTCATCAGGGAAATGTATCCATAATAGGCGTCTATCCATTGGTCATAGCTCAATGAGTACCTTACATCACTGAGATCCATGATGTTGGTCGTACACCCGGCTTTAAAGGTGTATTTATTTTGGTTCAAGAAACGATGGCCTAGGTCCAATGACTTGAACAACTCATGGGCAACGGCATTGGCTTCCTTATGGTCGTTGACTTCAATGGACTTTTGGAAGATCAAGGCACTCTCTTTTTGGGCAGGTAGCACATAACCATCAAAATAATTGAATCCATCATCGGTGCGCAAATGCCTGTCAATCAAATACACTCTCATGTGTTCCAACAATTCGTTATAAAAAGCAACGACACGTTGGTCGAGATAGGCAGGTAAAGTTGGTCTTTTTTCCTTACTAATCTGATCGCTAATAAAAGCCTTCTCCCCTTCGTTTTTGGCCGCGCAAGTATTAGTGAAGCGTTCAAACATGGGTATGGAGAATTCATCATCGAGATACATGTAAGAAATATCACCATAACTGGTGGTGCCCGTCACGATGTCAATTTCTTCCGCAGAGACATCATTTTGAATTTCTTGATCCCCACCCTCCGGTGTCCCTACTAGACCATATTCGCTCTCCATGCCATATTGGTAATCATCATCCATATTCCTGATGATCACACCACATTGACCAAGCAATTCAATGAAGTGTTCATCTTTGAGCGACCAGGCATTCGAGCTTGAATTTTGTGGCTGTTGGTATTGGTAGCGGGAGACGGTAAAAGTGTCAATGTCCATTTTCCGTCCTGCCAGATTGATGTGAATGAAATCCAAGTCGAGCGGATTCGGCATGTCGAACACGACGACATTCAGTTGTCCGACGAGGACTCCTTCTTCCGAAAAGGCTTTGATGGTATGTTCGACGAAGCCCTCTGTCGAATCTTGTGTCCGCACGGATCCATCGATTTTGACTTTGACTGTTCCGTTTTGCGTCAGTTTTTCAGGGCTGACTTTCAGATTCTTATGAGATGACTCAAATCTTATTTTTTCGTATTCGCCCTCGATGGTCACTTGGATTTCAGCTTCGCTTTTCAGTCCTCGCCGTTTGTCTTTGCTGCTAAATTCAATCAAGCTTAGGTAAGGGAAGAAATAATACTGCATCCCTTTGTCTTGGTCATTGGCAAACAGGAATTGGAATCCACGTCCATCGAAATAATCCTTCCAATAGGGCCTGATTAGGTCTTTTTCATCGGTGCCTTCCCAAACGGCTTGCACGATTTCTTCGCCGTTCACCGTCTCCTTTTCCACATCCAGATTTCCTTTCTTCCCCACGGCATTGAGAATGGTCACCGTTGCTTTGGTCAGTTCTTCCGTATTCGCTACCGTACCGAATGGGCACTCGGGGTCAAGCAATGCTTCATCAACCCCTGCACTCGAGGCTTTTTTCTTGGCTTTATCATACCCCACACCCGATATGGTGACTTTAGGTTCGCTCGATTTCTTCTTTACAATTTCCTTGAAGTGATATAGCTTTAAATTCTCAAATTCAAGACATTGTGTTACTTCATCATCCCCTCTTTTCAAGAACAGCTCAAGCTTTTTATAGGAGCCAGGTTTCACCGAGACCATTGAAAAATGTTTATAGTCTTGAGTGAGTGCTGGTTCGATCATATTTTCATGAGCATAGATACGATCGATCAGGTTCTTGTCGAAGTTGTAGTTCTTGTACAGGGGTGAGGTCGTAATGGCATTTTTATCATTAGGGCCAAAGGTAACGATGAATCTATCGAGTTCGTCATAGATATGAAGATGTTTTACCTTCTCATCTTCATAATCGATCTTGAATAAATACGTCAGCTCTTTCTTTTTCTTTTTGTATGTGTAATAGAAGCTGACGCTCTTTTCTTTGGCTTTGTTTGGGACATAATAGTAATAATAGAAGCTATCGCCATCGCGAACCACAGGGATCTGCAGTTTGCTATTAAAAAGATAATAAGTGCCGAAGGGGGAATCTTTGGCCACAACGGGGAACAGTTTGTCATCTTGCTTTTTGATGACTTCATTCCTTTTCACTACTCGATCGTCCTCTTTGTAATAGTCCATGACGAGTTCATCGAGTTCGGCGCCGGTGTATTTGCCTATGCAGTCGTAATAGGAGGCGGCTTTCTTGCCGTTGTTGTCCACATCTTCCTTGAATGCGTCATCAGCGGTGCGGAACCAGTCGAAGCCATACTCCCCTTTCCAGCCATCCTTGGGCCAGAACTTGACGATGCATTTCTTCACTTCAGCATTGGACGATTGCGACGAATCGTTGCTATCGCCACCTGCTCCTGGAACAAAACCGACATTTTGTGCTACTCCTGTCATGGGTTATTCTTTATTGATTCTACACTCTTCATATTCCTCACATCCCAAGCCAAAGCAATTGAGGGTCAAGGCATCATAAACGGCTTGTGAAATCAATTCGGGATTGTATTTGGCCACGTCCTCCGGATGGGTCAGATACAGGTAATTGATTTGGACGGTACGGTCGCGAAGCGGATTGCCCTCATCGAAAAGCGGTGTTTTGGCAAGACGACGCACACCAAGGCATTTCAGTCCGGTTGCTTTTGCAATACTATGACTGATTCGACATGCGATGCACAGGGTGTAACGCTGTTGTTTGGTGAGAGGGGCTGCATAACTCGACGTGTTGAAGATCTTACGGTCGTTTTTGCCATCAGCACTGGCGACATAGGTGACTACCCCTTCGGTATAGGCATGGTCTGGAGCCACAGGTGCATAACATTCACAGGGTGCCATCAGACCTTTGAGGGTACACATTCCTTCAAAGGATGGACTTTGTTCGTTACGACAGGTGCCAGTCTCGCAGAAGCGACAGTCCGCAGCACTGAAGCGATGGGCCAAAACCAGTAAAGAGTCATTTTTAGGATCGGCGACATTGTACTTGGCGTTCAAGTCATAACAAGGTTCACCATCTTTGCGTTTGAAACAACGGCGATAGGCCTCCTCGTGGTATTGGCATTCGGTATCGTCATAACCGTCATTGGCAAAGCACACCAGTGGATTTCCATCGAGTTCCAGATTGCGTTCACAGATCGGAAGCTCACGTTCTCGGAATGGGCAATGGTAGCCTTCGTCACGTTGTTTTAGCATTCCACCATAGCCACTCCAGTCACGGTTTAGGTGACAGTCCGGACCACATAGTTTCAACTTGTTGACGACGCTTTCCACGTTTTTTTTCTTGAGTTTACGGACACATTTAGGTTCGTTACACTCGATGAAACGTACTGGGAACTCCTCTTTGTTTTCTTCGACACGTTGTCCTAGTCGATCCATCAACTGCTGGGAAAGTTTAGCTTCGGCCAAAACTATGGGAGGATCGCCGACAGTGAGGGTATATCCACGGTCATTGCATCCGTAATAGCCGCAATACTTGCACTTCTCCTCATCATATGCGGAAAGTGTCGTCGTGTTCACGAGCACCAGCTTGGGTGATATGTATTTAGGTTTATACTTCATTACGGCATCAGTTAGGGCAATATAGTAATCACGCCACCCCAAAGGCACTGACAGGTACTGGTGTTCAGCAATGCCGGTTGGTTCTCAACAAGCACATCCATTTTACCCGGTTGCCATGGTGCAACAATATTGGGAATGCATGGTTGTGGTGTCAATGTACCTAAGGCAGCAGCTGTGGCAGAGGCTACTTGGGGATTCGCCAGCGAATTGCACATTCCGAAGGTAGGGATATTAACCATGGGTTTGTAATCCATGATGTTGGCCCAGGGGGAGTTTTCCAACAAGCACATAGGACGTTGGACCACCAAACTTGATTGTCCACCCATGGCAAATGGGCAAGAAAGTTTGGCACCCATGCTCACAAACTTCTGCACCAGGGGTGCTGAGGGAGCTTGCGGTTGAGGCGGATCCGTTGCAGGAGGTGTTTGAGGGGCGGTGTTCTCTAAATTGGTTGTATTGAATTCTATTACCTTGACAAGGTCCTGAATGATACCAATTTGATATTGGATGTGGTAATAATGCTTGTTATGATCGAACAAGGCATAGCGAAGCTTATGTTCCTCATAATCATCCATCATCTCCTTGAGCTTCTTGTTATGCTCCTCCAAGGTCTTCCTATCTGCTTCGATCTGAGCCTTCAAAGCGTCCACATAATCCTGCTTAATCTGGTCATGATTCACTGAGGAACTATTAACCTCCTCAACTTTCAATTCATCAATCTTCTGATTTGTTTCCTTGATTCGATTACGATGAAACCGGATCGAGGATGCCTTTTGGGCTACTGAGCGGTCATATCCGCCACCCGAAGAATTGGCTATAAACAGATTACCCAAACGATTTCCGGCGACACCGTCTGCGTCTGCTGGATTCGGATGGTCTTCCGAGTCCAATGCCAACAGTGCTTGACGTTGACGTGAGTTGTCAGAGTTCCCGTCTTCATCGTACCATGGACCACTTTGGACAGGTGAACCATCATCCCCCAAATCATATAAAGCGGCTTGGTTCCGCTCTCTGTCAGCATACAATGGATCCAATTGTGAGTTGTAGGCCTCCTGTTGTTCTGGAGTCCAGTCGTTGAACACCTCGCCTGGTGGTTTCAGTTTTCCCATGAGCGACCTCCTTAGTTCACTTTTACAGGTTTGCCCTTGATTTCAGTTGGACCGCTGGATTCAGATTTAATGGACGAGGCCTTGATCTTGACTTCCATGTCGCCATCGACACTGATCTGTTTGCCTTTGACTTCGGTTTGATTATCCGATTGAAGAATGATTTTTTTCTTTCCGTCCAAAGAAATCTCATTCTCCGACAGCACGCCGATTTTTGTGCCGGATCCAGCTTCTTTGACAGCGATACCTTTGTTAGCATCCAAAACCATGATTTGCTTGTTACCGTCGAGTTCGAACTGCAACCTGTCTTTGACCATATGGATATGTGTAGCGGTTTGACTGATATAGGTGTTGTAGTCATTGGCAACACTATTCATGTAATCATGGCCTTCCGTATCCGACACGTCATGGTCAGCAGTGCGTTTGATATCGTTTTTGGCGTGGGATTGTATATTGTTGTTCGCCTCCATCACGATGTTGTTTTCAGCATGAAGGACGATGTTCTTTTTGGCGCTCAATTCTATGTTTCCTTTGGATTCCAGACGGATTAGCTTCTTGTCTGTATCATAGGTGATCACATAATTATTGGTTTTCTCATCATAGATTTTGATTAAGCCATGATCCTCTTTGTCGTGAATTTCAATGGTATGGCCATTACGGGTACGGAAGGCTTTTACTTCATTGGCCTCCACAGCATTCTTCTCCACCCAATTGCCTTCCACTGCATCCATATAGGAGTTATGCAGAGAGCAGATCACGTATGGGCGTTCGGCGTTGTTGCTTTCAAAGCCCACCAAGACCTCATCATCAATTTCGGGCACCAAATAACTTCCTTTATGGTAACCGCCATAGGGTTGTGCTACTCGAATCCAAGGGGTATAGTTGTCCAAAACGTCTTTGGTATCATTGATGCCTCTTTCATATTTCTCAACACCATACTGCCAGAATAAGGCCACTTGGACTCGTCCAATCCCATAAGGATCACGGTTGTCAATCACTCGTCCCGACATGGGTCCGCAATGGGGAAACACATCAAAATCGCCGTAGATAAGAAAACCATCCTTGTCTCTTTCCAAATATGGCGGCACCTCCATCGTTTGCGGTATTGCTTTGAAATCATTGTTAAGGGTGAGGCTGCTCTCCCCTTCCCAAGAATAAGTCAAATCAATGATTTTCAATGGTTCATGTTGAACAACATCGTTACTGTTGTCTTGCGTTTTTGTTTCTTCTTCGATGACAATGACGCTCCCTAGTTTCAAATCGGGTCGATTGATGCTGCCTTTGCACAACACGGTGTCGGTAAGGACATATTGTTCAAGAAGATCTCTATGTTCGGCATGGACCGACATTGGTGGATCTCCTTTAGGTTTCCCTGAATTGGCTGCGTACTCGTCCTTATATCCTATCGATTCTGCCTCGTTCAAGATTCGGAAGGATTCCAAATAGGACAAGTTGTTTCGGTCAGCATTGAAGAACTCTGTGGAGTGTTGATAAACCGATTTAGCCATCTCAGAATCGACAGTCTTAGCCTTGAGGGGTGAGTGGTAGTCACCTTTTTCGGCACCATGACCCGATCGATTGCTACTCATATAGTCATAAGCATACAAGGTGATTCCTGTATGCTGGTTCATGTTGAGATCATAATCATAGTTCTCAACATCGACCCCCGCCTTTAAGGTGAGAGGGTCGTATTCTTTCATTTTCCCAAAGATGATTTTGCCATCTTCATAGTAGAAAAACTCCCCATAACGTTTGGCCAAACGTTTCAGGAAGTCATAGTCGCTTTCTTTGTATTGGACAGTATATGGCATGACTTCGGTATATCTTGGGTCGATCTCCATGTCCATTGGTGACCAATCCTCATATTTACCGCTGTTGGAGTCGAATTTACGGGGATGGTCGGTAGGGCCGCGCAAGATATAGGAGACATAGTTGGCCAAGGTATCATCGACACGCGAGCTGCATGCCGGATACGTTTTTAAGCGAGCGTCCGGGCTGTATGCCGTACAATGGATTTCCGTTTGTGCCATGTTGACGTTCCACGCCACCCGGATATTTTGGATGTATCCGCGGAAGAAGTCTTGTACTTCAATTTTTTCGATGTCATCGTCAACGTGATATTGGTTAGACGTGACAGAACACTCCACCAGAGCTCCCAAGAGTTTCTCTCTGAGCTCAAACTTGATGTCGTCCTGAGTGAGTGAAGGATCTTCTTTTCGGAAGACAAATGCCAACCGATTCGGTTCGAGAAGTCTTTTTGTCATCGTAAAGCGAAGAAAGACATAACCTTCAAGTTGCTCACCATTGATCTTAATTATCGGGTCGCTTGCTAATTGGATTGCCATAACCTATCCATTTATTAATTAAACATTCCAGCTATTAATGTAAGCTAACTCCAGATCCTTTCTACGCCCAAAAATCTTGTCCAAAGCAACATCTTCATTGGAACAATTTAATATTGCTTTCCTTTTATTTCTGAAGTCATATCCGAAGGCCTCATCACCATCCATTGTGTCATCAGCGAAATACATGCGAGAGGGTTGAATTTTGAGTCTTGTAACCATCATGGAACTATTCTGATTGTTGAAATAGTCAAGAAGAGCTACGCATTTGGCATTCTCAAAAAAAATAAATCGAGATGCTTTCGTGTTGGAATTGACATTGATAACCAGCTCAATGTATCCATTCTTAAATGCAAATTCATCAATCATCCATTCGTATAAAACTTGGCCTGATGGAGGTGTGATAATGGTAACTGACAGCGGGGTGGCATCGAGGCCTGAGATAGGAATACCGGTACTGTTGTTCACTTGTTGCATCAGCTTGTATTGGCATTCAACGACGTGGTAATCTTCTTTCGCGCCTTCAATACAAAATCTTCCTTTAATTGCCATGGTTTGTTATTATTAGGGTTTAACCACAATTAAACAAAGAAGTGGCGGAAGTGTTTCCGCCACTTCAACATACGATTAGGCCCAATCGTTGGTGTAGGTGACCGAGCCGTTCTTGATTTCACGGCAGGAGATGACAATCTCCTCGTAATGACCCATCTTGTCCTCCCACATCTCCACGAAGTTGATGCAGTAACCATCGGTGAACTCGATTTTCTTCATCAGGTTGCCCGATTTGGTTTCATTGAACTCAATGGCGCCGTTCTTGGCGAGGTTCGGGGCAATCATCCAGTTCAAAAGATCCGGATTGCCGTCGTTCAGAGCTTTCACGCGCAGGGTAATCAAACCACCTCTCGGAATACCGGACATCTGTCCTTCGGTATCGACAGCTTGGTTGAATGAATAGGTGACCATCATGACCTCGCGTTCGGTGAGGCCGTCAACTTTTAATGTTACAGGTGTTTTTGCCATTTTGTATTACTATTTAAGGGTTAATGATTAAAACTGTTTTTATCATTCCAATGCGGTATCAGCTCCCATATAATCTTTGTTGTCCGCTTCGAGTTTGATGACGAAGTTCTTGGCAGCAAAGTACGGGGTGATGGAGATATCCACGGTGACCACTTTGGTCTTGGGATCTTGTTTCGGGTCGCCCAGTTTATACTTCGAGAAGAAGTTCTGGTAGCCCTGGTAGTGGTTGAGGAAGTCCTGGATCTTGTCCTTCAGCTTCTGGGGTGACTTGTAAGGATCCCAGTTCTCGAGGGCAATTTCGTGGACATAGTTCATCAACACCTTCTTGACCCAGTCGAAGACACGCACGATAGGATATTCCATCATGGCATCGAGGTCGCCATTATATAAGGTGTTGTTGTTGAAAGCCATGACGCGGCCTTCCGAGAAGACCATAGGCACCACATGGTCGTCCATCAGCGAGGCGATCTCTGACTTCAGCAGGTCGAGTTTCACGCCCTTCACGTCCGAAACGGTACCATACTTCTTTCCGGCGCGTCCTTGAGAGATCGGGGAGCTCTCGTCGTACATCATACCTGCCAAAGCACCGGCGGGCGAGATGTAGAAGGCATCCTCGTACTGTTCATCGTAGCTGAGTTTCTCGCTCTGACGGCCAACGAGCCAGTTGCAGGCCATGACGACGTTCTGCAGCGAGGCATCACTGTCAACGAAGCCACGGGTCACTTCCTTCAGGTCTTCCAAGGAGTTCTCGTCTTCGATGGAGGTGTCGGTGACCAGCATGACTTTGTATTTATGTGCCATCTTGGCCCAGCGGAGCAACTCCACGCGGTCTTTGAACACGCCACCGGGGATGACGACGAAGCTGTAGCTATCCTTCAGGCTCAGACGGTCGAAAGCATGCTTCAGCAGGTCATCCACCTGATCCTTAAAGCTAGAGTCGGTGTCGGTGATAGCATCCTTGGCCACGTTGATCACTTTGAGTTTGTCCACCTTCTCTGCACCAGCGTTCTTGAAGAACATGTCGAGGGCACGATAGGAACGTTCCAAGTTCTTGGAGGCATCGAGGGCATCGGTGATTCCTTGGGTCAACACTTTGAGGTGTTTCTCTTCTTGAGCCTTGCAGCTATCGACGAGGTCGGTGGCTGAGGTCTTGTCCTCGTTGAGGATGGAGAGCCAAGCCTCAAGTTCGGTGGCTAAAGCCTTGCGTTTGCCTGCTTTGCGGCTGTCCTTCAGGAAGGAGTCCTTGATGGCTTTCTTGGTAGGATTCATGTCCTCGGCGGTAGGAATGATACCTTTGACGGCCGAGAACCCGCCAAACTGCTTAAGCAGTTCGGTGACTTCTTTTTTGGACTGTTGTTGTCCTTGTTGGTTCTGAGCTACTTGGGCTTCAGTAGCTTTTTGTAATTGAGGATCTGCCATAATATCTAGATTCTTAATTCTTGATTATTCATTGTCCTTCAGTTCATTCAACAAATACTCCAGATAGTCCTTGAGTTCTTCTTTGCTCTTAGGATCCTTGAGGATGTCGCGGAGTTTCTTGTTTTGTTCGATCTGTTTCCTCACCTTGGCATAGCTATCCATTTGAGCTTTCTCGCCCGAGAGGAACTCGCTGTTGGCTACGAGGTTACCTCTGCCGCCATCAGCCTCGAAGTCCTTGATTTCATTGAAATGCAGGGTCTCGGAAACGACGCCACCGTCTTCACCAGTGAACTGCACTTCGACATTGGGCTTGAAATGGTCGAACACGTCGCCAATGGTCTTGGCATCCTCGAACAACTCTGGATCTTCCGACTGGGCGTCAGTGGTGTACTGGTCGATGAACAGAGTCTTGTTGGTGTCCAATGCACTTACCTGACTCCCTGATTCTTCATCAGTAGCTTTTGAAATGAAATTTTTCTCTTCCATAATGTTAGATTTGTTAATTTATGATTTGTTTTAAATGTCTTTCATCTTTCACCTTTCATCTTTCACCTTTCAACTCAACTGGTATTCAGTCTTCACGTCATTGACATAGAAAGCGACCTTCCCCTCCTCCATCTTCACTTCGACGGTGTCACCCGGCTTAAGTTTGCCGGAGATGATCATCTTGGAGAGTGGACGGCGCAACTCTTTACGGATGGTGCCGATGATAGGACGTGCACCGAACTGTGGACTGAACTCGAGCATGGCGATGGCTTGCTTGGTTTCATCATCAATCTTGAAGTTGATGTTTTGCTCGGTGAGCAATTTGACCAAGCCTTTCAGGTGGATACTGAAGATACGGGTGACCGTAGCAGGAGTGATCGGCGAGAACGGCACAATCTCAGTGAGACGGCCAAGGAACTCGGGACGGAAATAGTCTTGCATGATGGTCATCAAGTCGTTGTTCTTCGGCACCACGCCTTTCTCGAACGAATCCACGATGAACTTGCTTCCGATATTGGAAGTAAAGAGGATCAAGGCATTCGAGAAGTCGCCGACACGGCCAAGACGGTCGTGGAGCTTGCCCTCGTCGAGGATCTGCAGGAACAGGTCGAACACCGACTTGTGGGCCTTTTCAATCTCGTCGAACAGCACGACGGAATAGGGCTTCTGGCGGATCTTGTTCACCAGCAGACCACCCTCTTCGTAGCCGACGTATCCTGGAGGCGCTCCATACAGCAAGGCCACGGAGTGCTCTTCCTTGAACTCCGACATGTCGAAGCGGATTAGCGACGACTCTTCTTGGAACAAGAACTCTGCCAAAGCCTTCGAAAGCTCAGTCTTACCGGTACCAGTGGGTCCGAGGAAGAAGAATGAACCCATGGGTTGGCCTTTCTTGTTGAGGCCGGAACGAGATTCGTAGATGGAGTCGAGGATGATCTTGATGGCGTGGTCTTGACCGACGACCCTGTTCTTGAGGATGGCCTCAGCGTTGACCAGCTTTTCTCTTTCCTTCGACTGAACTTTGCCCATCGGGATGCCGGTCTGCTTGGCAACCACGGCCAACAGGTCGGTGTCGAGCACCTTGGTGCGCTTCTCTGCGGTAAGCGGCTTCAGCTTGGCGATCATCTTGTCGAGATAGGCGAAACGCTCTTCCTTGGTTGGGATCTTCAGGAAGTCAGTGTCATCATCCAGCTGGGCAACCAACAAAACGTTGATTTTGTTGAACAGCTCGTAATGCAGCCAGTTCTGCTCCACCATCAGACGCTTGTCGTCCAAGCCTTCGGGATTCTGTTTCAGACGGTTGACTTTCTCTTCGACAGAGGCGAGGTCTTTCTCTGAGACGTCGTTCATGGTCTTGATGAGCGCCATGGTACGGTCTATGAGGTCAAACACGGAGTCCGGAAGAGCCTTTTCAGTCATGTAACGCTTGGAGAGACGGATGGCTTCGTTGATGACGCTGTCGTCCATATCAAGGCCGTGGTATTTTTCGTAGGTGGTCACGGCACCTTGCACGATACGGAAGCAGGTGTCGAGATCAGGTTCATCAATGTTGATCTTTTCAAACTTACGGACCATTTCCTTGTCGGTTTCGATATTCTTTGTGAAACCGTCCACGGTAGAGGTGCAAACCACGCGGAGCTCACCCTTGTTGAGTTCCTGTTTCAGCAGTTCGCCCGTGCCGTGCAAGGCGCCCATCTTATCCATCATCTTGTCGAGTCCTTCGATGACGAGCACGGCATTGCCGAAGGCACGCAGTTCGCCGAGGACGCTCTTGAAGCGGTCTTCCGTCTCCATATTGTTGACGGCACCCGAGGCCAGGGCTGCCAGGTCAAGTTCATACACAGGAGCTCCTTGCAAGAAGGCAGGGACGGCGCCATAGAGCAGACGGTTCACGAAGCCGTTCACGAGGGAGGTCTTACCCACGCCCGACTCACCTACAATAAGGAGGTTGGATTTGGTCTTGCGGCCCAGGACTTCGAAAAACACGGCGATTTCACGTTCGAAACCGATGACTGGCGTGGTCTGTCCTGAGGCCACTTGTTCATTTTTATTGATACAGAAGCGCGACAGCACCTTTTTTGCATTTTGCGACAGCTGCACCGTGGGTTGGGCAGCACCGCCTTCGGCAGCTGCTGGTTTTCCGAGTGCGTCAAGCACTTCGTTGACATTCAAGGGGAGGTTCTTCATTTGGTTGAAGTTGAAGCCCACTCCTGGAGTGACCAGAGCAGCCAACAGACAATAGTTGTCAGGCTCCTCCAGTCCCAAACGTGCACGGTAGTCGTCAGCCATGTCGAACACGGCAACCGACTCATCCGAGAGGTTCAGGTCACTGTTGGGACGCGATGCCTTAGGCGTCATGGAAATCTCCACATCGGCCCATTCCACCAAGTAATAGTAATCTTTGTCGAGATTGCCTTCAAGGAAAGGAACCAAGCCCATATCCTTGTGTAGCAAAGCTTTAAACAAATGGCAGGGATACACCGCATCATTGGCATTATCGACGGCGTAACTCATCGCCCGCTTCAATAGGTCCTCGTAAGAGGTAAGGATTGTCTTTTTCATAGGCATAATCATTGAAACTACAAAGTTCTAATCTTTTTTTAATTAAAACAAAGTATTTCAAGGTTTTTTTTCAAATTAATTATCAACAGAAGTTTTTTTTATAGCTTTGCAGGCACTTTTTGTTTAACCAACTTGAAGAGATACAAATGAGAAAATGGCGCATCGAAGACTCCGAGGACCTTTACAATGTGAAAGGCTGGGGTGGTAACTACTTTTCAATCAGCGAGAATGGTCACATGTTAGTGACCCCTAAGGAAGGCTGTGCCTCCGTCGATCTTCCCCAGTTGGTGGATGAGTTGGCACTTCGCGACGTCTCAGCTCCCATGCTGATCCGCTTTCCCGACATCCTCGATGACCGTATCAACAAGATCGACTCCTGCTTCAAAGAAGCCGCCAAGGAGTACGAGTTCAATGGTCAGAACTTTGTGGTGATGCCCATCAAGGTGAACCAAATGCGCCCCGTGGTCGAAGAGATTGTCAGCCACGGCAAGAAATGCAACATCGGTCTGGAAGCCGGCTCCAAACCGGAGCTCCATGCCATCATCGCCCTTGGCACCGACTCCGACTCGTTGATTATCTGCAACGGTTATAAAGACGAAGAGTTCATCGAATTGGCATTGCTCGCTCAAAAGATGGGTCGCAAGATCATCATCGTTATTGAGAAACTCAACGAGCTGAAAATCACAGCTAAGATCGCTCGACGTCTGAAAGTCACCCCCAACTTGGGTGTACGTATCAAGTTGGCAAGCTCTGGAGCAGGCAAATGGGAAGAATCGGGCGGCGACGGCAGCAAGTTCGGCCTCACCTCCTCAGAACTCCTCGAAGCTCTTGACTTCTTGGAGGAACACGACATGAAAGACTGTCTCAAGTTGGTCCACTATCACATCGGAAGCCAAGTCAGCAAAATCAAGAAAATCAACGTGGCCTTGCGTGAAGCCGCGCAGTTCTATGTGCAACTCTACAAGATGGGCTACCATATCGAATACGTTGACATGGGCGGCGGTCTGGGCGTCGATTACGACGGCACCAGCTCCAGCAGCGCGAGCTCGGTCAACTACAGCATCCAAGAATACGCCAATAATGCGATTTACACCATCGTCGATGCCTGCGACAAAAACGAGCTCCCCCACCCTAACGTAATCTGTGAATCAGGTCGCGCACTCACGGCTCACCACTCTGTGCTGATCTTCGAAGTTCTGGAAAAGACCTCCTTGCCTGAATGGGACGACAACGAGGAACCGGAAGAAAACGACCATGAGCTCATCAAAGAGCTCTACGAGTCATGGGATGAACTCACAAAGAGCTCGTCCTTGGAGATCTGGCACGATGCTCAGGAGATTCGCGAAGAGGCCCTGAACCTGTTCAGCCTTGGCTTGCTCGACCTGAAGTCACGCGCCAAGATCGAGCGACTCTACTGGAGTATCGCTCGCGAGGTGAACCATATCGCCAATAGTTTGAAACGCGTTCCCGAGGACTTCACCTCGCTGCCAAAGCTGTTGGCCGACAAATACTTCTGCAACTTCTCTCTCTTCCAGTCACTGCCCGACCTCTGGGCTATTGACCAACTCTTCCCCATCATCCCCATCCAACGCCTCGATGAAAACCCCACCCATCTTGCCACCTTGCAAGACATCACTTGCGACAGCGATGGCAAGATCACCAATTTCGTGGCCAAGTCAACACAACACACCATCCCGCTGCATAATTTCAGCGACAAGGAACACTACTATATTGGGGTGTTCTTGGTTGGCGCATATCAAGAGATCCTAGGTGACCTCCATAACTTGTTTGGCGACACCAACGCGGTTCACGTATCGGTGGATGAAAAAGGCTACTACATCGATCAAGTCATTGATGGTGAGACCGTTGCCGATGTTCTTGAATACGTACAATACAGTCCCAAGAAATTGGTCCGCACCGTCGAGACCTGGGCTACCAAGTGCGTTAAGGAAGGAAAAATAACCGTAGAAGAAGGAAAGGAATTCTTGTCGAATTACCGCTCCGGCCTCTACGGATATACCTATTTGGAAAATTGAATGGTGAAAGGTGAAAGGTGAAAGGTACCTTCGGACGCTAGTCCACCTTTCACCTTTCAATTTTCAATTTTCACCTTGTACAGCTTTTAGTATTTTTTCCTTGACGGTGTTGTTCTGCATCCAGCCAGAGAACAGCTCTGCACCGGGACCGTAAGCATAGAGGATTACGGGCAGGCAGGTGTGGCTGCTGGTGGAATAATGGAACGAAACGTTGGTGTATTTCCCTTCCAAGTCAGGCATGGTCAAACCACCTGTCTCATGATCGGCGGTGACCAAAACCAAGGTGTTGCCTTTCTCTTTGGCATAATCCAAAGCAACTTGGATGGCATTGCTGAAATCGACACATTCATCGACCATATAAGCTGAGTCGTTTGCATGGCAAGCAAAGTCGATCTGCGAGCCTTCCACCATCAGGAAGAAACCTTTCTCGTTTTTGTCCAAGGTCTCGATGGCAATCTGCACCGCTTCAGGCAGGAAGTTACCACGGTCAGGCATCTGAGGCATATGTCCATCGTTGGCCAACACCGCATATTTCTTGCAATCAGTGTCGATACCATAAAGGGTGTCATAGACTTTCCAACCCAGTTCCGTCTCCATGCGTTGAATCAGGTCGATGCTGTCTTTGCGTTGGTTGAAATGTTTAAGGCCGCCACCGATCATCAAGTTCAGCTTTTCGCTTTCAGCCATCTGAACGGCAATATCCTCATACATAGAACGTTTCGGGACTTTAGCCACAAAAGATGCCGGGGTGGCATGAGTGACATAGCTGGTCACCACCACACCGGTGCTCTTCCCTTGGTCATGAAGGGTTTCCAGAATAGTCTCGACAGCGAGAGTATCAGGATTCATGCCGATCATGCCGTTATTGGTCTTGGCATCCGAAGCCAAAGCCGTTCCACCGGCAGCAGAGTCCGTGATGTCCTTGTTGGCAGCTCGGGTATCGAGGATTCCAATGTATGGGAACTGCGTGAAAGCCAAGTCTTTACCCGATGCTAGAATCGAAGCGAAGACTTGAGGAAGGGCTGTTCCGTCACCAATCATGTAAATAACGTTAACGGCTTTTGGAGGATCCTCAACTTTCTTTTTAGTATTGCATGATGCGATAGAACAGAATAATAGTAATAAAGTTGTTGCAGTAAGAAATAGTTTTTTCATAGTATAATTTTATTAATAGACACATTATCGGTTGATTACATTAAGCACTGCAGAAACGATGTCGGGGGTGTCGAGATGATAGGCTTTCATCAACTCATCGGGGGTGCCACTCTGTCCAAACACATCATTGACGGCGACCATCTCCATAGGCACCGGATCGTGCAGGGCCAGCACCTGTGCGATGCTGTCGCCCAAGCCGCCATTGCGTTGATGTTCCTCAGCGGTGACCACTCTGCGGGTCTTGGCGACCGATTTCAGCACGGCTTCCACGTCCAAGGGTTTGATAGTATGGATGTTGATGACTTCGGGATGAATACCTTTCTCCAGAAGATAAGGAATGGCTTCCATTGCTTTATACACCAGATGTCCACAGGCAAAGATGGTGACATCGCTACCTTCTTGCAACAGCTGTGCCTTGCCAATCACAAATTTTTCATCGGCACGAGTGAAGTTCGGCACTTTTGGGCGTCCGAAACGGAGATATACCGGACCTTCATATTCGGCTGCGGCAATGGTGGCGTTCATGGTTTGGTTATAGTCGCACGGCACGATGACGGTCATGTTGGGCAACATCTTCATCAGGCCGATGTCCTCCAGGATCTGGTGTGTTGCGCCATCCTCTCCGAGGGTGATTCCAGCATGGGATGCTGCAATTTTGACATTGGTGTTGGAGTAAGCCACGCTTTGGCGGATCTGGTCATAGACTCTACCAGTAGCAAAAGCGGCGAATGTGCCTGTGAAAGGCACGAATCCGCTCAGAGCCATACCGGCGGCCATATTGGTCATGTTTGCCTCTGCGATTCCGGTCTGGAAAAACCTTTCGGGGAACTCTTTGGCGAAGTCGCCCATCTTCAATGAACCGGTGAGGTCGGCACAGAAGGCCACCACCTTGGGATTACGGCGGCCAGCTTCAAGCAGTCCAGCGCCAAATCCTGATCTTGTATCCTTTTTCTCTAATATTTCCATGTGAATTTAGAATTTATAATTTAGAATTTAGAGAGAGCTACGATGGTTTTTCCCCAATCCCTCTAAATTCTAAATCCTTAATTATTAATTAATAGTCTCCAAGGGTTTCTTCAAGTTGTGAAAGGGCGTTAGCAGCTTGTTCGTCGTTAGGTGGCGTACCGTGCCATTTATGGGTACCCATCATGAAATCGACACCCATGCCCATCTCAGTATGGGCCAGCAGCAGCTGAGGTTTACCTTGATGTGCTCCTTTTCGGGCTGTATTGAGGGCGTCAACCACTTGTTGCATGTCGTTGCCGTTCAGTTCGATGACCTGCCATCCGAAGGCTTCATACTTGGCACGCATATCGCCAAGATCCATGACTGCATCGGTAGGGCCGTCGATTTGTTTCTTGTTGTAGTCGATGATTCCGACAAGGTTATCGACTTTTTTGGCACCGGCATACATGGCAGCTTCCCAGATTTGACCTTCGTCTTGTTCGCCATCGCCCATCAGCACGAAGACCAAATGGTCGTCGTGGTTCAACCGTTTGGCGGTTGCTGCGCCGATGGCCACCGACAGTCCTTGTCCCAGGGAACCCGAGGCGATGCGCACCCCTGGAAGACCTTCAGCTGTGGTAGGATGTCCTTGAAGTCTGGTACCAAGCCGACGGAACGAGGCCAATTCACTCACGGGGAAATAGCCTCTTCGGGCCAAGACACTATAGAACAAAGGACTCACGTGACCGTTGGAGAGGAAAAACATATCCTCTTCCCTGCCGTCTATGCTGAATTGCTCTGGGTTGATTTGCATCTGATTAAAATAGAGGGCTGTGACGATGTCGGTGGCACCCAAAGAACCACCGGGATGTCCGGACTGGCAGCCGTGAACCATTCGGATGATGTCACGTCGCACTTGCGAAGCCACTCTTTTCAATTCGTTGGTATTCATGTGATTATTAATTGTTTTGTATTGTTTATTCCTTTTGCAAATTTACTTGAAAAAATGGGTTTTCAAAAAGAAATAACAAAAAAAGGAGCGATGTTAATCGCTCCTTTCCTTCATTTCTCATAGAAGAAGGATTAGATGCGCTTGAATTCAAGTGTGCCAGTGCCTTTAATGATATCTCCGTCTTCATCTTCTTCCTCGAATGACGTACTCAACACGAGTTTGCTACCATTGAGCGTCACAATGTCATAAACTTCTGGTTCATCAGGAAATTCAGCGTCCACAATGGAGAGTTTTTTACCATCGATTGAATACGTTGCGGTTCCAGTAAACATATCCATATCTTCATCCAAACCGCTAGCTACAAGCGTGTTGTCTGACTTGAATTCCCAAACCATATCCTTGAGGAAATCATTCATCAGGGCGACTTCCATGTCGAACATCTGTTGGATTTCAGGATCGACGTTTTCGACAGACATCGTTATAGCCTGGAATTGCCATTTTCCAACGATGTTTTCTTCCTTGGAGCAAGATGAGAGCATTGCCATGGAAGCGACCATGACGAACATTGCTAAAACTTTGAATGCTTTTTTCATTTTGATAGCTTTTTAATTAAACAAATTAAACCAGTTGAATATTTAATGCAAAGATAATAATAATTCTATTTGTATAAAAAAATAACCCCGAAAGTTATTTTTCAACTCTCGGGGTTCATGTCAAAAACGCACTTAAAATGTCTTAGACCATTTATGCACGGGTAAACTTGAGATAGTATGTGCAACTAAAATCGGGGTCCTCTTCATCTATTTCTCTCGCTTCCAATTCCAACGCTGAACCCGTCAATTTCTTGATGGTGTAAACTTCTTCATCTGCGGTGCCTGCATACAAGACAAGCGTGCTGCCTGAGACGGTATAATCACCTTCATATTCATCTTCCATATAGAAGGTGCCGTCAGCCTTGAATTCCACATCATCATTAAAGATCCAGCCTGTGGCATCAAACACTTCACCATCATCATAAGTGATCACGGCGGAAGTGCATTTCCAAGTGCCTACAATACCGGATTCATTGTCTTTTGTACAAGAGGTTAATGAAGCCATTGAAGCGATGACTACAAATAAAGTCAAAATACTAAATGCTTTTTTCATAATAGGAACATTTTTAGGTTAAACATTGAATTTCTTCGCAAAAATATGAAAATATTTTAATAAAGCAAGAAACAACCCAAATAATCAGCTTTTATTTGCTATATTTTTACTATTGAAATGGTTTCTCAAATACTTTTGGGAATGGTGTTTCGAATTCGTGTTCCTTACCTGTGGTTGGATGAATGAAGCAAAGTCTGTAAGCATGGAGGCAGAGCCGGCCCAATGAGTTGTCGTGGCTGCCATATTTTTCATCGCCCACGATGGGATGTCCTAAATCCTGGGCATGGACGCGGATTTGGTTTTTCCGACCGGTTTCGAGGTGAAAATCCACAAGAGAATAGTTCTTGTTGCTGATCAGCACTTGGTAATGGGTTACGGCAAACTTACCGCCATTGTCTGTTGGGCTGGAATAGGTGACGAACATCTTATTGTCTTTGAGCCATGATTCCACGGTACCTTCTCGGGGTTCCACTTTGCCTTCGCAAACCGCTACATAGCGACGGTCATACACTTTTTCTTTCCAGTTCTCTTCGAACATCATGGCGATCTTCTTGTCCTTGGCGAATAGCATCAGTCCCGAGGTGTCGCGGTCAAGGCGATGGATGGTATGGGCTCGGCAACGTTGCTGCGAGGCAGTGAAATAGTCATTCAGGATGCTTTGTGCCGTCTCTTGCTCTTTTGTTGGGCTATTGGTGAGCAGGCCTTCTTTTTTATCGATGACCACGAGGTATTTGTCCTCATAGACGATCTTGAGCCATTTGCTGTAGAAGCGTTCTTTAGCCGTAGGTTTTCCAATCTCCACGGTCATCCCAGGTTGGAGTTCAAAATCGAACTGGGAAGTCCGTTCCCCATCCACGTTTACGATGCCATTGGCAAGCATGCGTTTCACTTTGGTACGGCTGATTCCGTCCAATTGCTTCATGAGGAATTCCATGAGTGGCTTTGGTTCCAGCACATTGAATTTCAGCGGGTTGCTCTTTGAATGTGGTTTGTGTTCGCTTTTCATGATTATCGATATATAAAAAAACCCTAACTCGTTGTAATTCAGAGTTAGGGATTCCATTTAAGTGTGCCCCGAACAGGAGTCGAACCTGCACTCCTCTCGAAATACGCACCTGAAACGTACGCGTCTACCAATTCCGCCATCGGGGCTAAGGAGTCTTTGTTTTTGATCGAGGTGCCCAGGACAAGAGTCGAACTTGCATGCCGTAATCGGCACTACCCCCTCAAAGTAGCGTGTCTACCAATTTCACCACCTGGGCTTGATTTCGGCTGCAAAGGTACGACTATTTTTGAAACTTGCAAGTGTTTTTTTGATTTTTTTCGAATAAAAAAAACGCAGCTTTTGGCTGCGTTTTCTTATCGTCAATAAGACAGTGACTTACTTCACTTGATCAACGATAGCCTTGAAGGCTTCCGGGTTGTTCAGAGCGAGGTCGGCGAGCACTTTGCGGTTGATTTCGATGCCGGCCTTGTTCAGCTTGTCCATGAACACGCTGTACGACATGTCGTAAGCGCGAACAGCGGCGTTGATACGGACGATCCAGAGGGATCTGAAGTCACGCTTCTTGTTTCTTCTGTCGCGATAAGCGTAGGTTTGTCCTTTTTCGTAGGAGTTTTTCGCCACAGTCCAGACATTCTTTCTAGTCCTGAACTGACCTTTAGTCTTTTTGAGGATTTTCTTGCGACGGGCTCTTGAAGCCACGTGGTTGACTGATCTTGTCATTTCTTGAATTTTTTTCGTTCAGCGCCCCGCCCCATTGCGGGAACTTTTCTGCTGGAACAAAGGTTAAACAATTGATTTTTTACGCTTGAAGCATTTGTTTCACAACTTTCTCATTAGCTTTCTCAACGATAGCGGTGTGATCCAGATTGCGTTTTCTCTTCTGGCTCTTCTTGGTCAGAATGTGGCCATGATAGGCATGCTTCCTCTTGATTTTGCCGGTACCCGTAAATTGGAAACGTTTCTTGGCGCCGGACTTTGACTTCATTTTTGGCATTTTACAAAATTTATTTTTAACAGTTAAAAATGAGTTTACTTATTTCTTTGCACTTTTAGGAGCGATCATCATCATCATGCGCTTGCCTTCCAGCTTCGGCATCATCTCTACCTTGCCAACTTCTTCAAGCTCTTGGGCAAATCGGAGCAACATGATCTCGCCTTGGTCCTTATAGACGATGGAACGTCCTCTGAAAAGCACCTCTACTCTCACCTTGTTGCCCTCTTGAAGGAAACGCTTGGCATGATTGAGCTTGAACTCAAAGTCATGGTCGTCGGTTTGGGGCCCGAGACGGATTTCCTTGATGACCACTTTGCTGGCGTTGGATTTGATTTCCTTCTGCTTCTTCTTCTGGTCGAAGATGAACTTCTTATAATCCATGGCCTTGCAAACGGGTGGATTGGAATCAGGTGAGATTTCCACCAGGTCCATCCCTAAGCTCTCAGCGATCCTGAGTGCTTCTTTGATGGGATAGATGTTGGTTTCAATGCCTTCACCGACCAGTCGTACCATCGGAGCCTTGATCTCTTCATTGATCCGATGCTGGTCTTCGCCTTTCTTGTTGTTACGCGGCGGATAGTTGCCTCTGTTAGGGAGCTGTGCTATGGTTATGATCTCCTATACTTTTGTTATACACCTATATTAATTACTGCGTCAGCGGACGCTTTTTTCTTCTTTTACTTTCTCATCGATCAACTTAGCGAAGGCTTCGAGACTCATCGAGCCAAGATCCACTTGGCCGTGGGCTCTCACCGATACACCTTGTTCGGCCTCTTCCTTTTCGCCGACGATGACCATGTAAGGATACTTCTTCATTTCGGCGTCACGGATCTTACGACCGATCTTTTCGTTGCGTTCGTCAATGAGGCTGCGAATATCGCACTTTTTCAGATACGATTGCACATTTTGTGCAAAATTTAAATATTTTTCACTCACTGGGAGGATGATGACCTGGTCGGGAGCCAGCCAAAGCGGGAATTCTCCGGCGCAGTGTTCGAGCAGCACGGCCACAAAACGTTCCATGGAACCGAAGGGGGCTCTGTGGACCATCACCGGGCGGTGTTTCTCGTTGTCGGCACCGATGTAGCTAAGGTCGAAACGCTCAGGCAGGTTGTAATCCACTTGGATGGTACCCAGTTGCCAACGACGGCCAAGGGCGTCTTTCACCATGAAGTCGAGCTTCGGGCCATAGAAGGCAGCCTCACCATATTCCACATGGGCGGGCAGGCCTTTCTCGGCGCAAGCCTCTTGGATAGCAGCCTCGGCCTTGGCCCAGTTCTCATCGGTACCCACATACTTCTCATGGTCGTTGGGGTCACGGAGGGAGATCTGAGCTTCGAAGTTCTTGAAGTCCAAAGCCTTGAAGATGATCTCGATGATTTCCATCACGCGGATGAACTCTTCTTTCACCTGGTCGGGACGGCAGAAGATATGGGCATCGTCTTGGGTGAAGGAACGCACGCGGGTCAAGCCATGGAGTTCACCACTCTGCTCGTAACGATACACGGTACCGAACTCGGCGCAGCGGAACGGCAGGTCTTTATAGGAACGAGGTTTGTTCTTGAAGATCATGCAGTGATGGGGGCAGTTCATGGGTTTCAGCAGGTATTCCTCGCCTTCTTCGGGTGTGGTGATTGGGCGGAAGCTATCGGCGCCATAGTGATCCCAGTGACCGGAGGTGACGTAAAGCTGTTTTCCTCCGATATGGGGAGTGATGACTTGTTCATAGCCATATTCCTTCTGGATCTTGGTCAGATAGTCTTGCAGGCGCAGACGGAGTTCGGTGCCTTTGGGCAGCCAGATCGGCAGACCCTTGCCCACCATGTCGCTGAACATAAAGAGTTCCAGTTCACGGCCCAACTTGCGGTGGTCGCGTTTCTTGGCCTCTTCGAGGAGCACGAGATAGTCGTCGAGATCCTTCTTTTTGGGGAAGGTGATGCCATAGACGCGGGTGAGTTGCTTGCGTTTCTCATCGCCACGCCAGTAGGCGCCAGCCAAGGAAGTCAGCTTCACTGCCTTGATGAAGCTGGTGTCGGGGATATGCGGTCCGCGGCAAAGATCCGTGAAGTCGCCATTCTTATAATATGTGATGGTTCCATCTTCGAGGTCGTTGATAAGTTCCACCTTGTAGGGATCGCCTTTTTCCTCGAAATACTTCAAAGCGTCAGCCTTGGAGACCTCGACACGCTCAAACTGCTCCTTGGTACGAGCCAGTTCCAGCATGCGGTTCTCGATCTTTTCCAGGTCGGCTTCCGTCAAAGTGATGTCACCAGTGTCGATGTCATAATAAAAACCATTGTCCACCGAGGGACCGATGCCGAATTTTACTCCTTCATACAAGGACTCGATGGCGGCGGCCATGAGGTGAGCTGAAGAGTGCCACATGGTTGACTTGCCTTCCGGGTCGTTCCAGGTGAACAGCTGGATGGTAGCGTCTTCGTTGATGGGTCTGGTGGCATCCCACATCTTGTCGTTCACTTTGGCCGACAACACGTTACGAGCCAATCCTTCGCTCAAACTCTTGGCGATGTCAAGGGGGGTAACCCCTGCTTCATATTGTCTGACACTCTGGTCAGGAAAGGTTATATTAATCATAAAACTCAGCCTTTATAAAAATGCCTGCAAAATTACACATTTTTTCTGAATTGTTGTACCTTTGCCTCGTAAATATTTCAACAAATGAAAAAATTTCTCCTTCCACTCTTTACACTCCTCTGTTCAACGATAGCAATTGCTCAGAATACCATCACTGAGAAACAAGCTCGTAGCGTTGCTGAAGCCTTCGCGAAAACCAAGTCCGAACTGCGTAATAGCGACCTTGTCTTGGTTAGGACAACCAACATCTTTGTTTATGACATCGGTGACCATGGCTACGTTATGGTCTCAGGCGATCAGGTGCTCCCTCCTCTCCTCGGCTATTCGACAAAGGAGAACTTTATCCCTGTTGACGATGCTCCGGACAACTATGCGTCGTGGATCCAACACTATGACGAGATGATTGACTTTGCAAAAGAGAGAGGCATACAACCCGAGGCCGAAGTCGTTGAGCAATGGGACATGGCCATGAGGGGTGACTTTGGAACGAGAAACCAGAACACCGTAGCCCCATTGATTGAAACCCATTGGAACCAAGACTGCTACTATAACGAGTATTGTCCCTATACGGGAGGTGGTGGATGGTGGGATGACGGTGGTCCATGCGGCCATGCCTATGCCGGTTGTGTAGCCTGCGCCATGGCTCAGGTAATGAAATACTGGAACCATCCCCTCCATGGTTTTGGCTCTCATAGCTATACTCACCCCACCTACGGATTGCAAACCGCCAACTTCGGTGAGACCACCTACCATTGGATCCAAATGCCCAACAGCATCTATTCACATAATGACGCGGTGGCCACACTCATGTATCACTGCGGTGTCAGTGTTGACATGAACTATGGTCCTGGAGGCAGCGGAGCACAATCCAAGGATGTTGAGACGGCTTTCCGCTCCTATTTCGGCTATTGCGGTGCCAAATACCGTGAGAAGAGCAAGTACGATGAGGCCACCTGGATTTCCCTGTTGAAAGCCGACCTCGACCAAGCCCACCCTATCTATTATTCAGGCACCTCGGGCAGTGCGGGTCACGCCTTTGTTTGTGATGGTTACGATGACAATGACTTCTTCCATTTCAACTTCGGTTGGAGCGGTGCCGGCGACAATTATTACTCGATTTACGATGTCTATGGCTACAATGGCAACCAGGCGGCGGTGCTTAACATTGTCCCGATTGACATCCGTCCCGACGCCAATGGCATCATCTATGTGAGTGCCGACGGTGAAGGCAACGGCTCGTCCTGGGACCAATCCACCTCGTTCTTCGAATATGCCACCTACCTCTCCAGCGGTGGCAACAACCGCGTCTGGGTGAAGAAAGGTATTTATTATGGCGATGACACCGACCCCGAGAATGCTTTCGTCATCTCGGCAAGCAACAAGATTTACGGTGGCTTCAATGGCGATGAGGCTCCGGATTTTGACCTCAGCCAGCGCGACTTCGTCAACAATGCCACCATCCTCGACGGTCAAGGTCTCAAACGTGTCCTGAATCAAGAAGACCTTCTCAGTCCCAGCAGCAGAGCCTTGTGGAACGGCTTCACCATCCGCAACGGTCACTCTGCCACAGGTGCAGGCGTCTATATCAACGGGTTTGTCACTTTGGAGAACTGCATCTTTGAAGACAATGTCGCTGACGCCTTCGGAGGCGCGGTTTATGTCAACTCATCCACCAACAACAACCAAGTGTCCTTGATCAACTGCCAGCTTCGACGCAACACCGCCTCGATAGGTGGTGGTTTGTGCGATCGCGGCTACACCACTCTCACCAACTGCATCATCGCCAACAACGCTGCCATCACGAAAGGTGGTGGCGTGTATGCCTATAACAACGCCATGCCACAATACAGGGGTTGCATCATCGCCAACAACTCCGCCAACGAAGGCGGAGGCATCTACGCCCGTGGCAAAGTCCAGCTTCTCAACTGCAATGTCGTCATGAATGAGGCCAGCTCCAAATATGGAGGCGTGTACAACGAGGACCATAACAGCGTTTACACCAGCAGCATTTTCTGGGGCAACGTCTCTCCCGTGAACAACCAACAGCATGAAGGCCCTGGCACCTTCCTGTACTGTGCCGTTCAAGGTGGCATGGAAGGGGAAGGCAACATCGACCTTCCTGAAGAGAATGACGGTGATGAACCCGGTATGTTTGTGAGGTTCCTCTCCCCTGCCCAATATCCTGGCGCTGCCTTCAGCGAAGCCAATTGGAACATCTCCTCAAGAAGCATCTGCCTTAATAGCGGCAAACCTGGCACCGTGGGATACTCCCTCGACATGCTTGGACACCAACGGGTCCAGCATGAACGTGTAGATATCGGTGCTTACGAGAAAAATGCCTCGCTTACCCTCATCGAAGCATCCATCTATGAAGACCAAACCTATTGGTTCAACAACCGACCACTCCATGAACCTGGCTATTACACCACGGTTTACCCGACATCCAGCTGCGACAGTGTCGTTGGGTTGACATTGTCAGTGACCCTTGGCACCGACGAAAATGACTACGTGAATTCAGAGGTTCAATCCCTCAAGATTTATTCCCTCATGGGACAACTTGTAGGAACCGCCAATGACGAGAAAGCGGTGCGTAACCTAAATCTCAAGCCAGGTTGCTATTTGCTTCAACTGCAAACCAGCGAAGGTTATATAAACAAAAAGGTGATCATCCCTTGATGGATGACCACCTTTTCAAATCGATATTTTCAATTTTACAGTTTCACGAACTTCACTGTGGTGCTGCCCGTCTCAGTAGCTACCTGGATGAAGTATGCGCCTGATTTCAGTCCCGAAAGTTCGATGACGGTCAAGTCCTCATCGACATCTTTCGCCATGACCACTTGTCCCAAGAGGTTGAGGACTGCAACATGTTTCAGGCCTGATGCCGAGATGGATACTCTCTCGTTGGCAGGATTGGGATAGACCGAAACGGTTTCCTTGTCCTCCTCCACAGCCATCGTAGCCCAATCAACGCAGACTTCGTTCGAAGGATTGGAAGTCAGCAAGGAATTATGGCCCACCACTGTATAACAATAATTGTTGCCTTCCGTGGCAGAAGTATCGAGGTAACTGTCACCAGTAACTCCATCGGCCAGCAATGTGCCGTTGCGATACACTGAATAGGTCTCGGCCATAAGTGCATCGAGCCAAACCAACTTCACACCATCTTCATTGACATCCGTATCCAGATGCATGGGGATGACCGTATGGTTGATTTCAATAAAGTTCAAGTTGGGATTTGCTTTGGTGGAAGCGTAAGCCGATTCACAATGTGATTGAGCGTAATAGGCACTGACAACATACTCATAAACCTCTTGAGGCAAGGTGGAAATTGTTGCTTCATAGGTTTTTGATGAGGTGGACTTGACACGGGCAAACTCGCCGCCATTGACACGACGATAGATGTAGTATCCCGACAATCCCTCTGCTTGAGGAGCGTCCCATTTCAATATGAACTTGTTCTCGGAGATGATCTCAGAACGCAAGTTGGTAGGGGCCATGCAATCTGATTCTGACTGCACGTTGCAATAATTGGAGGGGTCAGATTCCACAAAGCCATTATAAGCCGTGATGTAGTAATGATGGAAACCATCGCCAGGTGTCTCATCAATGTATGAGGACTCATCGCTAATGTCGTAAAGCAGACCATCGCGATAAATGAAGAAGCTATAATCGCTCGGGGCATCCATATCCCAATGCAACTCCACGTCACCATCTCTGAACTGGGCACGGAGATTTGTTGGAGCGGTCAGTTTCTCTCCGACATGGCAACTGTTGGATGAACGATAGAACAAGCCATTCTTCATGCTAGTGGAAGGGCTGTCATAGGAAGTCATCACCGTTTGATCGGCATTCTTGATTTCAAAGGTGATATTCTCGACAGCATCCAACATGCGTTTCCAGGAGAAGGAGATGTTTCCAAAAGGCATATGGATCGTTTGAGTCTCAGAAGCGGAGGTTGCCGAAAGTTGCATGATTTCGGCACCTTTGCCATCACTGACAGTAATATAGTTGCCCTTCCAACCTTCAGGATCGGAGGAAGTCATCGTCACAACCCAAGGGCAAGTGGGACCAAGCATCACTTTGTCGAGATGCGCCACAACGCTCTTTGCCATGTTGGCCACGGCATACACCGAATAGGAAACAACGGTAGGAAGATAATGGTCGGTATAACTCATCGCTTGACCTGGAGCCACTTCGGTAAAGGTATGGATGGGTTTGCCGTTACGGCATACCACCACCTTTTCGAGGGATGACAAGGCTTCACCGTGAATTGTGACTGAAGGGTTGTTCCAGCTCAGCTGGGCTGAGAACTGACTATCACCGAGTGATTCCACCGTTACGTTATAGGGTTCTTCGGGCATATACTGATAGACGTGGGTAGGCACATAGTTGATAACAGCTGCAGCCCAGTTGCTGTAGTCGATCTCATCAACGACGAACCATCCGTCGCTGCTACCGCCCCATCCCCAGTTGAAATGGAAAAGGTCGTTGTCGTCGTAACCGTCGCACACGAAAGCATGGCCGCCTGAATCACTATAACCCGAATAATACACAGGCCATCCAAGGTCGAATTGTTCTTTCAGCAGTTGTTTCCAGCCATTGAGGGTATAGGAATGGCGATAGGTGTTTTCTGATTGGTTGGCATAGCCGAAATAGTGTTGGATGGAATACGGAACATCATCGGAATAGGCGCCACTGCCCGTGGGTGAGAATCCCATATTCACGGATACGCCGCAATGGTACATGAAGAGAGCAATTGCCTCGATATCTTCCGTTGGAGAGGCGGAGTTGATGTGGTAAGGCATATGGTCCCAGTCATAGGTCGTGGCACCAAAGTTGGCTGATAGCGTGCCATAGCTGGAGTAATAGGAATGGCTGCCCGAGCCTTGGGTGGGATGGCACCAATAGCGCATCACCTGCGACATGGCGGTAGCCACGCAGCCCGCATAGCAATGGCCCCCGGGACCGGAACTGGCTTCGGGAGCATAAAGGTTATATGGATAGTTCTGGTTCCATTTGGTCTCGCAGAGGTAGAAAGCCTCTTTTCCTCTATTGCGAGAGAAAGGCTTTTCACCATTCAGCAGAGCCTTCCATTCATTGGCGGCATCTGCGTAGAGCACCACGTTAGGACTTGTACGGGCCTCGATGATTTTTTCAAGGTAGAAATCCAGTTCAGGGGAACGGTTCTCCGTGGCGAAGGGGCCTTCATCGGAATAGCCTGTAATGGGACGGAAACGATCGTCGGCAGAGAGGATCACAAATCCTCTGTCACCCACGTTAAAAACATAGAAACAAGGTTCACCACGATCTGCCACTCCAGTGTAAACTAATTGAAGTTCAGCATCTTGGCGTAAATTAGAAAAAGTAGAGGCTACGAAATTCTTGCCAGCTAGTTGGGCCTTTTCAACATCGACAGGACCAGCCATTGCCGATGCTATGCCTAGCATAATGGCCGTAAAGAGTACGGTTAGTTTTTTCATGAATAGAAGTGTATTTTAATGCAGGGCAAAATTACAAAAAAAATAAAGGGAGTGAATGATTTCACTCCCTTTTTTCATTTCGTTGAGGAAAGATTATTCCATTTCTTCAACGGGTTCGTCGAGCGGCACATCATCTTCATCCAAGTCCCAGAGGTTGTCTTCTTGGCAGTTCAGTTCCGTTCTCTTTTGTTCCATGAGCTTTTCCATCTTGTTGGTGAGCTCTTCGAGTTCTTTTTGTTCTGCTTCGGTGATAGCATCGAGACCTTCAACACCCAGAAGTCCAAGGAAGCTAAATGCGGCCATATCGAGGTCGTCACAGGACTTGGCGTCCTTGATAGAGGTGTTGATCTTGTCAAGGATCTTCTTGGATTGGTTGAATGCTTTTGAATGGTTACCGCCACCACAAGAAGCCATGGCAATCATGATAACGCTCATGACGAAAGCGAGGATAGTTTTCTTCATTTTTTAATGTGTTATGGTTTTACAGCACAAAAATAGGCATTTTTCTTAAAGACACAAATAAAACCTTCAAATTTTTTAAAAAAACAACAAGTTTTAACAAAGAAATGAACAACCATTGTTCGTTATTTTTTCAAAAGAAGATGTTTTTTTGCTTTTTTCCACCACGGAAAACAATACATTTGCAAGTAGAAAACGAACAATCATTATAATCATTAACTATTACAAAATCATTACACTATGAAAAAGTTATTTACCTTTTTCTTGTCGATGATCGCTTGTGTCACATTAATGGCACAAGTGACGACGTCAAACATCAGTGGTAAGATTACCGACCAACAGAAGGACGTCCTTCCGGGCGCCACGGTGATTGCCACTCACCTTCCTTCCGGCTCGCAGTATTACGCTGTAGCTGATGCCAACGGTAACTACCGTTTGCTTAACATTCGTCCCGGTGGACCTTACAAGCTGGAGTTCCGCATGATTGGTTTCATGACTGCCATCCAGGAAAACGTGGTGACCACCTTGGGCGAGACCAAGATCCTCAATATCAAGATGACCGAGGAGTCCATTGGACTGAACGAGATTACCATTGAAGCAGAGGCCATTCCGAGCGGCATGGACATTGACCGTTCTGGTGCTACCACCTCCATCAGCACGGAGCAAATCACCAACATGCCGACCATCACCCGTAACTTGAACGACATTTTGGCACTGACTCCTCAGTCCACCACCCACGGCAACAACCTGTCGATCGGTGGCGGTAACTACCGTCAGTCCTATGTCACTGTTGACGGTGCTGCCTTCAACAACGCCTTCGGTATCGGAAGCAACCTGCCCTCCAACGGCAGCCCGATCTCCCTTGACGCTTTGGAGACCATGACCATCAACATCACTCCATACGACGTCCGTCAAAGCGGTTTCACCGGTGGTGCCATCAACGCTGTCACCAAGAGCGGTACCAACGATTGGCACGCCACGGTGTACAACTATTTCCAGAACAACGACCTAAAAGGTTACAAGATGGGCGAAAATGAGCTCACCAACACCTATTCATTAAATAATACCAGCGGTTTCAGCGTCGGCGGTCCTATCGTCAAGGACAAGCTGTTCTTCTTCGTCAATGCTGAGTATGCTGCTGACGACCTCCCGGGTTCTTCCGACGTCGCCCGCACCGACGCCTCTCAACCTTTCGGTGCTGACGTGGTTTACAACCGTCCGCTCGTCTCCGAGATGAACGATATTAAGGACTTCCTCGGCGGCATGGGTTACAACCCAGGACGTTATCAGGAATATTCCCTCTCCACTCCTGACTATAAGATGCTGGCCCGTTTGGACTGGAACATCAACGACAACAACACCTTGGCTTTACGTTTCAGCCATACGCACAACTCCTACTCCAACATGCCCTCATCATCCATGAGTCCCTTGGGTGGTACCAACAACAACTACACCTTTGGTGGTGTTGACTATAAGTTCAACCGTTACAGTGCTGGCCGTCAGTCACCTTATGCTCTGCCTTTTGAGAGTGCACGTTACTTCCAAGAGCAGAACTTCATGACCGCTGCTGCTGAGTTGAACACCCGTTTCCTCTCCAACAGAGCCAACAACATGTTCCGTTTCACTTGGTCACACCAAGATGAGCCTCGTTCCTTCGTGGGCGATGTCTTCCCCACCGTTGACATCATGAGCACTGAAGGCGTCACTGGTTCCGACAACACCGCTATCTTCACCACCTTCGGTGTCGATCCTTTCACCTATGGCAACCTCCGCGACGTCCAGACCGCCATCGCCACCGACGAGATTTCATGGCTGTCGGGCATCCACAGTGTGACTGCCGGTTTGCAATACGAGTGGAACCGCACCAAGAACGGCTTCATGCAAGGTGGTGCCGGTTGGTACATCTACAACTCATGGCAGGACTTTGTTGATGACGTGAATGACCCGGCTACCGCTGCTGGTCCAGCCCTTTACATGATCACTCACCCCAACAACAACAGCTTAACCCAGGAGTTCCCCTCCTTCGACTACTCACAAGCTTCTGCTTACATCCAGGATGAGCTCAACCTCACCGAGTACTTCCGTCTCACCGCTGGTATCCGTTTCGAGATGCCTTTCCTGACCAACCCCAACAACAACTTCAACGCTGAGTTCGTCAACGGTTGGGATCAGTTTGTGAAGGATTCACTGGGTGTGGTGACCGACACCATTCACCATGACATCAGCGGAGCTGAAGGCACTTCTTTCTATGGTCTTTCCACTGCTGACCTCCCGAACCAGCACATCAACGTCTCTCCGAGACTGGGCTTCAACTGGGATGTCCTCCATGACCGCAGCCTCATCCTCCGTGGTGGTACGGGTGTCTTCACCGGCCGCATCCCGTTCGTGTGGATCGTCTCAGCCATGGGTAACTCCAACGTTCTGCAATACCAATACATCGCCAACAACAGAACTGGTCTGGCTCCCATCCACTTCCATCAGACCATCAATGACCAGCTGAATGAACTTTACAATGGCACCTTCGAAAGTCAAGAGTTGGCAGCCCCCACCGGAGCTACCATCATCGACAAAAACCTCAAGATGCCTTCCGCTTGGAAGACTTCATTGGGTTTGGATGCCAGACTGCCTTATGGCTTCAAAGGCACCTTGGAAGGTGTTGTCAGTTATAACTACAACGAGGTCTATGCCTCCGTTCTCGGCATGAGACTCGATGGTGTTCAACAACTCCCAGGCGAAAGCGGTGTTCGTGAGATCTGGGTCTCTGAGAATATCAAGAACAGCAGTAATGGTACCATGGGCGGCTATTATCTGCACAACGAGTCAGACCTCCATGGCTACTACTACTCCATCACTGGACAGTTGTCGAAAGAATTCGACTGCGGTATCTCCCTCATGGCCGCCTATACCCACAGCTATGGCAAGTCGGTCAGCGACGGTGACGGCGACCAGATCTCTGGCTTCGGTAGCATCATCAACAAGAACGGCTCCAACACTCCTGAGTTGGGTATCGCCAGCTACCTGGCTCCGCATAGAGTCATCGCCAACCTCAGCTACAACATCTACGAAGGCAAACACACCTCCACCAACATCGGCCTCTTCTACGAAGGTATGAACGTCGGTTACAACGGCATCTATGCTTACTCGAGAGTCTCCTACGTCATGAACAATGTGAGTGGAACCTCAGCTAACCAGCTGCTCTACATCCCCACCGAGGCTGAACTTGTTGAAATGCCTTTCGCCGACGAAGCCAACAAGGCTGCTTACAACCAGTTCATCGCCAACGATCCTTACCTGAGCTCACACCGTGGCCAGTATGAGGAGAGAAATGGCATCGTCGCTCCTTGGTTCAACCGCATCAACCTGCACCTCTCACAAGAGATCAACTTCGACGTGTTAGGCAAGAAGAATACGGTGGAAATCGCTGCTGACGTCAAGAACCTCGCCAACATCTTCAACAGCACTTGGGGCAACTACAAGGCATTGTCCAACAACGTGGTTCTGAACTATGCTAACGGTGAATACACTTTCACCAAGCCATCATGGGACAACTATGCCAACCTGGCCTCCACCTGGTCAGCAGTCCTCAGCTTGCGTTACAAGTTCTAATGGAACGAACGTCGCTTGCGACGTGATACCTTATTTCACAAAAAGCACTCTTCGGAGTGCTTTTTTATTTACCTTTGCCCGCTTAAAAACCACCAAAACATGAAGAAAACACTGCTGTTATTACTACATCTTTTGATTGCTTTCTCAATGACCGCTCAAATCACTTCTTCAAGCATTAGCGGAACAGTCACTGACGAACAACATCAGCCTTTGCCTGGAGCCACCATCACCGCCACTGATGCGCCTACCGGCACTGTCTATCATGCCATCACCGATGCGAAAGGTAGCTATCGGCTGCTCAACTTGCGTCCCGGAGGCCCCTACGTCATCGAATTCCGCATGATGGGGTTTCAAAGCTCCACTCTCGATGGCATTGAAATCCCCCTTGGCAGGGATCGAGTGGTCAATAGCATTCTGGTGGAAGACGAAATAAGCCTCGATGAAGTCACTATCACGGCATCCTCGGTAAGCATGGAACGGCAAAGTCAAAGTACAACGACAGCTATCAGCAGCGAACAGATCGCCTCCTTGCCTACCATCACCCGTAGCATGAACGACGTGATGGCACTGACCCCACAGGCGACGACGAGCAGCAGCGGACTCGCAATCGGAGGTGGCAATATCCGACAATCCTACGTCACTGTTGACGGGGCCTCTTTTCATAACGCCTATGGCATTGGTGGCAACCTTCCCGCTGGTGGTGCCCCCATCTCGCTCGACGCTCTCGATGCCATCACCATCAGCATCGCTCCTTACGACGTTCGTCAAAGCGGATTCACCGGTGCCATGGTCAACGCCATCACCAAAAGCGGCAGCAATGAACTCCATGTCAGTGTATATGACTATTTCACCAACGACAAGCTGACGGGAACGGAGCTCGGACGAAAAGATGCTCAGGGACAGTTTCCTGAACGGCTCAAACTCAGCCGATCGCTCGACAATACCATAGGATTCAGTGTCGGTGGACCCATCAAGAAAAACAAACTGTTTTATTTCGTCAACTTCGAATACCAAAGCGATATCGACAATGGCCAAAGCCGCCTCGCCCGTCCTGAAGAAAACAGCGAATGGAGTGGCAACACCCAATACAATCGACCCACCGTAACTATGATGGATAGCATTCGCAACTATTTAATGGACACTTACGGCTATGATCCAGGAGCTTACCAGAACTATACTTTCAGCACGCCCGACTTCAAATTGTTGGCCCGAATTGACTGGAACATCACCAACGACCATCGGTTCACCCTGAGATACACCAACACCCGACATCAGTATTTCTCAACCCCCTCCAATTCCATCACTCCGTTTAGCAGCAGTCTCTACAACAAAAACAGCTTCGGTCGTGGCTCTGACTACGCCCTTTATTTCGAGAGCTCCGCGTATTACCAACAACGCAACTTCCAGTCGGTGGCCGCTGAGCTCAACAGCCGATTCCTCAAAGGGCAACTCAACAACACTTTGCGTGCCGTGTATTCTTTGCAACACGAGCCTCGCAAACTAACGCGCCCAGTGTTCCCCACCGTCGATATCCTGGAACCACTCGCCGATAGCACCAAAGCCTTATACACCTCGTTCGGTCCCGACCCCTTCACCTATGGCACTGGAAGCTATGTCCATTCCTTCATCGGCACTGATGAGATTAGCTATGTCACTGGCATCCACACCATCACTGGTGGTATCCAGTTCGAGTTCGATAAGACGATCAACGGATTTATGCAAGGAGGGGCCGGTTATTATGTCTATAACACTTGGGATGACTTTGTGAACCATGCCAAACCTGCGGCTTTCACCCTCACTTTTGGAAATAACGAGTCGCATCAGCAGGCCTTTCCTTCGTTCAACTACATTCAAAACTCCGTCTATGCCCAAGATGAGATGAGGCTCAACGAACGTTTCAAGCTCACTGCCGGACTCCGGCTCGAGTTGCCCATGTACCCATCCATCGCTGAGTACAACACAAACATTGAATTCGACTCCTTGGCAGCCATCCATTCTACCCTCTTTGGACGATCAACGGCCGACATGCCCAAGGCCAACCTCAACTTCTCTCCCCGGTTGGGATTCGACTGGGACCTCATGGGTGACCGCAAGCTCATGATCCATGGCGGCACCGGCCTTTATACCGGACGTCTGCCTCTGGTTTGGATCGTGACGGCGGTATGCAACAGCAATGTCGCACAAAACCAATACATCACCTATACAGATAACATTGGCTTCTACCCTACCGTTGACGAGATTATCGCTCACCACAGCGACAAACTTCACGTCGGTGCACTTCCCGCTCCTCAGTATGCCACGTTGCTCGACAAGGACCTTAGAATGCCTCAGACCTGGAAATCCTCTCTTACTCTTGACGCCCAGCTCCCTGGTGACATCGAAGCTTCGTTGGAAGGCATCTTCAGCAAAGATCTCCGTTCGGTGGCTGTCACCCGACTTGGCATCGTGCAAGGCGACTCCATCCAGTTGCCCGGCGAGCCGATGAAACGAGCCCACTGGGTCAGCGAGGGTATCAAAAACTCCATCAACGGCAGCGTCAATCCCTATCTCATCACCAACAGTGAGCATAACGGTTATTATTACGCTCTCACTGGACAAGTCAGCAAGCATTTTGGCTTCGGGCTTGACCTGACTGCTGCCTACACTTATGCTGAAGGCCGTAACGTCATCGACGGCATCGGCGACCAAATCATGACCGCTTTTACCAGCAACACCTTCGGAGTTCATGGCAGCAACAGTCAAGAGGTCGGTTACAGTTCCTACGTGTCTCCTCACCGTCTCCTGTTGAACGCCTCGTGGACCTGTTCGGTAGGGAAACGAACCAAAGAAACAATCAGCCTTTACTACTCAGGATTCAACCATTGTTATGTGGGCAACGACAGCTACACCCGTTATAGTTATACGATGACTTCCAATGTCAATGGTGACGGAGGGGCCAACAGTCTGATTTACATCCCCAAAGAAAACGAGTTGGCCAACATGCCTTTCGTAAGCACAGCTAACGCCAAGGCTTTCAATGCGTTCATCAAAGATGATGCTTACCTCAGCCATCATCGTGGCGAGTATGCCCAACGCGGCGCGGCCATTGCACCATGGAGACACACGTTCAACGTCCGTTACGAGCGTTCGTTGCTGTTCTGCAACGGCAAGACGTTGAGTTTCGGCATTGATGTTAACAACGTGGCCAACCTGCTTTATCGCGGATGGGGCAATATTCAGCGTTTGAGCAGCGGTGACATTCTCTCCCTGACTCAAGATGGCAAGTATCAATTCCGTGAACCCGAGTGGAACACTTACGCCAATGTCGTCTCCACTTGGTCAGCGGCCTTACATATCCGATTTGGATTCTAATGAATAATTCCGATTCTTTAGAAATTAATTCTCAAAATTGAGAATTAATTCTAATTATTTACTATCTTTGCTCCGCAAATGAGCCATTAGTCATTTATTCATTTCATTAAAAAGGAATACTATGATTATTGAGTTCAAAGATTATGCTTTAGAAGAACTATATTTGTTCGGAAGCACTAAAAACCATAAATACTATAAGTTAACTAAAGAAATAATTAAACAATACATCAAAACCGTCAACTATATTAAAGCAGTTACTCAGATTGAAGATCTGTTTTTCATAAAGTCTCTTCATTATGAAAAAAAAGGCGGTGATTTAAAAGGAAATGAAGCAGTTTGGATAAATAGACAATATCGATTGATATTTAAAAGTTCTTCTAGCGATAAAGGACATATAGTAGAAATCCAAATCATTGAAATAAGCAAACATTATGAATAAAGAGAAAACCCCATTGATTGCCACACATCCTGGCGAATTAATTAGAGATGAGTTAAGGGAACGTGGAATGACCCAAAAAGCTTTATCATTACAGACAGGAATAAAGCCTTCCATTCTATGTGAAACCATCCATGGAAAGCGCTCAATCTCAATAGGAGTAGCCAGAGCCTTGGAAAAAGCTCTTGGCATTCCTGCCCATATTTGGATTAACCTTCAAACCCAGTACGACCTTGACTCAGCTAATATTTTGAAAAGAAAAGAAGATTTAGAAACAATCAACATCACCATTCCGGCTAGCGATAGAACATTAATAAAAGAATTATCCAGAAAGTTTGGATGGATTATGATTTGAACGACATCACTGTCAGGGCGGCAAGGGCTTCTACAATGACCAAGGCTCGTGGAAGGGCGCAAACATCATGACGGTTACCATGGCCTATGGTAGGAATGGGTTTGAAAGCCACGTTGAAGAAGACCTCTTCACCATTGGTGATGCCCCCTTGAATGCCTCCTGAATGATTGGTCATCGGCCGTATGCGACCGTCGGGGGTTGTGCCGAAAGCATCATTGGCTTGGGAACCCAACATACGGGCCATCTTAAAGCCATCGCCATATTCGAAACCTTTGACCGCTGGGATGCTGAACATGGCTTTGGCCAGACATGCCTGAAACTTGTCGAACATCGGTTCCCCCAAGCCAGCAGGCAATCCGGTGATGCTACACGAAGCGATTCCTCCCACCGAATCATCACCCTTTCTACACCGAAGAAGCAATTCCTCAATCCGTTCAGGGTCAGACTCTCCACCGATTTCCAAAACACGGGCTTTAATCTGGATGTTTTGTTGTAGCAGGATTTGTTTGGCGATGGCTCCAGCGACGACCACCGGGACGGTAGTCCTGGCCGAGGCTCTTCCACCACCGCGCCAGTCGCGGATACCATATTTCTGTTGGTAGGTGAAGTCGGCATGGGAAGGACGGAACACCTCTCTCATTGCCTCATAGTCCTCACTTCGAGCATCTTCGTTGCGTACGATGAAAGCGATGGGAGTTCCCAAGGTCACGCCGTCAAGCAAGCCTGAGAGCCATTCCACACGGTCGGGCTCAACACGTTGCGAGGCGGACTCAGCCTGCGCTGTAGTCCGCCTCTGCAATTCTTTGTCAATAAAGTCGAAATCGATTTTGATTCCTGAGGGGCAACCATCGATGACTCCGCCGATAGCCGGACCGTGGGACTCCCCGAAAGTGGTCAATCGAAACAGGTCACCTATCGTATTCATCTGCGCCCCTACAAAAACCTTTCACCTTTCAATTAATCATTGATGATCTTCAGCTTCGCCTCAAGCACCTTCAGGTCGTTCTTGGCTTTGTTGATCTTCTTTTCGTATTCTGCACGCATCAGCTCAGAGTTCTTGCTGTTGGAGAAGAATCCGATGTTGTTTTCGAGGACGGCAATCTCATCGCGGAGTTTCTGGATACGGTTGGTGAGCGTAGTCTTTTCCTTTCTCATCTTGTCGTTCGATTCAGGATCATCTTTGAGTCCTTCGACCATCTCGCGATATTCGTTGGTGCTGATTTCATACTGGTTGCTTCTCATCTTGTCGAAGAGGGCATCGACGGCTTTTCTGTATTCAGCGTTGATGCTGTCTTTCATCTTCATCGGCACGTGACCGATCTCGATCCATTGCTTTTGCATGGCTTTGATGGCTTCCATGTTCTCGGCGCGGGTCGGTTTCAGTTCGAAGTTCTTGATGGTCTCGATGAGTTCCTGTTTAGCGGTGAGGTTGGCTGCCTCTTCGTCTTTCAGACCGCTGAAGTGTTCTGCTTTACGTCCGAAGAAGGTGTCGCAAGCGGCGCGGAAGCGTTTCCAGATCTTGTCGGCATGACGTTTCGGCACGGGACCGATGGTCTTCCATTCCTCTTGCATCTTCTTGAACTGTTCGGTAGCTTTCTTCCATTCGGTGGATTCCTGCAGGCCTTCGGCTTCGATGCAGAGGTTGATCTTACGTTCCAGGTTTTCCGTCTGTTTGTCCTTCAGGGTAGCGAAGAAGGTCTTCTTCTTGGCGAAGAAGGTGTCCATCGAGGTCTTGAAGCGGGTCCAGATCTCCTCGTTTTGTTTCTTGGCTGCTGGGCCGACGGTCTTCCAGATCTTGAACAAGTCGCTAAGCTCAGTCGATTTCTTTTGCCACACGCTGATGCTGTTGTATTCTTCGGCGAGGAGTTCTTCGGCTTTCTCGCAGAGGGCGGTCTTCGTCTCTAAGTTGGCGTTTTGCTCATCTTGGATCTTGGAGTAATGCTCGCGGCGGATGGCGTTGATCTTGTCGGTAGCAGCTTTGAAGCGTTCCCAGATCTCGTCTTTCTTATCTTGAGGCACGGGGCCGATTTCTTTCCATTCCTCATGGAGTTTCTGGAGTTCTTTGAAGGCTTTGGCCATGGACTTCTCGTCGAGCAGTTCTTCAGCTTTCTCGCAGAGGATAATCTTGGAGTCGAGGTTCTTCTTCATGTCGAGATCACGCAGCTCGCGGTTGATGTTGACCTTATCGAAGAATTTCTCCACCAAGAAGTGATAGGTGTTCCACAGGTTGGCATTCTCGGTGGCAGGCACTTGGCCGATGCCTTTCCATTTCTCTTGGAGGGCGCGGAAGTCGTCATAAGTCTTCTTCAGGGTCTCTTCAGAGGCGATCAAGGTCTTGAGTTCTTCGAGGATGGCTTGTTTCTGAGCCAGGTTCTCCAGCTTCTGGGCGTCGAGCAATTCATTTTGTTTTGCTCTGTTGGCTTTGAAGATACCGAAGGCTGCGTCGAAGCGTTTTTCGGCATCGTCTTGGACATGTTGGTAGCTGTCTTTGTCGCCGCCACCATCCAAGAAGGCCTCGAGTTCCTTGTCCATGTCTTCTTTGTTCAACTCTCTAAAACGAACGCGGATGGCGGTGACTTGGTCCTTAATCTTCATTACGTCAGGATCTTGGACAATCTCCTCGAGCATAGCGGCCAACTCTTCTTTGGTCTTTCCTTCAACCTCCAATGCAACTTCTTCTGCCTCTTCTTCATCGACTTCCTCGTTGGTCACGATTTCGGGAAGCACCTCTTCGGTCGCGGCGACCTCAGCAGGGATTACCACTTCTTCAACTGGCTTGACCTCCTCGGCGATAGGCTGCTCCACCAAGGTCTTGACCTCGATGTCGATGCTGCCAGGAAGCGTTGTCGATTGATTTAATTTCTCAATTGTCATTTTCTCATTGCCACTGATGGCCTTAAGCTCTTTGTTTTCCATATTAATTCATTTTAGTAATTACCAGGGCATGTGCCCCGATACGAAGTTCACAAATACGAGCGCAAAAATAGTAATAAAAAGCAGACAACAAACGAACTTTAAAAAAATTTCTTTTGTAACTTTGGGCATTCAATTACAAAGCCAATCCATGCTCGACATCGACATCCAAAACACACTGTTTCAGCTTAGTTCATCTATCGGCCATGACGTGTCCGACATCAAACCCATTGCGGAGTCGGGATCAACACGACGGTATTACCGTATCATCACCCCAGAAAAAACCCTCATCGGCACCTACAACGCCAACATCGAGGAAAACGAGGCCTTCTTTTATCTGACTTCGCATTTCGGTCAGATGGGTCTTCCCGTCCCCAAACTCCTCGCTATCAATGCTGGTCGTGACTGCTATCTGCAATCCGACCATGGCGACTTGACGCTGTTTCACCGGGTGCAACAAACCCTTTCTGTTGGGCATTATGATGATGCCACCATCGCGCTTTTCAAACAGGTGCTGGAGCAGTTGGTGCGTTTCCAGACCGAAGGTCACCATGGCCTCGACTACAACAAGGTCTATCCTGTGCCATGCTTCGATACCGCCGCCATCATGGACGACCTCGACTATTTTAAATATTACTTCGTCAAGCCTCATGCAGAGATCGTCTTTAACGAGCAACGCTTCAAAACCGAATGCAACCGCCTTGCTGCCTTCATAGGCCAGGCTCCAAACGGCTTTTTTATGTACCGTGATTTCCAGTCACGCAACATCATGATTGATCACGATAAACCATATTTTATTGATTATCAAGGAGGAAGAAAAGGACCGTTGCAATATGATGTCGTTTCATTACTCTATCAAGTGAAAGCTCAAATGCCCCAATCGCTGCGTGACGAACTGGTGGAGCATTACAAAAAGACCCTATCGCAACGACTCGACCTGCGGGAGCTCGATTTCGACCGCTATTATCCCTATTTCGTTTACCTTAGGTTGCTGCAGGTGTTGGGCGCTTATGGCTTCCGTGGCCTCATTCAAAAGAAGAGCCATTTCATTGAGAGCATCCCTTATGCGTTGAAAGAACTGAAAGCATGGAATGAGACCCATCCTCTTGATGGCTACCCTGAATTGCAACACGTCATCCATCAAGTCGTCACCCAACTCAACCAGTACTTCTCACCTCTCAATTCTCACCTCTCACCTCTCACCGTTACTGTCAACAGCTTCTCCTTCAAGAAGGGCTATCCCAACGACTTCAGTGGCAATGGCGGCGGCTTTGTGTTCGATTGTCGAGCCTTGCCCAATCCAGGACGAGAGCCACAGTTCAAGACCAAGACTGGTCGCGACTGGGAGGTGGCGGAGTATCTCAACGAGAAGCCTCAAACGCATCAGTTTCTAGAGCATGTAAAGGGCATCGTCGGGCAAAGCATCGACAACTATCTGGAACGTCATTTCAGCAACCTCATGGTCTCTTTCGGCTGTACCGGAGGCCAGCATCGCTCTGTGTTCTTTGCACAAAGCATTGCTGACTGGATCAGGGCCAGCTATCCCAACGTCATCGTCAAACTTAACCATATCGAACAAAAGATTCATGAATAAACGCACCGCCATGATCCTTGCCGCCGGCTTGGGTACCCGGCTGAAACAGCTGACCCACGACAAGCCCAAGGCCCTCGTTGAGGTCGGAGGCCGGACCCTCTTGGAACGCAATATCGACAACCTCATCCACAATGGCTTTGATACCATCATCGTCAACATTCACCATTTCGGCGACCAGGTGATCCGTTTCCTTGAGACACACCCTTTCGATGCCGACATCTACATCTCTGACGAGCGCGGACAACTCATGGATACCGGTGGTGGCATCGTGCAGGCACTGCCTTTCTTCCACGACACCCAAGCCGTCCTTGTCCATAATGTTGACATCCTCAGTGACATCCCGTTGCAAAGCCATTACGAGCAATTTCTGCAAAGCGACGACCAAGCCTGGCTCTTCACCCAAGACCGGAACACCACTCGCAAACTGCTTTTCAACGAGCAAAACCTCCTTGTTGGATGGAAAAACCTTAATGAAAACATCTTCAAATGGGTTGACAATCAACAATATACATATAAAGAATTGGCTTTCAACGGAATACATATCTTCAATCCAGCACTTTTCACCTCTTTCGAGTATCAAAGATACAGCATCATCGACCTCTATTTGCTTTTAGCCAAAGCCAACCCCATCCGCGCCCTCGATATCCACCCCACCTATTGGTTCGACATCGGCAAAATCGAAGACTTCGCCCAAATCTCCTCACATTTTTAACCTCTCAATTATCTACCGAGCTTTAAGCCCTAACGGGCTATCTCTAAATTCTAAATTCCCATGTCTTTCCTCTCCAACCTAATCGACTACATCACAGCCAGGGGCCTCCAAAACGAGGACCTCACGGTGGTGTTTCCCAACAAACGCGCAGCCTTTTATTTGAGAGAACAATTCAAGAAGGTTCACAAAGGCAATGTCTGGATGCCCCAGATGCTCTCCATCGAGGAGGCAGTATCGCAATGGAGCGGGATCCAGCTGGCCGACAGTGTCGATTTGCTCTTTGAACTCATCGCCATCGATTCATCCCTGGGGCACCAAGGCAACAGCATCACCACCTTTGGGAGCATGGCTAACCAGATGGCCAAGGACTTTGATGAGGTGGATCAATATGCTGTTGATGCCAGGCATCTCTTTTCCTATATATATGAGGAGAAGAAGATTGGCACTTGGCATCCCGGCGAGCAGATTAAGCCAAGGGAACAAGCCTATCTCGACTTCTTCAGACAGCTCAAGGACTATTACGACCAGCTGAGGCAACATCTGAGCAGTCAAGGCAAGGGGTATTATGGCATGATCACCCGTGCCCTTTCGGAACTTGACGCCGAAGCGCTGAGGCAGAAGACCGAGGGGCGGCATATCCTCTTTGCCGGATTCAACGCCCTAACCCCCACGGAGCAAAAGATTATCGACACATTGTACAAGAACGGCCAAGCTGAGGTTGTTTGGGACTTCGACCGCTATTATGTCGATGATCCGCTCAACGAAGCCGGTGTCTTTGCCAGGCAATACATACGTAAGGATGCTCCTTGGAAACCCACGGAGTTTTCCGACGATCTGCTTCACTCGAAGAAGGAGATCCACCTGGTGGAAGCCACAGGCAACACCATACAAGCCAAGGCTTTACAGAGCCTGCTTCAAGTCGATCCAGAAAACGATGCGACGATTATCCTTGCCGATGAGGAGTTGTTGATCCCTGTATTGAACTCGATTCCCGACGACGACAGACACCAGCATATCAATGTGTCGATGGGTTATCCCCTTTCGCAGACTGCGCTGAGCAATATGGTCAGTGAGTTTTTCACTCTCCATCGCAAAGGACGCAAGGTGGGCGACCGCGGCTGGTATATCTGGCCCATCCTCCGACTTCTCGACCTCGAGGTGGTGAAGGTCATCTTCACCAAAGAAGAACTCGAGCAAATCATCCAATACCAAGAGAAGATCCGGGAGGAATCGCTTTTCGTTTTTGACGAAGCCACCTTCAACAGTATCTGCACCAGCCCCGATCTTCAGCAGTTCATGAAGCTGATTGTCACGGACAAAGGCCAGCCCATGGATGCTGACGGCCTACTCGACGTGCTCATCAACCTGATGCGTTTCATCGCCTACAAGATCCAAAGCAAAGGAGAAAGCAACATCTTCCTGCTCAACCAGGTCAGCGAGACCGGCAAAGCCGTCAACCGTCTCAAGAACATCTTGACCCGTTACCAACGCTACGTCCACGACCTTGACGAGCTTGAAGTCCTTTATCGGTTGATCAACAGGAACATCGCCATCAAGCTCAATAGCAGCCACACTGACGGACTCCAGGTGATGGGCATCCTCGAGACCCGTAACCTCGACTTCGACTCCTTCTATATGGTTGGGGTCAACGAAGGCGTGCTACCCACCGACAAGTCGAACAACAGTTTCATCCCCTTCCTGATCCGCAAGGAATGCGGGCTTCCCGATTACAAGGAGAAACAAGCCGTTTATGCCTACCACTTCTATCGTCTGCTTCAGCGGGCCAACAGGATGCATTTCATCTACAATGGCAACGGCAACGACAGTGGCGGTGAACCCAGCCGTTTCCTGATGCAGCTCCAACACGAGCTCGCCATGCGCAACCCGGGTATCACCATCGTTCATGAGTCATTCATCAACCGGGCAAACAACGACGAGGGTCCTTCCTTGTTGACGGCCCAGAAACACGCTAGCGACCTCCGCGACCTGGCGCCAACCTCGCTCTCAAGCTACATCAGCTGCTCTCTCAAGTACTTCCTCAGGTACATCATGAAGATCTCCGACGAGCATCTCGACGAATCGGCCCAAGAGAACGACCTTGGCACTGTCATCCATGAGACCTTGCAACAGCTGTACTCCGATCATCTCAACACCGTGATCGACTACGATCGGCTCACCAAAGTGATTGAGCCGACCTTGCAATCCAAGCTGGATCAGGCTATCAAACGCCATTACAAGCAAGGGCTTTCCAACGTGGGTTTCAACTACCTCAATCAGATGGGTCTCAACGACATGCTTAAGAAATACCTGAAGTTCGAGAAAGACTGGGTGAAGAATCACGATCTGGTCATCACCCATGTGGAACATGAACTGCAACACGATGTCGTCATCGACGGGCACACATTTCATCTCAAAGGCACCGCAGACCGTATCGACCAGAGCAATGGCATGGTCCGCATCATCGATTACAAGACCGGCACGGTCAAAAACGACTATGTCAAAGTCCCCAAACAGGTCGAATGTCTTGACGACATCCCCGAGAAGGCTCTTCAACTCATGATGTACAAATACCTTTATCTCAAGCAACATCCCGAGACCGACCCCGACACCGTCACCGCCTCTATTTTCGGACTCCGGTACGATCAGATTGTCTTTGACCTCAAGGTGGACAACCCTGATTTGAGCGGGCACTTCATGGAGACCATGGACCAGCTTCTCTCCGAGTTGCTCCCCGAGCTTGTTGACGAAAGCATCCCCTATCAACAGACCAGCGACCCTGAGGGCAAGCCTTGCAAGATCTGTGACTTCAGAGGTATTTGCGTCAATAACGCAAGAGAAGCATTACTGGAAGATGATCACTGAACCCGCCATGATACTTCGGACCAAGGTAAGTGCGGTTCAGTTTTTGCCCTTGATAGGTGTTGTCTTCCTCCAGCAAAAAGCCTTCATGGATTATTCGAGCATCACTTGAAGTACAATGTAGCATATCATTGTTTAACAATGATTTGGTTACGATAATCTGATCGATAACCATCCAGGATTCCTGATATTTCAAGGTCCCTTTGAAGCCCAAATCTTCAGGTTTGGCAAAGAGGTTGACGAGCAGGTCGTCATCGTCACATTCCGATGGATGTCGTGCTCCAAGGATTTCGTGGATACAGGGTGCATCGGGGGTATCGTTGAAGTCGCCCATCACGATGATTTTGGGCAGATTGTCGGCTGCGTTGACGATGGAGTCTATCTTCTGCCTGAGTAGTTTGGCTGCCCAGTTGCGAGATTCTTCCGTTTCCCGTTCGCCCCGGTATTTCGAAGGCCAGTGGTTGACGAAGCAATGCACGGTATCCTTGCGGTAGTCGAAGAACTTGGCGTAGAGGATGTCGCGCGAGATCATCGCCGAGTCCTCTGGGTTACGATACGGGATGGCTTCGCTGTAGATCAGCTGGAAGCGGTCTTTGGAATATACGATGGCTGGGTCGATGCCCCTTCGGTCGGGACCTTCGTAATGCACCCATCGGTAGTTGAAGCGCTTGAGTGGAGTTTGAGCGAAAAGGGCATTCAGCACATAGTCGTTTTCCACCTCGCAGACGCCCATGATGCCGATAGGTTGTTGTTGCGAGAAGCGCAGGATGGCTTTATAGAGGTTGTTGCGTTTCCGGTAGAATCGCGACAAGGTCCAATGCTGTCCTCCCGTCTCGGTATAATCGTTATAGGTTCTGGTGGAATCCACAAAGGGGTCGAAAAAGTTCTCCAAGTTCCAGAAGGCCACCAGCACCGAGTCGGGAGGTGTTTCAGGGGCGTTCACACAGAGGCTGCCCATCATCATCCAGAGAAGCAAACCAAGTTTCATGATTTTATTTTTGATACAAAGATAGTGATATTATTTAAACAAACAATGGAAATAGAATAAATATTGTTAAAAATCGGTCAAATTGGAAAAATATTCCTATCTTTGCATACTTATGAACCGAATCTTTCAGTTGAACGATGATGATTACAGCTTCCCACCGGCGAGCATGGCGAACCGGCAGGGTTTGTTAGCGTTTGGTGGTGATTTGTCGCCGAACCGTCTCATCGTGGCTTATGCCAACGGCATCTTTCCATGGTACAGTGAGGGTGAGCCTATATTGTGGTGGTCGTTGGATCCCCGATTGGTGATTAATCCCGGTGAGATGCGTGTCTCGAAGTCATTGAGGCACACCATACATTCCGGGCGTTTTGAGATCCGTATTGACACTGATTTCGAGGGGGTGATGCGGCATTGTGCCAATACGCCTCGCGATGGGCAGATAAGCACGTGGATCACTGATGACATGGTTGAGGGTTATGTCCAGCTTCATCGCATGGGGTTGGCGCATTCGTTCGAGACCTACTGCGAGGGTGAGCTTGTGGGCGGGCTTTATGGGGTTGCTCTTGGCAAGCTCTTTTGTGGCGAGTCGATGTTCCATAGTATGACTGATGCCTCCAAGGTGGCCTTTTACTATCTCCATCGTTTTTTGGTAGAGCATGGTTTCAAGCTCATCGACTGTCAGCAGGAGACCAACCATTTGGTCAGTCTGGGAGCTTACACCATCGACCGGAAGGACTACCTCAAGCAGATCAAGGAGTTGGTGGCCGAGCCGACGTTGAAGGGCAACTGGGGTGATGGTACAGCAGAAGAAATTGATATCAACATAACTCAAGCTGATGAGGCAAAGTTCAGGGCATACAACCTGGATGCCGACTTGGCGTTAAACTCTGACGATAACTACTTTTAATGGAAATGGAAGAAAAGATCAAGGAAGCGGCACGCATCCTCTCACAAGCAAAACGCATCGTCGGCTTCACTGGTGCCGGCACTTCGGCCGAGAGCGGCATTCCCCCATTCCGTGGGCAAGGGGGAATTTGGAACAAATACGATCCTAACGCGCTTGACATCGAGAACTATTACCGTCACACGCAGGACTCGTGGAACATCATCCGCGAGGTGTTTTACAACTACTTCAACAACGTAGAGGTAAAGCCCAATCCCGGGCATGAGATCTTGGCCAAGTGGGAGAAAGAAGGTCGGTTGAGTTGCGTCATCACGCAGAACATCGACGACCTTCACACGGTGGCGGGCAACACGAAGGTCTATGAATTCCACGGCAACATGTCGCGTTTCGTCTGTACCAAATGCGGCAGCAAGTTCCCTGCCCGTGAGATGCAGCTCACCGAGCGTCCGCCTCATTGTGAGAAGTGTGGAGGTTTGTTGAAGCCCGACTTCATCTTCTTCGGTGAGGGAATCCCTGAGGATGCCTATTACGGTTCTGTCAACGCTGCCGAGCAATGCGATGCCTTTGTCATCATCGGCACATCTGGTCAGGTGAGTCCAGCCAACATGATTCCTGGCATCGCCAAGCGTCACGGGGCCAAGATCATCGAGATCAACTTGGAGCCTTCCACCTACACGAATTACATTTCCGACATCTATCTCCAGGGCAAGTCAGGTGAGATCCTCCCCCAGATTGACGCTTTGATGCAATAGTTTGTTTAGGTTGCTTCGTCGCTACGCTCCTCGCAACCCGAAGGCTCACCGACCGAACGGGAGGTAATGACGTACCCGACCAAGGGCTACCGAGCTTTAAGCCCTATCTGGCTATCTCTAAATTCTAAATCCTAAATTCTAAATTCTCACCTTTCACCTCTCTTACTGAGGCGAGAGGACCAGACGCACCGACTGACCGTAGCCGCGATTGTAGCCGTAGCTAGTGCCGAGGCTCGAATTGCCGAAGTACACGTACCACGCGCTGCTGCTATTGTTGCAGGACGCCGACCAGTAGTTGCCGAAGCTACCCACATTGTAGACAGAAGTCCCGTTACGGTAGCCCGCGGCAGGCAGGAAAACTGCACCGTGCTGTTCAAGGGTAGCCCACTGAGTGGCAGTGATGGTATTGCTGGAGTAACTTGCACCTAGTGAATTCGTGCTACTCAATGAATAATAGGAACTCTGCCAATCGTCGGGCAAGAGAATAACACCATTGACATTGTTCACTGTTGCTTTGGCGTAACGGATACCGCTTGATGTATTGCGCGTATTGAACACATATCTCCATTCTTCATGGGTCAATGTACGCCAGGTATGGGTCGTATTGCCTCCGTTACTGATAGCATTGTAGCCCCAGTCAGCTTGACCTGTCTGGTCATATAAATTATAGGTGTAGCTGCCGTAGGCATAATAGTCGCTAGAGGTTGTGCTCGTACTCCAAGGTTGGTAACAGACCGCACCGTGGTTATATCCACTAGTGCCCCAGCCGAACAAATCAATCCAGTCACTATACGTTTGCGAGATGTTCGTGTTGGCATCGCCAACATAGTCCCACTGGTGCTCCGCAAATTGCCAGGTTTTGGTTGAAGCTCTGTACTGCAAGTTGCCCTGCGAAAACCAAACCTGTAGCGAGGGACTCACCGAAAACAATCCAGCGATGGCTCCAGTTGGAGCTGTTGGTGGTGTTAGCGTAGTGAAACTCACTTCAGAGCCATAGGCTGTGCCAGCACTGTTCTTCGCGTAAGCTCTAACGTAATAGGTAGTGTTGGCTGTCAAGCCCGTCATGTTCACAGTGTAACTGCCCGTTCCTGTTCCGCTGCTCGCATGGCTGCTGCTCGTCGTGGGATTGTGGCTCGTGCTCCAACAGATTCCCCGCTCTGTCACATCGGCGTTGCCGGTGGCGGTTACATTGCCTCCACCTGTGGCCGTAGTCTGCGTGATGTTAGTTACGTCACTAGTGGTCACCGTCGGAATCGTCACGTTTTGCAAGGTGGTGAAACTCACTTCAGAACCATAGGCAGTGCCAGCGCTGTTCTTTGCGTAAGCTCTCACGTAATACGTTGTGCCTGACGTCAACCCCGTCATGTTCACGGTGAAGCTACCCGTTCCCGTTCCACTGCTCGCATGGCTGTCACTCGTCGTGGGATTGTGACTTGTGCTCCAGCAAACCCCTCGCTCAGTCACTTCAAATTCATCATCCACTACAACCTCTCCTCCACAAATTGCAGAATTGTCCGTTACATCAGTAACCTCAAGTGTCTTAACTGTTGGCAATGACGGAGGAAGCGTCTGCAACGAGTCCACGGCAGTAAATTCGGTCTGGAACTTGTTTGACACTTTGATGCGGTAATAATACACCATCCCCGGCAACAAACTATCGGCATGAGCCGTATAGCTTTCTTCCTTCTTTGTGGCTTCATAGCTACTCAGATCCCCCATATCCCGACGAGTACTTAGCTCAACCGCGGCTTCAAACTTTCCCTCAAACTCGACATCAAACAAAAAATCGGCAGATGTACTGGCTACCGACACCGTACAGTTCTTTACCTGGGGCTTGCTCTGAGGCACGTCATGATCCTTCCTGCAACCCAACAAGGCTACAAGTCCCATTAACATGATGAATATATATGCTCTCTTTCTCATGACAATTCCGATTTATCTCTTTTTCCAACAATACCCGATTCCGATTTTACCCTCTATGGTCTTGAAGTTGGTAGTGACCGCATCGAGCCTCAACACAAGCCCTTTTAGATTGAGCTGAAGTCCAACCGTGGCATCCACTCCGCTGTAGCTGTCATCCTCAACTTTTACCAACGAGCCGTCTGTTGTGGACCAGCACTTCACCCTGGCTCCATAGCCGACACCCACGCTGAGGCACAAGGGACCAGTCAATCTCTGCATCATGCCCGCCATGATGGAATAGCGCAAGGAGCTTGTAGCACCGGTATATTCGGGCATCTCTCCGTCAACCAAGCCATCAGCACCGCAACTGGAAACATAGTTCAATGCCTTGAAATTGAAGTTGCTCATCGCCGTGACGAACCAGCCCATGCGGTTCACCGAACCATAGGTGAAACCAAACGAAGGCTGAGGGGCAAGACTGCTCGCCACATTCAAAGTGGCATAATTAACGCCTCGTTCCAGAACGGGAGCTATCGGCACTTCATGGTCATTTGCCTTTTCGTCCTCACCGTCAGTTTTCGCGACATCAACAAGAACCGTTTCCAACCGCTCTTCCACTACCAAGGCCTTGTCCTCCTCGATGAGGATGGTTTTTGTCAACGGGACCCATCCCTCCTTCTCAATGCGAAGCTCGTGTTTGCCTATGGGCAGGTCGTTGAGCTGCATCGGGGTCTCCCCGACCATTTTGCCATCCACATACAGCTTGGCTATCGATGGCGTGGACGACACCACGAGTCTTCCCGTGATCGGGGTCGGTGGATCCAAAACGATGGTCTGCCCTGTCATGTTCTCCGTGATGGTCTTTCTCACCACAGAGCTTTTATGGTTCTCCTTCCGGCATTCGATCAGGTAATTGCCAGATTCCAGGTCGCCCGTCCATTGGCGGATTCCCTTGAACTGCTCGTTCACATAGATCTCGGCATCCTCATCAACTTGAAGCGTCACTGTTGCGTAGTTTGCCATCATGTTCACATTGAGTGTGAAAGTCTCCTCGTCGGGGATTGTGACCGTCCGTTCGTACGGTTTATACATGGGATGGACGATACGCACCTTGTGTTCTCCGCTTGAAAGCTTCATCGGGGTGTCGATCACGTTTTTGGAAGCGGCATTGTCGATGAACACGGAGGATTGCGACAGGATGGCTTTGTCGCCTTCCACCTTAAGGTAGCCGTAGGATGGATGAAGGGTGACTTCCACCATCGTCTTATTCTTGACGTCTTTGACTTCCACCACTCCTGCTTTGGTGTGATAGTCTAGCAATTCCACACGGTAGGTGTATTTGCCAAAATCAACCAGTTTCTGGGCCACTCCGTCTTCATCCACTGGCCATGGCATGTCATTCACCATCACCAAGGCATTCTTTGGAGTGACTTTGAAAACCAGGAATTGTTGTGTCACGGCGGGTCTCACCACCGTCTCCACTGTGCCTGTTGAAAGCACCATCTCGTAGGTACGCTCAGCTTCGATCTCCACGGGGAAATAATAGTCCCTCAGCACCCCCAGCTGTTGGTGTTTGATGGTGATCTTTCGGAGTCCATGGGGCACCCACACCCAGATTTCGCCATATTCCTGTTTGGTGTCAACGATGCCCAGGGAGCCGCCTTCGAAGAGGAATCCATGTTGGGCAGTCACCACTTTGATCAAGGCGGCGACATCGCCGTTTTGGTCGATACGTTTTCCGTCGAGGCTCGATGCGCTCATGTCGTTCGGTAGCGCCCGAAACGATTCGACGGATAGTTTTTGTGCGTTCAGCAAGAGAGCCGATGACAGCAGGAGAAACAAGAGTAAAAGGCTTTTTCTCATGGGGGCAGATGATTACAATCTGCAAAGATACGTGTTTTTAAGATATTAATCACGCAAATCCAATTCTTCTTTGGAAAGCCCCGTCAGTTCACTGACGACCTTTATGGGCATTCCTTGAGACAACATTTTTCGAGCTGTTTCCTTTAAGGCTTCGATTCTTCCTTCAGCTCTTCCTTTAACTTTACCAATTTCAATACCTTCAGCCCTTCCTTCAACTTTACCAATTTCTATTCCTTCTGTCCGTCCGATTTCAATTCCTTCTGCTCTCCCAATTTCTATTCCCTCCGATCTTCCGATCTCGATGCCTTCTTCTTTTCCTTCGGCATGGCCTTTCTCCTTCGATTCGCGCATCAACGCTCGTTCCACCCTAACATCATCAAGGTTCTTCTCATACACATAACGCTCTGTTTCGCTCATTCCCTCCACCTCCATCAACTTCACCGCCTTGCTTATCAGCGGGTCTGCGAGCATCTCCTTCGGGACCTCTTTCGTCTTCGCATTGATTTCCGTCAAAAAACGCAGCCACAGGTTGAGCATCCGTTTTTCCGACGAATTCTTCGGCTTGAACTTCGGCAATTCGATGAAAGCGATGTGCAGTCCTTTGATGACCTTCTCCGAATGACGTTCATGGACAAGCTGGTAATAATGGTAGTACTCGTCCGTAGGCAGATCCGTTTCGAAGATGTCGTTGACGATGTTGAGAGAATATACTGGTTGTAGGAGGTTGTAGTCGTTTCCGCTCTCCAATTGTGTCACATAGGCTTTCGAGGCGTTGAACAGAACTCGCGATTTAAACTCCTCGCTCCATACCATCTGCATCTCCACCAGGAACTTGCGGCCAGCCTTGTCGGTGCATTGCACATCGACGATGGAGTAGTTCAAGTCTTGCTTGATGGGTAGGAGTTCCGGACTGACATATTCGATATCTGCTATCAGCTCATCATCTTCAAGTGGCAATAACGCATTCAAAAAACTCAGCATCAACTCCTTGTGCTGGGCAAACACCTTCTTAAAAGTGACATCGTAACGGGGATCACAATACTTCATATCGATTCAATTTTTCTGCAAAGATAGGGAAATTATTTCTATTAATACAAAAATATTGAAATTTTTTCTAAAACATTGGGGTTTGTCATCGTTATTTTTGGTCTTAGGAAAATCAATTGTCGCTTCGCGGCCTGCACAAAACATATCGTCGCTTTGCGTCATTGCGAGCGAAGCGAAGCAACCCAACCTGAACGGGTTATGTCCATTGTCAATTCAGGTTGGGTTGCTTCGTCGCTATGCTCCTCGCAACCCGAAGGCTCGCGGCCATCAAATTATGATAATCACAACTCTGACAAAACACCAACCCCTTGTTTTTCTTTACTATAGTTAAAGACAACAATTGGTTTTTCCACCCCAACCAACGAATCATCTGAAACAAAACAGATACTTTCATTTGGAAACAAGTGGTCAAACCGTTCATACACATTGTTTTCCCACGAAATGTACTCTTCGTCAAAGTGATAAACCTCTTTAGGAACAATTTCAATTATATGGGTCAAGACTTTAGGGTCAAACTCATATCGGACCTTAATGATTGGAATACGCTTAATTAAAACGTTTATCTCTTTTATTACAAATTCTCTAGAATTCATCTTAGTATTTCATTAAAATTGGGATAATCATTTTCGAAAGGTTAATGGAACATTTGCTCCTTGAAGAATCCACTATAGTATCACTGTAATCCGTTAATTAGATTTCATCGGCTAAAACTTTATTTTCGCAGCAAAGATAGGGAAATTATTTCAATTAATTCAAAAATATTGAAATTTTTTCTAAAACATTAGGGTTTTGTCATCGTTGTTTTGGGTCATAGGAAAATTAATTGTCGCTTCGCGTCATATGCCAAACTAATCACCGCTTCGCGTCATTGCGAGCGAAGCGAAGCAACCCAACCAGAACTATCAAAGGCTTGAACCGGTTCAGGTTGGGTTGCTTCGTCGCTATGCTCCTCGCAATGACTTACCCGCCCAAGCCACCTCTCACCTTTCAATTTTCACCTTTCACCTCTCTTACTGAGGCGAGAGGACCAGACGCACCGATAGACCGTAGTAGCGATTGTTGTAGTAGGCAGTGTTGGTGTTCGAATCGTTGAAGAGCACGCGCCACGCGTCGTCGCTATCGTCGTAGGACGCTGACCAGTAGAGGCCGTAACTACCCACATCGCTGACAGAAGTCCCGTTCCGGTAGCCAGCGGCAGGCAGGAAAACGGCACCATACTGTTCAAGGGTAGCCCACTGAGTGGCTGTGATGATATTGCTGGAGAAACCAGCACCTGTACTCAATGAATAATAGGAACTCTGCCAATCGTCGGGCAAGAGAATAACACCATTTCTATTGTTCACCTTTGCCTTGGCGTAACGGATACCGCTTGGGGTATTGCGCGTATGGAATACATATATCCATTCTTCATGGGTCAATGTGCGCCAGGTATGGGTCGTGTTGCCTCCGTTGCTGATGGCATTGTAGCCCCAATCAGCTTGACCTGTCTGGTCATATAAATTATAGGTGTAGCTGCCGTAGGCATAATAGTCGCTATAGGTTGTGCTCGTACTCCAAGGTTGGTAACAGACCGCACCGTGGTTATATCCACTAGTACCCCAACCGAACAAATCAATCCAGCCACTATACGTTTGCGAGATGTTCGAATTGTCTTCGCCCACATAGTCCCACTGGTGCTCCGCAAATTGCCAGGTGTTGGTTGAAGCTCTGTACTGCAAGTTGCCCTGCGAAAAATACACCTGCTGGGTTGCACTCACTGAGAACAAGCCGTCGATGGCTCCAGTTGGTGCTGTTGGTGCTGTTAACGTGGTGAAGCTCACTTCAGAGCCATAGGCCGTTCCAACGCTATTCTTGGCATATGCTCTAACGTAATA
>JAEEON010000045.1 GCA_016284305.1 Bacteroidales bacterium
AACCAACATGTGCGCCAATGAGGTGATTGACAACCGCGCCCTTGAAATCATGGGTTACCAACGTGGACAATACGAGTTCTGCTCGCCCAACGATGTGGTGAACGCCTCACAATCCACCAACGACGCTTATCCTTGCGCCATCCACATGGCCATGTTCCTTGAGCATGAGGAGTTCCTCCCCCATCTGACCCAAATGATCGACGCCCTGGAGAAGAAAGCCAAAGAGTTTGCCGAAGTCATCAAAATGGGCCGCACCCAATTGCAGGATGCCGTCCCCATGACTTTGGGACAGACATTCAGTGGCTTTGCCGCTTCGCTTCGTGGCGAACTGCGCACTTTGAACAGCGCCGCCCGCGAATTCCTCACCGTCAACATGGGAGCAACGGCCATCGGTACGGGCATCTGCTCCAAGCCAGGCTACAGCATGGCATGCATCAAAGCCTTGCGCGAGATTACGGGATGGAGCATCCATTTGGCCGACAACCTCATCGAAGCCACCAGTGCAACGAGTTGCATGATCCAATACAGCGCAGCCATGAAGCGCCTTTGTATCAAGATCAACAAGATGTGCAACGACCTTCGTCTGATGAGTTCCGGCCCTCGCTGCGGTTTCAACGAGATCCACCTGCCCGAACGCCAGCCCGGTTCTTCCATCATGCCCGGCAAGGTCAACCCAGTCATCCCCGAAGTGATGAACCAAGTGTGCTATAAAGTGATCGGCAACGACATGACCATCACCTTCGCCTCCGACAACGGTCAGCTCGAACTGAACGTGATGGAACCCGTCATCGCCTACAGCCTTTTCGAATCCATCCATCTGCTCACCAACGGCCTTGACACCCTTCGCAAGTACTGCATCGATGGCATCGTTGCCAACGAAGAACGTTGCCGCAAACTGGTTGAAGGCAGCATCGGCATCGTCACCATGCTCAACCCCATCATAGGCTACAAGCAATCCACCAAGATTGCCAAGGAAGCCAGCGAAACCGGTCGCGGCGTCTATGAACTGGTCCTCGAGCACAACTTGCTCACCAAGGAACAGCTAGACAAGATTCTCCGTCCCGAGAACATGCTTAAGCCCATCGACATTAAACTGTAGTCCGTGTTTCGGTATTTTTCAATCTAGAATAGAATAATTGCTTTGAATAACGGTGTCGCTTCATGCTGCGCCGTTATTTTTTTGTTTTTCGCAATTTCTAAAATAATTCATAAATTTGCAGTCCAATAGTAACGAAACACAAAATTAAAACGATAAACAATGAAAGTAAAAGAATTAGTCGAAAAGCTCAACCTTAAAGTCTTATCGGGCGCGAACGGCCTTGACAGAGAGATTGATGGCTGCTACATCTCCGACCTCTTGAGCGATGTGATGGGCAACGCCATGGAAGGCAACATCTGGATCACCCTCCAGACCCACAAGAACGTGATGGCCGTGGCCTCCCTCAAAGAGATGGCCTGCATCATCCTGGTGAAGAACCTCGTGCCCAACGACGAGACCATCGAGCAAAGCAACGAGGAAGACCTGCCTATTCTGCAAACCAGCCTCCCCACCTACGAGATTGCTGGCAAAGTGTATAACCTGCTTCACGAATAAATGGAGCTAAACTCCTATAGAGCCGATTTACACATGCACACGGTGCTCTCGCCGTGTGGCGACCTCTATATGAGTCCGTCAGCCATTGTGGAGCAAGCCAAAAAGCTGCACCTTGACATCATCGCCATTTGTGACCATAACACGACACGGCAGGTGAAAGTGACCCAGAAGATTGGTCGCGAGCAAGGTATCTTCGTCATCGGCGGCGTGGAGATCACCACCCAGGAGGAGGCTCATGCCCTCGCCTACTTCGAGACCGACGAACAGCTCGACAAGTTCCAGGAGTTCCTCGACGAGCATCTCCCCCACATCCCTTTGGATGAAGAGAAGTTCGGTTATCAGCTCATCGTAGATGAAGACGAAGAAGTCGTAGGAGAAGAGGAATGGCTGTTGTGGTCAGCCTTGGATGCCGACCTCGACGAGCTTTACGACGTGGTTCATGAGATTGGTGGTCTTTTCGTCCCCGCTCACGTGAACAAACCCGCTAGCAGCTTGGTGAGCCAACTGGGCTTCGTCCCACCCGACATCAAAGCCGACGCCCTTGAGATCTCGAAACATGTCACCAAACCCGACTTCTTGAAGAAATACGCCTACCTGAAGAAATTCAACTTCACCAAGAGCAGCGACGCCCACTTCCTGCACATCATCGGCGAGGTTCATTGCGTACTCCACATGTACGACAAGACCTTCGATGAGTTCCGCAAGACCCTCCATGGAGAGGATGGACGCTATATCGACACTGAACCCAAAGAAAAACTGCAACTCCTTTATGGATAAACGCTTATGAAAGAATTAGCAATGCACGTATATGACCTGATGGAAAACTCGACTGCGGCCAACTCGACCCTGGTGGAGCTCACCATCAAGGACAGCCTCAAAGACAATGTCTATGACTTCACCATCAAGGACAATGGAAAAGGCATGACCCCCGAGTTCCTGGCCAAGGTGACCGACCCCTGGACGACCTCCAGAACCACACGAAAGGTGGGACTGGGTCTGCCATTAATTAAGATGAACACCGAAAACATGGGAGGCGGCATGAACATCGAGAGCGAAGTCGGCAAAGGCACCGTGCTCCACTTCTGGTTCCAGCACGACCACATCGACCGTCCACCGATGGGCGACCTGGCCGGATCTTTGGTGATGCTCTTCTCAGCCCATGAAGACATCCACTTCATCTACACCCACATCACCGACGATGGCGAGTTCGTCTTCGACACCGATGAAGTGAAAGAAGCCTTGGACGGGATGCCCATGACCGACATCCACGTCATGAAATACCTCAAAGAGATGATTCAAGAAAACCTGAAAGAAATCCATTACAACGATTAAATAACTGAACAACTGATCAACTGATCAACTGATTAAATGAACAACTGAACAATATGACACTCAAAGAAATTGCCGATTTGCTGGAGGCCAAGGTCCTCTGCGGTCACGACCGACTGAACGAAGAGCACGAAACCGCCTTCGCCTCCGACCTGATGAGCGACGTACTCACCTTGGGCGACTACAACCCCGTGATCCTCACTGGATTGTGCAACATGCAAACCATCCGCACCTGTGAGATGGGCAACTTGGACATCATCGTCCTCGTGCGCCGCAAGAAGGCCACCGAAGAGATGATCGAAGAGGCTGAGGACGAGGGCATGGTAGTCATGGAAAGTGACTTCTCCATGTTCAAGGCCTGCGGACTGCTCTTCAAAGGGGGCATGCTGCCCATTTTCTAAGTCTAACCAAAACAACAAGCCATGCATCTCGAATATCAAGTTTTTGAAGCGGACTTTGTGAATGCCGGAGCCGCATCGAGCGCAATCAAGAAAACCTTGAAGCAGCTCAACATCAACCCCCAGATCGTAAAGCGAGTGGTGGTGGCCCTCTATGAGGCTGAAGTCAACGCCATCGCTCACGCCTACGGAGGCACCATCTATGCCGACATCGAGCCCGACAAGATCATCGTCAAGGTGGTCGATACCGGTCCAGGCATCCCCGACATCGATTGGGCCATGAAAGAAGGCAACTCCACCGCCTCGCCCGAGGTGCGCAACATGGGCTTCGGCGCTGGCATGGGCTTGCCCAACATCCAGAAAAACGTTGACCGACTTGACGTGCAATCCACCGTCGGCGTCGGCACCACCGTTGAGATGGAAGTACGCTTCGTATAGGAAGCAACAGCTCTTTTAATTGAAAACCAACCACTGAATAACTGATAACTGTTAACTGAACAACTATGGAAAAGGTCCCTTTCTACCACGCACTCACACTAGACCAGGAGATGTGCATCGGCTGTTCGCACTGCATGAGGGTCTGCCCCACCGAAGCCTTCCGCATCAAGAACGGCAAGGCGGTGCTCAACCCCGACCGTTGCACCGACTGCGGCAACTGCTTCAAGGTATGCCCCACCAAGGCCATCTACATCCAACAAGATGACTTCGACTCCATATTCAACTATGCCTGCCGCGTGGCCCTAGTGCCAGCCGTGTTCATGGGACAGTTTCCAAACGACGTCACCGTCTCCAGGATCTACCAGATCCTGAAAGAGATCGGCTTCACCCATGTCATCGAGACTGAAGCCACGGTGCCGATATACACCCAAGCCAAGAACCAATATGCCGCCGAGCATCCCGACATCCGTCCCCTCATCTCCACCTTCTGCCCCGCCATCGTGAGACTCATCCAGGTGAAATTCCCCGGACTGGTGGACAACCTGCTGCCCATCAAGGCACCTATCGACCTGACCGCCATGTTCATCCGTCGCAAGCTCGAGAAAGAGGACTGGAATCCCGAAGACATCGGCATCTTTTACATCACCCCTTGCGCCGCCAAAATCGCCGCTGTCAAGAGCCCCGTCGGCGAGGACCACTCGTTCGTTGACGGCGTCATCAACATGGACTCGCTCTACAATCGCGTGTTCAAACGCATCAAAGAACAAGGCAAAGGCTTCAAGGAACAGAAGCTGCCCGTCTCACAACTCTCCTCCGACGGCGTGCTTACCTCATTGACCAACGGCGAACGCCGTCTCTCCAATGCCAAGCACTCCTACTCCATCGACGAGATCCACAATGTCATCGAGTTCCTCGAAAAGGTGGAGAACGACGAGATTGAGAATGTCGATTTCCTGGAGCTGCGCGCCTGCGACCAAAGCTGTCCGGGAGGCATCCTCACCTGTGACAACCGCTTCCTCATGTGTGAACGCATCTTTGCCCGCGCCCGCAAAATCGCCGACCGCGAACGCAAAGGCGAACAGTCAAAAGACCGCGAGGTGGAAAGCGAACGCAACTACCTGACCCGCAACGTCAAAGTCAGTGAAATCAAACCTCGCTCCATGCTTGTCCTCGACGAAGACATCAGCCAAGCCCTGGAGAAGATGAAACGCATCAATGAAATAAGGGCTAAACTGCCTCAACGCGACTGCGGAGTGTGTGGAGCTCCCACCTGCGACGCTCTCGCCCACGACATCGTCATGGGTGACGCAAAACTCTCCAACTGCATCTTCATGAAAGATTAATGCTTGCCACGCATCTTTAACCTCTCAATTCTCATTTTTAACCGCTCACCTTTCACCTTCCGCAACTCCTCGCGGCGAGCCATCACATTGAGCATATATACCGCCACGGCACCAATAACAGCCATCAACAGAGCGATGAAGAACTCTCCATCAATGGCCGGAAGATGGAACACATACTCCATCATATCCGCCGACGGCTCCTTCCACGGATAAACCACGGGAAGACTCCCCAACATGAAACCCGACAAAGCCGACAAAGTCTCGTTGCGGAAGTCTTTCATCAACCAGGAAAGCAGATAGGAGAACAGCACCAAGCTGATGATGGCACCCAAAAAGAACGGGAACAGGATTCGGAATCCCTCCATGAAAGTTGACATCTTCGTCAATGCAGGAATGCCTTGAGTGACAATCAACTCGTAATTACCCATCAACAGCATCATATGCGAACCAGAGATACCTGGAACCACCATACCCGTGGCACCGACAATGCCACAAAGCACCAAATACCAGAAACTGTTGTTCGACTCCGGATTAAGATGTATGGACAACAGAAGAGAGACCACGAAGGCAATCACCAGGATAATCATGTTTTTGACCGTCACCTTCCTAATGCCCTTCATCACGTTGACGACCGAAGCGATAATCAAGCCGATGAAGAAAGCCCAGACATAGACCTCATACGATTTCATCGCACTCTTCAAAAAGATGGCGGTGAAGACCATGCCTATGATGATACCCAACATAATGTTGGCAAAGAAACGGAAATCCGTCCTCCGACCGAACTCGGTAACCTCTCCTTTGAAAAGATACTTGAAATTCTTGTGATTCAGCGATTTGATGGAATTGATAAAACGCTCATAGACGCCGAGAACCAAGGCAATGGCGCCACTGGATATCGGCACCACATTGACAGCGCCCATCAATATTCCTTTAAAAAAAACCTTAAAACCGTTCCAGAATCCCATTTCTCAAGTAGTTTATATCATACAACGACAAATAGTCCGTTTTGGTATGTATTGCCCAAAAGAGAATAAAACAACAATAAACGTACCAAGTCAGTCGAGCACCTCTGCATAACAATCAAAATAATCCGCTTGAGTAATCTTCACTTGATAGAAATGACCAATTTGGAGCTCTTTGTCTGCTACAATCAGAATCTCGTCGTCCACCTCGGGTGAGTCATACTGGGAACGTCCCACATAATAGTCACCTTCAAGGCGGTCAACCAACACCTTCTCCACCCTACCGACACGTTGTCCATTGATCTCTAGAGAGATATCTTGCTGAATAGCCATGAGCCTATCAACGCGTTCCTGTTTCACCTCATCGGGCACATCGTCAACCATGTCATAGGCGGGAGTCCCTTCCTCAGGGGAGAAGGCAAACACGCCGGCACGTTCGAAACGCATGTCTCTCAGGAACTGGCACAGTTCTTCAAAGTCCTCCTCGGTTTCCCCGGGGAATCCCACGATGAAAGTGGTACGGAAAGCGATGTCGGGTACATGTTTCCTGACATTGGTGACAAAGCCGATGGTCTGCTCCTTGTCCACGCCACGGCGCATATCTTTCAGGATATGAGTACTGATGTGTTGCAGCGGCAGGTCGATATAATGACAAATTTTCGGATGCTCGCGCATCAAGTCGAGCAGTTCATCGGGGAAACCCAAAGGATAACCATAGTGCAGGCGAATCCACTCGAAGCCATCGATGTCAGCCAAGGCTTTCACCAGCTCCACGATATGCGATTTCCCGTCAATGTCGTGACCATAATAAGTCAAGTCCTGGGCGATGAGGATGAGTTCCTTGACACCTTTCTTGGCCAGGTGTTTCGCCTCTTCAATCAGATGGTCCATTGGGACGGACACATGGCTGCCGCGGATGAGCGGAATGGCACAGAAGGCACAACGACGGTTACAGCCTTCAGAAATCTTCAGGTAGGCGTAATGATGAGGTGTAGAGAGTACGCGTTGGCTGCAATAATCGACTGTCGGAGTCTCTTTCAAGATGTCAGCGGCGATGAGATTGACGCTCTCCACGCCGTAAAATCCATCCACTTCGTGAATCTCCTCTTGGAGTTCCTTCTTGAAACGCTGCGAGAGGCATCCCGTGACATAAAGTTTCTCGATTTTGCCTTGTTTGCGAAGCTCGGCATATTCGAGGATAGTGTCAACAGATTCTTCTTGCGCGTCACCGATGAAGCCGCAAGTGTTGATGATGACGACCTCCGACTTACGGTCAGAGTCGTGTCGGATGAGGTAGCGATGTTGCAGCAAGGCAGCCAGGTGCTCCGAATCGACTTTGTTTTTGGAGCAGCCGAGGGTGATGATGTTGAGGGCGGGGCGTTTCATGCTGCGCAGCCTTAGGACTCAAACAGTGAATCCACAAACGCCTTTCTATCGAACACCTGGAGGTGATCGATGCCTTCGCCGACGCCGATGTACTTGACCGGAATCTTGAACTGGTCGGAGATGCCGATGACCACGCCGCCTTTGGCGGTACCGTCGAGTTTGGTGAGGGCCAAGGCGTTGACCTCGGTAGCAGCGGTGAACTGCTTGGCTTGTTCGATGGCGTTTTGTCCCGTAGAGGCATCGAGCACCAGCAGCACCTCGTGAGGTGCATCAGGAATCACCTTCTGCATCACCTGTTTAATTTTGGTAAGCTCACGCATCAAGTTGACTTTGTTGTGAAGACGACCGGCGGTGTCGATAAGGACCACGTCGGCATCCTGTGCTACGGCAGATTTCACCGTATCGAAGGCCACGGACGCAGGGTCGGCACCCATGCCTTGCTGAACGATGGGCACATCGACGCGCTCAGCCCAGATCTTGAGTTGATCGACGGCGGCGGCGCGGAAGGTGTCGGAGGCGCCAAGCATCACCTTCTTCCCTGCCTTCTTGAAGTTATGGGCTAACTTGCCGATGGTCGTGGTCTTGCCCACGCCATTGACGCCAACGACCATGATGACGTAAGGTTTCTTGCCTTGAATGTCGAAGGTGGTACCATCGCCCGACTCGTTCTCTTGGAGCAAGGCCATGATCTCCTCCTTGAGGATGGTATTCAACTCGGCAGTGCCCACGTATTTGTCGCGTGCCACACGTTTCTCAATTCGGTCGATGATTTTCAAGGTGGTCTCCACACCGACGTCGGAGGTAATCAGGATCTCCTCAAGGTTGTCGAGCACCTCGTCATCGACTTTCGACTTTCCGGCGATGGCGTGAGAGATTCGGCTGAAGACGCTGGTCTTGGTCTTCTCCAAGCCTTTGTCCAGGTCTTCTTTTTGTTCTTTCTTTTTTGTTAAAAATGAAAACAGTCCCATAACTACACTTCTTTACACGAAAAAATAGCTCTCCCACTAGGTCATGGAAAAGCTATTGTTGATATGAAAAATATGCGACTTATCTTTTGGCGAGGAATTCCTGAACTTTGTCAACAGGAACGATGGTCTCTTCAAAATAATAGGCGCCAGTCTTCTCAGAACGTTTCATTCTGATGACCTTGCTGTATTCCTTACCCAGCGTACGCAGGGTTGCAACTACTTTCTTTGCCATAACTCTTAATTATTTGATCTCCTTGTGGAGGGTCATTTTTTTCAAAATAGGGTTATACTTCATTAATTCCAAACGGTCAGGCGTATTCTTCTTGTTCTTGTAGGTAAAGTACCTGGAGGTACCAGGCATGCCGCTGGCCTTATGTTCCGTGCACTCGAGGATAACCTTGATACGTGCGTCTTTCTGTTTCTTTGACATTGCTTTACTTCCTTTTCAAATTCGGACTGCAAAATTAGAACATTTTTTTGAATTGACAAGTGAATTGAGGAGAAAATTTTTTAAAAAGAAGAAAGAAGTAAGAAGTAAGGAGTAAGAAGCATCTTTCACCTCTCACCTTTCACCTCACCCATTGATCACTTTGTTCACAATCTCCAAGATCTCGGCCTCTTCTTTGAGAGCGGCGGCTTCGATGTCGGCAGCTTCCTTGAGGATCTGAGCTTTGAAGACTTCATCTTTCAACGAAGCAGCGTTGATCTTGACATTCAGATGAGCTCCCATGACTGCTGAGCGGGCACACAGAGCTCCCACGCCAGCATCGGTGACGGAGTTAGGATTGCCAGTCTCGGCCATGGCACGGACGACCTCGAATGCCTTGAAGGCAGCCTTCATGGTATGGAAAGGCACCTCGGTGGCATACTTGGTGGCGTCTTGGATAGCCTGACTACGGGCGGCCTTCTCTTCATCGGTCTTCTTAGGCAGGCCAAAGGCCGCCATGATGGTGTTGAAGGCGTTGGTGTCCTCATCGACCAACTCGAGGAGTTCGTCTTTGATGGCCTGGCCCTTGACGGCCCAGTTGGAGAACTCTTCCCAGCGCTCGTCCCAACCCGGCTTATGTGACGAGAGGTTGGCAACCATGGTAGCCAAAGAAGCGCCGAGGGCACCCATATAGGCTGAGATGGAGCCACCACCAGGTGCTGGACTCTCGCTGGCAGTCTCGTTGGCGAAGCCCGTGCAGGTCATGTCAACAAGTTTCTTCTGGGTATGGTCTTCGATGAGGTATTCGATGACCTTCTCCTTCGGGTTGAACGGCTTCAGGTCGTCGAGGCCCATCGACTTGATGGCGATCTTCATGATTTCTTCCTCACTCACGCCGAGACTACGCTGTTGCTTAGCCAGGTAGAAACGACCAGCATCCATCAACACCTTCTTAGGAATAAGGCCGACGATCTCGCAGCCAGTGACACGCACGCCACGGGCAGCGGCTTTAGCACAGACCTCTTCGAAGCAGACGTGTACGGGAGAAACGCTGATGTTGGTGATGTTCATCGACACCTGGGCGATGCCATAGTCCTCGATAAACCAGCCGATGGCTTTGGTGCATTTGAGCGTTCCAGGGATCATGATGGTCTTGCCGTTCTCGTCTTTCATCGGCTTGCCAGTCACCTTGCCACCCTCACGTTGCGGGCGACCCTTCTCACGCACGTCGAAAGCGATGGCATTGGCGCGGCGAGTAGAAGTGGTGTTGAGGTTATAGTTGATGGCCACCAGGAAATCGCGGGCTCCCACTTGGGTAGCACCGGTATGGGCCACATGTTCGTTCCATTCGTTGGGACCGAAGTCGGGTTTCCACTGTTCCGAACCGAGGCGCGAGGCCAACGACTCGTATTCACCCGTACGGCAATAGGCGAGGTTGCGGCGTTCCGGACGGAAAGCGGCGTCCTCATAGCAATAGATCGGGATGTTGAGCTCGTTGCCGAGACGCTCGCCCAGCTTGTGGGCATAACCGACGACCTCTTCCATCGTGATGTTGCTCACAGGGATGAGAGGGCACACGTCGGTGGCACCTTGACGCGGGTGGGCACCGTGGTGTTGGCTCATATCGATGAGCTCAGCGGCTTTCTTCACTACGCGATAGGCAGCTTCGCAAACTGGTTCCGGCTCACCCACAAAGGTGATGACGGTACGGTTGGTAGTCATTCCTGGATCAACGTCAAGCAACTTGACGCCTTCTACTTTCTCAATTTCAGCGGTAACTTGATCTATGATGTTTTTGTCGCGGCCTTCGCTGATATTCGGCACGCATTCGATGAGTTGTCTCATATTTATTTTGTTAGATTTTAAGCGACTGCAAAGGTACGGCTTTTTCCTTATGAAAAAAGCAAGCCGTACAGTTTTCATTCAAGACAAGGTTTCCCTCACCTTATTAATATTGTTCCTCTTGTTCTTCTTGTTCCTCTTCAAGTTGTTTCTCGCGAATCACAATCTTGTCTTCCCTCTTCTCCTTCCAGTCGGACGTGAACGAGAGGCCGAACTGGATGTGAAGGCTGGAGGTGTTTGCCGGATTGATGAATCCGAACACGTTGTTTGTGGCGATATAGAACAAAGAACCACCGAGATTCGCACTCAACCCCACGCCCAAGTTAAGCATGTTTCCTGGCATCATCGTATAGGTCGCCACCACATCATATTTGTCTTGGAACGACCCGGTATAGGCCAATGTCAAAGCAGGACGCAGGCCGATGCCACTGCAGTAACCCGTCAGCTGGGCTGAGAAACGGTGTTCAGGCGTCAAGTCATAGTAGCCACGCACCATCATCGTCGTGTTCAAGCCAGAAGTGTAACCGGTCAAGGCCTCAGAACTAAGGTCGAAGTAGTGGACAATCGTATCCATCAACTTGCTGAAATAATGCGGATCATCAATGAAGCCCTGCACCTGCTCCGTGGTCAGTCCTTGGAACACAAACGAGCCCTCGTCGAACATGTCACCAGCATCGTTCACCTGGCCGACGAACCGGACACTGAAGTTGTTCCAACGGATGAATCCCAGGTCGTTGACAGCGGCGGCAACACCAATCTGGTCGTTGATCTTGTACTCCGCACCAAGGTCGATGCCTCCGCCATAGTTCTTGAACAAGTTGGCGATATTGAAACGGCTGTCAACGATGTCAACATCACCATTATGCATCGAGAGTTGGTAAGGGATGGTGGCCCGCACATCGATGGCACCCGAGGCGCTCAAGGCATAGGTATCGGGATCTGTCACCAACTTGAAGTTCATGGCTTTCGATTTGGCATCGGCATAGCCCATTAAGAACTTGAAGCGAGCGCCAATGTTGAGTTTTTCGGTAAGACTCATCTGATACCCGAAGTTGAATTCTTGATAGCCTCTGGCAGCCACACCATAGTTGGCTCTTGCCGGATGGTCTTCTCCCATGAACGAGGCATTGCCGTTGACCGCCAGCTCGAAGAACTCGCGATTGTAACGGAAGGTCTCCATCTCACGGAAGCGATGGCTATAGGTGAAATAGCCGTGTTTGGTAGCGCGACCGCAATTGAAGATATCAAACGCCACATTCGTGTTGAGGTAGTTGTTTCTGCGCATGCTGGCCACACCTTCGTTGAGATCAAGGACCACAGGATGCAACTTATTGTTCAGCTTGAAGAACTTCCTGTATTTTAACCCGATGTTCTGAACGCCAATGTTAATGCCGCCCAAAGCCATGTCGAAGTAACCATAGTCGGCCGTAAAAAAGGCAGGATTCGCGAACACGTTACGAGGGTTGTTTCGCATAAAGTCAACGGGCGAGATCATCTGAGCCGATGCCATGGTGCCCAATCCCAGCAAAAGTGCCAGGAGCATCATTCTTACTTTTCTCATCTCTCTTCCTTTTCGTTATAAACCAAGGTCATTGACATTGCCATCATAAAGGACATCCGCTTTGAGCGTCACCTTCAGCTTGTCTTCCAAGTTCAATTGGACGTCATTGCCATCGGTATCCACGCCCAGTTTAAGGTACAGCTTATCGGATTGCATCACATGCGACAACAAGTCATGAGTTACCATGACGGTTTTCTCGGTTTTGACAGGACGCCCATTGAACGACCCTTCAATATTTTGGTAATCAGTAAACAAAGAGTCAGAAATCAGATGTGTCTCCGGATCGATGGTGAACAGCTGAGCGGAGATGTTGAACGGCAACTCCGACACAAAGTCAACGTAGAGCAACACGTGCTGGATCATCTCAGGAGCTTCGATTTCGGAGACGTTCATGTCGATGGTGTCCGTGTAAGTCACATTCGGAATGTTGAACTTCAACGGCAGGACGATATCTGCTCTGATGCCGATGGTAGAGGTGTCCTGGAGAGTCACCAGATAGTCAAGGCCGTTGGGGTTAAAGACCACCTCACCGGCGATACACAAGGAGTCGAACTCGGTATTCATTCCAAGATTCAACACCCTATCGAAGAACAGGTTGTATTCAGGGGTGTAGTTGACATCCAAGGTCACAGGATAGCTCTCAAAGATATGGGTGGGTGGGTTGGGCCCGCCGTGCAACATTGCCGTGTCGATGCGCAAGCTTCCTTCCACGTTGAAAGAGTTGCGGTCCCACAGAGAGAGCTGGGCTTCCACAAACTGAATCTCACCATTGACGTTCTCAATTGGCAGCTTGAATGCACTATCGATGGAGAAGGTGGTTCCATAGCTATTCACATAGCCACTCAGTTCCTGGATACAAAGATTGCTCACTGTAATATTTCCTTCAAATGGGAAAGAAGGCTCGGTATAGTCATAGGCCACATAATAGATGTCATAGATAAACTTGAGCGTGTTGAGCTCAGCGGCGTCAAGTTGTACGCCAGCCACGTCCACCTCGGTCACGCCATCAAGCACCGCCTCACGTTCAAAAGGAGTGCCGTCGGCATTGGTGATGCTGGGCGACTTGACGACGATCTTCTGGATGGTGGAGAGGGTGCTCTTCATCAGGAAGTAGAACTTGCCCGAGCGTATCTTGGCCGACATGATGCGGAAAGCATCCGAATCGAGTTCGACGTTTTGTTCCAGGTGAATCACATCGTTCATGGGCTCAGGAAGAACCTCGGGGTGGGGGTTCTCAACGCTCCATTCCACATCGTATGACATGTCATTGACACTCATGAAGTCCCTTCCCATGAGCACGGTATCCATCACGTAATGATAGGTAATCTGGAGATTGCCTTCAGCATCGTAAGTCACCATGTCGTTTTCTGCCAATTGATCCAGGAGATTATCCAGCCCTACCCCAACGGTTCCGATAGGCAGATTCCACTGTCCTTCAGCATGAACCTCTTCCAACTCACTGAAGTCGAACAGGTCCCCGTAACAGGAACCCAGCAACATGGTCATCAGCAAGCATGTCGCTACTAATAATGGTCTTCTTTTCATTTTATTCTGTTTTTATTTATGATACAAATTTACCGTTCAGGATCATTTTGGCGACCTTGTTGGTGCCATAGAAATAAGGCATATACTCCAGCTGAGTCATCGGCTCGGTGACGATGAGGTTAGCGATTTTGCCTTTGGTGATGCTGCCCAACTCGTCGCTGACACCCATGGCGTATGCCGTGTTGAGTGTCGTGGCGTTGAGTGCCTCTTCGGGAGTAAGCCGATAGCGGATGCAGGCCATGGACAGGATGAGTTGCATATTTCCCGAAGGCGAAGTGCCCGGGTTGAAGTCGGAAGCCATTGCCACAGGCAAGCCTTGACGGATCATCTCACGAGCGGGCGACAAAGGCAGGTTGAGGAAGAAGGCACAGCCAGGCAACACCGTAGGCATCGTCTCGGTGTCCTTCAAGCAGTCAATCTCAGCCTGTCCGATTTGTTCCAGATGATCGACGGATATGGCACCATATTTCACACCCACCTGGACGCCGCCAGAGATGGCCATCTCGTTGGCATGGATCTTCGGCCTCATGCCGTATTTGATGCCGGCCATCAGGATGCGTTCCGTGTCATCGCAAGTGAAGAAACCTTGATCGCAGAACACGTCGATGAAGTCGGCCAAGTCCTCAGCGGCCACCAAGGGAATCATCTCGTTGATGACCAGGTCCACATAGTCCTGTTGATGCCCGCGGTATTCCATGGGGATGCCATGGGCGCCAAGGAAGTTTGACTTGATGGTGAGAGGCGAGGTCTCCTTGAGTCGGCGGATTACGCGCAACAGCTTCAGCTCACTCTCGGTAGAGAGGCCATAGCCGCTCTTGATCTCGATGGCACCTGTACCCATCCTCATCACCTCGTCGAGGCGTTTCTCTGCCATGTCGTAGAGTTCATCTTCTGAGGCGGCAGCCGTGGCTTTGGCGGAGTTAAGGATGCCCCCTCCCCGCTTGGCAATCTCCTCATAGCTGAGACCCCGTATCTTGTCAACGAACTCCAGCTCACGAGAGTTGGCATAAACAAGATGTGTGTGTGAGTCGCAGAAAGCTGGCATCACAACACAACCTTTCATATCATAAACACGATGATTTTCAGCTAGATACTTCCGATATGCATCGGAGTCCATAGGACCATAATCGAGAATCTTCTTGCCACGGGTAATTAAAAACGCGTCTTTGATTCGACCTGTCTCCGACATCTCAGCGCCTTTCTTCATCAAAAGGCCCTTTTCTTCAATGCCGACAAGCTCTTTGATATTGACTAACAGCATAGAATTGGATTTAAAGCACAAAGATAAAAATAATTTCATTATTTTTGCCCTTTCTTTCATAAAAGCGGAAAAAAACATGAAAAAAACCATTCTTTTCGCACTTCTTCTCGCTGTCACCCTAGGTGCTACAGCCCAAGACAAGACGAAAGCTTCCAAGGTGAAACACATCACCTATAAAGAATTTTTGAAGAAAATCTGGGACTTTGAGAAAAACCCGGAAACCTTTGTCTATAAAGGCAAGACAGCTGCCATCGTTGACTTTTACGCCGATTGGTGCGGACCCTGCCGTAAAACAGCCCCTGTGCTGGAGAAACTTGCTAACGAATTTGACGGCAAGTTGCTCATATACAAAATCAACGTGGATCAGGAACGCGATTTGGCTTCAGCATTTCAGGTGAGAAGCATCCCTACGCTATTGTTCATCCCCGTAAAAGGGCAACCGATGATGCAAGTGGGCGCCTTGAATGAAGAACAGTTCAGGGACATCATTGGCAAACACCTTGTCAAGTAACATCTTTCGGTGATGAAAAAAGTGCTGGTTTTCATGCTGCTATTAATGGCTGGAATGGTCGCCTGTGGCCCTGAAGAAAAGACCCAACCCCTCTCCTATCAAGGCTTCATCGAGAACATCTGGGACTTCGAAACCCATCCAGAGGAATACGTCTTCAAGGGAAGCACGCCCATCATTGTTGACTTCTTCGCCAACTGGTGCGGACCCTGCCGAAAGCTGCTTCCCCTGATGGAAATGATGGCCAATGAATACGAGGGCAGGATCACCGTTTACACAGTCGATGTTGACAAGGAGAAACCCTTGGCCAATTTCTTTCAGGTAAAAGGCCTTCCTGTGTTTTTCATTTTCTCCACCGACGGCATTTTCAAAAGATACAACGGAACCCCGACGGAAGCAGAGTTCAGGGGGCTCATTGAAGAGGAACTAAATAAAAAGATTAAGGCTTGACTGTTTTTTGCACCGCATATTTCCCTTGCATTAGCTACTTGGCGCGATATATCGAAGATTCGTCGCCTGTGATTGAGGTTTGGGAAACCTATCACAAGCAAACCTACCGCAATCGCTGCCGCGTGATGACCGCCAACGGCGTGGAGAGCCTGAGCGTGCCCGTCATCAAAGTCAACGGCAACCACACCATGACCAAAGATGTCATCATCAGTTACAAGGAGCATTGGCAACAAATCCACCGCCGCTGTCTGGAGTCAGCCTACAAGGCATCTCCGTATTTCGACCATTATTATCCTTTCCTGAAACCTATCTTCGAAGAGCGTTTTGAACGGCTTATCGATTTGAACGACAACGCTTTGGAAGCTATTCTCAAAATATTGAAGATAAAAAAGGAAATCATCCATACCGACGACTACCTTCGGAATCCAGACAACGACCTCCGGGAGGCCTTCAACCCAAAAACGATTCCACATCCCGAACTATTCCCCGAATACTACCAAGTCTTCAGTGCAAAGTATCCCTTCGCCCCCGACTTGAGCATCTTGGACCTCATCTTCAACGAAGGACCACAATCGGCAACCTTCCTAGCGAGACACTGAACCTCTCACCTCTCACCTCTCCGGATAGGCAATCCGAACATGATAGATGCTCATAAGCTTTTTCTTTAGCACTTTCTTGATTGTGGTGAAGTCACGCATGGTGAGATCGACATTGAGGAACTGTCCATCGTCCATCTGCTTCTGGATGATGTTGTCAACCAGGTTGCTGATGTTGTTCTCATCGGGCTCTTTAATACTTCTGGAGGCGGCTTCCACCGAGTCACAGATCATGAGCACCGCCGTCTCTCGCGAGAACGGGATGGGGCCATGGTAGGTGAAGTCGGCAGGATCAACCTCCTCGTCAGGATGCTGACGTTTCTCCATGATATAGAAATATTCGGTACGTCGCGTGCCATGATGCGTACGGATGAAGTCGATGACCTGCTCCGGCAGGCGTTCTTTCTTGGCCAGCTCGATGCCATCGAGGACGTGCGAAATGATGATCTGGGCACTCTCGACATTGGAGATATCGTTGTGCGAGTTATAACCACCATGCTGGTTCTCAGTGAAATACATGGGATTCTGTATTTTTCCAACATCATGGTACAAAGCCCCCGTACGAGCCAACAGGGAATCGCCACCTATCTCATAAAGGACCTCATCGCAGAGATTAGCCACCTGAATGCTGTGTTGGAAAGTCCCCGGCGCAGTGGTAGCCAACCGTCTCAATAACGGCGTGTTGGTATTGTTCAACTCCATCAAGGTCAACGAAGTGGTGAGACGGAACATCTTCTCGAACAAGAAGATGAGCGGCAACGAAAGCATCGTGAACAAGGTGTTCAAGCCCAACATACCCACCACCGACCAGTCAATCGTGGTGGAAGATAGAAGCGTGAAGGCTACATAGACCAAGAAATACACCACAAACAACAGCAATGAACTATAGAAATAGTGGCGACGCATCTTGTGTTTCGACAAGATGAAGATGACGACCATGCTGGCTACCAGATGCATGAAGATGTATTGGAAAGGATTGGGAACCGCCATGGAAATCAACAGCACAGTAACCACCTGAATGGTGAACGCCAGTCCAGCACTGAAAAACGTAATCATGATCATGGTTAGCATTACCACAGGCATTAACATGATGAAAGAAGGGTGCAGTTTCATGATCCAGTACGATGGGATGATCATGATCACCATCAACAACAAGATCAAGTTGATTTTGTTCAGCTCAAGATAAACATCGTTGTGATGCAAGGCACGTAAATAGAGAAGGATCATGATCAACAACAACGCGACCAAGAAAAACTGACTGATCTCCAACCATATAGATTCGTTTCGAGAAAACGAACCCGTGGCATATTCCCTTTGGAGAGAGCTCAAGACAGCAAAGGCATGGTCATCCACAATCTCACCTTCAGAGATGATCAACTCATCTTTTTGAACCATGCCATAGGTCAGCGAGACTTTCGACAGGGCCTTGTCTCGCTCTTTGCGAGTCATGACAGCGTCATATTCCACATTTTGGCGCAAAGCATTGTAAAGCAAGCTAGAAATAAGCTTTTTATTGACACCAGGATGCGATTCGCTCTCCCACTGTTCAACAGCCTCTCGAGCTGTTGTCAAGGTAAACAAAGAACCATAAGTGACCGTGGTTGCCGTTTTGTTCCTGACAAGCCGCACGGGCGAATCGGGACTCAAGTCATCCAAAGCCTTGTCGTAGGCTACGACGCCGCGATCCTCAATCTGGTCAAAGAGTTCCAATAAGGTGGACTTGTTGAGTTCAGCACTCGCGCCCGTCATGGAGGTCTGGTTGTCAAATGCTGCTTCCAGTTGATTTCTTGACTCTTGGGTAGCGATGTCATCAAACTGAAAGATTGGCTTCACCGACTTCAGCACTTCCTCGTTCTCCACTTTCAGCATCTCTGCATCTTTATAAACAGGAAAGTCGAAAGGCGCATATAGACTCTCATGCTGCCAAGGCTTGAACAATTGGAACTCGTATTGGAACTTGACCACTCGAGGCATCTGCCAGTAGATGACAATGATGGCCAAAAGGAACATTACGACCTTGGCAACTTCATAATAACGGTGTCGTATAAGATTGAAAAAATCCTTTATCTTACTCATTATCAATAACTTTAATGAATAACGAATACAATTTCAGTAGGCTAAATTAAAAAAAAAGACGATTTCACCAGCAAAAAAGGCCCAAATTCCAAACTATTTCGATAATTTAGCCACTCCAATCAAACCGATCGAATCATGTCATTTGGAATCTGCGACTTACCCGTCATCCCCATCCGAAAAGGAGGCAGCCACACCAGCGAGATGACGAGCCAACTGCTCTTCAACGAGCTTTATGAGGTGTTGGACGAGATCCCACAGTGGACGCTTATCCGCACGGAAATCGACCATTACGAGGGTTGGATCCAAGGCATACAGCATCATCCCATCAGCGATCAAGAGTACCTGACGTTTAAGGCAAAGCCATGGCACATCATCAACAGGCCTGTGTTTAACCATCAAGGGACACATCTCAGCATGGGCACCATCCTATATGAGCCCAACGACTACACGACGCCCTTCCCAGACGAATTCTCGCCTACAGCGATGATTGACTTCGCAAAACGTTTTTTGGGATCGCCTTATCTTTGGGGAGGAAGAAGCCTGTTCGGCATTGACTGCTCGGGGTTCGTTCAGCTCTGTGCCCGTGCTGCCGGCAAGTTACTTCCACGCGACGCTTCCCAACAGGTCAAAGAAGGAGATTTGGTTTACTTTTTAACCGAGATCCAACCAGGAGACTTGGCTTTCTTTGGTGATGAAGAAGGCAAGATCGTTCATGTGGGCATGATGATTGACGCGGAGAACATCATCCATGCCTCGGGCAAGGTCCGCATTGACTACCTTGACCAAACGGGTATCTTCAACAGGGAACGAAACGAGCACACCCATTGGTTAAAGGTGATTAAAAGAATTTCTTGAAAATTCAAAACCAAATGCTTACCTTTGCGGTGCTTTTTTTAAACCCTCCTTCTCAAAAGGAAAATCTTTTAATTTTAAATCTTTAAATCTTTAAATCACATATAATGAACAACGCACTGATTACTTTTGCGAAGCCGGACAACGAGCCTGTGAAATCCTACAAGCCAGGCAGTCCGGAGAGAATTGAACTTCAAAAGGAACTCGAAAGACAATCCAACGAAATCGTTGAAATCCCCGCCATCATCAACGGCCAGGAAGTCCGTACGGGTGACATGGGCGAGGTGGTGATGCCTCACGACCACAAGCACGTCATCGCTCGCTACCATAAGGTAGGCGAAAAGGAAGTCCGCATGGCCATTGACGCTGCGCAAGCCGCCAAGCACGACTGGGAAAACACCCCTTGGGACGAGCGTGCCGCCATCATGGCCCGCATCGCCGAAATGCTGGCCACCAAATACCGCGCCCGCATCAACGCCGCCACCATGCTCGGCCAGTCGAAGAACTGCTTCCAGGCTGAGATCGATAGTGCTTGCGAGACCATCGACTTCTTCCGCTACAACAACCACTACGCCAGCAAGCTCTACGCTGAACAACCTGCTTCGGCCAACGATCAGCTGAACCGCGTAGAATACCGTCCTTTGGAAGGCTTCGTGTTCGCCATCACGCCTTTCAACTTCACCTCCATCGCTTCCAATCTGAACATGACTCCCGCTTTGATGGGTAACACCACCATCTGGAAACCCTCAACGACCGCCTTGCTGTCGAACTACACCGACATGCGCATCTTCATGGAAGCCGGCCTCCCGAATGGTGTCGTCAACTTCCTGCCTGGCAAGGGTAGCGTGATCAGCGGCGTGGCTCTGAAGGACAAGAACTTCAACGCCATCCACTTCACTGGTAGCACCGGCACCTTCAAGAGCTTGTGGAAGACCACGGGCCAGAACCTCGACATGTACAAGGCCTATCCTCGCCTCGTAGGTGAGACCGGTGGCAAGGACTTCATCTTCGTCCACCACAGCGCTGACCCGCAAGAGGTGGCCGTGGCCATCGTGCGTGGCGCCTTCGAATACCAAGGCCAGAAGTGCTCTGCCGCTTCACGTGCTTATATCCCTGCTTCAATGTGGAACGACGTGAAGAACCGCGTGGGCGACATGATGAGCACCATTAAGATGGGTGACGTGAAAGACTTCAGCAACTACGTCAACGCAGTCATCGACGAAGCATCATTTGACAATTGCAAGGGCTACATCGACCGCGCCAAGGCCAGCAAGGACGCTGAGATCGTCTTCGGAGGCAACTGTGACAAGAGCGTCGGCTACTTCGTGGAACCCACTGTCATCCTCGCCAAGGTGCCGAACTATGAGAGCATGGTGGAAGAAATCTTCGGACCTATCATCACCATCTACGTCTATGACGACAACAAGTTCGAGGAGATGCTCGACGTGTGCGACCAAAGCTCGCCATACGCACTCACCGGTGCCTTCTTCGGCAACTGCCTGAAGGCCCAGAAGATCGCCAACGACAAGCTGCGCCATGCCGCCGGCAACTACTACGTAAACGACAAGCCCACGGGAGCCGTGGTCGGCATGCAGCCTTTCGGTGGTGCCCGTGCATCAGGAACCAACGACAAAGCCGGTGGTCTGTGGAACCTCATCCGCTGGACCAGCCCTCGCGCCATCAAGAACACCTTCGTTCCCGCTGCCGCTTACGGTTATCCTTTCCTGGCAAAAGAATAATGCTCAACCCCAAAGACGGCATACACCATCTTTGGCGATAACAACCATGAAAAAGTCCACAAGTTCTTGTGGACTTTTTCTTTTTTGGGGAAATAAAACACGGCATTATCGTCACACTCTTATCCTATTTCCATCCCAAAACTTTACAAATTCATCCCAAAACGCTCGAAATTCATCCCAAAAATAGCCATATTCATCCCAAAAGTACGCATTTTCGTCACATTGCATAAACGAAGATAACTATTTTCAGAATAATTGAAATACACGTTGTTTCTTTGCAACTCGAAAACAAAAATAAAAACAACATGTGCAAGGAAACGAGAATTTTTGACATCCTTTCAGTGTATCAAGAGAAATGGCCCAAACAGGACGTGGCTTTAGCGCGAAAAGAAAATGGGTCATGGAGAAAATACAGCCCAGCAGAATACAAAGAACTGACCACGAAGGCAAGCTACGCCATGATTGAGTTAGGCATCGCTCCTGGCGACAAAGTGGCATTGATTAGCGGCAACCGCCCAGAGTGGAACATCCTCGACATGGCCATCATGATGGTCGGGGCCGTCACCGTCCCCATCTATCCCACCATCAGCAAGGAAGACTACCGTTACATCCTCGACAACAGCGATGCGAGAATGGTGGTGCTGGAGGGCGTGGTCGTCATGAATAAGGTCGAGGAAGTGCGCAATGAGATTCCCAAACTGGAATATCTCTACACCTTCCAAAACAGAGAGAAATATCCATACTTCGCACAACTGATCGAGATGGGCGAGCAACATCCCCACGAAGAGGAACTCCGCAAGCGCATGGAGGCCGTACGTCCCGAGGACTGCGCCACCATCCTATACACTTCGGGTACCACGGGAACCCCTAAAGGCGTGATGCTCTCCCATAGCAACATCATGCATCAGCTATACAACCTGCAACACACCCCGGCCCCATGGTCGAAAGTCGCCTTCAGCTTCCTCCCAATTTGTCATGCCTATGAACGAATGTTGGTGTATCTGTACCAATTCCTCGGAATGTCAGTCTATTACGCAGAGAGCCTGGCCACCATCGGCTCTGACATGAAGGAGGTCCACCCCACCATGATGTCGGCAGTGCCACGTCTGTTGGAGAAGATGTACGAAAAGATTGTACAGTCGGGTCAGAAACAGAAAGGCTTGAAAGGCAAGATCTTCAACTGGTCGCTGAATCTCGCCGAGGAGTATAAGATCGACCCGAAGAAACGCTCACCATGGTATAACTTCAAGCTGAAGATTGCTGACAAGCTGGTGTATTCCACCATCAGGGCCAACCTGGGTGCTGAGCATTTCGACATCGTGGTCTCTGGCGCTGCCAGTATCTCACCCAAGATTGCAGCGTTCTTCTCCGCCATCAAGATGCCTGTTTACGAAGGCTATGGCATGACCGAAACCTCACCTGTCATCGCGGTGAGTAACAACAACCCACACGGCCGCGAGGTGGGCACCGTAGGACCTGCACTCCCCGGCGTGGAAATCAAGGTGGAGGCCAACGGTGAGATTTGCTGCCGCGGCCACAACGTAATGATGGGTTACTACAAAAACAAGGAACTCACTCACGAGATCATCGACGCTGACGGCTGGCTTCACACCGGCGACATCGGCTATATCAATGAATATGGCCAGGTGTTCATCACCGGAAGGTTGAAGAGCCTGTTCAAGACCTCCATGGGCAAATACGTCAACCCTCAAATCATCGAGGAGAAGTTCACCGAGAGCGAGTTCTTCGAAAACGTGGTTGTCTTCGGCGAAGGCCAGAAATTCGCTGCTGCCATCATCGTCCCCGACTTCAACTTCCTCAAGGAATGGTGCAAGAAACACCAGCTCACGTTCACTTCGCCCGCCGAGGCCATCAACCTGAAAGACGTCAAGGAACGCATCGCCAAGGAGGTTCAGAAATACAACGATTATTTCGGAGATACTGAGAAGATCAAACGCTACACTTTGATTGCCGACGAATGGTCCACGGCCAACCGGCTGTTGACACCCACCCTGAAAGTCCGTCGCCAGATGGTTGGAACACGTTACCAAAGCGTCATCCAGAGCATGTTCGCCTAAACACCGATAAGGAAAAACAACTTTGGTTGCTTTTATTAAAAAAAGAGTGCTATCTTTGCGCATTATTAATAGCACAAAGATGAAAAAGACGATTTTTACCCTTTTCTTCGCATTCCTATGCCTAGGCATTATGGCGCAGGAGAGCTATCATGAAGAATATCGTATCTCGGTGGGCGACACCATGATGTGGTGCCCCTTTGCCCAATGCAACAACATCAGTTTCAAGGTTTCATCGAAAGAAGTCATCAAGTTCGACCCCGTTCATTTCGGCGAGAAGGTACAGGTCATCGGTTTGAAGCCTGGCATCTGTTACCTGAAGGCCACCTGTGGCGATATCACGGTTGACGCTGATGTCATCGTCAACGACGCCAACAAGATAACGGCTCCCGAAGTCACCTTGGAGAAGCCCGCCACCCAGCCCTTCACAGGCACGTATCAATTCAACCCGCCTACGGATCATTTCTTCATCACCGCTACCAACCCGGAAGATGAATATCGAGAGACCTACGCCAAGATTGGGGATGAGGAGGCTTACAACAACGGCAACGGAATCGACCGTTTCTGGAACATCAGCACCGGAGCCAATTATTTTTACGTCCCTGATGCCCAAGGATGGACGGACGATGTGAAGTTCGATTTCGAGCCTTTCGGAGAGAGTTTCTTCCCGCTCAACACCTTCGCCCTCGAGGTAAACACCGAGGAGGACCTGTCGCAGTACTACACGGGCATGGAAAAGGTGCTCGACGTGGACTGCTGGACGTTCTTCGTGGAGTTGGGCGATGGCAATGTCATCCGTTACTGGGTGGACCCGTCAAACGGCTGCACGCTGAAACGCATCGTCAACACCAACCAACCGAGCGAGGTGACCGTCTATGACCTCAACTACAAAAAATGGTTCTTTGGACCAAAATTCAAGAAATCGTTACACGACAAGACCAGATAACTTTTCATCAATAGACTAAACATAAAACAATGGAAAACACAGAATTAAAAAAGACCCCTTACAACCAGATCCATCACGATTTGGGAGCCAAGATGGCTGAATTTGCCGGTTACGACATGCCCATTCAATATTCAGGCTTAGTCGAGGAGCACAACAACGTCCGCAACAACGTCGGTGTCTTCGATGTGTCGCACATGGGTGAGTTCCGTGCCCAGGGACCGATGGCCAAGCAGTTCATGCAATACTGCACCGTCAATGACGTCGCAGCCCTCAGCGACGGCAAGGTTCAATACACCTGCCTGCCTAACGGCAAAGGCGGCATCGTTGACGACATGCTGGTTTACCGCATCGCTGACGACCATTACTTCATGGTTCCCAATGCTGCCAACATCGACAAAGATTGGGATTGGATGAGCCAGATCGCTGCCAAGTTCGGCATGAAGCTCGGCGAAGAGTTCAAGAACGAGAGTGAGGAATGGGCTCAGCTGGCTGTGCAAGGCCCCAACGCTTTGAAAGCCATGCAGAAGCTCACCAAGGCCAACGTCGTTGACATGGAGTACTACACCTTCCAAATCATCACTTTCGCCGGTGTTGACAACGTCATCTTCTCCACCACGGGTTACACTGGTGCTGGCGGTTGCGAGATCTACATCCCCGTCGCCCATGCCAAGGAGGTTTGGGACGCCGTGTTCGAGGCTGGCAAGGAGTTCGGCATCATGCCCGCTGGTCTGGGCTGCCGCGACACCCTGCGTCTCGAAAAAGGCTTCTGCCTCTATGGTCACGAGATTGACGACACCATCAGCCCCATCGAGGCTGGCTTGGGTTGGATCACCAAGTTCGTCGATGGCAACGACTTCCTCAACCGTGAGATCTTCGCCGCCCAAAAGGCCAATGGCGTCAGCCAGAAGATCGTCGGCTTCGAGATGATCGACCGTGGCATCCCGCGCAACGGCTATGAGGTGTGCGACGCCGAAGGCAACTGCATCGGCATGGTCCGCTCAGGTAGCCCCTCGCCTTCCACTGGCAAGAACATCGGCACTGCCTTGGTGCAAAAAGCCTTCAGCAAGAAAGACACGGAGATCTATATCAAGATTCGTAACAAGCTCATCAAGGCCATCGTGGTCAAGATGCCATTCTTAGCTTGATGGAAGACCATTCCGAACGAAAGAAGTTTCTGGGCAGCCTCGCCATCCCAGCCCTGTTAGTAACCCTGATGTGGGTCGTCAAGGGCACCGAGGCCGTCGCAGACATCAACTTGGGCCGTTGGGGGCTTGTCCCCCATACGGCCCAAGGTCTTATCGGAGTGCTTACCTTGCCATTTCTGCATGGCAGCTGGGAACACCTGCTCACCAACAGCGTGTCCTTCCTGGTATTGGCCACCGCACTTTACTACTGCTACCCCACCCTGGCCAACCGTGTCATGCTCATCACCTATATCGCCAGCGGACTCCTCACCTGGTATATCGGCAACCCCTCTTCCACCCACGTCGGTGCCAGCGCACTCATCTATGGCATCAACCTGTTCCTCATCGTCAGCGGATTCATCCGAGGCAACCGGATGCTCATCGTCATCTCCCTGATCATGGTGTTCCTTTACGGAGGATTCATTTGGGGCATGATCCCCGCCTTTGCCATACCTCAAAACATCTCTTGGGAAGGCCACCTTAGCGGAGCCATCGTAGGAATAGCCCTGGCCATCATTTATAAAAACAAAGGCCCTCAAAAAGAAGAACATCACTGGGATGAAGATGATGACGAGGATGATGACCAAGACGACGGTCATCCCTACTGGGATGTCCCCATGCCCTCAAACGACGACCTGACGGTGCAATACCGTTTCAGACATTAAACATTCTCTCGCAAAGCCTCAGCCATCTGTTTGGCTATTGTTGCCATCCCCTCTGCCGACGGATGTTGCCATGATTTTTGAATCCCGACAAGGTCCACGCATCGCACACCATAGTAGTCCGCTATCGTATGCACCGACTGGACGAACTCTTCCCCCAAGGCAGTATCGACCATAAAAACAAGCTCAATTCCAGGATAACGTTCATGCAATCCATCAAAAAGGCAGGCAAGAGCCGGCCGGAAAGAGCACAATTCCTCCTCGGTCCAGCCATAATAAACATACTCACCCATCGGAGCACTATCCCACATATCGTTAGTGCCGCCAAAAATCAAGATGATGTCAGGATTGCCCAAGTCATCCATTCGACGCAAAAAGGAGTGCGGACCAAAATAATCCGCATGATTCATATTGCAAACCAAGGAGCCCGAGAAAGAGTTGTTTTTTTCCAACGTCCACCCGAGGGTCTCTGCCAACTTATGCCACCACATCTGTTCCACTGAAGTCACCCCGATGCTGTCGTAATAGTTCCACACATCATTGGTCTCCGGTGACACATATCCACGATAAGTGGAATAACTGTCACCCAAAATAGAGAAATAACGTTCCTCAATTGGTTCAGTATTAGGATCTTCTCCACAGGCGCTCAAAAATGCACCCAAAAAGACCAAGCTCATGCCTAACAATAGTTTTTTCATCATGTTATATTTTTAGGATGAATATCAGTTTTCCAAAACTTTCATTTCCGTCCTTCTGTTACGCGCGCGTTGTTCGTCGGTGTCATTCGGACACAAGGGCTTTGAAGCTCCATAGCCCCTTGCGGTAAGACGACTTTCGAGCACTCCTCGATCAATCAACGCTTGACGCACCACCTCAGCCCTCTTTTCCGAAAGCGTTTGGTTGTATGCCTCAGAACCCACATTATCGGTATGGCCCGACAACTCCACCGAGATTTCAGGGTGTGCTTGAAGAAAAGCTGCTAACATGTCAACTCCATCTTCTGAATCGGTAGTTAAAGACGCGCTATTGAACTCAAATTGAATGTTGACCAAACGCAACACAGTGCCAGGAGCTAACTCCTCCGCCATATAGTCGTAAACATTGACAGCTTCAGGTTTCAGTTCTTCTTCCTTCAGCTGAAAGGAATAGATATCATAGCCACCACAGCCGCCTTCACGAACGGAGGAGATCAAGGCGGTATGTCCGTCGGCAGCGACGATGAAGTTGATCTCGTCGCCCGGAGTATTGATGGGATAACCCAAGTTGACGGGTTCCGACCACTCCCCTTTTTCGTTGCGACGACTCACGAACAGGTCATAGCCTCCCATCCCAACATGAGTGTTGGAAGAGAAGTACAAGGTCTTGCCATCAGGATGTAAAAAAGGGGCCATTTCGGTACCCGGGGTGTTGATGACTGAACCTAGGCTGACAGGGTTGGACCAGCTGCCGTCAGCATTACGATGGCAGTGATAGAGGTCGGCATCGCCGTCGCGACGCGAAGAGAAAAAAAGCTCGTCACCATCGACGCTCAGACATGGTTGCGAATCCCAAGCGGCATCGTTGACCCCAGCACCCAGCGATTCCGGAGCAGTCCAAGCACCATCTGGAGACTCTCGTAACACCTTATATATATCACATCCTTGATGATGTCTCTCCATTCCGCAATAGGTGAAATACAGCTCATTACCTTGATACGAAAGGAAAGCAGCACCCATACTGTTGTCCATCTCCGGATCGACGAGCAACTGAGAGGCAGAAAACCATTGGCCATCAATGCCATGGGCCAAAAACAGACCTTCGTCTTGCACCCGTTGGCCTTCAGCGGAGAAACGACGGGTGAACAGCAACTCCGCCCCTGTCAGCTCCAAGGCATTGACATACTCATCATTGGCCGTGTTGACCCCAACGCCAAGACTCTGAGGGTGAAAATCCACGGGATTGGCGATAGCCTGCTCACGAAACTGGGCATTGGCCAACATCCCAGCCACAGTCTCGTCGTTAGCTTTGTTGCCCGGAGCGGCATACTGAAACCACTGCAGAAGCTTCACTTCCTCTGCATAACGCATCTCGTTGTCGTACAGCCGAGCCAAGGTAATTGCCGCAGGCGGAAAGAGCATGGGATCGATGGTCATGACGGATTCATAACCCGCTTTGGCCAGTTCGTAGTCGCGCGTCTCCATGCCGATCTCGCCTTGTAACAGCCAGGCCTTCGCATCGTTAGGATCGGCTTCGAGAGCCTTGTCAAGCTGCTTCATGGCCTTGGAGTAATCCCGTTCCTGAAACGCTGACAAGGCAGCATTGTAAGCCTTGGCGGCCTTCTTGGGACTGGTATCCTTATTAATCCACTTGTTGAAATCGATGACAAACACACGAGTCTTCACCGTAGGCGAAGTCTCGGCTGAGACATAGCATTTGCCTTTGTCGAAGAAGCAGATGCCTTCAGTTTGTGTTCCAATATGTTGATGCAGTTCAAAGCGACGGTTCGAAAGCTTAACGCCAGCATCGTCGAAGTCGTAAATCAGGTAGAGGAAAGGCAGCCATATCTTGTTGACGTAACCCACCAAGGCCAAGGTACCCGTCTCGGGGTCGTAATCCGCTCCCGTGATCAGTCCTTTCGAGTCGAAGCCGTTGACCACCTCAGCCGCGTGCGTTCCAGGTTGTTTGGAGAGGCGATACAGGCGTGTGGTCCCCGTCTTCCAGCCCTTGCTGAACAGATAGAGATACTTATCGGTTGCGAAGATCGACTCGCAGTCGAAATCGTTATATTTCTCCTTCTCAAATTCAGTTTGATCGGCGAAATAGAAACTTATCGTGTCGGCAGTTATCGAAGCGTCACCCTCGGAGGGGAGTGCTGAGAGCGGGAAGGTATAGATGCGCAGGTTTTTTCGGTTGCCCTTGTTGTTCCCGAAATCGCCCACAAACACGTATTTTCCATCGGTACACACATCTTCCCAGTCTTTGTTTTTTCCGTTGGAAATGGTAATGCGCTGCATCACCTCAAAGGTAGCAGTATCGAGTGCATAGAGGATGGGCTTGCCACCGCTGTCGTTGTGCGTCCACAGTCGGCCATTGTAAAAAAAGAGGCCCGACGACTCGTTCACCTCGTCAGGAAGCGAGGCGCGCAGTTTCGGGCTAAAGAGTGGTGAATAGCTGGCATGGCCTTCAATTTGCGACCAGGAAAACGGGATCGCAAGCAGAAGGAATGCTGCTATGAGGCCCCAACGTCTCATTTTCACTTAGGATAGACTTCGCCTTTGGCGGCTTTCAGGGTGTTCTGCAGCAAAGAGACGATGGTCATCGGGCCCACGCCACCAGGCACAGGAGTAATCATCGAGGCAACCTTGGCGACTTCGTCATAATCCGCATCACCCATGATCTTGTAGCCTTTGGGGCTGGTGGGATCCTCGATGCGGTGGATACCCACGTCGATCACCACGGCGCCCGGCTTCACCATATCGGCGGTGAGAAAACCTTGTTTTCCAATGGCTACCACGACGATGTCGGCATGACGGACGATTTCGGGAAGGTTCTTGGTGCGGCTATGGCAGAGCGTCACGGTCGAGTCGATGCCTTTGCGCGACATGAGGATGGCCATAGGGGTACCCACGATGTTGGAGCGTCCGATGACGACAACGTTTTTGCCCGAGGTCTCGATTTCGGAGCGTTTAATCAGCTCCATGATGCCATTAGGCGTGGCGGGGATATAGCAGGGCAACCCCAGCTGCATCCGGCCAGCGTTGACGCTAGTAAAGCCATCGACGTCCTTCTCGGGCTTGATGGCTGCGATGACCTTTTCCTCGTTGATATGCTTCGGCAGCGGCAGCTGGATGATATAGCCGTCAATCTCCGGGTCGTTGTTGAGGAATTCCACCGTCTGGAGCAGTTCAGCTTCTGTGGTGCTTTCCGGGAGACGATACACCGAAGAGGTCATGCCCACAGAGTGGCAGGCTTTCTCTTTCGATGCGACATAGGTCTTGCTAGCGCCATCGTCGCCAACGATGACGGCAGCGAGATGCGGAGCGTTTTGGCCGTGGTCGATCATGTTAGCAACCTCGGCCGCAATTTCTCTCTTGATTTGTTCGGAGATGGCTTTGCCATCAATAATCTTACTCATATTCTTATATTCTTCTAACTTCTGTCTTCTTACTTCTTACTTCTGTCTTCTAAAAAATCTACCTTCTCCTCATCCCGCTAGCCATGCGCATAATTTTCTTTCCACCACCGGTGGTCATCATACGCATCATCTTGGCTGTTTCCTCAAACTGTTTCACCAGACGGTTGACTTCGACGATGGAGGTGCCGCTACCCAGGGCGATGCGTTTACGGCGTGTACCGTTGAGCAGCTTCGGGTTCTCGCGTTCGGCAGGGGTCATGGAGAAGATGATGGCCTCGATACTCTTGAAGGCGTCATCGTCGATCTCCTCTCCTTTGAGGGCCTTGTCCATGCCCGGGATCATGCTCGCCAAGTCGCGGATGTTACCCATCTTCTTGATTTGTTGGATCTGCTTGAGGAAGTCGTTGTAGTTGAACTCGTTTTGGGCAAGTTTCTTTTGGAGGCGTTTGGCCTCTTCCTCGTCAAACTGTTCCTGGGCACGTTCCACGAGGGATACGATGTCGCCCATGCCGAGGATACGGTCGGCCATACGTTTGGGATAGAACACGTCGAGGGCATCCATCTTCTCGCCGATACCGACGAACTTGATGGGTTTCTCGACGACGGTGCGGATGGTGAGGGCTGCACCGCCACGGGTGTCGCCGTCCAACTTGGTAAGCACCACGCCGTCAAAGTCCAGCCTATCGTTGAATGCCTTGGCGGTGTTAACAGCATCTTGGCCCGTCATGGCATCGACCACGAACAAGGTCTCGTGAGGATTCACCGTCTCTTTGATGCGAGCGATTTCATCCATCATCTCTTCATCGACGGCCAGACGTCCAGCGGTATCGATGATGACCACATTCTTGCTTTGAGCCTTGGCGTGCTCAATGGCATGTTGTGCAATCTCGACAGGATTCTTGTTGCCGTCCTCGCTATAGACTTCCACCTCGACCTGTTGTCCCAAAACCTTGAGTTGGTCGATAGCTGCTGGACGATAAACGTCGCCAGCCACCAATAAGACCTGCTTGGTCTTCTTGCGTTTCAGGTAGTTGGCCAGCTTCGCTGAGAAGGTGGTCTTACCAGAACCTTGCAGACCGGCGATCAGGATGATGCTTGGGTTACCCTTGAGGTTAATATCCTCATGTTCCCCACCCATGAGCTCAGCCAGCTCATCATGGACGATCTTGACCATCATCTCGCCCGGCTTGACCGAAGTGAGAATCTGTTGACCCAAGGCTTTCTCCTTGATATTGTTGGTGACGTCTTTGGCAATCTTGTAACTCACGTCGGCATCGAGCAAGGCGCGACGGATTTCCTTCATGGTGTCGGCCACGTTGACCTCGGTGATATATCCTTGTCCCTTAAGGACCTTGAACGAACGTTCTAGTTTTTCACTTAATCCTTCAAACATAACTAAAAAAATATTTGGCTGCAAAGGTAGGAAATTATTAAGAATTATGAATTAAGAATTATGAATTATGACTACTTTTGCAGACAAAACTTTTTAAACCCATGATTAAGGAAAATTTGGCAAAAATCAAAGCCACCGTACCCGAAGGAGTCACTTTGGTGGCGGTCTCCAAGACCAAGCCCGTGAGCGACGTTCAGGAGGCCTATGAAGCTGGACAACGCATCTTTGGTGAGAACCACGCCTTGGAGATGCGCGACAAACATGAGGTCCTACCCCATGACATCCAATGGCATTTCATCGGACACTTGCAGACCAACAAGATCAAATACATTATTCCTTTTGTCACCCTCATCCATAGCATCGACTCAGCCAACCTGCTCGAGGCGGTCAACAAGGAAGCCAAGAAACACGAACGTGTGGTTGACTGTCTGTTGCAGTTTCATATCGCCCAAGAGGAAACCAAGTTCGGTCTGGACCTCGACGAGGCTCGACAACTGCTTGAATCGGAGACTTTCAAAGCCATGCAAAACGTACGCATCTGCGGTGTGATGGGCATGGCTACGTTCACCGACGACATGGAGCAGGTCCGCAAAGAGTTCAAGCATCTGAAAGACATCTTTAACATCTTGAAAAAAGACTATTTCGAGGATCAAGAACAGTTCAGGGAGATCTCTATGGGAATGTCGGACGACTACCCCATCGCCATCGAAGAAGGAGCGACCTTGGTACGCGTGGGGAGCAAGATCTTTGGGGCGAGAAACTATATGAATTGAGAATGGAGAGTTGAGATGGTTTGGACGATTCTTTTATTGATTATAGGGTTCGTGGTGCTGATTGTGGGTGCCGACTGGTTGGTTGACGGTGCCACGAGTATCGGCATCCGAGCCAAGATGTCGCCATTGATGATTGGTTTGACCATTGTGGCTTTTGGCACCTCGTTGCCCGAGTTGATCATCAATGTTTTTTCCTGTTTTCAAGGAAACTCTGGCTTGGCGATCGGCAACATCGTCGGAAGCAACATCATGAACCTCTTGCTCATCCTCGGAGTCGCTGCCACCATCTATCCCATCGATGTGAGTCGTATCTCCATACGGCGCGACATCCCTGCAGGTTTTGTTGCCACGATTGCCCTTTATTTGTTTGCACATTTCATGGGGCCCAAGAATAGCATCGGATGGGCGGAAGGCTTGGCATTGCTTGCCTGTGCAGTCATCTATCTTATCTTGACCGTCAAAGTCAAAGATCCTGAGAACACGGATGTAGAGGCTGTCCAAATTCCCATGCCTTGGTGGAAGACCATCCTATTCGTCCTCCTTGGAATCGGAGGATTATACGGCGGTGGAGAGCTTGTCTCGCGCAATGCCCAAATCATCGCCAAGGCCTGGGGCATGAGTGATGCCATGATTGGTCTCACTGTGGTCGCAGTGGCCACCTCTTTACCCGAGCTCATCACCTCCATAGTGGCTGCCACCAAGAAAAATGCCGGTATCGCTATCGGCAATGTCTTGGGGTCCAACATCTTGAATATCTTTGTGGTACTGGGTATCAGCGGTTTAATCACCCCCTTGCAGTTCGACACAAAGATGAACAACTCCTTGTTTTTCCTGTTTGGCGCCAACCTGCTGATGACGCTGTTCGTATTTACAGGAAAAGGCAGGAAGATCTCGCGTTTTGAAGGCGCTTTGATGCTTCTTGCCTTTTCAGGGTTTATGACCTTTACGGTCCTCAGCAATTAGTCGGCCAGCTGATAGGCTGCTTTCACGGCTTGGTAGTCGCTGTAGTCCACATCGCTACGTGAGTTGTAGTAGCTGGCGGCGATGACTACGATTTTGAATCTGTGCTCGGTCGGGCGGAAACCATCGAAGAAGTCGTTCTCGGTCCAAAAGATGCTCACACCATTGTCATAGCTGGAGACCTCCAGTGATGAGGAGTATAGTCTATAAACACCCTGATCGTCTTGAGCCTCATAGTAGAACGTCAGCGGAAGTTGGCGCCAAGTAGCACCTGTGTCGTCATCCATATAGACGAGCACTGCACCATAATCAGTGATGTTGGCATCGATAGCATCGAAGGAGATGTCCACGCGCCATGATGTGTTGTTGTCCCAATACCAGTCAGAAGACTTGACCGTCACCGTCGAAGACTTCACATTGGCATTTCCTTCAGGACCCTGCGGCCCACGGCATGACGCCATGCAGAACACTGCGAAGAGCGCCAAGCAAATCAATCGAAGATTTTTCATGATGATGTGTTTTTATTTGTTAATACTATTCTCTGATTTGACCTCGCAAACTTACAATAATCTCGCCAAAAATCAGCCAGAATAGTAAAAAAAACGATAAAAAACGTAATTTTGCAGACCATTTCTGCTTGATCATGACTAATAAACGCTTTTTACCGCATGTCACCGCACTGATCGCAATGATCATTTGGGGCGGCTCCTACGTGTGGTCCACCCAAGTGTTTCAGACACTGCAACCTGGGACGACCATCTTGCTGCGACTGCTGATCTCTTGTATCTTCTTGTTTGTGATTAGGATCTTACTCAAGAGGACCGAGAAGGTCGCTCGAAAAGACATAGGCTTGTTTTTCCTTGCCGCCTTCTTCGAGCCTTTCCTCTATTTCATCGGTGAAAGCTACGGACTGCTGAGGGTATCGCCTACCATCTGCTCCGCCATCGTGGCCACCATCCCGTTGTTCGCACCCATTGGCGCCTTCCTAGTGCTGAAAGAACGAATCAGCGCCATGAACATCGTTGGACTCATCGTGTCGTTTTTGGGGGTATTGCTGATGCTTTTCAACAAGAACTTGGAGCTCACTGCGTCCATCCCTGGACTGCTGTTCATCTTCATGGCCGTGATCGTTGCCGTATGTTACAGCGTCACTTTGAAAAAACTGGCCGACAAATACAATCCCATCACCGTGGTGCTGGTGGAGAACTCCATTGGCGTGATCTATTTCCTCCCCTTCGTACTTTTGGTGGAATTCGATCAACTGCCATCGGTGATGCAGGTTGGCGATTATATCGTCCCCTTGCTGCTCTTAGCCATCCTGGCGAGTTCCATTTCTTACGTGCTCTACACCTACTCCGTCGGAAAACTCGGTGTGGCACGGTCCAACGTCTATACCAACCTCATTCCCATCTTCACCGCTTGTTTCAGCTATTTCCTGATCCATGAGGAAATCACCTTATTTAAGATGGTGGGAATCGTCATTGTCATTTTCGGGTTAGTGCTATCGCAGATTAAGGTGAAAGGTGAAAGGTGAAAAATGAAAGATGAAAGATGATAACTAGTAAGAGTAATCCTAAGATAAAGAACCTTGTTAGGTTACAAAAGGCTTCGGAACGAAGGGAACAAAACCGCATCCTCATCGAGGGACAACGGGAGATTGAACGCGCACAACAGTGCGGTTTCGAGATTGAGCAACTTTATGTGTGCGAGTCGCTTTTGCGCGAGCCACTGAACATCCAAGCCAGATATGTTGAGACGGTGAGCGAAGAGGTCTTTGAGAAGATTGCTTATCGTGAAGGCAGTGACGGGCTATTGGCGATAGCCATACCTAAATACAAGAGCATCAACGACTTCAAGCCAAAGAATGACGCTTTGATCATCGTGTTGGAGACCGTAGAGAAACCCGGAAACTTAGGGGCTGTGATGCGTACTGCCGATGCTGCCGGTGTCGATGCCGTCATCGTGGCCGACCCCGCCACCGACCTCTTCAATCCCAATGCCATCCGAGCCAGCATCGGCTGCATCTTCAGCGTGCCCGTATATGCCTGCTCCACCGAAGAGTGCATCCATTGGCTCAAGAAGAATGGCATCACCATCTATTGCACTTACCTGAAGGCCTCCATCGATTACCTTGACGCGGACTTCCGCAAGGCATCTGCTCTGGTGATGGGCACTGAGGCAACAGGAATCTCACAGGCTTGGGTTGAGGCCGCTGACCAAAACATCATCATCCCCATGAACGGCATCGCCGACTCGCTCAACGTATCGGTAACCACCGCCATCGTCACTTTCGAGGCGATCCGCCAACGTCGCCATTCATAGCATTCTCAACTCTCATCTCTCCATTCTCAACTTCACAAATACCGGATAATGGTCCGATGGATTACGCCTGACATGGGTGTCGAACGAGATCTCTTGTGGGGCGTCAAAGGCTTTGAGGGCGTCGTCGGAATCATCGGGAGTCCAGTAGCTATCGGTGAGGACGCCATAGGCTTCGACATACGTCGAAGGTGAGACAAACACGTGGTCGATACGGCTAGTGGTGTAGTATTCTGTCTTGAAACTATTGAAGGTGCCGTTTTCAGCGAAGCGGATACGCGCAGATTCGAAGGAGTCTTTCAGCAGGCCTGAATTGGTGAAGATGGTATAGATTTCGTTATCTTGATCGACGTTGAAGTCACCCGTGATGATGACTGGAAGGCCTTGGGCAATCTCTTGAATCTTGGCGACGACAAGCTTGGCGGCTTCACGTCGGGCCACCACGCCGACATGGTCCATATGGAGGTTGAAATAATAGAGGATCTTTTGAGGTTCCTTTTTACGGCGGTTAAAAAGCCCACGACGTTGAGGTCCTTCCTTTTGTTTCACTGCAAACTTGCCCCAGGTACAGATACGAATGCATGCTGCGTCCCATCCGAGGGCGGGTTTGTCGGGAGTCTCGTTAAGCCAAAAGTCGCCATGATCGAGTAGTTCCAGTTTGTCTTTCTTAAAAAAGATAGGTTCATGTTCACCTCCACGGTAGCCGTCGTCGCGTCCGATGCCAATGTAGTCATAGCCATCGAGGGCCTTCAGCATGTCACAAAGTTGTCCATACAGCACTTCTTGAGCTCCGAAGATATCGGGAGCCATGAAGTTCACCTGGTCGCAGATGACCTGGCAGCGTTTAGGCCATTGATCTCCTTGAACGCTGTCGTTCCAGTTCTTGTAACGGATATTATAGGTGCCGACGAGCATTTCTTGGGCATTCAGCTGCAGAGCCGTCAAGAGCAAGATAAAGAGAAGAAGTCGTTTCATCATGTTTTTCTTTTTTTGCCACAAAGATAATAAAATAGACTTTCATTCAAACAACTCTTCTCTTTTGATTAAAATAAATGAAATAATATAAATAATATTATATTATATATTTCTATTAATTATCTTTGCAGAGAATAAAAATATTTTGACACCCCAAAATAGGAACATAACCCAACAGAATCAACCAACCTATGCCATCATCATTTCGGAGAGTCTCTCGACAGCCTCGAAGAGGCTATCTCTCCATAACCCCTCACAAGCCCGTCAGGGCGCAGTGTGGGGGCCTCACAAGCCCGTCAGGGCGCAGTGTGGGGACCCACAGGCCCGACAGTGCGCAGTGTGGGGCCTCACAAGCCCGACAGTGCGCAGTGTGGGGGCCTCACAAGCCCGGCAGAGCGAAGTGTGGGGACCCACAGGCCAGACAGGGCGCAGTGTGGGGGCCTCACAAGCCCTACAGAGTCTAGAGCGGGGGCCTCACCTCCCAGAACCTCCAGCGTGTTGAAGACACGCTCTCTCAACAACACCATCAAATAATAAAAACATCATGAGTTACATCCAAAACCTCTACCACATTGTCCTCAGAACCTACAAAAGTGAACAGACAATCAAGACAGAACATGAAAGAGAGCTCTATGCAATCATCTTGTCTCAGACCGAAAACCTAAAAGCTAAAATATATCGTATCGGGGGTATGCCCGACCATGTACATATTTTGGTGTCATTACCATCAACAATCTCGTTAGCTCAATACGTTCAAGCCATAAAAACATTCACTAGCAAGTGGCTCAGAAGCAACCCATCATTTCCAAGTTGGAGAGGATGGGGACATGAATATGCTGGTTTTTCATGTGGTTGGTCAGACAAGGATAGGATAATAAACTACATCCAACATCAAAAGGAGCATCACACAAGACGGTCGTTCCAGGAGGAGTATCGAACTTTCCTCATAGAAAATGGAATGAAGATACAAGAGGCTTTTTTCCTCAGAGACTAGCATTTGGTGAGAGCGCGTCCCTTCGGGACGCTGGTCACTTAGGCTGTCTCCTTCCCCACACTGCGCCCTAACGGGCTTGTGCGGGGATACTAAAAATCAGCCTCTCCGAGGCTGGACCATTTCCACTTAAGCAGTGCCTCTAAAGCCTCGAAGAGGCTAGCTCTCCATAACCCCTCACAAGCCCGTTAGGGCGCAGTGTGGGGACCCACAGCCCGTCAGGGCGCAGTGTGGGGATCTCACCGAATCTTATGACGATGATAATGCGGAGCAACCACGATGACGAAGAAAATCAAGGAGAGCAACACCATGATGTCGGCGACAAGATAGGCGGCAGAGAAGGAGAAGTGCTGGGAAAGCATGCCACCGGAGAAGATGCCGATGCCAAGACCCAAGTCCCAGGAAGTCAAGTAGGTGGAAGTGGCAGTACCGCGCTGGGCGTTGGTACCGAGGTTGATGAAAAGGGCGTTGAATGAAGGAAAAGCAGCACCGAAACCCAAGCCGCAGCACATGGCGATGACCAGAAAAGCCACCGCAGTGATGTCGCTGCCCCAACGGTTAAAATGATGACACATCCCAAGGCCAAACAAGGCCAACACCGTGATGCCCAATCCCAAAGTAATGGTTTGGGTCACCTTGCCCCGATCGACCATCTTACCAGCGAAAAGACGAGAGACTATCAATCCGACAGCATACACCGTGAAAAAGAGTCCACTGCTGATGCTCAGTTCCATCTCCTTGGCATACAAAGCGATATAATTAGAGATTTGCCCATAAGCGAAAGCCAACATCAAAAAGGACAATCCTGCCAACAGACCTTTGACCAACACGAAACGGTCCAACGAGATCGGCGGACGTTTCACTGGAGGACGCACCTTGGTTTGGATCCTTGAAGCAAAAAGGGCAGCCAAAAGGCTGCACGCCATACAACCCATGAAGATGACGTTATAACTGAAATGCTCATAAACAAACAGCCCCGTCATCGGACCGACAGCCATGGCGATGTTGTTGGCCACGCCGAAATAGCCGATGCCCTCGCCACGATGCTCCGAAGGCACCACGTCGATGACCAAGGTGTTACCCCCTACGGAGGTGAGGCCAAAAGCCAAGCCATGCACCACACGGACGATGGTAAGGATGGTGACGGTGGAAGCGAAAGGATAGCCACAGAAGATGGCGGTGAAGAGACATAAAGCCAACAGGTACAAAGGCTTACGCTTGAAAGTATCCATCATATATCCTGAAAAAGGCCGCACCACCAAGGTGGCCAAAGTGTAGCAGGAAATCACCGTTCCGATCACCGCATTGCCAGCATGATACTGGTCGATGATGAAAAAAGGCAGCACCGGCAGAAGCAGGTAAAACGAAAAGAAAAACAGAAAGTTAGCCGCACAAAGGCAAAGGTAATTCTTATTGAACAACTTCTCTTCCATAGTCACTCCCTTTATGGGGCCGCAAAATTATGCTTTTTTATGATTCATTCTTCACTTTATTTCAGAGGATTTCCTTATCTTTGCGGTATAGAGTTACGTTATGGAATTATTGGAACTATACGACAACGACTTAAGGCCCACCGGTCAGATTGTGGAGCGGGGGCAACCAATTCCAGCGGGTTTGATGATCCCCATCGTGGCCGTCTTCATCTATAATAACGAAGGCAAGTACCTGATTCAGAAAGTATCGCAACAAAAAGGCGGCTATTTCGCCACCACTGCCGGTCACGTGAAAGCCGGTGAGCGCGACTTCACCATCGCGATGCTCCGCGAACTCAAGGAGGAGCTAGGCATCTCGGTCACCAAGAGCGAGCTCAAGCTTTTGCGTATCCGGAGGTACAACTACAAGTTCACCATGTTATACATGTTAAAGAGCAACGTCCCCATCGAGATGTTACGACTGCAACGCGACGAGGTGGACTCGGTGCAATGGCTGAGCCGCAGCGAGATTGAGCAGATGTGCAACGAGGGCTTATTCAACAAAATCCATTACCAGTTGTTACTCGACTGCGAGGAACGTCTGAATTCATTACATCTTAAGACGAAGCATTAGCATTTATTTCTATCTTTGCAAAAATTTCTAAATCTATAAATCGAAACACAATTATGATCGCAAAAGAATTACTCGATCCGAGAAGCATTGTCGTGGTGGGAGCGTCCACCGACATCCACAAGCCTGGTGGCAAAGTCCTGAAGAACCTTTTGGAAAGTCCCTTCAAGGGCCAAGTCTATACCGTAAACCCAAAGGAGACGGAAGTCCAGGGCATCAAGTGTTTCTCTAAGGTCGAGGACCTTCCTCAGGTGGATTGCGCCATTTTGGCCATCGCCGCCAAATATTGCCCTGCCACTGTTGACCTGCTGGCTCACGAGAAGGGCACCAAGGGTTTCATCATCGTCTCTGCCGGCTTCGGTGAGGAGAATGCCGAGGGCGCTGCATGGGAGCGTCATATCGCTGACACCATCAACAGCGTGGGCGGCTCGCTCATCGGACCCAACTGCACCGGATTCCTCAACAACAACTACTGCGGTGCTTTCGATACCCCCATCCCGACCCTCGACCCTCATGGCGTCGATTTCATCACCGGCTCGGGTGCCACTGCAGTGTTCATCAAGGAGTACGGAATCAGCAACGGACTGACATTCAACAGCGTATGGGCAGTTGGCAACTCCGCTCAGTTAGGCATCGAAGATGTGCTTGAACATCTCGATGAGACCTTCGACCCCGAGAAGAGCAGCCGCGTCATCATGTTATATATGGAGAAGATCTCCGACCCGAAGAAGATGTTGAAGCATGCCCGTTCACTGATTTTGAAGGGCTGCAAGATTGCCGCCATCAAGTCAGGAGGCTCCGCTGCCGGCAGTCGTGCCGCCAGTTCGCACACCGGTGCTTTGGCCACTTCTGACGTCGCCGTTGACGCCTTGTTCCGCAAGGCAGGCATCGTACGTTGCCACAACCGCCAGGAGCTGACCACGGTGTGCGCCATTTTCATGCACCCTGAAGTGAAAGGCAAGAACATGGCTGTCATCACCCATGCCGGTGGTCCCGCCGTTATGCTCACCGACGTGCTTTCCAACAATGGCATGGATGTGCCGCACATCGAAGGACCCAAGGCTCAGGAACTCCTTGAGAAACTCTACAACGGTTCCTCGGTAGGCAACCCCATCGACTTCTTAGCCACTGGCACCGCTGAACAGCTGGGTTACATCATCGACGCCTGTGAGAATGACTTCGACGAGATCGACAGCATGTGCGTCATCTTCGGCTCGCCTGGCCTGTTCCAGAATTACGAGGTCTATAAGGTCCTCGACGAGAAGATGAAGACTTGCAAGAAGCCCATCTTCCCCATCCTGCCTTCCATCATCAACGTGAAAGATGAGATTGCTGACTTCATCAACAACAAGCACCGCATCAACTTCCCTGAGGAATGCGTATTTGGCAATGCCTTATGCAAGATCTACAACACGCCGAAGCCTCAGCCCGAGGATGTGGAGTTGCCTGCCGTCGATGTGAAACGTATCCGCGAGGTCATCGACCATTGCGAGAACGGCTATATCGATCCCGACAAGATCTACCAGCTGTTGGATGCTGCTGGCATCGCCCAGAAGCAGATCCGCGTGGTGGACAAGAAGGAACAAGCCGTGGCCTTTGCCAACGAGGTGGGTTATCCGCTCGTGATGAAGGTCGTGGGACCCGTCCACAAGTCCGATGTCGGAGGTGTGACCTTGAACGTCCGCGACATCGAGACGGTGCAACGTGAGTTCGACCGTCTGATGGCCATCAAGGACACCTATGCAGTGGAGATGTATCCGATGCTCGACGGCACCGAGGTGTATATTGGCGCCATCCGCGATGCCAAGTTCGGACATCAGGTATTCTTTGGCCTTGGCGGCATCTTCATCGAGGTGTTGAAAGACGTGCAAAGCGCCCTCGCCCCTGTGGCTGTCGATGAAGCCAAAGACCTGCTCACCAAGCTCCGCGGCTACAAGATCCTTCAAGGTGTGCGTGGCCAACAGCCCGTCAACGTCGATGTCTATGCCGAGCAAATCGCCCGTGTCAGCGCCCTGGTGATGGCCGCTCCCGAGATCGCCGAGATGGACCTCAACCCGCTTTTGGGCAACCCGAAGAACGTGGTCGCCGTGGATGCCAGAATCAGAATCGAAAAATAACACGCCATGATTACCAGCCGTTCCCTCATCTACCTGATTTACGCCGCCTTGGTGTTGTTCACCTTCTTCGGCGACCGACTGCTGAAACGCACTGAGAAGAAGTACCGCACCTTGGGTTATCTGGTCTGCATCCTCGGCGACTTAGGCATCCTGGGGTATGGCCTATGGATCTATTTCAAATACAAGGAAACCAACTATGAGATTGCCTCCCAGACAGGCTTTGTCCTGGGAGGCATCCTCTTTGGAGTATGTGTGCTTTGCCTGTTAGGTCGCTATTGGCAGAACAAGGAACTTGACAAACGGAAAAATGAAACGAGGAACCCATGAAAAAGGCTGACATCATCACGCTAATCATCGTGGCCGCCGTCATCTGCGGCTTTGCTTTCATCCCCGGAGCCTGGGAGTGGTTCAACACAACCACCAAGAACCATGGCCTGCTGATGAGTTTCTTCAAGTTCGCCATCCTGGGCACCTTTGGAGAGATGTTGGCGTTGCGGATCCGCGAGGGCTTATACATCAAAAAAGGCTTCGGCCTATTGCCCAAGATGCTGATCTGGGGAGTGCTTGGTGTGGTCATTGCCTCAGCTATGACCATCTTCAAGACCGGCACCATCGCCTTGCTGGACGGTGGCTTCCATCTTGATGGCAAAGCGGTCTCATGGTTTTCAGGAGGGCTGAGCTGGGGTAAGTTCCTTGTAGCCCTGTGCATCAGCGTCCTGATGAATACGCTGTTCGCCCCCGTGTTCATGACTTTCCACAAGATCACCGACATTCACATTGCTGAGACCGGCGGGACGTTGAAAGGCTTCTTCAGCCAACCTTTGCGAATCCGCGAGACCATTTCGAAGAAGATCAACTGGGACATCCAATATGGCTTCGTATTTGCCAAGACCATCCCGTTATTCTGGTATCCGGCACACACCATCACCTTCTTATTGCCCCCTACCCTGCAAGTGCTGTTTGCGGCTTTCCTCGGCGTGGCCTTAGGAGTGATATTGAGTATCAAAAAATAAAGAGATAGCATGAAAAGAAAAACCCTATGGCTTACCGTCATCCTGATGATCCTGTGCGCCACAGCATCGGCGCAGGAAGAACGGGTTCTTTTCTCTTCTCCCGGAGGACTCTACCAAGAGAGTTTCGACCTCTCACTCTATTGCTTCTATGCGAACCATCACATCCATTACACCACCAACGGCAATGCTCCTACTGCCTCTTCACCACGTTACGAGCAACCACTGACACTTGACGAAAGTCTTTACTGTCAATCCAACTACTACACCATTCCGGTCTGTCTTCCTTTCATGTTTTACGCACCCGACTCCGTTGACCATGTCATCGTCATTCGCGCCGCCGTGTTTGACGACGCCGGACAACGTCTCAGCGAAGTCGCAACCAACACCTATCTCATCACCTCCTTGGGCTTTGAGAGCCATGGCTTGCCTGTGCTTTCCATTGCCGCCGACTCGTTGGACCTCTTCGGCTACGAGAGAGGGATTTTGGTGCCCGGCATCAACCATAGTCCGACGGATTCGATTTGGACTGGCAACTACTTCGGAAGCGGCATGGAATGGGAAAGACGCGTCTCGGTGGAGTTCTTTGAACCCGATGGCGAATGTGGCATTCGCCAGGAAGCAGGTATCAGAACCCATGGCGGAACGGGAAGATATAGCCTTCAAAAAGGAATGAAAATCTACGCCCGCGAGATTTATGGTGAAAAGCGATTCCACCACAAATTCTTCGAGGAGCTCCCATACGACAGCTATAAACATCTGGTACTGAAACCCTTCACCTGTCGTTGGTTCAGCCACGGGATTCAAGACGACATCTGCAACCGGATGGCCAATGAGCTCAACATGGAAGCACTCGCCTCAAGGCCAGCGATGATGTACCTGAACGGAGAGTTCTGGGGAATCTATTATATCAAGGAGAAACCGGATGCACACTATCTGGAGGATCACTTCGGCAACGAAGACCTGGACTACAACGTCATGGAAAGTTGGTATGGCGACATCGCTGACGGAGACAACACCAACTTCAATCAAATGATGGAATGGTTGAAGAACAGCGACATGACTCTGGAGGCGGATTACATGAGGATTTGCTCGATGATCGACATCGACTGCTTCATCGACTACTATTGCTTCGAGCTGTTCATCGCTAACAACGACTGGCCAGGCAACAACATGCGGTGCTACCAACTCCATGATGGGATATGGCGTTGGATCTTCTTTGACGGTGATGACTGTCTGATGAAAATGAACTTTGATGTCTTCGACAACGCCACGAGCGTCAACGGAAACGGATGGCCCAACAGTCCCAGAGCAACGCTGTTGTTCCGAAAACTGCTTGAGAACCACGACTTCCGGCAGATGTTCGCCAATCGTTTCACCCAACTGTTGGTCGGAACATTCAGCTACCAACACACCCATCCCCTGCTGGAGGAAGCAGCCGCGCGCGTTCGCGAAGCGGTTCCTGCGCAAGCGCAACGCTTTGGAGTGCCGACCACCAGCACCCAATGGGAGAATCTGGTCTCCAACCTCGATCATTTCCTGGAAGAGCGATGCAGCAACATGTTCGACCGACTGAACCAGTTCCTCAACATAGACACCCATGATACACTGCCGGATTTCATCGTTGCACCAAACCCAGTCAGCGACCATTTCTCAGTAATCATCGACAGCCACATGGCGGGATACACTCAACTGCGCATTTTCGACCTTTTAGGACGTCTCGTCTATGAAAAGACATTGATCCTTCAGTCAGGAGAAAACAATTTGAGTTTCGACATTACGTTGAGGCCAGGGGAGTATATCTTGAAAATCGGAGGCTCATCAAAGCCTATCATTGTACTGAACAACAAACAATAAAAACAACAGTTATGAAAATCTACAAACTATTCAGAGGATTATTCAAAGCATCTGCTCTTACAACCGTGATGTTCATCATGCAGGCTTGTTATGGTGCGCCACATCCGATGGAAGACTTCAATCATGAAGAAGAGGAAGTCGCCCAGGTGACCGACTCCATCCAGCAAATGGAGCAGGAAATGCCTTCGGAGGTCGAAGCCGAGTAAGGTCATGCTTCAGGCCTTTCATAACTATTTTCGCAAGAAAGAGACCCAGCTGCACGAGTTGGATTATCTCTTTTGGGAATGCACGCAACGCTGCAACCTCAATTGCCAGCATTGTGGCTCGGATTGCACAGCCTCTTCGTTGTACAAAGACATGCCTTTTGAGGATCTTTTGAAGGCCATTGAACCTCTGGAGAAACGATTCAAAAGAAACTCTATCCTTGTGGTGATCACTGGAGGTGAGCCTTTGGTACGGGCGGACTTGGCCGACTGTGGCAGACAGCTTCGCAACCATGGCTTCCTCTGGGGCATTGTCAGCAACGGCTTTGCCTACAACGCAACCAGGCATGGGGAGCTGATGAACGCAGGATTGTGCAGCATCACTTTCAGTCTCGATGGACTCCGCGAGACGCATGACACTTTCCGGAAACGACAAGGCAGCTTCGACCATGCCTTAAATGCCATCGACTTGGTAGCTAATGAGAAGAGGCCTCTGGCATACGATGTGGTTACTTGCGTTAGTCCGATGAATATCAATGAGTTAGAAACAATAAAACAGCTACTCATAGAACATCATGTGAAGGCCTGGCGTTTTTTCACCATCGAACCCATCGGTCGTGCGGCCAAAGATCCCAACCTGCAACTCAGCGACCAGCAGTTTCGGCAGCTGATGGATTTCATCGTCGCCACTCGTCGGGAAGGCAAGATTGACGCCAAGTTCAGTTGCGAGGCCTACGTGGGTCCTTATGAGCGTAAGGTGCGCGACTGGTACTACTTCTGCCGTGCCGGAATCACCATCGGTTCCATCCTCGTTGACGGGAGCATCTCGGCCTGCCCGAACATCGACCGTCGTTTCGCTCAGGGCAACATCTATCACGATGACTTCCTAGACGTCTGGGAAAACCGGTTCCAACGCTTTCGCGACCGTAGCTGGATGAAGACCGGGCCATGCGCCAGCTGCGACGTCTATAAAAACTGCCTGGGTGGCGCCATGCATCTGCATAGAAAAGACGCTGACGAGATCTTGATGTGCCACTATCACAAAATCAAACCGTAATGAGAAAAGGCCTCCTGACCCTGTTGCTGTGCGCGGTTTCCTGTCTTTTAATCGCGCAAAACGAGACCGTCATTTTCTCATCCCCAGGCGGCATGTACAGCCACAGTTTCCAGCTTAGACTCAGCTGCCTGTCACAAGAACACCACGTGCGTTTTACGACCAACGGCAACACCCCCGATGCCACCTCTTTGCGCTATGAAGAGCCTTTGGCTCTAGGCCCAGGACTCTATTCCCACGCTGATATCTACACCATACCCACCTCCCCTGATCATCTGTTTTACGCACCGGATTCCGTTTCGCACGCCATCGTCATCCGCGCTGCGGTCTTCGACGCAAACGACAGTTGTATCAGCAAGATCGTGACCCACACCTATTTAATTAAAGAGCTGGGGTTCGACCATCATGATTTGGCAGTGGTCTCCCTTTGCTTGGACTCGCTTTCCCTTTTCGACTATGCGACGGGAATCATGATTCCTGGAGCCACCTGGGATCCCAACGACCCGGAACGCACTGGCAACTATTTCCAGACGGGTCGTGAATGGGAACGTTTGGCTCATGTTGAATTCATCGAACCCGACCAACGAAGCAGCATCAATCAAGAATGCGGTGTCAGGACGCATGGCAATCGAGCCCGGCTTTACCCCAGCAAAGGCTTGAAACTATATGCCCGTGAGGAATATGGCAAGAAACGATTCGACCACGACATCTTCAACAGCGACACTTATACCAGCTTCAAGCGATTGGTACTGAAGCCCTATTCCACCTTGTGGCCTCTCACCGGAGTCCAGGATCACATCTGCAACATTATGGCTCGGAAAGTCGGCCTTGACGCCCCTTTTTCGCGACCCGTAAAGCTCTATCTGAATGGGGAGTATTGGGGCATCTACTATTTGCAGGAACGTCTCGACGAGCATTATCTGGAAGACCATTACCTTGTTGACCCGGAGCGTTGCACCATGATCAAGAATTGGCACAGTCAACCTGAGTTTGGAGATGCCGACGATTTCAAACAGCTGATGCGTTGGCTTGACACACATGACGCCAAGAGCCAGCGGAGCTACGATTACCTATGCAAACGCATCGACATCGACAATTTCATCGACTATATGATTTTTGAGACCTTTATCGCCAACTGGGACTGGCCTGCCAACAACACCAGGTTTTGGCAGGAAAAAGGAGGTCCTTGGCGATGGATGTTCTTCGATGGAGACGCCGCCTTGACCCGCGATGATATTCTAGTCTTTGAAAATGCATGTTATACGGGCGATGACACCTGGCCATCCTCGACAAAAGCGTCTTTGTTGTTTAGGAGATGCCTTGAAAACGACCGTTTTCGCCAACAGTTTCGCGAACGGATGGAGGTGCTGACCGATGGAGTCTTACGCTACGAGGAAACTTGGCCATTGCTTATCGAGGCTAGCAAAGAGCTCCGTTCAGAGATCCCCAACCACATGAGTCGGTTTGGCAGCCCTGAGTCGGTCGAGTACTGGAATTGGGGATTGGGCTTGATCGACAACTTCCTGAAGAACCGAAGCTCTTCGTTTAAGTCACAGTTCGAAAACCTTATTCTTACAACGGAGCACGAGCTTAATCCCGACAGGTTCGTTTGTCTCCCCAACCCTACTTCCGGCAGCTTCTCACTATTGCTAACCGATCCTTATTCAGAGGCCAAGGAGGTGACCATCCATGATGTTTACGGGCGACTCGTCTTCAGTCAACCCATATCGGCCATGCCAGATGAGCCGATTCAGATTGATGTAGTGCTGAGGCACGGCGTATATATCGTGAAATTGGGAAATCATTGCGAACGATTGGTTTGCCAATAATTTTTTTCATTTTTTTACTTTTTTTCTTGACAATATCAAAAAGATTCGTACTTTTGCAGTGTACTAATTAACTAATACACTAAAACAAAGAATAGTAATATGATTGAAATCAAGAACTTAGACTTCGGTTACAAATACCAGAACGTCTTCAAAAACATCAGCCTGAACTTTGAGAAAGGCAACATTTACGGATTGTTGGGCGAGAATGGCGTGGGTAAGACCACCTTGTTGAAGCTCATCAGCGGATTACAAAAACCCACTGCGGGAGAATGTATGGTTGATGAGGTCGCTCCGTTCAAGCGTTGGCCAGAGACCATGCAGAAGATCTTCTTCATCTCGGAGGACTTCGCCATTCCGGAGGGCACACCTATTAATAATATTAAGGAGTTAGCCCCCTTCTACCCCAACTATGACGAAAAACAGTTTTTCGAGCTTTGCCAGGAGATGGAGGTGGATCCCAGCTGTAAATTCGCTGAGCTCTCCTTCGGACAACAGAAGAAATGTTTGATTGCCACTGCTTTGGCTTTAAACACTGATTATTTGTTGTTGGACGAGCCCACCAACGGATTGGACATCCCGTCCAAGACTTTGTTCCGTCAGGTCATCGCCAAGCATGCCAACGACAACCGCACCATCATCATCTCGACCCATCAGGTGAAGGATGTGGAGAACCTCATCGACCCCATCATCATCCTTGACCATGACGAGGTACTGTTGAAGGCTACTTTCCGCGCCATCACCGAGAAGCTGTATTTCGACTATGGCACCGAGAAGGACGACACGGCGCTTTACAGTGAGATGATGCCTGGCGGCTACGTCAACGTGACCCGCAATCCCGAGGGGATCGATAGCAAGATCAGCATCGAGATTCTCTTCAACACCGTGATGAAGAACAAGGAAACCATCAAACAACTCTTTGGATAAGAAAGGGCATCGTCATGAATAACACTTTTGATTTCAAACGATTCGGCCAGGTACTTGCCAAAGATTGGAAGGGTTACTTCCGCAATTTCGGCATCTCCTTGATTGTATGGTGCTGCCTTCCCGTCCTGTTTTGGATAGCAGGATTGGTTCTTGAAGTTGACATTTTCGAGGGCACCCGCCTTTATTTGATAGCAATCTTTGTGTTCACCGTATTATTGTTTGTCCCCTCCAAGGTCTATGGGAAGGCAAACCTGTCGCGCGAAGGCGTGGGGTTCGCCATGTTGCCGGCCACCAGCAGCGAGAAGTTCTTCAGCATGTTGATTTACTGCTCCATCGTCACCCCGTTGATTGTCGGTTTAGGCAGTTGGGCAGTGGACAGCCTTCTCGCCACCTTGCCTTTTGGACGGTTTGTCGGTTATGTGGCATTACCCAAAGACTTTCTGGTACCGCTTCTCATCACCATTGCATGTTATATCTTGATGGTCTCCTCCTTCTTCATATTCGGGAACGTTCTTTTCAAGAAAAGAAAGGTTGGAAAGACCATAGCCTGGGCGATGCTCATCACCTTTGTCCTCGTCTTGGTCCTGCAACTGTTCAACTTCTGGGTATTCTTCGAGCATTGGGTCACAAAGGCAGGCGTGCGAGATATGTTTATCTGGTATATGGATGCCTTCGTGTTGGTCCTCGCCATCTTCTTCTTCGCTCTCACTTACCGTAAAATCAAAAACCAAAAATACTGATCATGAACAACACATTCAATATCAATAGGTTCGGTAAAGTCCTCTCTTTGGACTTCCGAAAATACTACCGAAACTTCGGGATCACTCTAGCCATCTTGAGCGGACTGACTTTGGTCTTTTGGCTGTTGACGTTGATCTTCAACTTCACGATGCCCGCCCTAGTCCGTTGGGGTTTGATATCCTTGGCCACGTCTCTGGCTATTATCATGGTTCCTGCCAAGGCATTTGGTGACATCAACCTGCCTCGTGAAGGCGTGCGTTTCGCCATGCTTCCTGCCTCCAACTTGGAAAAGTACCTCAGCTATGTCTTCTACTGTCTTCTGACTCCTGTCATTTGCTTTCTTCTTTCATGGGGCATCGACTCCTTGTTAACTGCATTGCCATTTGGGGGATTCAACCATTACATCAAGGGTTTCGGATTTTATGACACGATAAAGAATCTCTTCATGGAAATCGATCCTAACGAGATAACCACGAACCCCGAGTATTATGCACAAATCCAACAAATCATGGATCGGTTCGGTTCCACAGCTCTCTACAACACCATCATCAGTGTCATTTTCAACATCGGCATTTTCATGCTTGGCAATCTGCTGTTCAAGACCCACAAGACCGCAAAGACGTTTGCCTGCATGATTGGCATCAGTTATTTATTTACCCTGATAATCCAAGTTTTCTTTGTTTCCAGAGGTATTTTCCCTTGGATCATCAGAGCGCAAGGCAACACTGCTTCACTCTCTTTGGACTTTGAAACAATTACCAATTACGCTAAAAATGCCATGCTTGTTAGCAGTGTATTTCGGACAGTGCTCACCCTAGGGTTATACATCGGACTATTCTTCAAACTAAAAACTCAAAAATACTAAACCATGGAATTCAACGCACACAAACCCATATATTTACAGATCTGCAACCAGATTTATGAACAGATTTTGAGCGGAGATCTCAAGGCCGACGACCGTTTGCTGTCGGTCCGCGACCTCGGCATCCAGCTTGGAGTGAACCCCAACACCATCATGCGTTCCTATGAAACCATGCAGACGGCAGGCATCATCTATAACAAACGTGGAATCGGTTATTTCGTCTCTGACAACGCCAAGGAGTTAGTCCTTAACCAAATGAAAGAGGAATTCCTGAAAGATGAGTTGCCTCAAGTCGTTAAAAAAATGAAACTGCTGGGAATCAGCAGTGAGGAATTTCTTAAATTTGCCAATCAATAACATTCCACCATGAAGAAAAACATCCTTTTCCTTTTCATCGCCTTGTTGGGCAGCCAAATGCTCTTTGCCCAGACAGGCCTCAAGACCAAGACCACCTATCTCGACAATGGCCTGAAGGTCATCTTGTGTGAAAATCACGATCAACCAGTGATCTACGGTGCCGTTTATGTTCATGCTGGCAGCAAAAACGACCCTGCCGATGCAACGGGCATGGCCCACTATTTTGAGCACATCATGTTCAAGGGCACCGACCGCATCGGTACCATCAATTGGGAGAAAGAAAAGGTCTATCTCGACAGCATCAGTCTTATGTATGATAAGCTTCACGAGACCTCAGACCCAGCGGAGCGCAATGCCATACAACTCAAAATCAACGAGTTATCGATTGCTTCCACGGACTATGCCATTCCCAATGAAACCGACGTCATTCTCACCCAAATGGGTGGCAAGGGACTGAATGCCGGCACCAGTTACGACCAAACCATGTATTTCAACACTTTCCCTTCAAACCAGCTGAGCAAGTGGATGGACGTCTATGTGGAGCGTTTCCGCAACCCCGTGTTCCGTCTGTTCCAAAGCGAACTCGAAGCCGTTTATGAGGAGAAGAACATGCGTGGCGACAACCCCATCAGCGGTTTCCAGGAATATCTCTTCAAGGAGACCTTCGGCGAGCATCCTTACGGACGTCCCGTGATTGGTTATACCGAACATCTCAAGAACCCGCAACCCGCCAAGATGTACGACTTCTACAACACCTACTATGTGGCCAACAACATGACCCTTATCCTGGTCGGTGACCTCAACATTGAGGAAGCCGAGGCCATGGCCGCTGAGAAGTTCGGAACCTGGCGCAGTGGCGAGGTCCCTCCCATGCCCAAATATGAACTGCCCAAATTCAATGGCCCCACCATCCAAGAGGTTCGCATGACCCCAATCAAGGTGGGCGCTTTAATCTTTCCCGGAGTAAAGAACTCCGATCCCGACATGCTTCCTCTCAATCTCGCATGCATGATCTTCAGCAACGGGGAAACAGGACTTGCCGACAAACTGATGCTTGAAGGCAAGCTCATGGCGGCCATGATGGTACCGCTCTCACTCGAGGACCACGGGGTCAACCTGATGATGTATATCCCAAAAATTTTGGGACAATCGCATGTGGATGCAGAGAATCTGATCTTCGAATGCCTTGACCAGTTGAAAAAAGGTGAGTTCAGCGACGACCTCTTCGAGGCCGTGCGCATGGGCATGTTAAAGGAGCGCATCCAAGCAACCGAGAACCTTTCACAGCTGGCAAACCTTTTCTTGGAGATGGAAGGCTCCGGCCAAAGCTACGAGGAATTCGTGGCCGAGACCGAACGCATCAAGAAGATCACCAAAGAAGAAGTGGTAGCCATCGCCAACAAATACTTTGGCAACGACTATCTCGACGTGCGTTCCAAGATGGGTTCCACCCCGAAAGACAAGGTGGAGAAACCCAATTGGAAGCCTCTTGAGGCCAAAAACACCAACATGAAGTCCGACTTTGCCAAGATGATTGAAGCTGAAGACGTTCCCGAGGTCACCCCACAAATCATCCATTTCGGCAGCGACGTGAAGATCACCGACATCAGCGAGGGCTTCAAGCTCTACTCATCCATCAACATTGCCAACGACATCTTTGAGTTGAAGTTCTATTTCAACTATGGCACTGCCGACGATCCCGATTTGGGACAGGCAGCCTCTTACCTATCCCTACAAGGCACCGAGACCAAGTCGTTCCACGACCTCTCTTTGGAGCTGCAGAAGATGGGAGGCAGCATCGGCGTCTATACTGACGAAAACTATCTAATAGTCAACGTCTCCGGCTTCGATGCCGACATCGAGAAGCTGTTGGAGCTCTGTCATGAGATGCTTTACCATCCCTCAAACGACGAAAGTCAAATCAAGACTTTGGTTGATGGGACGATCATGAATTACAAGTCGATGAAGGATGACGCATCCACCTGGAGCGACGCTGTCAAGGAATATGTGCTTTATGGCGAAAAATCGACTTTCCTGAACCATACTGGCATCAAAGAATGGGGCAAGCGCAGCGGTGAAGAGCTGCTTGCCGAGATTGCAGAAGCGCTTAAGTACGACGGTTACGTCACCTACAGCGGCAATCAATTCCCCGACGTCCTGGCCAAGAGCATCAAAAAGCATCAAATCCTTCCTGCCAAGCCCCTCAAGGGTGAAGAGACTGTGCGTGTCGAGAACACCTTCAGCAAGCCACAGGTATTTGTGGCCCACAACAAGAAGTTCCGCCAAAGCAATATCAGTTTTTATGTACCTGGCGAGAAGCTGAGCATGGAAAACGAGGCCATGTCGAGTCTGTTCAGTAAGTACTTCGGCACAGATATGTACTCCATCGTTTTCCAAGAAATCAGAGAATTCCGTTCTTTAGGTTACACGGCATACGCCAACTACCGTTACGATTGGTTAGAGCGCATCCCCGGGCATCTCTATGGATACTTGGCCACACAATGTGACAAGACCATCGACGGCATCGGAGCCATGCTTGAGCTGATCACCGACATGCCTGTGCGAGAGGAGAAGTTCAACGCCTCCAAAGAAGCTTTGCTCAAGTCGAGAGCAAGCAACTACATCGGATTCCGCAGCAAACCGAACTCGGTACGCTACTGGATCATGCAAGGTTATGACCATGACCCACGTATTGAGACCACTGAGATGATCCGCAAGGCTGATTTCCAAGATGTGATGAATTTCTATAATCGCACCATCAAAGAACGCCCGGTCATCATCATGATGTCGAGCAACACCAAAAAGGTCAACAAAAAAGAGCTTGGCAAATTCGGAGAAGTCACCAAGCTCAAATACAAAGATATCTTTAAAGAATAAAGAAGACAGAAGTAAGAAGTAAGAAGTCAGAAGACATCTTCTGACTTCTTACTTCTTACTTCTGTCTTCTATTACATCACTTCGATGTTCTGGACCAAAGCTTTCTTTTCTTCGACCGTCACCCTTGGAAGCGTGACTTCGAGGATGCCGTTCTCGACTTTGGCCGAAATCTGTTCGCGGTGGATGTCCTCAGGCAGCACCAAGGTGTTGCGGAACTGCTCGGAAGTGAACTCGCGACGCAGGTAGCGAACGCCGTTCTCCTTCTTGTCGTCCTTGTGGTCATCCTTCTTGCTCATCTCAACAATCAAGTTGCCCTCTGCGTCGATGCTGATCTTCAGGTCTTCCTTCTTCAGGCCAGGCACCGAATACTGGATCAGGTAATTCTCTTTGTTTTCGATGATGTTCATCTTAGGCTCTGAATACGAAACCGTATCCATGTTCATCAGTTCATTGAATAAGGTAGGAATGAAATCCTGAGTTCTACGAGTTAGATACATAACTTAAGTCTCCTATTTTTTAGTTGTTCAGTTAATCAGTTGTTCTGTCGTTCAGTTGAACGAACGACACTGGGGCATAGTCAAATTATAGACCAAAACAAAAAAGCGGCTTTTTGGAGCCGCTTTTCTTATAACATATGTCAAATTGTCAGAATTTGCTGAAAATCTTTCGGGATTTTATGTCAAATTGTCATATTATTTCTGAAATAAGTCTTTGATACCGCCGATAGAGCCGAGCATATTGGTAGCTTCGTAGGGCAGATAGACAGTCTTGTTCTGTTGACCTGCGGCGATTTCCTTGAGGGCTTCGACGTATTTGACAGCGAGGAGATAGTTGACGGGGTCAGCGCCACGATCGGCAACGGCTTCAGCGATGTTACGGATGGCGGTAGCTTCAGCTTCGGCCTGGAGGATCTTGGCACGGGCTTCGCCTTCTGCCTTGAGGATGTTGGCTTGTTTGTCAGCTTCTGCAGCGTTGATCTCAGCTTGTTTTTCACCCTCGGAGTTCAAGATTTGGGCTTGCTTTTCACCCTCGGCCTTAAGAATCTCGGCACGACGGTTACGTTCGGCCTGCATCTGGAGTTCCATGGTACGACGGATGCTCTCGGGCGGCGTGATGTCTTGCAACTCGACGCGGTTCACCTTGACGCCCCATTTGTTGGTGGCATCGTCAAGCACGTTGCGCAACTTCGAGTTAATGGTGTCACGTGAAGTCAGCGTCTCGTCGAGTTCCATCTCGCCCACCACGTTACGCAAGGTCGTTTGGGTAAGCTTCTCGATGGCCACGGGGAGGTTTTGAATCTCATACACTGCCTTAGCCGGATCGACCACCTGGAAATAGAGCAAGGCATTGATCTCGGTCATGACGTTGTCTTTGGTAATCACACTTTGCTTGTCGAAATCATACACCTGCTCACGCATGTCGATGCGCGACACGCGCACCAACGAGCCATTCTGCCGACGAGCGATGGTGTCTTTGGCCCGTTCCACGATAGGGAGGATGATGTTGATGCCAGCGGTCAAGGTGCGATTGTACTTGCCGAGGCGTTCGATGATCATGGTTTCCGACTGGGAAACGATCTTGATCCCGCTGAGCACATAAAGCACAACGAGAACAATAAGGATGATAAGGACTGTGGTACCCATTTTATAGAATTTAAAATTAAGAATTAGAATTAAGAATTAAGAATTAAGAGTTTTTACGGTGAGGATGATGCTGTTGAGCGAGAGGATCTCCACCTTTTGGCCTTTGTTGATGACACTCCCATCGGAAGAAACGGCTTTCCAGTCATCGCCATCAATGGCGACACGGCCTGTGTTCTGAGTGTTGTCGATGGTCTCGGAGACGATGCCCACGCGTCCCACAAGGGCATCGGCATTGGTCTTGACGTCCTTGCTCTTGCGATCCAGCACCTTGATGATGACTGGTCTCAAGAAGAAGAAGGCCAGCATAGAGGTGGCAGCGAAAACCACCAGTTGCCACACCAGCGACCCACCCAGATAACCAGTAAGGGCGGAGAACAAGGCTCCGATGGCAAAACAGATGATGCCGAAACCGGCGGTAAAGATCTCGATGATGACAAGGACAATGGCGGCAATGAGCCAAATCTGATAATATTCCATACCGTTGAATTGTTGATTTGTTTAGAAAGCAAAGATAATAAATTTGTATATTTGCCGCAACGAATTTGAATTAACATTTCTTATGAACAAAAAACTTCTTCCTGTGATCGCATTAAGCCTCATCACACTCTCCTCTTGTACCAACAATGAGAAGCCAACGGAAACCCCTGCCAATCCGTTTCTTTCGGAATACTCCACTCCATTCAAGGCCGTGCCTTTCGACCAAATCAAGACCGAGCATTACATGCCCGCCTTCGAAGCCGGCATGAAAGAACAGCTCGAAGAGATCGATGCCATCGTCAACAACGATGAGACCCCGACTTTCCAGAACACCATCCTTCCCTTCGACAAATCGGGAGAGACGCTCAACCGTGTCAGCAACGTGTTCTTCAACATCATCGAATGCAACTCTTCCGACGAGCTCTTGGAATTGGCCGAAAAGGTCATGCCCATGTTGTCGGTCCACTCCGACGCCATAGCCATGAACCCCAAGCTTTTCGAAAAGATCGACTACGTGTATCAGCATCGCAACGAGATGGGTCTCGATGACCAGCAGATCCGAGTGGTAGAGAAGTACCACGAGGACTTCGTCCGCAGCGGTGCCGCCCTGCCTGCTGACAAGCAAGAGGAGCTGAGCAAGATCAACGAGCAGCTCTCCACCTTGAGTCTCCAGTTCGGCAACAACCTGCTGAAGGAGAACAGTGGTTTCAAGCTCGTCATCGACGATGCCGCCGACCTCGCAGGACTTCCACAGACCAGCATTGACGCTGCCGCTGAACAGGCCAAGGCCGATGGCATGGAGGGCAAATGGGTGTTCACCCTCTCCAAACCCAGCCTCATCCCCTTCTTGCAGTACGCCGACAACCGCGACCTGCGCAAGAAGATGTATGACGCCTACTACAACCGGGGCGACAACAACAACGAGTACGACAACAAGGGCCTCATCAAGGAGATGCTCAAACTGCGTCAGCAGAAAGCCCAGCTCTTGGGTTACGACAACTACGCCAACTACGTGTTGGCCGTCAACATGGCTCACGACGCTGCCACCGTTGACCAGTTCCTCATCGACATCTTCAAACCCGCACAGGCTTTGGCCAAACGCGAGCTCACCGAGATGCAGGCCATCGCCAACAAGGAAGGCGCCAAGTTCAAACTCGAAGGCTACGACTGGTGGTACTATGCCGAAAAGCTTCGCAAGGCCAAATATGACTTTGACGAGACTCAGATCAAGCCTTACCTTACCGTTGAGAACGTCCGCAACGGCATGTTCAACGCCGCCAACAAACTCTATGGCGTGACTTTCACCCAGAACAATACCATCCCGGTGTATTACCCTGGTGTGGAGACCTATGAGGTCAAAGAGGCCAATGGCGATTTCCTCGGCATCTTATACATGGACTACTTCCCACGGGCCAGCAAGAGCGGTGGAGCCTGGTGCACCAGCTTCCGCGAGGCAGGCCATGACATCAACGGCAACAAGGTGTATCCTTTGGTCTCCTTGGTGATGAATTTCACCCCCGCCACCGACACGGTACCCGCGTTGCTCACCTGGGACGAGACCGAGACGATGTGGCATGAGTTCGGCCACTCGCTCCATGCCTTCTTCTCCGACGGCCTCTACAGCCGCACCTGCGGCAACGTGCCTCATGACTTCGTAGAGATGCCCTCGCAGATCATGGAGAACTGGGTTGCCGAGCCCGAAGTCATCCGCACCTACGCCAAGCACTATGCCACCGGCGAAGTCATGCCCGACAGCCTCATCCAAAAAATCGAAAACAGTGCCTTGTTCAACCAAGGCTTCATGACCACGGAGCTGTTGGCTGCTTCCATCCTCGACATGAAGTACCATGAACTCACCGATGTGGAGAACCTCGACGTCGATGCTTTCGAGAAGAAGGAGATGGATGCCATCAAGCTGATGCCGGAGATTCTTCCCCGCTATCGTTCCACTAATTTCGCCCACATCTTCAACGGAGGCTACTGCGCCGGCTATTACGCCTACACCTGGGCTGAAGTTCTCGACAAGGATGCCTTCAACTATTTCAAGAGTTCAGGCAACCTCTTTAACCCAGAACTCGCCGCCGCCTTCCGCAAGCATTGTCTGCAAGACGGTGGCAACGACGAGGGCATGGTGCAATACCGCAAGTTCCGTGGACAAGATCCGGAGAAGGAACCTTATCTTAGGGCGAGAGGACTGGAGTGAATTGAGAATTGAGAAATGCGAAGCATTCAACGAAGTTAATTGAGAGTTGAGAGATAGAAAATATATCATATTATTATTAACCGTTATGATGGCGGTGGGGGTTGTCCATGGGGCGGAACCCTCCGGTGACACCATCCGGCCGCCGAGGCCGAAGGTTGGCATTGTATTGGGTGGCGGCGGCGCCAAAGGCGCCGCCCACATCGGTGTCCTAAAATATATCGAAGAGATCGGAATTCCCATCGATTACATTGCTGGCACCAGCATGGGCTCCATCATTGGCGGACTTTACGCCTTGGGTTATTCGCCTGACGAGCTGCAGACGCTCATCTCCCAACTCGACTGGTCGAAATACATGAGCAACAGCGTCGATCGACGCGACATCTCCTCAGCTGACAAAAACCGACGCAGCACCTACCTGTTCTCCATTCCATTCAACTCGGGAGAGCTCCTCAACAAACTTAAGGCCAAAGGGTTGAGTGAAGAAATGACGGAGCAGCCTGGCGCAACGCCAAGCTCCTTCATCGCCTCGTTGCCCAGCTCGTTCGTCTCTGGCGACGACCTGCTCAACCTCTTTAACAGCTTATGTATCGGCTATCAAGACCCCATCGACTTCAACGAGCTACCCATTCCTTTTGCCTGCGTCGCAACCAACATCACCACAGGCAATCCCGTCGTGTTACGGAGCGGCAAGTTCCCCGAGGCCATCCGGGCCAGCATGGCCATCCCGGGTGTCTTCTCCCCTGTCACCATCGATGAGCAGCGTCTCGTCGATGGCGGTCTCGTCAACAACTTCCCTGCTGACGTCTGCCGCGAGATGGGGGCCGACATCATCATCGGCATCGAAGTGGCACGTGGCATGATCAACGACGTGAACCAACTGCAGTCACTTCCACAGCTCATCACCCAGCTCAAGAACATCATGGTCAGAGGCAACAACGAGGAAAACCGAAAGCTCTGCGACCTCTATTTCCATCCCGAGGTGAACGACTTCGGCATGCTCAGCTTCTCGTCGGAAGCCATCGACACCATTGTGCAACGCGGGTACGACCATGCTGCAGCTTATAAGGAGCAGCTGTTGGCCCTCAAGCATTACATGGAACGATACGACGCCACCGGGAAGGTCCTTCAAGCGCCGAAAGCACAGCATATCAAAGGCGACACCCTACAGTTGGAGGTCATCACGATGGACAACGTGAACGACAAGGAATTCAGCTGGTTGCTGAGGAAGAGTCAACTGCGGCTCAGCCAACCCATCCCCACCTCCCATTTGGAGCGCGCCATCAACATCTTCAAGGGAACGGGGTATTTCAGCAGCATACAGTATCTGCTCACGCCTTACGACCAAGAGGCCAAAGATTCGAACATCTTCAACCTTCGTTACCAGTTCGTACGGGCCGAGCCCAACAGATTCTCCTTGGGCCTCAACTACAACTCCGAGGAGAGTGCAGCCGTGATCTTCAATTTGGGTCTTGGCCAAAACCGTTTCTCAGGCTGGCGTTACAATCTCACGGGACGTCTGGGCCTCAACCCCAGGATCAGCAACACAGTCACCTGGGCAGGCATCTCGTTGGCGAACTTCAACCTATCGTACGACTTCCAACACGCCAAATACAACAACTACCAGCACAACCAATCCGAGGCATTGGTCTTCAACCGCAACCGGGTCCGTCTCTACATCTCCGAGTTCCATCTGCGAAACATCCAGACGCAAGTCGGCATCGAGTTCGAACATGTGCTATATCCGAGGAAGCCTCATATCATCGAAGACAACCTCCTCCGTTTGAGGAACAGTTCTTGGGGACCTTACGCCATGATGGCATTCGACAACATGGACCATGCCTTCTTCGCCACTCAGGGTTTGAGTTTCAACATGGAGATGCACGAGCGCATCAGCCGAAAAACCGACTCTCCCTTCACCGACATCAGTCTCGCTTTGCGGTACTACATCTCGAGAGGTCGCTTCACCTTCATCCCGCAGCTCTACACCCGTCATCTCTTTGGCGAGCAGATCCAATATGCCTACTGGAACCTCGTCGGCGGTGATGTCACGGGCCGTTACCACGACTACCAACTACCCTTCGTGGGAATAAACAACACGACTTCGACCTTGTCCCACACCACCATCGCCCGTCTCGACGTACGCTACCGTTTCTACGGGAAGCATTACCTCACGGCCACTGGAAACTTTCTACGATCTGGCCCCAACCTTGGCACATTGATTTCCATAAATGACAGCACTATCGGCTATGGTTTCTGGGGATTCGCCTTGAAGTACTCCTATAACAGTCCCATCGGCCCCATCTCGTTCGACGTCCATTACTCAGACCTCACCCGCGACTGGGGTTCCTATTTCAGTTTAGGTTATATCTTCTAACCAAAAGAGGGCGACCGATGGGCCGCCCTCTTATAGTAATCATCAAGGCTTTTACAGCCTCTCGTTGTTTTCCAACAGCTTTAGCACTAAATCAATCTCTTTGTTGGATAACTTAATCGCTTTGACACGTTCTTCAATGCTGTTAAGCCGGTGCAGGTCACTTCCTATATAGTCGTACACACCCTCCTTGAGCAGTTGATGGGCTTTTGCCTGGGCGGTGTTGCCATAGGCGCCTGCCAGCGAGAACAGGTTAAGTTGAAAGAGGTAATCTTTTTGTTTCCAACGATGATACAATGGTTTATCAGCATAAACATATCGCTCCGGATGAGCGATGACGGGCTGATAACCTTTGAGCATGGCGTCATAAAGCATCTCCTTCATTCTCGGCTCCATCATCATATAGGAAGTCTCGCAAAGGACCAGAGTGTGTTCTTTATCCAAGCAAAGAAATCCTTCGGAAAGTCGCTTTGGAAAACACGAATCGAGCATATATTCACCCCCCAGAGAGAGCTTCGGCATGGGAGCCGAGGCATACTTCTCAACGAAGGCATGAAAACGATGCTCGATTTGTTCCCGGGTGTTATCCGGGTAGTCTTTCATGAAATGCGGGGTCATCTTGACCGACTGTACCCCATGGTTGTGCAGGAAGGCCAAGGCCTCCAGGGTCTTCTCTTCCGTCGGGAAGCCATCGTCCACTCCGGGGAGCAGATGGCTATGGACATCACACGCACCCTTGAAGAATCCTTCAGGCAGCTTTTGTTTGAAGAGGTCGAACATCATGATCATCAATCTTCATGATGTTTATGATGGTGATGGCGCTTCTTTTTGCCTTTCTCCTCATCTTCGTTGCCATAGCCATAACCTCCGTAACCATAACCGTAGCCATAGCCATAACCGTATCCGTAACCATAGCCATAACCATAGTTGCCATAGCCATAGCCGCTACGTTTCTTATACTTCACCGAGTTAAGCACGACGGAGAGGTTCGGGAACTTTTCGGAACGATAGATCTTATCGAGTTCCGACACCAATCGTTTGTCGGTCTTGTTGGCGCGAATAACGAAGAGGGTCACGTCAGCGAGGCGTTTCACGATCTCGGGGTCGGCTACGATACCCACGGGCACATTATCGAGGAACACGTAGTCGTAGTGTTGGCGCAGCCAAGCCACCATCTGGTCGAGTCGCTCGCTCATGAGCAGCTCAGCGGGGTTAGGCGGAACTGGACCCGAGAAGATGACGTCCATGTTTTGCGTGGTCAGATCGGCATGGATCAGTTCTTCCACACTATCAACGGTCCCTGACAGGTAGTTGGACACACCCGTACCGCTTTTGATGCCAAACACCTTGTTCATGGTAGCTTTACGGATATCGAGGTCAACGAGGACCACCTTTTTCTTGGCATGGGCAAAGCTGGCGGACAAGTTCGACGACACGAAGGTCTTGCCCGAACCCACGATGAAGGAGGTGAACATCACCACTTGGCCGTCTTTGCGGTCTTGGTTCTTCATATACTCGAGATTAGAGCGTACCAGTCGGAAGGCTTCCGACACCGAGTCTCGTCCATTCTCGCGAACCACGATGGCATGTTCTCCAGCATCTTTCTTGAACGGCACCTCTCCCAGGAAGGGGGTCTTGGTAAGTTTCTCCACATCGGTGCGGAAGTGCACGCGAGTGTCGAGCAGACGGCGCAGCACGATGATGATGACTGGGATGAGCAACCCGATGAGGATGCCTTGCATGACCGTCTTGCGCGGCTTCGGGGCGATAGCCGTATAGTTTGCCCAAGCTTGGTCGATGACCTTGCACGAAGGTTCAATCTTAGGCTCGTTAAGCAACAGTTCCTCACGTTTGGTGAGCATGGTGAGCAGCAAACCTTCCTTGATCTGTTTCTTGCTCTCAATGGCGCGCACCCTGAGTTGTTCCACTGGGACAGCTTGCACTTGAGCATTTGCCAACTGACGACCTTGTGATGCAGAGCTGATTCTAGTCTCCAGCTCACCCAAATACGACTCCAGAGACTCCTTAACACTAGCCTCAAGAGTAATCAATTCAGTCATTTTGGCTTGTGCTGTCGGATTATTCATCGTACCTGCCTGCTTGTATTTGTTAAGTTGAAGAGCTATTTCGTCATATTTATCGATCAACGCCGCCGACTTCCCTTGCAACCCCATATTGCTAGGAATAAGATCATGGTCACTATTGTTTTTCACAAAGTCGAGTAAATACTGTGCCAAGCCTCGTTGGATTTCCAAATCCTTCAACTCCTGAGAATACTCAGTACTAGATGCAACGAATGATTTGCCGTAGGAACCTAGGTCAATGATGTTATGCCGTTGTTGGAAGCTGACCACCTGTTGCGAGATGCTGTCGATATCACCATCAAGGTAGGCGATACGTTCATCGATATATTTTGTGGAGTAGGCCAAGATACGTTTTTGGTCTTCCATGGAGTCCTCGTTATACACTTGCACCAAGGTGTTGAGCACATCGGCTGCGCGGGTCGGCGAAGTATCAGCCAAAGTCAGGCGAAGGATGGTGTTTTTCTCATCATCACGAGAGACATTAACCGCATAACGGTACCGAGAAGCCACAGCAGCCACAGGTTGGCGATTCACCGAGATGGGAGTTCCATTGAATCCTCCGTTATAGAACCAGGTGTAGTTCACCACGACCCTACCCACGGGAGAGCTAACCGTATCGCCAATCATCACCGCCTTGGCGGGGGCATCTTCATTGCCGTTGAATTTGGAGAGGCTCACATGCGTAGCATCTATAGGAGTCACCTGCATGGAGGCACTATACTGGTCGTTGGCATCTGGGAAAGCAACTTCTATAGGCGAATCCTTATATAAGGCCTTATTTCGTTTCGCCAGACGGGTGGTGTAAGAATACGAGGTATGCAGTCCCAGCCTACGCACCACGGTCTCCATCAGCGTCTGCGACTTCATGATGATGATTTCGTTGTTGACGTTGCTGATGGCCACGCCCGACTGCCCTGTCACCTGGCTCATGATGGCCGAGGAGCGGAAAGACTCCGAGCCTCCGCTGGCCCCTGTCTTCAGCAAGATAGAGGTCGAGCTAGAGTAGATCTTCTCTTGGCTTTTCACCTTGTAATAGGCGAGTCCTCCGCAAATCAGGGCACAGATGAGGAACCAGTGTAGGTTGCGAAGAACGAGAAAAAGAATGTCCTTAAACTGCATGCCACCGGCGCTCTCCTCTTCCAGAAAAGAAAGATCTTCGGTGTTATTGGTGTTGTTCGTACTCATAATCAAATACTGTCAAATTCTGGGTGGGTTATTCTTTTTGTCCCGTAATCACGAGGTAGATCATCGCAGCGGCCGAGAGCACTGAAGCCACCGAGGATATGACGGCGACCGTACGGTTGAAACCCTCTTGAGCATAGGCTCTACGGAAGGATTGGGTAATGATGATGTCGTTTTGTTGTAGCAGGAAGAACTCGTCGTAGAACACGTCGGTGGAGCGAGGATCCAGGAAATGGGTAACCATTTTGCCATCTTCTTCACGCATCACGGCAATCTTATCGCGTTTGGTATATTGGTTAAGGCCGCCTGCCATGGCAAGGGCTTCCAAGAAGGTGCATCGTTCGTTGTTGATGTTGAGCACCTTACCTCCATCGGCGGTACCCAGCACAAACACTCTGAAGTTCACGAACCGCACATCCACCATTGGGTTGTTCATATAGTTTCCTTCAACGAGTTTCTTCCTAATCAGTTCTTGCAGTTCGATACGAGTCAGTCCTTTGACATGAAGTTTGCCCAAGGTAGGAAACTGAATATCGCCATTGACATCGACGAGATATCCCAAGGCATTGGGGTTATTCATATTTTGGCCTGAGCTAAAGGGGTTAAAAGGTTCGGCAAGTTCTTTTTCATCACCGACACCGATGACGGTAATTCTCAGTTGATCATACGGGCTAATCACGGCTTGGAAGTTACCATTAAGCGGCACCGTTTGGTTATGTTTAAGGTTTTGCATGTAGCTCACTTCTTTCGAGGTGACGCAGGAGCAAGCCACTATAGCCAGGCATACCAGCGACAAAAACAGTTTTAAAAACTTCATATTATCTTAATTCTATAATAATTTGCAAAAATACACTATTTTTTTATCCCAATAGGGTTTTCACCTCTTTTTCCAATACCATTGCACCAATCTATTATAAATGATTGCTACAAATTTGTTTGTTTTCGCCCATTGTTTAACATTGTTTCTGAAAAACTCCCTACAATGCAACCAATGCCATTGCACAACATTATCGGTCCAAAGCGTATGAGCCAACACCAACACTTGTTTTGGAAAATTCTCCTCTTTGATGCACTGAACTATTTGTCTAGTAGTGTGGAAATGCAAGTCAAAACCACTTTCCACCACATCGCGAGTAGCATATTTACCTCCATCCCAAGCGTATCCCGTGTCGGTCATGTAGAACACCTTGTTGAAATCCACCGTCAAATAAGGCTCTCCCACCAAACCATAGTCGCTAAGCTGATGCTCCTTCCACAACAATCGATTATCGTATTTTGAAGTGGAACTTCCATGCATACACACTGATTTTACGGGATAATAGGAACGAAAATACTCAAGATTCTTTTCGAAAGAAACCATCGCTTTCTTTACATCTCCTTCTGCCAATGCCAAATCTTCATAATGATATCCGACCTCGTGTCCTAAAGCAACAATCTGCTTGATAACTTCAGGAACGTTGCTTTGCTTCACAACACGGAAAAAATAGGTTGCCCGAACGCCCAACGCATGCTCCAACCTGGCCATCTTCAAGGCATTCCCAGCAAGTTCATCCACGTCATGTCTCATGACTACCGTTCTCCCTTCATTGCTAGCAGTCATCCACTCTTCGAAAGTCAGGAAACGATATCCCGCTTGTTGAAAAGCAAGCAATAAGGTCTTATAGGATTTCAGAGTGAAGTCACGCATTTACTTCTCATCAAATGGTTCCAACAAAGGATGCAAATCTTTTACTACTTTGGCAGGAACGCCAGCCACAAGCACTCGAGGAGGCACATCCTTTGTCACCACAGAACCTGTCGCAATGACCGCCTCGTCTCCAATGGTTACTCCTGGAATGATGGTTACATTCGGCATAATCCAAACTCCCTTCCCAATGGTAGTTTTTTTGATGGTTCGGGGATAAATGTTTTTCAGGATCGTGTCCGAAGGAATGTTGGCATGAGCTGTGATAATGGCGCGGTCACCGATGGACGAATAGTCACCGATGCTGATCTGGTCTGTAAACACACGGTCAAAGATCACTTCATGTCCAATGTACACGCCCTTCCCTATCTTCACCCCACGCCATCGTTGGAAAACCGTCCTCCATGATTTGATTGGTGTGATAAAGATCAGCTTGTCAAGAAAAAAGCGCCACAAAAACTTGATGGCATACCAACTCTTTCCCCAGAAGCTATCCAAGCCATAAAACTGGAGCACCTCTTTTGCTGGCATAACTATGATTGTTTACGTTTATATAATTCTTTACAGGTGATAAACTCAAAACTCTTTTTTTGAAAGAATGCCAATTCTCTTGCATAGATTGGCAACGCCTTTTCACCTAAATTTTTTACTTTCAACTTATGGCGAATCACGTCGCCCAATAAATAAGAGATATAGTTTTTTGCTCTTCGCTCAATCTCGCCACCTTCCCAATCCTCATCAATGAATTCATTAGGATGGGTCAGAAAAACAAACTGACGGCCGTTGCAACAGGTTTCCCAATACAAGACTCGACGGGTCATTCGATTCAACCCAGGGGCAATACGCATGAAAGTACCGATATAGGGAAAGCCCCATGCAGAGATGGGCGCTTCCAACACTTGGGAATCCCCTTTTTTGAAAATATTGTCTTCTTTTACGAAATAAGCCTTTCGTGGAGCGGTGATCCAATGCAGTTTTTTTAAGGCACCGAAAGAGAACATCATATCAAACCGTTGAGAAGCCACCGAGCTATCCACCTTGAAGCCGGCTTCTTTCATGATCATCGGGAATCGTTCGTCCACACGGGCGGCGGGTGCCCTAAACGATACCACCTCATCACCAATAATGTCTTCTAAAATCTGCTTTGATTGACGGAGATGATCCAATTGTTGCTCTGGGGGCAGCACATCAAAAGCTTGGCAAACCTCATGAGTGAGGCCATGTGAGCCAACTTCATGGCCTCGCTCGTATGCCATTTTAACCACCTCAGGATACAGTTTCGCAATATGTCCAGTATAAAAGAATGTCGCCTTCACTCCATATTGGTCATAAAGGTCAAGCAATCGAGGCATTCCTTGATTCAGCACATACTCTCCTGTCTTGTCCCTAAGTTTGTGGTTCAAGATTGACGTTGTTTCAACGTCGTTAGTAATCAAACAAATGCGTTCTTTTTTCAAAGCTATTATCCAATAATACTTAGATATTTCTCAAATAACGACTTTTTCATCGGCTTCGCCTAAAGCTATTTCACACCCTCCAACAACTCCACAATCGCTTTATTGGAGTCACCGACTTTCTCGTAATAGGAACGTCGCTTAGATTTCCACTCTTCTTTTCGGGAGTTTTGGGCAAAATCCGTGACAACAGCTAACACTTCATTATATTCTTTAATATTGCGAAGTAATCCGTATGTTTTTTCTAGCACCTTAAAGTTAGTCATGTCATTCGGTCCGACAAAAGTGTTGGATCGAATTGCTGGAGTCCCTAACAAGGCCGCCTCTGTGGCCATGGTTTGGGAATCCCCCAAATAAAGATCTGCTTCAGATAAAACACTATGAATCATTGAGGCTGGTGTGGGTAATTTATAGCATTCCAATTCCTTGGGCAGTTCGTTTTCAGAGGACAAGTAAACATGCATATAAGGCAACACCGCATTCACCAATTGTTTCTTTTCATCCAAAGTAAAACCACTGTTGTTGACATCATGATTGGCAAACCACCCAACAAAACGAAACACAGCGTATGGCTTTTCCAAACCATATTGTTCAACAACATTTGCGTCGGGTATGAACACCGAAGGCGCTAGATAGCAATCCTCAAATAGACCTTTAATACGAATGTGTTTTTTCCCATAATCCAAACCAAACGTCTCAGGTGTAATAACAATCGTAGCGAGAGGAACCACTCGTTTGTTGGTAAGCTTTACAACCTCGGAATCAGGGAAGATCACCGATTGGCAACCATAACGTTTAGCACAATGGCATCCATAAAGTGATGCTTTGGAGACGATGACATCTGGCTTAAACCGTTTCACTATACGCATATAGTTACGAATGATAGAAAAAGTGCCAAACACCTTTTGAAGCATCTTTTTCTTGTGCAAGCCAAAAATCTCGTAGGCTACCTCCTCTTCATCCAAAACATTTAACAAGACATCTTTGTCACGTGCTAAAACCAGTACAACATGGCCTTGCTCCTGAAGCATCCGCATTACATACTTGAACTGATAATAATGCTTGGGATGGTTTAATTCAAATATATATCGCATTTCTTGTTAGTTTTCAAATGTCTTAATCACCTTAGCCGGGACCCCCACCGCAACACTATAGGGAGGTATATCATGAGTAACTACAGCCCCAGCACCAATAATAGCGCCTTCCCCTATTGTCACACCTGGCATAATAATAGATCCAATACCCAAATGTGCTCCGTCCTTAACTATAACTTTCCCCTCCTTAAAAGGACAATGCATGGCATACATACCGTGACGATACTCTGATAAATCTCTCTGATGGCACAGAATCATAACCCCCGATGTAACAGCAACTCCATTCCCAATCTCAATCAATTCAGGGTTCCTCTCGTCTAAAATAACGCCACGAGCAACATGTGATTGTTTCCCTATCTTAACACCACGCAAACGATGCAAAAAAACAGTTACTTGATAGGGAAAAGTAAACATTGTCAGTATAGAAAGGGAATGTGTCCAGATACCTTTAATAATGGAACCTATACTTCTTTTCTTTACTATTGACATAAACTATTTTTTAACTACTTAAACAAATTCCAGAACCTTATTACATCTTTCTTATAAACCCACTCGGAAAAAGCCTTGCTAATCTCAAAGCTCGTTCTTCTATACAATAAAGACGGGGCATTATTGACTTCGTAGAAAAACAGCCCGTTCTCTTCATACATCGGATCGGATAATGTGGTATAATGAGTGCCTTCGATAGCATTCCCTGCATCAGCGGCTGCATCAATCAACAAGCATCCTTTCTTCACTTTTTTCAAATCATCCTTTGTAATGATATGCTTCACCGTCCCGTCCACCTCTATACCATTGATAATGACATCATATCTATGGATTGAAGCATAAAACTCCCCCATCGTCTTCCTATAGAACATCCTTAAATCGACATTATACTTCGACATATAAAAGAAGGCTCCTTGAGAAACGCTCCCACTAGCCAGGACAGCCACCTTCGTGTTCGAATCGGGAAACAATCCGAAATGCAACAAAGCATGCTGAACACTTGCGACACCCGCATAGAAGCTATTCTTCCAAACAAAGTTCTTTTCAATAAAAGGAATTGGCCGATGGACATCTCCAATATTTGCTGTCGGATAGATATTGTCGAGATCGATTATCTTTAATACTTTCTTTTTGGCGACATTATTATAAAACTCGGACCCAGAACCTGTTGGATGAGTCCATCCTATCACCATTTGCCCTTCTCTCAAATAGCCATAATCCTCTGGTTGGATCAGCTTCAAACAGAACAGGGTATCGCACTCTGCAAAAATGCTTGTTCTATCGAGTATCCTACAGCCTTTCTTTTTGTATTCGTCATCGCTAATTCCAAGATTTGATCCAAATCCCGTTTCGATGATTAGTTCATTTTCGAAATCAGGAGTGATATGTTCAGGCAATATTGCCACTCGCTTTTCCCCGCTATACGTTGGTTTAATAAAGCCTATCTTCATTATTAATAACTTAATTCTTAATTCATTTAACTAACGACCAATCCATCCTCTTCCCTTTCATGCAGTCCTTCACAAAACGCTTTCCCAACAATTGAGGAAAATACTTTGGGTGCAAGCCAAATCCCGGCCTCACGCTACGGACATTTTGTTCAGTCACAACATCACCTGCCTTAACATCCTCAGCCACATAAAGAGAACGACAGAACTCCCTGCTTTTAATTATTGATGGGTCGGTTGGATATTTCACTTCACCAAGAGCCTTTCCCACCTGACGAATGCTTTCCACCATGGCTTTAAACTCGTGAGCTTCCATTGAAAAAGCACAGTCGGGGCCGCCAATGGAACGGTCCATAATGAAATGCTTCTCCACCACCTCGGCACCCAAAGCCACGGCTGTCATGGGCACAACACTACCCTCAGTATGGTCAGAGACACCCACTTTTACGCCAAAACGTTTCTTCATATCTGGGATTGTAAGCAAGTTGGCATCTTCGATAGGAGCAGGATAGGCCGAAGTGCATTTGAGCAAGGTAATATCTTCGCAACCTTCTCCACGAATCGTATCCAAGGCAAGGAGGATATCTTCTTCCATGGCGATACCTGTGGAGAGAATGATTGGCTTGTGTTTCTGCGCAATATATTTGATAAGCGGAATATCTGTAATTTCAAAACTGGCAATTTTATAAATAGGGTTGCCGAGTTCCTCGAGGAAATCCACCGCAGTTTTGTCAAAAGGTGTAGAGAAGCAAACCAAGCCTTCCTCATGAGCCACACGGAAGATTTCCTCGTGCCATTCCCAAGGGGTATAAGCCTTTTGGTAAAGCGTATAAAAAGTCTCTCCTTCCCAAAGCCCTTTTCCCAAACGAAAATCAGGAGCATCGCAATTCAGCGTCAAGGTATCAGCTGTATAAGTCTGTATCTTAATGGCATCTGCACCTGCTGCTTTGGCCGCACGAACGCTATCAAGAGCAACTTTTTTACTGCCGTTATGATTTGCCGAAAGTTCTGCTATGATAAATGTATTGCTCATTGTAATTTCAACAAAAAAAATAAATAATCATTATCTCTACCATGTTCTTGATATCCTAACTTTTCATGATATTTAATGGATCTGAGGTTATTCAGTTTCACTTTGGCTGCAACCGCTTTGATACCGTGTTTTGGCAAATCATGAAGAATAAGTCGTTCCCATTGTTCCGTTTGCCCCGTTCCTTGTGTGGAAGGATCAGCGATGATCCCTCTTTCCCATACACCATCCCCCTCATTTGTAAGATTATAAGTCCCCACTAACATGCCTTTTTTATATATGGCAAAATAGAGTCTATTTACATCATTTTTCAGTCTATCAATGAACTTAAAGTGACTCTCTTCGGAAATCAGTTCTGGATTCACCATCCAAATTCTTACACGGTCATCATTTCGCAGCGCAAGGATTTCACGTTGCTGTTCAACAGAACAATCCGTATAGTTAACAATCTGATAAGAGACATTCCACAAAGAATGAATAACCACATCTTTATATTCACCATTAAACAAGCAATGTTCCTTTAGTGTTGCTTCTTGAGTGAAGCCATTTGATTCCAACACCTCATAAAGGTGTGGACGCAGATCGAAAGCGTATGTATATATTTTATGCAAGCCAAGGTCATTGAAAGCAACTTCTTTCAACATAGTCAAATAATTGGACCAATGCGTCGCAAAGCACTCTTTTTCAAGCCTTGTATCCATTATGAATGACACTTCAGCGTTGTTGTCTATCCAATTAATATGCACCAAACCACCATAACCTATACACACGTCATTCTCCAAGTAAGAGAAGAGTATTTGATCAGGTTGGGGATTATCGAACAACTTGGCCACCACATTGTCAAAATACCGTTGCTGGTCATCCTCTGTAAGAGGACGATTCTGGCGCAAATGGTAAATCTGTTCATTGCGCCATTTCATGATGAGGAAGCGATCCTCATAACGGAGCGGAACTATGGAATAATTGCCAAGATGGTGTTCCTGTTGATGTAAGCAAATATACTGGGGCATAGTTCTATCTGTTTTAATAAAAGTATATCTTTTTATGTCTTTCACTAATGACTTTTGAGGTGCGAACCATCTCAAGGACGTCACTCACATGCTCGTCCTTCATCTTGCCAATGATTGAGGTTGTGCCTTCTTTAATTCCTTCAGCAATGTCGATAAGCTTGCGCTCAATCACACTTGATGCACAAAGAAACGAGTCATATTTCAGAAACTCATAGTCCCGATGCAGCATAGGGTATTGCAGGTTGAGTTGCTCCTGCTTGTTGAATATGGCCGGGTGGACATTGGAGTTGATGAAGAAGAATCCGCATACTTTATCCTTACTCACGCCCATCACCACGAAAAACTTGCGGTGGTCGATACCGTCAAACTCCGACAGCAGGATGTCGCCCCGACTGATGCTGCCTTCTACAAGGGTTACGGGAATGTCCATTACAAGACAGCCTCCTCTGCACGCATCTGCTCTTCGATGTAATTGATGTAGTCGTCTGAATCGCCCATCTCGGTCAGACGGTCGCGAACACTAATCACACCGTTCTGGGCGGTATGCGACCATGCATAACCGTGTGAAGCGTCGGAAACCTCATTGAAGGCCTTGCTTTTCAGTTGGTCGATGTACTTGTCAAGCATCTCCACATCGCTCTCCGATAGGTACGACATGTCAGGTGAAGCCACGGCCTCAATGTCCTTGTTATTGACGAAATGAAAGTAGTTTTTGCGCACATCGTCAACCTGCGAGGCAAAGTAGCTATCACCGCGAACAGCCTTGAAGAGATCGTAAATGCAGGTGGGCACCGGACCAAAATCCATGCGCACGTAAGCATCGCCAGTGATGGAACGCCCGTACTTCGATAGGTGTTCGTTATCGGCGAAATAGAGTATCTTGTGGCACTTGTGGATGTCACATGTACCTCCCATTCGCTTGAGGATGTACAAGATAGCTTGAATGGCGACATTCTGTTTGAAAAGCTTTGCCTCTTTCATGATTGTCTATGTTTTATTACAAGTATATAATCAGTCGATTTATCTTATTAAGTGTAAAGAGTTATTGTGTTTAGCTGATATTCAATAGTTTATACTTCATCTCGGCCAACTTCCAGTCGGTTTCAGTATCAATGTCTTGAATAGTAGTTTCATCGACCTTGATTCCTCCTATTTTGACCTTGCCCGTCAACCATTCTTTTGTCTTGTACCAATAGAACGTACCCGTATCGTGATATTCCTTAGGCAGGTCCTGGCTGCGACTATTTTCAAATTCAGGCCAATGACGGGTCATCGTGCCATCTTCTGCAAGATCAAGACAACGCCAAATGGGGTAAGAAAATTGGACTACTGGATAAACACAAGTAAAGTCAGACTGTTGCAACAGTTCGAAAGCCGACACCACGTCCCTGCTTCGCACGAGAGGCGCCGTGGCATAGAAGCAGCAGAAATTGTCAAATTCTAGACCTCGTTTTTGATATTCTGCAATCACTTCTTTTAATACATCAGCAGTGGTGGCAAAATCACTAGCGGTTTCATCAGATCGCATAAAAGGAACGTTTGCTCCATATTGGCGCGCAACCGTTGCGATTTCCTCATCGTCGGTTGAAACCATTATTTCGTCAAATAATCCTGATTGTCTGGCTGCTTCTATAGAATAGGCCAACATAGGTTTGCCCAGAAATGGCTTCACATTCTTGCGTGGAATTCGTTTGCTTCCTCCACGAGCAGGGATGATACAAAGATTCTTCATTTAAACAATAAACGTTTTGTTTTCTTTAACAACCTATTTATCGGGCTTCCCTCGTGCAACTTGTATTTTTTATACAACCGCCCAACGGCAGGATATTTTCCTATCAGTTTAAAAACACCATAGTCTCCATCATTTTCCATATAAACATTTGATGGAAAACCGCCTGCGATTTCCAAGTATTCTCGATATACTTGCCGTATTAGATCAGTCCGGTAGTCTTCCCTTCTGAACAGCAATAAGTAGATTGTGTTGTAGTAAAAAGTAATAAAAAAACGATAGTCGAACTCCTCTTTATAAAGATCCACCAAATGATACTTTTTATAATTATCCAACATCAACTTCTGCATGGGAAGTCTATCCGAAATCTTCCTGTCAGAAAAATAGCTGTGAACGATGGAAGAAGGATTGATTCGATAATACCAAAATGAAGACTGATTATCAATTACGACAATTTGATTAGCAACCAAAAACATGCACTGAACTATCGGATTATCCTCGAAAAAGACTCCTTCGACAAATTGGAATTGATTCTCAATGACATAAGACCTCCTAAAAATACTAGCAAATATCCGGCAACCGTAAGCTGCAATAGACCTTTTTACGCTGTCTTGATCATTAAGATCCACCGTGTCTTTGAATTGAAACAAACGTTGTTCCGAATGCCCATCAAATCTCATCGTATATTTTGTGGTGACAATATCTACACCGGGCTTTAATGCATCCACTAATGATTGATAGAAGTCACACGAAACATAATCATCCGAATCCAAAAAGCCCAAATACTCACCAGTTGCAGCTTTCATTCCAACATTTCTAACAGCTCCCAACATCCGATTTTCAGGCAGGTCAATGATTCGGATTCGTTCATCCTTTTGTCCCCATGACTTCAGAATCTCTAAGCTGTTGTCAGTTGAAGCGTCATTAACACAAATGATTTCAATATCAGGAAGTGTCTGGTTGACTAAAGAATCCAAACACCGATCCAGATATTGGCTCACATTGTAAACCGGCACTATTACGCTGACAATTGGAGTTTTCATTATTATTGATTTATTTCAATCCTTCCTTGACACATTCAATCACCCAATTCTGCTCCTCATCAGTTAATGTCGGAAACATCGGCAGAGCAAGGCACTTAGCATAATATTCTTCTGCCACAGGCATATCCCCAGCCTTCCAACCGAACTGACGATAGTAAGGCATGAGGTGAGCTGGGATATAGAGCACTTGAGAATAGACCTTATTTGCTCTCAAATAATCATATAGGCCTTTACGTTTGTCCGCCTCTACTTGAATCACATACAGATGAAAAGCATGCACAACATTATCCTGCCTAAAGGGTGTTTTCACTTCCGTTCCCTTGAAAGCCTCATCATAGCGCATGGCAATCTCATTGCGGCGTCTCACACTCCAATCCAAACGTGACAATTGGGTCATACCCAAAGCAGCCTGCATTTCGGTGATGCGGTAGTTGTAACCAAGTTCTTGCATTTCGTAATACCATCCGCCATCATTTCGTTCCAATAGGGCTGGATCTTTTGTAATACCATGCGTTCGAAAAAGTGAAACCTTTTCAAATAGGTCTTTACGATTAGTGGTTACAGCCCCTCCCTCTCCCGTCGCAATATGTTTAACTGGATGAAATGAGAAACAAGTCAAGTCGGCATACTTGCAATTACCCACCATCTGCTTTTCGCCTTTGCTGTCAATGAAACTGCCGCCTGGAGCATGACAAGCATCAACCACAATGGCAAATCCATATTCATCAGCAAGTTTTCTTAGCTTTTCTTCATCAATAGGATAACCTGCGAAATCAACAGGAACCACTGCTTTATAAGATCCTTTGGGTGAGGCTTTAAGAATCTCTTCAAGTTTGTTGAGATCCATCAGGAAAGTCCTTGCATCAATGTCACAAAAAACAATCTCAGCACCGCAATAGCGAAAACCATTGGCACTTGCGACAAAAGTGATGGGCGTGGTAATGACTTTATCACCTGGTCTGATATCCAAAGCCATCGCACAGAGATGCAAAGCCGCGGTGCCGTTGCTTACCATGCAAGCATATTTACAACCTAGATAATCAGCGAATTGTCTTTCAAATTCACCAATACGCGGTCCCTGGGTCATGTAATCAGACTTTAAGACAGCGACAACGGCCTCAACATCTTCATCGGAAATGAATTGATGCCCGTAAGGTATAATATGATCTATCATTTCACCTCAAAACTTGGGTCAACATACTTTCTTATTTTTTCTCTCATGCTTTCCACGGTTTCCCATTCCGTATTGTTGTCAGAACTATAATGAAATCCGTCAGGCACGGGAACCGCATTGTGATGTTTGATAAAATCCTCTCTAGAATGTTGGAAAGATACAGATGGAAGAATGACATAATATCTCCCCAAGTCAACAGTATCTAATGCGTCAGTCACCGTAATCATTTCTTCGTGTAGTTTTTCACCGGGGCGGATGCCCACCTCAACCTGCTTAAGGTTGGGTGCAATTGCGGTTGCAACATCACAAATCTTGTACGAAGGAATCTTTGGGATAAAGATTTCACCGCCCAGATGATGACCGATGGCATACATCACCATAGCCACACCCGCCTCAAGAGAGATGTTGAAACGAGTCATACGCATATCAGTGATGGGCAGTTCCTTTGCCCCTTGGTCGCGCAAACGCAAGAAAAATGGAATCACACTACCACGAGATCCCATAACATTGCCATAACGCACCACTGAAAAGCGAATGTCTTTTGAGCCTTTAATGTTATTGGCTGCTGTAAAAAGTTTGTCGCTGGTCAGTTTCGTAGCCCCATAAAGATTAATGGGAGCGCAAGCTTTGTCGGTGCTAAGTGCAACAACATCATGAACGCCACAAGCAAGAGCCGCTTTGATGACATTTTGTGCTCCATTCACATTGGTTTTGATACACTCTTCAGGATTATACTCAGCTGTATCCACTTGTTTGATAGCAGCAGCATGAATAATCACATCCACACCTTCACAAGCTCGAGTCAAACGTTCCAAATCCCGAACATCGCCAATAAAAAATCTCATCATCGGATATTGGTCAGCTGGGTATTTGAGCTTCAATTCATACTGTTTCAGCTCATCACGCGAATAGATGATGATTTTTTTCACATTGGGATAATCCCTCAAAATTACCTCAACAAATTTCTTACCGAAAGAGCCTGTTCCTCCTGTAATAAGGACTACTTTATTATTTAGCATAGCTCTATTGTATTGGATGATTAATCACTAAAATGAAATTTACTATTTAAAGAATCAATGATGTTCTCAACACATTCATCCTCACTCAACTGCAAAGCATCCTTCCCTACAGCCTGGTAATAATATGCTTTCTTAGTACCTTTATCGACCGCAGCAAGATAAGCCATCAATGCATGCTCGTCGTATGAATAGTTCTCTATAAAAGAATTGATTTTTGATGCAGAGGCACTATCCATGATGCGAAGCACTCCTTTATCATAGTTTTCGTACCATGAAAAGCCAAAAATGATCACTGGCTTTTCCCTCACCATGGCCTCGAAACCAACTGTTCCAGTACCTGTAGCTACAGCTGATGCCTTTTCAATTAGAGAAAATGAATCTTTTGTCAAAGAGACCAATCTTACCCTTTTATTTTTCGCCAAATCATCATAAAGCATCGACATTCTGCTTGTATTTCCTTCCATACGCGCAGCAAACTGGGATGGATGTTCTTTTACATATACTTTATAATCGCTTGGTAAATTCCGCAACAAAGTATCAATGCATAATTGTTGGTCAACATAAATGTTTGCAGCTGGGCATGTTGTAGCTTCGGGCTGGTAATGCATGAAATAAATGACAAATTTCTCATTTTCAGGAATATCAGACGTCTTCGACTCATAATAAACCCGAAGCCGTTTCATGTATTTTTGGGCTTGCAGCTTTTTTCTCGCAAAACGCACGAAAGGGTATTTTCCATCTTCTATTCTACGGTCTTCTCTTTTGTAATAATTATCCAAGCCAACGATAAAAACGCCCTCCTTACCCAAATAATAATCACCTTTTTTTAGAACTTTGGATGCCAATCTCGAAAATTTCCCAAAATAACTTGAAGAACGCTTATTGGCGATTGCCTGTTTTTTCATGTATTCAGGCTCTGCACTTTTATAGTCTCCACGCAATTTTGTTATCTTGTCTTTAATGTCTTGAGAAACAAACGCTTCTGGATGTTCTTCTTTTATGAATGACTGGTACTCCTTTTGAAACAAATCTCCAATATTCATCACGTTGTCCATTGCAATAAAGCGGTTCGACAACGGTGTATGATCAAAGAATACATACGGAATATGATGCCATTGACACAACAAATAAAGTGTATAATCAAACACCCGATGAGGCATGACAGGAGAAATAACGCAATCCGGTTTCAACAATTCTATGGCAGCCATCCAATGACGGACATAATTACGGAAATGGCGTTGACGCTCCATAAAATTAAAGCTTCTGCGATCCAAATCCATCCGATCCATCATTTTGATGGCGATTAATTCTTCAGATGCATATTTCCGCAAAAAGTCTGTATCTATGGACATAGTATTAGCTTTTTCAACAACGCTTTGGGGAAATATACATTTCCATGCATCAAAATATGGATGGTATATGGTGTTGGGGAATTGTTCAGGGACAATCTTATTTGAATCATCATCTGCATATCCCACCCAATACACGGGAAGGACCGCATATTCTCTCTCTATTTTTTTAATTACACTAACCCAAGGGTTCGCATGACATGTTATGTATATAGCTTTCATGGTAACGCTAATTCCCTTTAAAACCAAATCTACTAATAAATATGCCGAATAGGATGAGCAAGGCACCATTTCACAACTTCTTCCGTTCTATCACCAAAAATCGGCTTTCTAGACGCAATCTGCTCCAAGTGCACACCGGGATAGTCTGTGTTGGCTTCAACCATCATTGGAGAATCATGGTCATCCAACGCTATATCCCAGCCTATTATTCCCAAATCCGTAAAATATTTCTTATGATAATAAATGGCGAACTCAACAATCTCACCAATTCCATCAATAGCCATATCCTTAAAAAACAAACCATTAACATTGTCAATAGTACTCATATCCAAACAATATGCTTTGTCTTCCAAAGAGCCGTCTTGTTGATTGACACCAATGATGCAACCTCCACGGGCCACATTATCAACTTGAAGGCCATTTCTTCCAAACTTAAAACATACAGTGGGAGCGGTTATGACGCCATTTACATTGACAGATGTCACCCTAAAACAATTCAGCGACTTTTCATTGAAAACAGCAGTTTTTGCGGATTGAGCAACTGGCTTTTGTAGCACAAAACCACCTGGATACTCATGCAGCAATTGCCCAAATTCCATTTGCGACGTATCATCTATCATTTTACAACCATTCCCAACATTCGCTATTGAAGGCTTGATAAAGGCTTGTCCAGCTTTTAGGAAAATTCGGTCAGCTGAAGCCAGATTTATTGTTTCCCCATCGCTATCATATAACACGCCATTTACCATTCTCAACAACATCTCGGGTTGTTTAATATCCCGGAAAAGGGTAGTATAATTGCTCTTGTCCGCAAATGCCTTCCTATAAACGTAAGGATTTAAAGTAGAATGGACAATAGGGTAATACAATTCTTCTGGTATGAAATCAGGGTTAAACCCACAAAAATACTTATATGTCTTAAACGAATTCAATTCATAGGACCACCCCAAAACATCCCATCTACTTTTAATTAAAGAGATTTCATCTTTTGTCAACTTCACATCACGAAATGGGATTGATTCCTTGATGCTATCTCTTTTCATTTTTTTATTGGTTCTTATTATCCTAACTCTATTTAAAACAGAAATAAGACTTCTATTTTTGAAGAATGTATTCATTATCTATCTGGACTTATGTTATTTACAATTCAAAACACCCTTCGCAACAATCTTTTTCGCCGACTAGCAAACACCTCGTTCATTATTTCGAGTGTCAAATCTTTAAATAGTGGTCCATTTGTCATTTGGTGAAAATCAAGCTGGCCGTACGACATATTTACCTCTATTAAAACGGGCTCTCCTTTTTCATCGATTGCGAAATCCCACGATGGCATTTTACATACCCTGGCTATTCTCATGGCATTTCTTTCGATGATGGCTTTACATTTCTCAAGGCCGGGAATCACACAGCCCTCAAACACCACACCTGAAGGATGCCTGTCCCACTTGTTCCCATCAACATCATAAGCGTATTTCCTCAGCTTTCCTGATTCATCAACGCCACAAAATATACCGCCAGATGAGGCATTATCAATACGACTGCCTCCTCTCCCCATTCTTACAACAGTTGATAGTATAAGGATTGCACCTTTATGTATTAAAGAAATGATTCTAATAGTATTAATCGAACTTTGATGAAGTGTAGCCAAAATAGGATGCTGTTTAATAATCTCTTGAATTACAAAATCATCATTGTTTTGGATTTCTCTACACAATTCATCCACATCTGCAACCGCATCTATTATTCTAACACCATGTCCACCTTCAGATTCAATAGATTTTTTGACAATCACTTCACCAAACGACCTGCATTGGTTTACAACTGCCTCTACGTTTGTTGTTTCATAATTTTTATTTAAAAGATAACCATTTATCTTTCTAGCAATCACCAAAGGCTGGCGAACTTCCTTAAAAAACAAATCATATAAGTTTTTATCATCCATCCATTTAGCAGCCTTTGCATTGTTATAATATGGATCGATATAACAGTAAAACAAATCATCAGAAACAAATCTAACATCAAATGGTACGGCATCATTGGTTTTGTTATATAAGGCAATAAATCTTGAGTTTGCTTTTATTCCCTTCCAATACGATGAAATATTACGTTTTATGTCCTGATTCAAAGACACCTCCCCTACAACTGACAACTTATTATTATAACTCTTTTTTGCGTATTTCATACGAGACAATCGCACGATGTTAAACCAATTGCATATAGTATGAAATATGAGTTTAAGTTTTCTTCTCATAGAAATTAATTCAATAATTTCTCCAATTCTTTTCTTAACCCCCTATCAGCTTCTTGGTTGATAGAAATCTCCATATTATCATTTCCTTCAATAAATAAAGGACCCATTGGAGTAATCGCAATGTCCCAACCTATAATCGCCAATGGAAGCAAATGGCGGTGCAAATCCAATGCTTTCTTTACCAACACATTCCAATAAGGAATTGCAATCCCTTTAAATGCTGCTCCTGAATCAGGATGAGTCATAGTCTTCGTCCCCTTCCCATACTTATAAAACCCATATTCCTTAAGGACCCCCTCGTTCATTTCAATTCCGACAGCGAGTCCCCCAGCAGCCCAATTGTCAACGACATTCCCCTTTGCTCCTATTCGTAACACCGCAGAAAGTGGCACGATTTCACCGTCCCTTTTATCATAAACAGTCACCAATCGGACTGTATTGATGGATTTATCGTAAATCGAATCCAAAACAGAATGTTGCCGCACTCTTTCCTGAACTAGATACTCACCGCCTTGAATATTTGCCAAAACGGCATCGGTCAAATCATTCCATTCTGTTCTCACACCATTTACAAAACACGCATTATCCGAGATACCGACCTCAAAGATACCTCTTCCGCATTCTCCATCCAAGGGTTTCAAAAAATAATCTCCTTTACCAGATACCAATCGATTCAAGAGCTCTTTCTCAGGATTCAACCCGTTAAGTACGCCAATTATTTTTGGGGAATCAAAACCCCATATTGACAAAAAATCAGAAAACAAACGTTTATCTCTTAGAATACATGAATTATCTCTTTCAGGAAGCACTGTGTTCAAGATGCCAGCCTTCCATAAAAACACGTTATCGTCAAGATATTCATTTTTATCCCGAAAACCCTTTACATCAAAACCATAAGAAAAATAATGCCATTCAATACTACCGTATTTAAAAATATGTCCCAACAATTCTCCCAAAATCCTAATGCGGCTTTTATGCGGAAGATCAGGATAATATGATTCCGATTTTGCGAATCCCGACCTCATTAGCTTGAAAGGCAAAGTGAAACGCCTTTTCATCAAGGCAGCTTGTCGGGCAATTTTTATTAAAGGGTAATACTTAGAATTCATGATTTATAATTGTATTCCGATACGCAATAGTCCTCTTTCCCGGAAGGCAGTAAAGGAATATCGTCCACAATTCTCAAAACGACTTCTGAACCCACAAAATGCCGCTTGTAGTTCTCAACAATTTCCTCCCTATAGGCTGTGTCATTCACTCCTTCTTTCATTTTTAGGAGAATTTGAATGTCCCCATTGCTATCTTGACGGATCTGAAAACGGTCTATCTTGTTATACTCTTTCTGGTATTCCAAACAATGATAATCGAGATGGGGATATAACATCATAGGCAACATGGTAGGTGAAATAGGAACACCTTGTTTATTATAAAGCAATCTACCCGCACGACCCATCACCTCACCAAATTGTCTGGTGTGGCGGCCACAGGAACAAGGTTCCTTTTTGATGTATGACATGTCACCGACATGGTACCGAATGAACGGGAACGCATAATTCTCCAAATCAGTTGTAGTAACAAAACCCACTTCTCCATCAGGAAGAACGTTTCCTGCCTTATCCGTAATCTCAATCACACACAGCTCCTCTGTAATATGCAATCCAGTATGGCAGTTGCACTCATGAGAGACAATGCCTCCATCTCCAGCACCGTATGCGTCAAACACTGGGGCATTAAAAACCTCCTCCAACTCTTTGCGGTAATTCGTCATCAGCACTTCACCAGTGGTTAAAACGACCTTAATTCCCTGAGGCTTATATCCTACTTCTTTAAGATATCTCGCAAAAATCACCAAAGAAGATCCATATCCACGAACAGCAACAGGACGAATTCTTTTAAAACTCTCCAAATGGCTCTTTAAACTATCCTTATCCACTTCAGAACTATTGAACTTAAAGTTTCTCATGATCACTCGATCATAGATATCCTTCATGGAGAAAGCTTTTTTCTTTCTCGCGATTGAATTACCGCCAAAAGAAAAGATTCTATCTCCCAAATTCAACCCGTATGATTCCCAAGCACGCAACGTTGAAGCACGCTGCATACTCCACTCGTGATTGTCCGTGCAAAACTGCAGAGGAGTACCAGTACTGCCTCCTGACGACGACTTTCGGAACCTTTTAGGATCAATCGTAGAACTAAACATATCATCATAGTTGTCACGGATGATTTGTTTAGTCAAAACAGGAATTTTTATTAAATCCTCTTTCTCCTGAATATCCTCTGGGCGCAGGCCTAAATTATCAAACAGTTTATGATAATAGGGCACACTATCGTATGCATGTTTAACCAGCTTTCTTAGTTTTTCATTTTGTATATCCAATATCTGTTGATAGGGCAGATACTCAGCTTGACGCAAGGCTTTCCATTGGCGAGCTATCTCACTACCATAAATCAAATCCCCTACCGGCAACAAGAAATGCCTATCAATGATGTTATATAAACCCATATATTCTTTAGTTATTGATAGATTGCTAATAATTTGTCACGGACACGATTCCATGAGTATTTTTTTACATCCAAAGACGCTTTTTTAATGATTTCCACAGCCTCACTGGGATGATTCAACACCCATTTCATCTTCTCAGCCAACTCTTTATCATTGTTGCTTTCAAATAGCAAACCATTATCACCGTCCTCAATCATAAAAGGCACCCCACCAACGCGTGATGAGATCACCAACAAACCGGCATTCATGGCTTCAATCAGAGAAACCGGCATGTTATCAATTGTCGGAGATGAAAGCATGACATCAGCTTGGCCAAGATAATCATAAATCTGTTTATTTTGAACTCGACCTGTAAAGACAACGTTTTTCAAGTCCATTGCCTTAACCTGCTGAACAAGGCTTTCGTGTTGCGGACCATCGCCTACCAAAATCAGCGATGCTTCTGGCACACCTTCCTGAACCCTTTGAAAAGCTCTAAGAATACATGGAATATTGTACAGCTCCTCATGGGTTCGTGTACAGATGAAAACCGGTCTTATTGAATCTCTTTGGTGGAAATGCGATTCATCCAACTCGATGATATTGGGAATTATCGAATAAGGCAATTGATGTTTCTCGAAAACACGAGCAAGGAAACCCGACAAAACGATGTTGGCATCCGTACGCTTCAAATAAGAACGGACCAACTTTGGATGACGGTCAAAAAACGTTTCACCCCCACCGCCATGATATGTGAGGATTACACGTTTCCCAAGCTTTTTCCCAACTCCGACTCCCATCATAGCAGGGAGGAACCCCCCAAAACCAGAGCAACAATGGATATGTATCACATCAAAACCACTAGCTTTCTTGTGCAATTTAGGCATCATCAACAATCGCCTCCAAACAGAGGCATTGGTACTGAAGATTTCAGCAATGCAGCCTTCTTCCCTAAGTTTATTATGCAAGATTTCCACCTGTCCCGAGATGCCTCCAACCCCCGGTTTATAATTACATACAAACAATACGCTTTTCATAACCATCAAAAGAAACCTCTACTGCCAATCTTAAAGTATGCCCAACCAATTTCCATAATAGGGACAATGACAAACCAATACTTCACAAACTTGAAACTCTTGGCATTCAATATTGAAATACCGTATGCCCATATAATCACCAGGCAAGGCAATCCCGGAAGCAAAAAACGTTCTGAATTGGCAAAACCACTTAATGAGATAACGATCAAATAACCTATGACAAAAGATCCTATCAATGCAAAATCCCTCCAATTCTTTTTCACAAACAATGCGCTGAACAATGCTATCAACACAAAGACACCCATGAAGTTACGGACATAATTGCCCCCATGCAACACCATTTGGTTTTCTTGGCCTGTATCCACCATTGTTGAAAAAGGAAGTACAAACACCATAGGAGCCATCACCGTTCCTGTTGCATATTTAGCCCATTGATTACCACGAGAAGTTTGCTCCATTCGCTTTGTTTCCTGGTTGGTATTTCTATTCAGCCACAACTCCTCAACCTCATTCACAATGGCTCCCCCCGCCAAAACGCCCACGGCAAGTATTACCCAAAATGCGATCATTACTTTTCGACCTTTTTTCACCACTTTGTTCGGCGCAAACAACAACGCTGTCACAAAAGAGAACAAAGCCACCGCGCCCAAAACAGTCCTAAACAAGAAAAGGCTAAACGCCAAAACAATTGGTAATGCAATATTGACAACGTTATATTTCTTGCTCTTCATCACATAATCCGCCCTTTCCAAAAAAGCAACGATAAGCAACAACATCTCTGTCTCTTTCATGTGCAAACCACAATACACTATCAGATTAGGCATTAACACTGCAAAAATCCCTGCCATACGCGCCGCCTTTTCTTCCATATTCCGAGAGGCCAGCTTATAAATCAGCACACACATCCATGAACTCCATATCGCTTTCAGGAAACGAGTGATAATAATATTAGGGCCAACAATCTTATACAAAAAAGTCAAATAGAGCGGATAACCCGAATCAGAATAACTACCTCTTGAAAAAAATAAATAATCAAAGACGTTTTTCCACGGTTCCCCTGCTAACCAAACAGCTTCATCATGATAACCTATCGAATCCGCGGCTCCATACTCAAAAGGCTGTCCCGTCTGAAACAAATAGAAATAATACGAGAAGATCACCCATGCCACACGCAACGCAAATGCAATCCAAAAAACAATCTTTAGGTATTGTTTGGCTGTCAAAGCGCTCCATTTCAACGAAAGACTATTAGATAACAAAAAAAACAAGGAAACTTCCAACAAACCCAAAACGATCCACACCACTCCCATTGCGTAATTAAAAAAAACAACGCTAACTAACAACAAACTAATGAGGTATAAAGTCAACCCCCTGTTGGCTATTGTTTTTGGGAAACACGTAATCATTTTCTAAAAAGCAATTTGAGTTGTAGCCTTAAATACTGTCTTAAGTTAGGTAAGGTATAAACAGGACCGAATTGATGAATTACACACGGGCTAAAAGAAGGATCCTTTAACAACTGAAGTGCCTCGTGCATCATGTTAGTACTATCCGACAAGGCTTTCGCACACAAACTTTTCACATCATCGCTTTTATTGATTGGAACAACCCTTTCCACAATTGGAGTTCCTTTGTCAATACCTGAAGCAAGCCTTTGAACCGTTACTCCCATTTCGCTTTCACCATTATAGAGTTCCCAAAAGCCCACAGGTTGTCCCCGATATTTACGCATATTTCCATGATGATAGGATAATATGCCTTGAGGTGCCAAAGATAGCAACGGTTCTTTAACGATTCCAAAACCTCCAAGCATCACCATCACATCAGGTTGTCGAATTTTTAACTCCTTGACGGTTGATTCACTATAGGGTTCCAGAGTTGTCAAACAAGGCACACCGATTCTATCAAAATACTCTTTCGATGCCATGGAAGAGCCGCCATTTTTTTGCCGTCTGCTCCTAAAAAACATAATCAACATATACCCACCACGACCACGTTTAAGGTTTTTGATAAAACGTTTTTTTAACGATGGTTTGGGGCGAGCATCAACCAACGCTCCAACAATCTCAAATGCAGGATCCGCAACGATTGGCCTCAACACCTGTTGTTGAAACCCATCCAATCCAGAACCACAAAGGACAACTATTCTCATGATAAAGATGGTTTATAGCCGTAAGAAGGCTTATGCAACTTGTGCTTTATGAGGGCATAAATTCCGCTGGCCTTAACCATCAATTCGGTATTAGATTTGGCATCGTTCACAGAGAATCTTTTTAATCGAAACAAGTCAGAATGGAGATCATTATATCCCGAATCAACCGTGATTCCACATTGATAACCCGCCTCCCTTGCCAGTTTAATTTCACGATCGGAATAATCACCATTGGGGTATGACAAGGCGAAGACATCCAATCTAAAGAAAGCCTCAAGCTGTTGTTTAGAAATAACAATTTCATCTCGTGCAGTAGCGTCATCGCATTGCGGAAGAATAGGATGAAAACAAGTATGGGATTGAAAATCCACTTCTCGCTTCATTGCTTCAATTTCCTCACAACTTAAAGCCTGCCTATCGTTATATTCTTTATCTTGGGCAAACCCCATTATCATCATCTTTTGCAATCGTTCATCATTGCTTAGCTGTTTGAGTGATTCCACTCCATACTTTACCGCTTCAATGTGTCTGAACCAAAAATGCCGTTGAGTTCCAACAATGGAGGAGCACAGGAAAACAGTCACAGGAATATCCAAATCCTTTATGATTTGCAGAAGCCTATAATTACTTAGATGACCATCGTCAAAAGTAATCACAACAGCTTTCTTAGGGAGTTTCGTTTGGTTATGAACAGCATTTACATAATCCTTTAGACTTATAGGATTGTAATGCCTTTTCAAATAGCTAAAGTTCCTTTCGGCATCTTCTGCTGCAATGTCATGAAACAACAAGAATGTCACTCTCTTTCTCTGTAGGGTTTCACGCCACAACCACGCCACACCACTATATCGCAGAACCTTATAGATTATTCCGCTCATCCGAACAACTTTCTTTTTAGTTTTATTAGCCGAGTCATGTTTTTTGCACCAATGATCTTTGCAAGGGTTGTATCGCCACCTTTCTTTCCCGACCAAGAACCCATAAAATGGTGATCACAGTATGTGTTTGCAGTCAATAAAAACTCCCCAGTACTCTGTCTAGGACAAAAATAATCCACTGGATAAATTGTCAAATCCTTATACTGATGCATTTTCCCACCATTAGGCAAAAACCCATTATCCAACATTATTCGATAAATCCGCTGACAATTGGTAGTTAGGTCTAAACCACCGTCAGGTTTCAGAAAATGAGCATCATCATAAGCATGAATCTGTTCCGTCACCCAAAGTCCATTAGCCTCACTTGCCATTATCCCTGTCACAGGATACATGGCCTTTGTCCCTTCATAGCCAGTAAAAGCTGCGTGATGCATCAAATCATCCAACGGCTTCAACACTTCTACATCGGTATCCATATACACACCTCCCTCGGTTTGCAGCGCATACAAACGCACATAATCTGTCACAAATGCAAATTTTCGGGATTCGTATGCCTCTTTCACATATAGCACGGATTGAACATCAAAATTATCTTCGTTCCAAAGTTTGTATTCCCAATCTGGCATATATTTATGCCAACTTGCAATACAATCTTTAGCCATCTGCGGCATTTCGCCACGTCCGAACCAACAATAATGAATTATTCTAGGAATCATACAGAAACCAAATAGTTTATTATACGTTTACAGGCCAATCCGTCACCATACGGATTAACCGCTTCGCTCATTTTTTTATAAAGAACGACGTCATCCAGTAATTGCGATACTCCCCTTTCGATTCTCTCACGATCAGCACCAACCAACAGCACGGTTCCCGCATCTACCGCTTCGGGACGTTCTGTAGTATTACGCATAACCAGCACCGGTTTGCCGAGACCAGGAGCTTCCTCCTGAATCCCTCCGCTATCCGTCAGAATTAAATAGGATTGTTCCATCAGATACACAAACGGGAGATACTGCAAAGGATCTATCAAAAACACATTATCTGCGCCATTGCCTAAAATCTCCATGACAGGTTTCCTTACATTAGGATTCAGGTGCACCGGATATACAAAATCCACTTCTGGAAACCGTTGTGATAACGATTTGATCGCATGGCAAATGTTCAAGAAGCCTTCGCCAAAATTCTCTCGACGATGACCAGTTATCAGCACTAACCTTTTACCTTTCGCCAACCTGTCAGTGTCGTAACCACTATTCATGATACTTTGATGCAAAGTGTTTTGCAATCCTTGTTCCGAATGAATCTTATTGACCACCCAATGCAACGCATCGATTACCGTGTTACCAGTCACGATAATATGCTCGGCGTTCACATTTTCTTTCAGCAGATTTTGCTTTGACAGCGGTGTGGGCGCAAAATGATAGGTGGCGATTCTTCCCGTCATTAGGCGGTTCATCTCTTCTGGCCAAGGACTATAAATATCACCCGTGCGAAGACCGGCTTCCACGTGCCCTACAGGTATCTGTTGATAAAAAGCCGCTAAAGCAGCAGCCATGGAAGTCGTCGTGTCACCATGCACCAGCACCACATCTGGTCTTATTTCTTTGAGAACGTCCCGCATACCCACCAACACACGACTTGTTACATCATACAGATCCTGACCGCTTTTCATGATATTCAGATCCACATCAGGGACGATTTGGAACAAATCCAGCACCTGATCCAACATTTCCCGGTGTTGACCAGTCACACATACCAATGTTTTAAACTGATCGGGATGTTTTTTGAATTCATGCACTAGCGGCGCCATTTTAATGGCTTCAGGACGAGTGCCAAAAACTAACAATACTGTTTTCATTTGACATGTAAAAGAAAACACAGCAAACTCAAAGATACATTTGCCAACCTAATCTTCTTTTTAGCCGATGGTGTTGCATGAAAAGACGACAGGGGGAAAACGTTTTTTTGTTTTAATATTTGAAAATATGCGGATCTCTCGGCACAGAAAGAATTGGCGACATCACTCACAATTGAAAGAACCGTTTGTGCAATCATTCCTTCAAACCATCTCTTGTCCTTGACAACACTCATTTGCTGCTTCAAGGCATCTATCAAAGATAGTTTGTCATTGATCACCTTCTTCTTCTTAACTTCATCTTTATTACGGCTAACTGAGCCGAAGCGCATCAGATAATTATATGCCATCAAATCTGTTGAAGTTACCCGAGCAGCCCGAACCAAAAGCCGTGGGGTCCATTCCGTATCTTCAAAACAAACACCCTCTTTAAAACGACAACCATCTAATAACTCCCGTCGAATAATGAACTGGCAAGCATAGCAGGCATAGCCCAATCGTTCAGTCAAAAAAGTCAATCCATCACAAACTTCGTCTCGATAGTCAACAAAGGGTTTACTTACTTTATTGGGCTCAAAAATCTCGTAACGATCATTTACGTTTTGATAATTGAATCGCAAGACATCCAACTGGTTATGTTCCATTTTCTCCACCAAGATCTTCAAGACATTGGATTCTAAAAAATCATCTGAATCCACGAATTGAATGTATTTGCCCTGCGCTTCCTCAATGCCAGCATTACGAGCTGCACTAATACCACCGTTTTCACGATGAATCACTTTAATATGGAAGCAACGTGCGGCATACGCATCACAGATTTCACCACATCGGTCGGGAGAGCCGTCATCCACGAGGATGATCTCATATTCTTCGCGTGACAAATCCTGATCAAGCAAACTCTCCACACATTTGGGAAGATATTGCTCCACGTTATAGATAGGAACTATGACACTCAGTTTCAGCCCCATAATTGCAGCCTCTTCTTTCTATTCTTTCTTTTTTCCATCTTGAACAAGCATCGCTCAACAAAATGAACCATCTTAAACACCCATGGATGCCGATGGATGCGGCGCATCATATAAATGTCGCACGAATAGCGTTCATAATCTCTCAAACAAGGAGCAGGAAACGAGTTTTCAAGCACCTCCTGCCTCTCCTTGCGAATACGTTCTTTCCACTTTGCATTCTCGCTGATTCCTGTCATGTCAAACAAAGTGACATCCATATCAACGTACTGGGGCTTTTCATCACCTAGAACAATAGCTTGCAGAAACCATTTCCAGTCTGAGCATATTTTTAAACTCTCGTCATAATATCCGTATTTTTCGAACAGGTCACGGTGGATATACACCGGATCGTGGTTCAGTGTACCCGTGTACATTCCCAACATGGTGATCTCTTGTCCTGCAAAGCATTTGTCAATCATCCTTCTCCCATCAGGGTAACATTTGATCATATTTCCGTAAAGGATAGACGGATTTCCTGTGATCCTAAGTGCAGCAAGCATTCGTTCCATTACATCAGGAGCAGCAAGACAATCCGCAGAATTAAGTATTTGCACATACTCACCCGTCGCCATTCTGACACCTTTGTTCATAGCATTATAAATGCCAGTGTCTGGCTCAGAAACCCATTTCAAATGGGCAAACTGAGATTCATACTTCTTAATAACTTCAACGCTACCATCTGTTGAATTACCATCAACAACAACATACTCAAACTCCTGAAATGTTTGAGAAGCAACGCTTTGCAAAGTCTTTTCAAGACCCAAAGCATTATTCCGATTGATGGTAATAACTGTGAGCCGCATGATTGCTTTATATATTAGTTATGCTTTCTTCAGCCGATACATCATCATCTCCACCAAATCGCCATCGACCACCTTGAGTTCTTCCCAAGGACCTACCTTTTCGCCAAGCACTTCCCCTTCCGCGCCTGTGTCCGTCATGATCTTTCCTTTCTCTTCTTTCCAATGTTTCTGATCCATCACCATCATGCCGTCTTTCAGCTTCAACTGTCCAGCAGCAATAGCCGCATCTATTTCCTCTTGACTAACACCTTCTGGAATGGGGCAGAAAAAGCCAATCGTCCCATCCTCTTGGAAAACCACCATGGTTTTGAGCAACATGACCATATCCTTGTCCAGATCGTCTTTAGCTAGAATCTGTTCTACGCTGACCCATTCCATTTTACATGTTTCGTCGTTGAATTGCATGGTCTCTGCAACGACCCATTTCCCTATCAAATTCGTCATAACAATATTTTTTAATAATTACTTATTTGCAAAATTTTCTCAACCGTTTTTTGACTAAGCGTTTGTATGTTTTAGGTCGGAACCACTTGCGAATTGGGTGTTTCATTTCCTTCTCCCAAAAATCAATTTCACGCTTGTAATACTCCTTTTTATCCTCAAAAACAGATCTGTATTCTTGAGGATAGATTTTAGCAAACCCATCCAATATCATATACAGCTGTTTGTTAATAAGCAACTGATTTGCATACTGAATTGAGGTGTTAGCATCATGACGCCTATATACGGCCATCACATCACTCATATAATAGAATGGGCCATGCAAAGCCACGGAAAGATCAACCACATAATCGTCATTCATCACCTCCTCGTACCATTCTGGGAAAGCAATAAACTTACTGCGCATCACAATAGAGTGGATAGGCAAAAACCATCTTTTGGAAATCACATCTTTCGCATTGACTTCTTCAGGAAAGTTAAGAGGAAGAAACAGCGATTTCGTTCCTGTTTTTTCATTTAGAACCACCACATTGTGGAAACAAGCAGCATATCTTTCGTTTTCCTCAAGAAAATCTATTTGCTTTTGAAGTTTATATTTGTCAGTATAATAATCGTCACCATCAAGACAAGTAATGTATTTGGCTGTGCTTGCCTCTATCACACGACGAAGGTTCCTGGGTCCGCCTACATTTTGTTCACCAAGAATTAACCTGATTTTGTCCGCAAAAAGCCGCTGATACTTCAAAAGAATATCTCGAGTTCCATCAATGGAACAATCATCACTAACAATGATTTCAAAGGGAAAAGAAGTCTTTTGCATAAGTACGCCATCAAGGGCTTTGGCAACAAACCTCTCTTGATTATAGGTTCTGATGCAAACCGACAGAAGTGGAGAAGTCACAGTCATTTCACCAAGTTCCATACTTGCTCAGCAGCATTTTTTAAGCATAAGGTGCACTTCCTTCTTAAACATCCGCCATTTAACGGAGGGATCAATTCTAACTGAAGAGGGGTGCCGAAGATTCTCAAACAACGGGGTGTTAACTGACATTCCAAAATTCCCATTAGTTTCAAATGTATGGGTGGCATCTGGACCACCTCCCTCATTAGAGGTCAAACAAGAATTTGGGCGTATATTAATATAACGATTAACCGTTAAATAATAAACAAACTGATAATCCCAAAAATCCTGGCGGGACCCTGATAACCATCCATTAAACTGATTACAAAACCTCTGTCTGCACAGCCTTGGTATCCCAAAATACTTAAATGCGCTATTCAATTCTTCATAATTGTATGGAATGTCAAAATCAAAGCCCTCCCACACTCTTCTCCAAGTACCCCACCCCCATGTGCCGACTGTTTCGTGAGTAAAATAATAAGAATTATTATGAGAATAATGCCTTTCATAGTTATGCCCAGTGACTATCCCAATTCTATCATTGTCCTTATACCGTTCCAAAAGATCATCCATATAGGGGAAAAACAAAGGATGAGGATTAATGTCATCCTCAATAATAATCCCTTTCTCTTCGTTATGAAAAAGCCATGTCATCGCCTCAAATGGTCCATGACCACAACCCAAATTCGTTTCACGGTAATTCTTGTGAATCCCTTCCTGTTTCCCTTCAGTCAACTCTTCTATCACTTGCCGTACTTCAGCGCATTTGGCAACGTCGGATTCGTTACCTTCACGAGGTCCATCCTGGAACACGTACAAATCATGAGGTTGAATGGCCATGATTACTTCCAAAGCTCGCCGTGTGTTTTGAGGACGGTTGAAGGTGATCAAGAGGATTGGGGTACTGAATTCTTTCATCTCCATTATAAAGTTTTGATCTGTATTGACATTCTCTCCTTGAACAGTCCTCTATTGAATCCAATTAGGTTGTTTTATCATATTCGTTTTGCGGCTGTTTTCAATGGGAACTCTCATTTTTCTTAAATACTTCATTTTATATGCTGCCAGATTTCTTGTTTCCGCATTGCCTTTAATGACGCTTTTTAAATACCGGAGAAACCAGCACCTTCTCAAAGCATGATAATCAAATGGGGTATTCAGGTCAAGAAACACTTCCAAATCATCAAGATCCGACTTCCTAGATAGTTTCTCGCTCCAATCCTTATAAACTCCCGTCTTATGGTCATGAACTATTCGCTGATCAAGGCTTATTCCCACTTTGATTCCGTGATAGCGAGCCCTATTCAAATAATCATCATCCTCTCCGTAATGAAATATCAAAGGATCAAAACCGCCTAAAACAGACAGCGTTTTTCGAGGCAACAGCCAAGCAGCTGCGTTAACATAATTCGTTTGGTATATTTCTTTCACTGTCCCACAATACAAGTCACTAAGAATTCTCTCAGTGTAAACAGAACTGCCAAGTTCCAGCATCATATTTAAAGACTGCCTATCTGGCGAAATATGCATGGGGCTAACAATACCGTAATCAGGATACCTTTGTGATAGCATCACCAGTTTCTCGACAACATCTGCACCATCCAACCACGTATCCTGATTCATCAAGAAAACATAATCGCAACCATTCTCGTATGCATACCTCAAACCCAAATTATTACCTTTTCCAAAGCCCAAATTCTCCTTCGATTCAATCAAATGAATTTCAGGAAAATGCTCTCGGATATACTCTACTGTACCATCGTTAGAGGCATTGTCCACAACAATGGTCTGTACTGGTATTGTGGATTCTCGCAATGAAGTGAAGCATCTATCATACCATTGCATCCCTTTAAAAGTGACCACAATAACAAATATCTTATAGCTTGCCATATTAATGAACCTTGTTATAGTCAACAAGCCACAATCCCCTTACAATACTACTCTTGAAATCCACGTTTTCAGAGAATGCATTGATATGGGAATCTTCTCTAAGATCAACTCTAAAAGAAAGGACGGTGTCTTCTCCTGCATAGTTTTTAACATTCCGCTCAGCAACATCCATAACAATGGTATAATCACCTTCACTCAAAGTATGGGCAGGAATCTGAAAATGGAACTCATACTCACCCTTTTCCAAACTTGCCCGACCATCAACATCGTTGTAATCAGCTCTTGCCAATGGATGCTGAAAACTGCTGTAAATATTAAAACCAATGACTAAAGAACCAATGTTTTCGTTAATCCGAACCCTAAAACACACGTCTATTGCACTGTCATTATAGAAAGCCTCTCCATTTGAAGGCGACACCTTTGCCCAAAGCAGATTCAGTTTGTCGGTTTGCTTCGGATTCTGATTGGTGTATTCAGATTGGATAATCTGCGTTGACAAATACTTATGAATCGTGTCAGCAATGTCTCCAATATAATCAACCATGCCATTAGCCAACAACACGCCATGATGACATAGCCGTTGAACACTGGCCATGTTATGACTCACAAAAAGCACCGTCCTCCCCTCTCCTCTGCTCACATCCTGCATCTTGCCAATAGCCTTCTTTTGGAACTCCGCGTCACCAACGGCTAGAACTTCGTCAACAACAAGAATCTCAGGATCAAGATGGGCAGCAACTGCGAAACCAAGACGCACCATCATACCACTGGAATAACGCTTCACTGGCGTGTCGATGTAGCGCTCACAACCAGAAAAAGCAACAATCTCATCCAGCTTCCGAGTGATCTCAGGTTTGGTCATACCTAAGATAGCCCCATTCATGTAAATGTTTTCACGACCTGTCATTTCTTGATGAAAGCCTGTGCCAACTTCAAGCAATGACCCAATCCTACCACGAGCTTTGATAGTACCCGTAGTCGGCCCAGTAACCCTTGAAAGCAGCTTCAACAAAGTGCTCTTTCCAGCACCATTTTTACCGATAATGCCCACCACATCACCTTGCTCCACCTTGAAGTTGATGTCCTTCAAGGCCCAAACATATTCGCTATCGGCAGCACTGGAACGGTCGTTCACCGAGCCGATCTTAAGATATGGGTCCTCTTTGTGCAACACCGCCGTCTGCCACCAACGGTTCAAGTCGTGGCTCAACGTCTTGGTAGAAACCAAACCCAAACGGTATTGCTTGCTGATATTGTTAAATTCTATTGCTGTTGACATAATTAATCACTGTTAGTTACATGTCATTAAGCGACAACCCTACAAACTTTGCGTCCCATTGTTTGTGGTGAGCTATCACTTTTACTGCTTTTTCCTCCAACCTCGGAATGCTAATCTTGTCGGGATTGCGCTTCACCTCACCAATAACCAATTGCTTCTTCTCTGAATCCACGGCGATCAAATCTATCTCCTTGTCTTCACCAGGTTTGCCACCTCTACCCGACTCCCAATAGTTGGAAACAACACTGAAAACACCACTTTCAGCATACTTCTGACGATAATAACGCTCCAACATAAAGCCAGAGAACGTCTCATAGTCGGCCTGGATCTTTCCCTGAAGGTAATCCATGTTCCCAATCTCAACCGCACTCCAGTACTTATAAATGAAACGGAACCAGAAAACAAGGAAATTATCAGCGATCTCAAACCTGACGTGTTTCCCCTGATCCCCCATCATATAGGGTCGCCTCTTAGCGATAATACCATAGTCATTTTCCAACCTGTCTAGATAACCACCTGCATCGAATCCAACATAACTGGTAATTTCGCCCCTTGTAGTATAGCCACTGGCAAGCGCAGCAAGAACTGAAAAATAGTTGCCATAATCCTTACCAAACTCATCAGCTAGCATTTCGCGACCCTCATCAATAAAGTAAGAACCCATGGAAACCACATCCTCTATCATCGCATCTTTGTCTAAGGCATTTTGCTCCATTAACAATTCCAGATATTTAGCCACCCCACCAGTTAACGAATACAATGTCAACAAATCATCGGGAGAATAGGCCGGGTTGAAGTCGTTTAATATGGTCTTCAATGTTGTGATTGAAAAAGCCTTAATCTTGAAGCGAGCCGTGGCACGACCATAAAGCGGTTCATCCTTATCTTCAAAGATCTTCTTCATCTTCGAGTAAATCGATCCACAAGCCACCAAGTTGATCTTGCTGGCAGCCTTGTTGTCATCCCATACATCCTGTATATCGGAAAAAATCGACTCATTGGCGTATTTGAAATTTTGAAACTCATCCAAAACCAACGTAAAATTGATTCTCTTCGACAGCCCCATGATTACCGCAAACAATCTTTTGAAGGAAGTGAAGTCGCCCACATCCTCGTTCAAGGTCTCACGGACAACCCCGCTCAGTTCCTCACATAACAAGGCTTCGCTCTTCTTTCCTACAAAGAAATACAGAAAGGGTATTTCCGTAAAAGCCCGCTTAATCAACGTGGTTTTACCGATCCGTCGTCTTCCTGTCATCACGATAAACTGTGCATGACTGGACGACAGCTTTTCATACTTTCTTAATGCCGCTAATTCTTTTTCCCTATCGTAGAACCTCATTTTTGTTCTATTATTTTTGTAACCACCGTTACTGTAACCGCCGTTACAAATTCTTTCTTCTTACTTCTGTCTTCTCAAACTAAACCGTATCCATGAAACTCTTCTGGACCTTGTTGAATACCACAACGCCCAAACCAAGCAACACCCACATGAAGACGAAACTGTAAATCAACCAACGCCATCCCACAAACTCACCCGCACCCAAGAAACCGTACTTGAAGGTCTCGATGACTGGCGTCACGGGATTCAGACACATCAGCTTGTGGACCGGAATGCCCATCCAGAACATGCTCTTGGTCTGCGACAAAGGATACACAATAGGCGTGGCGTACATCCACAACTGCACGATGAACGAGAACAACACCTGCAAGTCGCGGTATTTGGTGGTCATGGAAGAAATCAAAATACCAAAACCTAAAGCCAACCCAGCCATCATGATTACCAACAACGGGAACAACAAGGCAAACCAATTCAAATGCGCCCCCGAATCACCGATGATCGCATAGATGACATAGATGAGGATAAAGAATCCAAATTGGATGCCGAAACGCAACAGATTCGACAACACGTCGGCAATGGGCATCGACAACCTCGGGAAATAAACCTTCCCAAAGATGCTCGAGTTGGTCACAAAGGTGTTGGAGGTCTTCGTCAAACACTCGGAGAAATAATTCCACATGCAGGTACCCGCCAAATAAAACAACGGCCTAGGCACACCATCCGTAGGGATGCCAGCAATGCCTCCGAACACGATCATGTACATGATCACCGTCAAGGCAGGCTGAACCACAAACCATAGCGGACCTAAAATGGTTTGCTTGTATTGGGTGATGATATTGCGTTTGACAAACAGGGAAATCAGGTCACGATAGTCCCAAAGTTCCCTCAAATTGACCTCGAGAAGCTTGTTCCGAGGCTTGATGACCGTGGTCCACTGCTCTTCTGTAGTATGACTCATCTTGGTAACTTGTTTACACAGCTTCGCCACGTGACTCCCACGTTTTCCTTGCATCTTGTTGAAACAACGCAAGTTACGAGAGTCCGTAGCAATAATCCAACATTTAGTCAATCACATTGACTAAGTATTACTATAAAATTCCTGCGAAATTAAAAAAAAATAATATACGCAGCAAGAAAAAAATGGAAATTATTTCGACCTTTTATGGTGGAACACGATATTGCCGACAATCTTCCAGAAATACTTCCAGTCGGTGCGGAAAGGATGCTTCAAATAAGCCTCACAATAACGGCGTTCGCTCTCCTGAATCTCCTCCAAGGTCTCAGGCATATCGACATAGAACGGAGGCAACATCCCCGGCTTGGTCTGGATACGAAGCTGCTGAATCTCAGGACTATAAAGATCGAAGTACTGTTTACTCAACGGGCGCACACCGACGAGCTTCATCTGCCCCTTGAACATATTGATGAACATCGGCCATTCATCGATCCAAAGCTTGCGCAGCACCTTACCCCAACCGGTCACACGATAGTCGTCCTTGAACTTGCCTCCCTCCTGAAGGTTGTTGTTTTCGTAGATGTAGGTCTGCAGATACTCCGAATAGGCATACATGGTACGGAACTTATACACCCAGAAAAGCTCTCCGCCCTTGCCCACACGGTGGAGTTTGATGATGGGTCCGTAGGTATGGGGATCGCGACACGGGGGACGCTTCTTTTGGGCGATGACACAGTAACGGTCATGGATGTACTGCTCGGCAACCACATCATAGCCACAATAGTAGAGACGGCCCAATATCTCCGGCCTCGGGAACACCTTGCGTTGCTTGCGGTTGCAGAAATAGTAAAGCCTGCGGGTAAGCCCCATCTTGGGACAAACACGATGCCATAGGAAGTCGAAGAAATAGAGGAACTTAGCAATAGGTTTAGGGTATTTGCTGAAGAACTGCACCCGGCGTTTGGCCGCACTGTCGAACGACACTACCAAGAAGCCACCCTGCTTGAGTTTGTCGTTTGCCTTCCTCAGGTAACGGTTCACATAACGGATGGCGTTGAGGTGGTCTTCGGCCAACAAAACATCAGCCTCGCCATCAGGCACCTCCCAGCAACGGACCGCGAAGTCGTTGAGCCACTTCGAACGCTCCTCACTACGAGGCAGATATGCCTTCGAGATCAGCTCCTGCAACTCCACTGGAGCCGACACCATGTCGAACTTCGGCGAATGCTTCGGCTCGTCGTTGCTGAGGTAGGCGATGGCCTCCTCATAATTCTCGCGATATGTAAGACCTTTGAATAGACCCACAATTATTTTTTTGGCTGTGATAACGACATAAACGAACGGATCACCTCGCAGATCCTGTCTTGATCTGTTTCGGTGAGATAGGGATGGATGGGCAACGACAACACACGGTCGGCCAACAAATCGGACACCGGGCATTGGTTATCGGAGAGATCGAGATCGCAGAAAGCGGTCTGACGGTGCATCGGAATTGGATAATAGATGGCCGTGGGTATGTCGTTCTCTTTCAGTGCCGCTTGAAGAGCATAACGGGTCTCCTTGTCGGCAAGCTGAATGGTATATTGCGCCCAACTGGAATAAAATCCATCAGGCACCACGGGTGTTGTGACAACACCAGACAGTTTCTCGGTATAGCGGTTGGCCACGGTGTTGACATCGACGAGCTCAAAGTCCTTGAAGGCCTTGAGCTTGACCAACAGGATGGCAGCTTGAAGGCTGTCGAGGCGCGAGTTCATGCCGATACGCACGTTGTCGTAACGGTCACTACCCTTACCATGAATATGATACGACTCGATAAGAGCAGCCCACTCGTCGTTGTTGGTGAAAACCGCACCACCGTCACCATAGCATCCCACTGGCTTGGCAGGGAAGAACGAGGTGGTGGAGATGTCGCCAAAGGTACAAGCATTTTCGGAACCAATACGTCCTCCAAAACCTTGGGCAGCGTCCTCCAAGACGTAGAGACGATAACGGTCGGCCACCCTCCGAACAGCTTCGAAGTCGGCAGGGAGACCGAACAAGTCAACAGCGATGACCACCTTAGGGGTCAACACTCCGCGATCGATGACGCGTTTGATCTTGGCATCCAAGTCATTGACATCGATGTTGAAGGTCACGGGATCCACATCAACGAACACCGGGGTGGCGCCTTGCATGGCAATCACCTCAGCAGAGGCAAAGAAGGTAAAGGACGGCACGAAAACCGCGTCACCGGGCTTCACACCCCAAGCCTTCAAGGCCAATAAGAGGGCATCGGTACCGCTGTTGCAGGCGATGCAGTGCTTGACGCCGACATAATCGGCAAAGGCAAGCTCCATCTCCTTGATCTTGGGGCCCATGACGTAAGCACTCGAAGCCACCACGTCAAGGATGGCTTGGTCCATTTCTTCTTTCAGAACTGTGTATTGTTTTTTTAGATCACGAAATTGCATGTTTTTTAAGAAGTTAGAAGTTAGAAGACAGGAGACAGAAGGCCTCCGGATTCTTTATATTTACGACCACAGTCACACTGAAGCGAGGCATCGAGGCGCTTACCGCATTCGCACACCCAACCGATTTGGCGGGCAGGAACACCGGCCATCAAGGCGTAAGGCTTCACATCCTTGGTCACCACAGCCCCAGCAGCGATGAGCGCACTTTTGCCAACGGTATGGCCACATACCACGGTGCAGTTGGCTCCCAACGAGGCTCCTTCGCAAATCTTTGTCTTGGCATACACCCCATGCACCGGGAAATGTGCCCGCGGCGTGGTCACATTGGTAAAGACACAACTCGGACCGCAAAAGACGTTGTCCTCAATCTCCACCCCTTCATAGATGGAGACATTGTTTTGGATGCGTACGCCATTGCCAATGCGCACATTGTTGCCCACATTGACATTCTGTCCCAAAGAGCAACGCTCCCCAATGACTGCGCCCGACTGGACATGGCAGAAATGCCAGATCTTGGTACCCTGGCCAATACTGACATTATCGTCAACATAACTACTCTCGTGTACAAAAAACTCTCCCATAGTTTTCACCTTTCAATTTTCACCTTTCACCTCTCACCTCCCCCAAGGATGTCCGCAATATGGATCACCTTGATGGGCAAACCGTTAGCATCGATATAACTCTTCAAATGCATCAAGCAAGTCATGTCGGTCGTAACGATATACTCAGCGCCAGTATTCATGGCATTGCGCACCTTGTGACTGGCCATGCCCACCGACACATCCTCGTTGTTCATGGAAAACGTCATCTCTCCTCCACAACAGATGTCGGTTTGCTTCATCTCAACCAACTCAAGGCCTTTCACATGGGAGAGCAATTGACGGGCCTCCTTGCCAAGGTGAAGGTCACGCAAAGCACTGCAGCTATCGTGATATGTCACCTTATGCGGAAACTCAGCCCCAAAATCATCTACCTTGATCACATTCACCAAGAAATCAGTTAACTCATAGACATTTTTCTCCATCCGCTTGAAATTCAAGTGGTTGGCTGTGTTGAAAAACAATTCCGAATAACGTTTCTTGATAAAGGCAACACAAGAGGCGGAAGGAGCCACCACAGGACGGTTGTTGTCGAAATCAGACAGAAACTTATCGCCTAAGGCCTTTGCCTCTTCGATAAATCCAGCATTGAAAGCGAAACGGCCACAACAAGTTTGGTCGGGATTATAATTAACTTCCACGCCAGCCTTCTCCAAGACCTTCACGGTATTTACCGCCGTCTGGGGATAATACTGGTCGATGAAACAAGGGATAAACAGGTCAATAGTCATATCTTTACTCGCCGTTGATTGAAAACGACGTGCAAAAATAAACTATTTACACATAATAAAAAAAAGAATTTTATAATTATTTACTTAAAAAGCTTTAAGATTTTTTAAGTTGTTGAATTTCACTCCAATATTGAGGATAGGATTTCTTCACCACTTCAGGATGTTCGATGACAAGTCCTGAATAACGAGTCATCAACGGAGCAAAAGCCATGGCAATGCGATGATCCGAATATGTTTTAATTGGAATAGTATTAATATAGGAATTAATTAATATAGGTGATGATGAATAAACAATAATAGAATTATCATCAAATAAATAATTAATATCATAAAGTTTTGACAATTCCGCAAGCATAACCTCAACTCGATTTGACTCCTTTAGGACAAGGTTTCGGATGCCATGAAAGACGACGGAGCGGTTCAAAGCAACACAAGTTACCATGAGTGAGGGGAAAAGGTCAGGGTTGTCGGAAACATTGAACAAGAGGGGCTCGACGACGGGATTTGAGTTGGACGTCGCTTTAGTCAGGCGGGCACCATCAGGCTCAAAAGAGGTGCGCACACCCAAAGGGACAAACATCTCAGCCACCGCCCGATCGCCCTGGATAGTGTCGTCATGTAGGTCTCTTAACAAGAGGTCGCATGAGCTGGACAGCGCTGCAAACTCATACCAATACGAGGCTGAGCTCCAGTCAGACGAGACCCTGAAAGGATGAGACTCATAGGGCTTGGCTTGGACCGTGTTGGTCTTCCCCGCTTGATCCACTGATGCCCCGAAATGACGCATCATGGCCATGGTCATCCAGATATAAGGCTCGGAGCTGGTAGCGTCGTCAAGATGGACTTTCAGCCCTTGTTTCCAACATGGGGCAGCCAGCAAAAGCGAGCTGACGAACTGGCTGCTTTGAGAGGCATTGATGGTGACCTCACCTCCCCTAATGGGACGGCCTTTGACCAATAACGGAAGGAACCCCTGTTGATCCTGGCATGTGATATCGGCACCTAAGTGTTGAAGGGCATCAATAAGCGCTCCCATGGGTCGTTGACGCATCCTGGGGGTTCCTGTCAACAGCCATTCTCCTTCGTGGCACGAAAGATAGGTCAGCAGGAAACGCGCCACAGTTCCAGCATCCTCACAGTCAATCACATTGCGAGCTTTAGTATCGGCACTGGAAATCTGACGAAGGCATTGCTGAAGCAGCACGGTGTCATGGGCTTCGGAGAGGTTCGTGACCTCTGGTGAGAAGCCACCATATGCAGCAATCATCAGGGCTCTATTGCTCTCGCTCTTGCTTCCCGGAAGGGACACCTGACCCGTCAAAGTCGCACTCATCGTCTGACAATTTCGCGCATCTGAGCGATGCATTCCACAACACATTGCTGCACCAGATCACTGGGTACCGTGCAATCATAGATGGGTTTCCCCACTGCGGGCAGCAACACCCAACGCATCTCTCCAGCACGGCTCTTCTTGTCGTGAACCAGGTAGCTCATGAGGTTTTGCACATCCTCGTCGTCGAAGATTGGGGAGGCCAAGGAGAGTAGCATCCGAAGCTTTGGCAGGTATTCGACAAGCACCGTTTCAGGAAGCCCACATTGCTTCACAGAGAGCCACAGGGCGCACCACATCCCGATGGCCACAGCTTCGCCATGCGTCAGTGGATTCCCTTTGGTGAAGGAGTGACTCTCGAAAGCATGGCCAAGAGTATGGCCGAAGTTGAGCAGCTTTCGGCTTCCCTGTTCAGTGAAATCCTGCTCAACAATCTCGCGTTTGATACGTCCGGCTCGCAACAGATACTGTTCGTAGTTGTTTTGGTCGATCTTGAGCATCGATGGGTCGGCAATATAACCGTATTTGATCATCTCAGCGAGGCCAGAGAGCAATTCCCTATCGGGTAAGGTACTGAGAAACACGGGCATGACCAAGGTCTCCAAGGGTTCAGCAAAAGTACCGATTTGGTTCTTGAAGCCTCCGAAGTCGATTCCGTTCTTGCCTCCGATGGAGGCGTCAACCATAGCCAGCAAAGTGGTCGGGACGTTGACAAAACGGATACCGCGCTGGTAACACGAGGCCACAAAGCCTCCCATGTCGGTGACGGTACCCCCACCCAAATTGACAAGGATGGAATGTCGATCAGCACCTTTTCTCAAGAGTTTGGTCCAAATCTGTTGCGCAGTATGGAGGGTCTTGTTCTCTTCTCCCGGCTTGATGATGATCTCCGAGGCATCCTCACAACTCAGCCAATGCTTCAGTTCGGGAAGCCAAAGCGCGGCCACGTTGGCGTCGGTGAGGACAAACACCCGCGACGACTCAGCGAGGGTTCGTTTCAATTCCTCGTTGGTCATAGCACACGTACCTGTATGGTTCGATCATCGTCGGCACCGCCCTGCTGGATCTCGACACGTATGTAGTGTTCCGGGAGTAGCGGTTCAATCAGCTCTGGCCATTCGATGAGACAGAGGTTGCCACTGTAGAAATAGTCGTCATAGCCGATATCGAAAGCCTCCTCAAGTTTCTTGATCCGATAGAAGTCGAAATGATACACCGGCTCGCCCTCATCGGTGATGTACTCATTGACGATGGCGAAGGTAGGGCTGTTGACCTCGTCGGTGACACCCATGCGGTGACACAGATTCTTGATGAGAGTAGTCTTTCCGGCACCCATGGCACCATAGAAGGCGATGACATCGGCTTCCGAGCGAAGTGAAAGCAGGCATTCGGAGACCACGGAGAGCCCTTCCACGCCATGCACATTGAAAACTTGTTCCGTCATGCTCAAAAACAGTTAAGAGGTTGGCTATCGTTTCGAACTCAATCCTATCACGGGGATCAGCATCTCGCTCATGGAAATGCCTCCATGCTGGAAAGTGTTGCGGTAATATCCGACGTAATAATTGTAGTTGTTCGGATAGGCGAAGAAATCACCCGAACCGGCAAACACGTATGAGGTGCTAAGGTTGACACGTGGCAGGAAGATCTTCTCTGGGTCTTTCACCTCGAAGACTTCTTTGGGATTGTATTTGAGGTTTTTACCGTATTTGTAGCGCAAATTGGTGTTGACTTCGCGGTCGCCAAGGATCCTGACCGGATTTTTCACATAGGTCGAGCCGTGATCGGTGGTGACGATCATGTCACAACCTTTGTCAGCAATGAAACGCATCATGTCGAGCAGACTGGAGTGCTCAAACCATGAGTACATGAGGGAGCGATAGGCCTCTTCATCATCGGCTAGCTCGCGGATGATTTCCATCTCAGTACGGGCGTGCGAAAGCATATCGACGAAGTTATAGACGATGACGTTAATCTTGTTCTGCATCAGATTCGACATCTGCTCATGAAGCTTCTTGCCTGCTTGGAGGTTCAGCACCTTGTTGTAAGAGTATTTGATATTCTTGCCGAAGCGTTTCAACTGTTCTCCGAAGAGTTCACCCTCGAACTGGTTCTTGGTGCCCTCATCCTCTTCGTCAACCCACCATTTGGGGTAACGACGACGAATCTCGAGGGGCATGAGTCCAGCGAACAGGGCGTTGCGGGCATATTGTGTGGTGGTCGGAAGGATGCTGTAATACACATCGTCGGAGGTGACACGGAAATATTGTTCGACCAAAGGTTGGATGGCCTTCCATTGGTCGTAACGCAGGTTGTCGATGACAATGAGAAACAACGGTTTGTCATTCTCGGTAAGGGCCGGCAACACCTTGTCGCGCACCAGGGTATGCGACATCACAGGTTTCTCGCCACGACCTTGGATCCAGTCGATATAGTTGCGTTCGACGAATCGTGTGAAAATGGCGTCTGCCTCTTGTTTCTGGTCGGCCAGGATGCCTTTGATACCGTCGTCGGTGGTTTTCTGCAGCTCAAGTTCCCAGCGCACGAGGTTTTTATAGACGTCGATCCACTCGTTGAAACTGAGATTGTTGTTGATGTCCATGGCAATCTTGCGGAACTCCTGTTGATAGCTCATGGTAGATTTCTCTTCGCGGAGCTTCTTGTTCTCGAGGTTGCGTTTCAGCGAAAGGAGGATCTGGTTAGGGTTGACCGGCTTGATAAGGTAATCAGCGATGTTGGACCCGATGGCATCCTCCATGATGCGTTCCTCTTCGCTCTTGGTGATCATCACTACGGGCAGGTTAGGGTATTCGCGCTTGATGACTTCGAGGGCCTCAATGCCACTGACGCCTGGCATCTGCTCGTCGAGGAACACGATGTCGAAATGGCGCTCACGCACCAAGTCAATGGCATCAGATCCGCTGTTGGCAGTGACCACCTCGTAGCCTTTTTGTTCCAAAAAAAGAATATGGGGCTTCAACAGATCAATCTCATCGTCGGCCCACAAAATCGTCGTTTTATCCATTAGCTAAATTTTAAGTTTTCCTACTAACGCAAAAATACGAATAATATTGTAGTTTTGCAGCATGGAAACGAACAAGAAGAAAATCGTCAACGACCCCATCTATGGGTTTGTCAGCATCCCCGATGAGCTACATTACGACATCATCGAACATCCTTATTTTCAGCGACTCAGGCGCATCAAGCAGGTAAGCATGACCAACATGGTATATCCCGGTGCCAACCACACCCGCTTTGCCCACAGCTTGGGTGCCATGCACCTGATGCGCAGGGCGATTCAGATCTTGAGAGCGAAGGGCTACACCATCACCGACGAGGAGCTGGAGGCCGTCTCTTTGGCCATTTTGCTCCACGACAGTGGCCATGGTCCGTTCTCGCACACCTTGGAAAGCAGCATTGTCGAAGGTATCACTCACGAGGATCTCTCCCTGATGATGATGCGCAAGTTCAACGAGATCCATGGCGGACGGCTCGACCTGGCCATGAAGATTTTCACGGGTGAGTACGAGAAGGGCTTCTTGAGCAAGCTCATCTCGAGCCAGTTGGATGTCGATCGCATCGACTACCTGAAGCGCGACAGCTTTTTCACCGGGGTAGCTGAGGGCAATGTCAACGCTGAGCGGCTGCTCGACATGATGGAGGTGGTAGGCAACGAGTTGGCCATCGAAGCAAAGGGCATTTACTCGGTGGAGAGCTTCCTCGTGTCGCGTCGCATCATGTATTGGCAGGTGTATATGCACAAGACTGTGTTGAGCGCCGAGTACATGTTGCGCGAGATCCTGAAGCGTGCCCGACTCATCAGCAAGCACAGGCCTCTACCCGCCTCTCCCGCCCTGTCGTTTTTCCTAAGGCACGAAGGCGCGTTCGACGCACAAGCCGACATGGAAGAGGTGCTGGAGCATTTCGGAAAACTCGACGATTACGACGTGATGACTGCGGTGAAGCTTTGGTGCGACGACCCCGACTTCGTCCTCAGCGAACTCTGCAAGCGACTCATCAACCGCAAGCTCTTCCGTATCGAGATCTCACAAGAACCTTTCAACCCCAACTATATCGACACGGTTTTGAAACGCATCGCCGAAAAATACCAGTTGGGCATGTATGATGCCAGCTTCATGCTGCTGCAGGGAGTCTCATCAAATCACGCTTACCATCCTAAGAAACCGGCAATCAACATCTTATACAAGGACGGTACGGTAAAGGACATCGGCGAAGCCTCCGACCAACTCAACATCTCGGTGCTCTCGCAACCCGTGGTGAAATATTTTATTTGCTATCCGAAGGAGATTGAAGTGTAACATTTCGGAAAAAACGCTACTTATGGGCAAAAAAAATAACTGGATGGTGCATCACTGCAGCATCCAGTCGGGTCGAGATACAAATGAACCATTGGTTAAAAAGAACGATACATAAACCAATTATGTAAAAAACAGCATAGAAATTACTCTGAATCAAATACGATTTCGGACATATCCTTGAAGAAGTCGTGGTTCAGCAGCCTACTGATGCGAATCAGCAGTTTGACATCCAGCGACTCGCGATGGTAGATTTTATAGACACTACTTCGCTCGTGGTTGATTTCGTGCGCCAGCCAATGGGTTGATTTTTCTTGGCGGAGCATCTCTTGTTCGATCATACGACCTACATGAATTGCTTTCGATTCCATATTATCCAATTGTAAAATCGACACAAAAATAGTATATTTTTCGATATTACAAGAAAAAATACGAAAATATTTGTAAAAAATTTCAATTTTTACAAAAATGCAAATGGAATCAATTAAACAACGAAACTCAATCCATCGTAAGCAAGTCGCATGTTTTCAGGGAGTTCCGCATTGACATCGACAGCTTTGCCCAGGCTATGGCTGCAATGGGTGAACCATGCCTTCTTGACATGAAGGTCGGTGGCAATCTGAACAGCCTGCTCCAAATTGATGTGCGAGTAGTGTTGATGCCGTGCCAGAGCCTCGATGATGAGATACTCCACCCCCTGCAGCCTACGCATGGCGGCTGGGGTGATGGCATGGAAGTCGGTGACATAGGCAAAGCGACCGATGCGGAAAGCGTAACAGGTCAGCGTGTAGTGCTTCAACCGAATGGGCTCCACGTAAAGGTCGCCAAAAGTAAATGGCGTCTCGTCGATAAGATGCACCTCATAGGTAGGGGCACCTGGGTAAAGATGCTCCTTGAAAGCATAAGAGAACTCACGCTTGATCTCTGGCAAGGCCGTCTTGGACACATAGAGAGGCATGGGCTTGTTCTCATTCATGAAGATGAAAGGCCTGACATCGTCCAAACCTCCGATATGGTCCTTATGCTCGTGGGTGATGAACACCGCATCGAGCTTGTTGATCCCCTCCCGGAGCATCTGCTGACGGAAATCCGGTCCCGCATCAACGGCCACCGTCACCTGGTCGGTGCGTATCAAAATAGAAGTCCTCGTACGCTTGTCGCGCGGGTCTGTTGACTGACACACAGGGCATTGACACCCAATGACCGGGACGCCCTGCGAAGTACCACTGCCTAATACTGTGACTATCATCCGCAAATTTTTGCGCAAAAATAATATTAAATAGGTGGAAATCGTTATTTTTGCAAAATTAATTCTTGACCCCCATGGGAATGTTCGAAAAACTAAAATATAGAATACTCAATCGCGACATCGACGAGTTCATCGCCAACAAGAAAGGCTGCAGGATGCCTGACTTCGAAAGGCTTAACTCTGTCATCATCATCATAGAAGACCTTGACAAACAGACTGTTAGAGCCATCGAAGAACGGGTCAAGACCATCTTCGGCATCACCCGATCACGGTTCATTATCATCAGCGAGAAAGCCTCCGACGACATGCTCCGCAGCGACCAATACTGCGAGGTGACCACACAAGACTTCGGATTCATGAAGGTGCTCACCGCTGAAAAACAAGAGGAGATCCGTAAACTTCCGATGACCCATCTGCTCATCAACATGGCGAAAAAACACTCCGACATCAGCGACTATATGGCTACCTTGCCGAACGCAACCTTCCGCGTCAGCTTCCAAAAAAGCGACCACTACGGAATCTATGACCTGATCATCGAAAGCGGTAAAGAGTCTGACCCAACCCAAGACATCAAGGTCCTATACGACTATCTGCAGGCTTTGACGGGAGGAGAGGGTTGAGAATTGAGAAATGCGAAGCATTCAACGAAGTTAATTAGAACTGAACAACTGAACAACTGATAACTATGAACTCATTTACTGGTACTGGTATAGCGCTGATTACACCGTTTGAAGAGGATTTCAGCGTGGATGTTGAAGCGCTGTCGGAGATTGTGGAACATGTCATTTCCGGAGGCGCCGACTTCTTGGTGGCCTTAGGGACGACATCCGAAGCTCCGACTCTTACGGCTGAAGAAAAACAGCTGGTGGTAAGCACCATACTGAACGCCAACGCTGGACGACTTCCCGTGCTGCTGGGCATGGGAGGCAACAACACCCAAGCGGTCATCGAAGCCATCCAAAACCAAGACTTTACGGGTATCGACGGCATACTGAGCGTCGTACCTTATTATAACAAACCCAACCAACGCGGCTTGAGGGCCCACTTCGAAGCCATCGCCGACAACAGCCCTGTGCCCGTGGTGGTTTACAACGTGCCCGGTCGTGTCGGAGTCAACCTGCAAGCAGCCACCAGCGTGACCCTTGGCAAGCATCCCAACATCGTCGCCGTCAAAGAGGCCTCAGGCAACCTGCAACAAATCATGGAGATCCTACGCGACAAGCCCGATGACTTCGACGTGCTCTCTGGCGACGACGCCATCACCCAACCCTTGATGGCCTTGGGCGCCCAAGGCGTAATCTCCGTTGCCGCCAACGCCTACACCCTGACTTTCAGCAAGATGATGCAAGCCCAGAAAGAAGGCCGCGTCAACGATGCCCTAAGGCTTCATTACGCCATGCTCCGCATGAACCAACTTATCTTCGCCGATGGCAATCCCGCAGGCATCAAGAGCCTCATGCACCATATCGGCCTCTGCCATAACGTGTTGCGCCTGCCCCTAGTGGAAGCCAACGAAAGTGTCCAAGAAGCCATCCGAGAAGAATGGAAAACTCTAAAAGGAATTCAATAAACAATCAAAAATAAAATGAAAATTTTTCGCTATTTTATTCTAATTCTTGCTGCCTGCATCAGCAGCAGCCTCTTTGCTCAAGAAAACCAAAAAAGTCTCAACGAACTGATGAAGTCACGTGGGGAGTATTACTTCAGCCTTACCGTGCAGAACCCCACTGAAATCCAAACTATCAACGAACTCTGCTCGGTGGATGGCACCGACGGCAAGACCGTCATGTGCTATGCCAACCAACGCCAATTCGACCAACTGCTCAAGCAGGGCTACCAACCTCTGCTGATCACTCCTCCCTCCATGCGCCAAATCCCAAAGATGTGGGACGGAAACCAACGCGAGAGCTATGAATGGGACTCCTATCTGACCTATCCAGAATACGAAAGCATGATGCAACAGTTTGGCACCGACTACCCCGAACGCTGCACCTACCTCGAACTTGGCACCCTGGCCAGCGGACGTAAGATGATGGGTGTTCGCCTCAACAACGGTAACGGCGATGGCAAACCCCATTTCCTCTACACCTCCACCATGCACGGTGACGAGGTGACCGGCATGATCCTCATGCTCCGTCTTATCAACGAATTCTGCACCAGCAACGACTCACGCATCCTAAACATCCTCAATAACGTCGATCTCTTCATCTTCCCCTGCACCAACCCCGATGGCACCTATCACGGAGGCAACAACACCGTTTATGGCGCCACCCGATACAATGCAGACGGCGTCGACCTCAACCGTCACTTCCCTGACTTCGACAAAGGCCCCCATCCCGACGGAGAGAATCAATACCAGGATGAGGCCCAATGGATGATGGATATCGCCCAAGAGTATCTTTACACCATGAGTGCCAACTACCATGGTGGCGCCGAGGTGATGAACTACCCATGGGACACTTACCAGCCCCTCCATCCCGATGACGAATGGTGGCAGCTGGTTTGCCATGAGTATGCCGACCTTACCCATGAACTCAACCCGAGTTACATGGACGACTACAACAATGGTATCATCAACGGCTACTCTTGGTACACCATCTCCGGTAGCCGTCAAGACTATATGAACTATTTCGCCCAATGCCGCGAGGTGACCATCGAATGTTCCAACGACAAGACCCCGAGCGCCAATCAGCTGCCCTTCTTCTGGAACTATAACCACAACAGCATGTTGGCCTATATCGAACAGAGCCTGAACGGCATCCACGGCACCATCACCGACTCCGCCACAGGTCAACCGCTTGTCGCCACGGTCACCATCGAGAACCACGACCATCACGGCTCCAGCGTGACCAGCCACATGCCTGCTGGCGACTATCACCGCGTCATCAAAGGCGGCACCTACCAGGTGACCTATAGTGCCCCTGGTTACTATCCTCAAACCATCAGCGTCACCGTAGCTGACGGACAATCCGTGGTTCAAAATGTGCAGCTGGTGGCTGGCGAAGGCATCATCCCTGACTTCACCGCCGACATCACTGACTTGAGTCTTGGCGGAAGCGTCAACTTCCATGACAACACTTGGGGCGCTTATCTCGTCAGCTGGCAATGGAGCTTCCCCGGAGGCACACCCTCAAGCTCAACAGAACAGAACCCAACCGGAATCACCTATAACGCCATCGGTTCCTATCCCGTGACCCTGACCGTCACCAACCAACAAGGCCAGTCACAGTCGATTACCAAGTCGGACTACATCCGCGTGAGCGAGTCATACTACATGCAGGACGGCACCATCCAGACTTGTGATGCTCTCTTCTACGACGATGGAGGGCCGCAAAACAGCTATTCCGATCGCAAAGACTACATCCTGACCTTCACGCCAGGCAATCCTTCAGCAATGCTGCAGGTTAGCTTCGTGGAGTTTTCATTGGAGAATGATTACGACTATCTCTACATCTACGACGGCACATCCATCTCTGCTCCGTCATTGGGTTCCTTCACCGGTTTCGATAGTCCCGGCACCCTCATCGCAAGCAATGACGCTGGCGCCTTGACTTTCCGTTTCAAGTCGGACTATAGCGTTAACTATCCAGGATGGAAGGCCACCATCACTTGTGTTGGAGGCGATCCCGAACCGCTTACGGTAACTGCCTTTGCAGAAGAAGAAACCATCCATGAAGGCAACAGCACACAACTCACCGCCGTCGTCAACGGAGGCGTCGGACCTTATACGTATCACTGGGAACCGGCCGAAAGCCTCAACAATGCCACCATTGCCAACCCCATCGCCACTCCTGCGCTGCCCACCGAATATCTCGTCACCGTCACCGACAGCGAAGGCGAAACTGCCGAGGCAACGGTCTTCGTTGATGTTGACGATGTCAACGTCAGTGAGAACGGATTTGCCAAGGTCAAGGTCTATCCTATCCCTACCGACGGTGTCCTGCATCTTGACGGCATCACCGGAGAGACCCATTACCGTCTGCTGAACAGCCTTGGACAAGTGGTGGTCAGCGGCACCTGCAACAACGATGTCGTCATCGACACGAAGCTTCCTGCCGGCGTTTACTTCTTGAGACTATCGAACGGCACGGAGTCATCGACCTTGAAAATCACCGTCAAGTAAGAATAAAGCTGTTAATTATCCCAACAATTCACTAAAAATCGTTACTTTTGCCGCATGATTTATCGTAGGCTTTTCATAGGACTCCTTTTTTGTTTGGTATGTTGCGCTTCGTGCAGCGAGTTTGACCGTGTCATCAAAAGCACGGACAACGATATGAAGTACGAGGTGGCGATGGACTATTTCGACCGCAAGGACTACAACCATGCCCTTCAGCTTTTCGACCTGCTTCAGAATGCCTATCGGAGCACGCCAAGAGGTGAATTTGTCGCATACCGCACTGCGATGTGCTATTTCGAGACCAACGATTTCGAGATTGCAAGCTATTACTTCGACAAGTTCGTGCAAAACTACCCCTTCTCCGTTGATGCGGAGAAAGCTGCATTCATGAGCGCCTATTGCAACTACAAGACCTCGCCCAACATGACCCTCGACCAGAGCAACACCTATACGGCCATCAGCCAGCTTAAATCGTTCATCGAACGCTATCCGACGAGCGACAGCATCGGCAGAGCCAAGGAGTTAATGCAGGACCTCAACAACAAGCTGGAGGAAAAAGATTACAACATCTGCATGCTCTATTACAAGATGGAGAACTACAACGCCGCCATCACTTGTTTCGAGAACCTGTTGAAAAAATACCCCAACACAATACATCGTGAGGACATCCTCTGCGAAATGGCCAAAGCCTACTTCGACTATGCCGAGAACAGCGTTCCCGCCAAACAACGCGAACGTTACGAAGCATGCATCGAACGTTATAACACCCTCACCTACCTCTACCCCGAAAGCCCAAAGCTGAAGGAGTTGGAGACCATTGCCAACAAAGCACGGAAAAAAATAGAAAACTTAGATTAAATACCATGGATTTCAAGAAAGTCAGAACCGAAACGACGGTAGTCACCCGTCAAAAAGACCAGTTTTACAAAGGCACAGGCAACATCTACGAGACCGTAGCCATCCTGACCAAGCGTGCCAACCAGATCGCATCTGAGATGAAGGAAGAACTCAACAAGAAAATTGAAGAGTTCGCCACCAACAACGACAGTTTGGAAGAAGTTTTCGAGAACCGCGAACAGATCGAGATTGCCAAGTTCTACGAACGCCTGCCTAAGCCCACCTTGATCGCCATCCACGAATTCCTCAACGACGAGATCTATTTCCGCAACCCGAGAAAAGACGTCCAAGACGAATTCTAACCACAACGACAATGCCATGAAAAGAACACGCATCACCCTCCTAACCTTGAGTCTGCTCCTGCTCGGAAACCTCCTTTTCGGCCAAGAGCTCAAATGCGACATCCGTGTCAACGCCAACCAGGTCTCAGGAACCGACAGGACCGTGTTCCAAAACATGCAGACCGCGTTGTATGAATTCATCAACAACACCAAGTGGACGAACATCAACTTCAAGACGACGGAGCGCATCGAATGCTCCCTGGCCATCACCATCAAGGAACGTAGAGGCACGGAGTCCTATACCGCCGACCTCAACATGGCTATACGCCGTCCTTGCTACAAGGCCAGCTACACTACGCCAATCCTCAACTATGTCGATCAGAACTTCTACTTCGACTACATGGATGGCGTGCCGCTCGACTTCAGCATCAACACCCACATGTCAGACCTGACCTCCACCATAGCGTTTTACGTCTATATGTTCCTGGGTCTTGACTTTGACTCGTTCTCCCAGAATGGCGGAGCGCCCTTCTTCGCTGCAGCGCAAAAGGTCGTTGACAATGCCCAAAGCTCGTCGCAACCTGGCTGGAAAGCCTTCGACGGCAACAGAAACCGCTACTGGCTGGCCGAGAACCTCACCAACAGCGCCTACGCACCGCTCCATTCGTTCTTGTATGAATATCACAGACTGGGCCTCGACGTGATGTCAGAACATCCCGATGAGGGCCGCGCTGCCATCCTCAAATCGCTGGAATACCTCCAGACTGTCCACAGCAGCTACCCCACCTGCTTCTTCCTCCAACTGATCATCGAAGCCAAACGCGACGAGATCATCAACGTATTCAGCGAAGGAACTCAGCAGGAGAAGACAAAGGCCAGCAACATCATGAAAGAAATCGACCCGGCAAAGTCGTCGCAATACGATGCCATCCTGCAAGGAGGCTCTTCAAGAAGAGGCTAACATCACCCCAGAATGCTACAGCACCTTCACATCCAAAACTATGCGCTTATCGAGAATCTCACGGTTGATTTCAGCCGGGGATTCAGCGTGATTACCGGTGAAACAGGAGCCGGTAAGTCCATCCTTTTGGGCGCCTTGGGGTTTGTGCTGGGTGACCGTAGCGACAGCGGAGTCTTGTTCGACAAAGACAAGAAATGCATCGTGGAAGCCACCTTCTCCTTCGATGACGACCGCATGAAAGACCTCTTCGAGAAGAATGACCTTGACTACGACGCCAACGAGTGTATCCTTCGACGCGAACTCAGCCCACAAAAGAAAAGCCGCGCCTTCGTCAACGATACTCCCGTCGCCCTTCAAGTGATGAAAGAGATTGGCAATCAGCTTGTTGACATCCATTCACAACACGACTCCCTCCTATTGACCGATGCCGACTTCCAGCTTCATCTGCTGGATGAGATTGCTCAGGACCAATCCTTGCTCACGGAATATAAAAAAGAGTATCTCCTCTTCAACCAGCTCCTGCGACGTTTGGAGGATCTTAAGACGATGGCTGAGAAGAACATTGGCGAGAACGATTACCTCAAGTTTCAACTCAACGAGCTTCAGGAAGCCCAGCTCAAAGAAGGTGAATATGCCGAAATGGAGCAGAACCTGAACCTCATGGAGAACGCCGAGGAAATAAAAACTCTGCTTTTCAGTGCCAACGGTCTTCTGGAGAACTCCGAGACAGCCATCCTGCCCCAGCTCAATGAACTGACTTCAGCATTGCATCGTCTAGGACAACTCATCCCTAGCACCAACGAACTCCAGCAACGTATCGAGAACACCCTAGTGGAGCTGAAAGACATCGCCTACGACCTCGACCGGTTGGAGGGTGACACCCAGTTTGACGAGGAGAAGATGCAAGAGCTTCAAGATCGGATGGACCTGCTCAACCGACTGATGATGAAACATCATGTAAAAGACGCTGAGGAACTCATCCAACTCCGCGACACTTTGGCAAGCAAAGTAAATGCCTTTGAGAACATCGACAAGGAGATCGAGCAAGCAGAGAAGGCTTTAAATGGCCAGACAAAGCTCCTTAACAAGCTTGCTCAGCAGCTTCACACATTGCGCGAGAAGGCGGCGAAAGGTTTTAGTACAAACGTCACCGAGCTGACCCAACAGCTGGCTATGCCTCACGCACAATTCCAAATTGCCGTTGAGAACAATCGGGAGTTCGGTCCCTCGGGCATGGACCGGGTGCGTTTCCTGTTCTCAGCCAACAAAGGTGTCGAGGTGGCCGACATCGACCGCGTGGCCTCCGGTGGCGAACTCTCCCGACTGATGCTAGCCATCAAGAGTGTGGTGTCGAAACACAACTACATCCCCACCCTCATCTTCGACGAAATCGACACTGGAGTCTCGGGAGAGGTGGCCGCTAAAATCGGCAACATCATGCGACAGATGGGTGCTTCACTGCAACTCATAGCCATCACCCACCTTCCCCAAGTGGCCAGCAAGGCGGAACATCATTTCTTCATCTATAAGAATGACGACCATATGCGCACCCAATCGCACATCCGCTTGTTAACCACTGAGGAACGCGTCACCGAGATTGCTAAGATGCTCAGCAACGACACAGTCACTCCCGAATCCCTGAAAGCCGCAGAAGTACTCTTAGGGAAAATTTAGAATTTAGAATTTAGAGATAGACGCGACACCCTCTAAATTCTAAATTCTCAATTCTCAATTCTCAAAGACGTATCTAAGAATATTCGCTCCCATCTTCAGGGCTTTCTCACGAGTCTCTTGTGAGTCGTGGTGGACACGCTGATCCTCCCAACCATCGCCAAGGTCGCACTCGTAAGTGAAGATGCATACCAAACGTCCATCATAAACCAAACCGAACATTTGCGGAGCTTTACCATCGTGTTCGTGAATCTTAGGCAGACCCTCAGGGAAAGAATAGGGAGCCTTGAAGATGTCGTGAGAGAAAGGAAGCTCTACAAAGTCCAACTCGGGAAACACCTTCTTCATCTGAGGCTCGATATACTGCCGGATGCCATAATTGTCATCGATGTGCAGGAATCCACCCGCCAACATGTAATTGCGAAGGTTCTGAGCCTCAACAGCATCGAACACCACGTTACCATGGCCGGTCATATAGACATACGGGTAATTGAAGATGTCGGGGCTGGAAGGCTCTACCGTAGGCACGTCAGGGTTAATATCAGTGCCCATCTCTTGGTTGCAAAACCGCACTAGGTTAGGCAAAGAGGTCGGGTTGCCATACCAGTCACCACCGCCACGGTATTTGAGCAAGGCGATGTTCAGTTGCTGGGAATAGGCAGCTAACGACGAAAGCATCAATATGAGGATCCAGAGTCTTTTCATTTCATCTGATTGATTAGTTGAATCGTATGGCAAGCCACAATAGCAGCCGTCTCCGTTCGCAAACGGGCATCACCAAGGCTCACGGGCACAAAGCCATTTTCTTTCGCCAAGGCTACCTCCTCCGGACTGAAATCACCTTCTGGGCCAATCAAGACCAAGACGTTTTGACCCTTTTGGTAGAGATCGCAGAGACATTCCTTCACATTATCGTCAATCCATGCGATAAACTTCTGACCATCAAAGGGTTGCTTCACCAGCTTTTCAAAAGGCTCCAAATCGTCGATGTGAGGAAGGCGCGACTTGATGGATTGTTTCATTGCGGCAACCATCACCTTTTGGAATCGTTCCACATTGGCAGCACGACGCTCCGAATGGTAGGAGGTAAACAGCTGCACACGGTCGATACCGATCTCAGTGGCTTTTTCAAGGAACCACTCGGTGCGGTCGTTGAGTTTGGTCGGTGCAATGGCAATCACCAACTGGAAACCCCAATGGTCGTAACCTTTCCGTTTGTTGCTCAACTGGACCGTGGCACGTTTTGGCAGGGCTTCCACGAGTTCTGCATCGTACAGGCTGCCCACACCATCGGTAACGCAAAAGCGTTCCCCTTCCGTCATTCGAAGCACTTTCACACAATGCTTCGATTCGTCTTCGGGGAGGGTGGTCAGACCTTCGATGGCGTTGGGTATATAGAAAACGTTCATCTTACATCCGTTGCGGCATACCGATGCCTAACAGTCCCGAAGCATTACGTAACAAAGCGGCAACCATGGCACAAATCTGAAGGCGGAACATACGACGGTTGGCGTCTTCTTCCTTCAGGATGCTGCACTCTTGATAAAATTGGTTGAACTCCTTGGCAAGGTCGTAGATGAAGTTGGCGATCATGGCAGGGCTTCTTCCCTCAGCAGCCTGGTTGAGTACCATAGGCCATCCATACATCATCACGATGATCTCCTTCTCCTTGGGTTGGAGATCGGTAACACTCACCGTGTTATCCAAAACAATGCCTTGTTCGGTGGCTTTGCGGAGCACCGAGCAGATACGGGCATGAGTATATTGCACAAAGGGACCCGTGTTGCCATTGAAGTCGATGGACTCCTCAGGGTTGAACAGCATGGTCTTCTTAGGATCGACACGAAGGATGAAATACTTTAAGGCTCCGAGTCCAATAGTGTGATACAACTTATCGGCATCCTCAGGAGAAAGGTCTTTGGCCTTGCCAAGCTCGTCAGACACTTCTTTTGCGGTTGCCACCATGGCATCCATCAAATCATCGGCATCCACCACGGTACCCTCACGTGACTTCATCTTTCCATTAGGCAACTCCACCATACCGTATGAAAGGTGTTCGATATCGTTACCCCATTCACGGCCTAGGCGAACTAACACGCGTTTCAGCACGTCGAAATGGTAAATCTGCTCATTACCAACTACATAAATCAGCTTTTCAGGATGGTATTCCTCGACACGCAGTTGAGCCGTACCAAGATCTTGGGTCATATATACCGAAGTGCCATCGCGACGTAGAAGAAGTTTCTCATCAAGTCCCTCGTTACGCAAGTCGCACCAAACCGAATTATCATCACGGCGATAGAGCACGCCTTTTTCAAGGCCTTCCTGCACCAGGCTCTTGCCTAGGAGGTAAGTCTGTGATTCATAATAGATTTTTTCGAAGGACACGCCCAGACGTTTGTAGGTCACGTCAAATCCGTCATAAACCCATTGGTTCATCATCTCCCAAAGCTGACGCACTTCTGGATCATTGGCTTCCCATTGGCGCAGCATCTCACGAGCTTCCTGCATCAGAGTGGACTGGGCTTCAGCGTTGGCTTTGGCTTCTTCTTGGGCTTTTTCATCCAAGGAATCATAGTTGGCGGGGAGCAAAGTCTTAAGCTCTTCTTTATATTTCTTGTCGAAAAGCACATAGAAGTCGCCAATCAGGTGATCGCCTTTCTTGCCAGTAGATTCCGGTGTGCAGCCGTTGCCCCATTTCTTCCATGCCAGCATACTCTTGCAGATATGGATGCCACGGTCGTTGACAAGATTGACGCGAACCACATTTTTGCCGTTGGCTTTGAGGATTTCAGAAACGCTCCAGCCAAGAAGGTTGTTGCGGATATGGCCGAGGTGAAGGGGCTTATTGGTATTGGGTGAAGAATATTCAATGACCAGGGGTGCACCGGAAGGCTCTTTTCTGCCGAAGTTTTCCTTTCCATGATTCTCCTTGAAGAAGTCCAACCAGAAAGCGTCGGAAATGAGGATATTAAGGAATCCCTTGACCACATTGAACTTGGCGATCATTGTAGATTCCTTCATCATCTCGGCACCCATCTCGTTGGCAAGTTGTTCGGGATTGCGACCGGCGAGTTTCCCGAAGGGGAACACCACTACGGTGAGGTCGCCCTCGAATTCAGGGCGTGTTTTCTGGAAATTCACCTGTTGGGTTGGAGGTTCCTGGCCGTAAAGGGTTTGGAAGGACTTGATAAACAGCTGTTTTAATATTTCTTCAAGCATTTTTTAAACGATTTGTATTTTGGTACAAAAATACGGCTTTCTTTCAAAAAAATTCATGAAAAGCCCATGAATTAGAAAAAAAACCTATCTTTGCATTCCGATGATAAACAAAATGAATCACCGGAAATCCCTATACCATGTCAATTTCACTAAAAAACCGTAGCCTGATTTCCATCAGCGACTACACACCGGAAGAAATCTGCCATGTCCTTGACATCGCGGAGGACTTCGAGAAGAATCCGCATCAGAATCTGCTCAACGGACGCATCATTGCCTCGTTGTTTTTTGAACCTTCCACCCGTACGCGACTGAGTTTCGAGACAGCCATTCAGCTTTTGGGCGGCAACGTGATCGGCTTCAGCAGCACCTCGGGAACCAGCATCCAGAAAGGGGAATCGCTTGCCGACACCATCACCATGGTAGCCAGTTATGCCGACCTGATCGTGATGCGCAATCCCATCGATGGTTCCGCACGCTTTGCCTCCGAAGTGTCAAAAGTTCCGATCATCAACGCTGGTGACGGTTCCAACCAACATCCTACCCAGTGCATGCTCGACCTCTACTCCATCCGCAAGACCCAAGGCACTCTCGAGAACCTTGAGATCACGTTGGTCGGCGACCTCAAATACGGCCGCACCGTCCACAGCCTGGTGGAAGCCATGAGCCATTTCAACGCCAAGTTCAACCTGGTGTCGCCCGTCGAGTTGAAGCTGCCGAGAACCGTGAAACAGCACATCAAGGATGCCCATCTGGAGTATGAGCAGTTCACCGAATTGGAGGACGTCATCCCCCACTCCGACATCATCTACATGACACGAGTGCAGCGTGAGCGCTTCCCAGATCCGCTGGAATACGAAAAGGTGAAGAACTCCTACGTGTTGCGTAACGCCATGCTGGCCAACGCCAAGCCAAACTGCCGCATCCTACACCCGCTGCCGCGTGTCAACGAGATCCATGTGGATGTCGATGCCAACCCCAAGGCTTACTATTTCCAACAGGCACAAAACGGCGTCTATGCCCGTCAAGCCCTTATCGCAGCAATCTTGGGTCTAAAATAGTCTTAAATCTTTGAATCTCAAATCATTAAATTCAAGAAAATGGAAAAGAGAAAAGAACTGGTTGTTTCCGCCATTGAGAACGGAACAGTCATTGACCATATCCCAGCTGACAAGGTGTTCCAAGTCGTCAAGATCTTAGGCTTGACAAACGTCAGCACTCCTGTATATGTAGGCCTCAACGTAGAGAGCAAGAAATACGGAACCAAGGGCTTCATCAAAGTCGCTGACAAGTATTTCGCTCCAGAGGATGTGAACAAAATCGCCTTGGTGGCCCCCACCGCATCCATCATCGAGATCAAAGGGTTCGAGGTGATCAACAAGATGACCGTGAAGATTCCGGAACACATCGAGAAGATTGTCCGCTGCTTCAACCCGAATTGCGTCACCAACAAGGAGCACGACATCCCCACCAAGTTCCGCGTTAAGTATGTTGATGACAAACTCCGCTTGGTCTGCCATTACTGCGAGAAATACACCTCGGAAGAAAACATCGAATTCATTTAAAGCTATCGTGTCATGAAGAAATCGCTCTGGATCATCACCCTCCTCTTAGGCATTGTCTTGATATGGGGTATCAGCACCTACAACAAGTTCGTCAAAACTGAAGAGAAGATGACTCAGGCTTGGTCGCAGGTAGAAAACGTCTATCAGCGTCGCATGGAACTGATTCCCAACTTAATAAGCGTTGTCAGAGCATATGCTGACTACGAAAACGAGACCTTGGTCGAGGTGGTGGAAAGCAGGGCCTCGATGGCTGCGGCGACGACAGTGGATCCAGAGTCGATGACACAAGAGCAGCTGCTGCGATTCGATGAATCGCAGCAGCTGCTCGGCAATGCCGTCTCCGACGTCATTGTATCAATAGAAAATTATCCTGAGCTAAAGGCCGTGGAGTCCTATAAGACTTTCCTAGCTCAATATGAGGGAAGCGAGAACCGCATCCTCGTGGAACGCAAGCGCTACAACGAGATGGTGAAAGATTACAATCGTTCAGTACGCTCCTTCCCTAGCAACCTCATCGCCAAAACCTTCGGCTTTGAGGAACACCCTTATTTTAATTGAAAGGTGAAAGGTGCCTTCGGACGCTAGTCCAACCTTTCACCTTTCACCTCATTAAGCTTGCGCCTTAGGGCCACTCATCGTGAAGGGAGGAATCATATCAGCACCGACTTCTTTGATGGTGCCGAAAGAAGATTCGTACTTGCTGATGTTATCGGCCAAAGCCTTAAAGAGACGCTTTGCGTGTTGAGGAGTCATGACGATTCTTGACTTCACCTTGGCCTTGGGAGCACCCGGCATCATGCTGACAAAGTCAACAACGAACTCAGTCGGTGAATGGGTGATGATGGCCAAGTTGGAATAGATGCCACCTGCAACTTCATCGGTCAATTCGATATTGATCTGATTTTTTGGTTTATCTTCCATTTTGTTTCTATTTTAAAAACGTAGAGACGGTGCGTGCACCGTCTCTACAGGGTTTGTTTTTGATGATGTTAATCGGCAAGGACTGCTCCTTGTTCTTTCAGCTTCTCGTATTCCTCACGGGATGCGACGATGAGGTCATCATACTCGCGGAGACCAGTTCCTGCAGGAATCTTATGGCCGACGATGACGTTCTCCTTCATGCCCAACAGGTAGTCTGTCTTGGCACTGATGGCGGCATTCGTCAACACCTTGGTGGTTTCCTGGAAGGAAGCGGCTGACATGAAGCTGTCGGTCTGCAAGGCCGCACGGGTGATACCCTGAAGCACCTGGCTTGCGGTAGCAGGCTCGGCGGGACGGGTCTCGACCAACTTGAGGTCCTTACGTTTCAGCAATGAGTTCTCATCGCGGAGCTTCATGGCGGAGATGATCTGTCCGGCGGAGAGGTCTTCAGAATCACCTGGATCAGTGACGACCATCTTGCCGTAGATCTCATCATTTTCCTCTTGGAACGCCAGCTTGCTCACCAGCTCGCCTTCAAGGAAGCGGGTGTCACCGGGTTCCATGATCTCGACCTTACGCATCATCTGGCGAACGATGACCTCAAAGTGCTTGTCGTTGATAGTCACACCTTGTGAGCGGTACACGCTCTGGACCTCGTTGACAATGTACTCTTGAACCTTCATCGGGCCCATGATGGCCAAGATGCTGGCCGGGGTGATGGCACCGTCAGACAGCGGTTGGCCTGCCTTGACGTAGTCGTTCTCTTGTGCAAGGATCTGCTTGGAGGTAGGAACGAGATAACGCTTTTGGTCGCCGGTCTTCGACGTGACCACAATCTCACGGTTACCACGCTTGAGTTTCTTCTCAAGATGGACGGTACCGTCGATTTCGGACACGACCGCCGGGTCGGAAGGATTACGGGCTTCGAACAACTCAGTCACACGCGGCAGACCGCCAGTGATATCGCCGCCGCCAGAGACGTTACGCGGGATACGGACCAGTTGGTCACCAGCCTTGATGACTTCGTTCTCATCGACAACGACGTGGGCGTCCACAGGAAGGTCATAAACCACCAGGGCTTCACCATTGTCGTCAATGATTTCGATCTGAGGATTCTTCGTGCCTCTCTTACCTTCGATGATGACACGCTCGCTAAAGCCCGTCTCAGCGATGGTTTCACTGTGATAAGTGATGCCTTCGACGACATTGACGAAGCGAACCTTACCAGCAAACTCGGAAACGATGGTTGCATTGTAGGGGTCCCATTCGAAAATCTTGTCGCCTTTCTTGACTTCTTCACCACTGCCGAAGAACAGCTTGGATCCGTAAGGGATGTTCACCGTCATCAGCACGACGCCTGTGTTGGTATCATGCAGCTTCATCTCAGCGGAACGGCCAATGACGATCTGGCATTTCACACCGTCACGTTCGGCATCGACAGCGCGGAGCTCATCGATTTCGAGCACACCGTCGTACTTGGCTTCGGTGCTACTGACCACCAAACCCTTGGATGCCTTACCACCTTGGTGGAAGGTACGCAGTGTCAGCTGAGTACCAGGCTCACCGATGGACTGTGCGGCGATGACACCCACAGCCTCACCCTTCTGAACCAGCTTGCCAGAGGCAAGGTTACGTCCATAGCAGTTGGCGCACACACCATGCTTGGCCTCGCAGGTCAGCACGGAACGGATCTCGACGCTCTCGATAGGCGATTCGTCGATGATTTCTGCCAACTCCTCGTTGATTTCATCGCCTGCAGGGACAATCAATTCACCCGTGACAGGGCTGGTGATGTCGTGCAAAGCAACACGGCCGAGGATGCGGTCATAGAGCAGCGAGTGCTTGCCCTTCTCCTTAATCTCTTCACCGCGTGAGACGGTAAGACCACGAAGGGTACCGCAGTCTTTGCTGGTGATGATGACATCGTGAGCCACGTCAACCAGACGACGGGTAAGGTAACCAGCGTCAGCAGTCTTCAAAGCGGTATCGGCCAAACCCTTACGGGCACCGTGAGTGGAGATGAAGTACTCCAACACTGACAGACCTTCTTGGAAGTTTGAAAGAATCGGGTTCTCGATAATTTCAGCACCACCAGAACCAGCCTTCATAGGCTTAGCCATCAAACCTCTCATACCGCAGAGCTGTGAGACCTGAGCCTCAGAACCACGAGCTCCGGAGTGCAACATCATATAGACCGGGTTGAATCCTTGGTCATCGGATGAGAGCAGGTCCATCACCTCTTTCGTCAACTTGGTGTTGACATCGGTCCAAAGGTCAACGATTTGGTTATAACGCTCGTTAGGACCCATGAAGCCCATCTTCTCGTATTCACGGATTTCAGCGGCTTTGGCATTGGCATCCTTGATGAGGGTTTCCTTGGCGGCAGGCACCAAGACGTTACCAAGGTTGAACGACAGACCGCCTTTGTAAGCCATGTAGTAACCCATGTTCTTGATGTCATCAAGGAACTTGGTGGTGACGGCAGTACCCAACAGTCGGACCATCTCGCCCACGATGCTACGGAACGACTTCTTGGTCAGCAGTTGGTTGATGTAGCCATAACCTTCGGGAACCACTTGGTTGAAGATGACGCGACCAACGGTGGTCTCGATCTTCTTGGTGACGATCTCGCCATTCTCGCGAACCTTGACACGGCAGTTGATGATGGCGTGCATATCGATGCGCTTCTCGTTATGGGCGATGATGACCTCTTCGGGTGAGTAGAAGGACATGCCTTCACCTTTAACGATATGGTCAGGAGTGCTCTTACGAGGCTTGGTGATGTAGTACAAACCCAACACCATGTCTTGTGAAGGCAGGGTGATAGGAGCGCCATTCGAAGGATTCAAGATGTTGTGTGAAGCAAGCATCAAGATCTGGGCTTCGAGGACAGCGGCATTGCCCAACGGTACGTGGACAGCCATCTGGTCACCGTCGAAGTCAGCGTTGAATGCCGTACATACCAAGGGGTGCAGACGGATAGCCTTACCTTCAACCAATTTGGGCTGGAAGGCCTGGATACCCAGACGGTGCAGCGTAGGAGCACGGTTCAACAGAATCGGGTGACCTTTCAGGATGTTCTCGAGGATATCCCAGACCACAGGTTCCTTGCGATCAACAATCTTCTTGGCCGACTTAACCGTCTTCACGATGCCGCGTTCGATCATCTTACGGATGACAAACGGCTTGAAGAGTTCAGCGGCCATGTCTTTTGGAAGACCACATTCGTTCATGTTCAGATCCGGACCCACCACGATGACGGAACGGCCAGAGTAGTCAACACGTTTACCGAGGAGGTTCTGACGGAAACGTCCTTGCTTGCCTTTCAAGCTGTCGCTCAAGGATTTCAGCGGACGGTTCGAGTCGGTCTTGACAGCGCTCGACTTACGCGAGTTGTCGAAGAGGGAATCCACGGCTTCCTGAAGCATACGTTTCTCGTTACGCATGATGACATCAGGGGCGTTGATCTCGATGAGTCGTTTCAAGCGGTTGTTGCGGATGATGACACGACGATAGAGGTCATTGAGGTCGGAGGTGGCGAAACGTCCACCATCCAACGGGACGAGGGGTCGAAGTTCCGGAGGGATGACGGGCACGATGCGAACGATCATCCATTCGGGACGGTTCTCCATGTGTTTGTTGGCCTCACGGAAGGCTTCGAACACCTGGAGGCGTTTCAGGGCTTCCTGCTTACGCTGCTGAGCAGTCTCAGAGTTGGCTCTGTCGCGCAATTCATAGGACTCCTTGTCGAGATCGAGGCGTGAGAGCAAGTCATACACGGCCTCGGCACCCATCTTGGCGATGAACTTATTCGGGTCATCGTCAGGAAGGTATTGGTTTTCAATCGGCAGCGACTCTAACAGGTCGAGGTATTCCTCTTCGGTGAGGAACTCCATTTTCTGCACTTTGCGTCCTTCATTGTCGTTCGGGATGGCGACGCCTTCGAGGGCACCGGGTTGGATCACCACATAACGTTCGTAATAGATGATCGAATCCAATTTCTTGGAAGGGATACCCAGCAGGGCGCCGATCTTATTCGGAAGGGAACGGAAATACCAGATGTGAGCTACGGGGACGACCAGTTCGATATGACCCATGCGTTCGCGGCGGACTTTCTTTTCCGTCACTTCGACACCGCAGTGGTCGCAGATCGTTCCTCTATAGCGGATGCGTTTGTACTTACCGCAGTGGCATTCCCAGTCCTTGACGGGACCGAAGATGCGCTCGCAGAACAAACCATCGCGTTCAGGCTTATAGGTACGGTAATTGATGGTTTCCGGTTTCAGCACCTCACCATGTGAACGAGCAAGGATGGATTCCGGAGAGGCAAGACTTACCGTGATGCTGGCAAAATTGCTATTGATAGTGTTATTGACCATATTGTATCCTGTGTTTATTCAAAAGCGTTAGTTCACATCAATTCAAAACATTTCCTTCTTTGTCCTTGAAAGTGACTTCGAGGCCGAGGCCACGGAGTTCGTGGATCAACACGTTGAAGGATTCAGGAGTGCCAGGCACCGGCATGTTGTCGCCCTTGACGATGGCTTCATAAGCCTTGGCACGACCGACAACATCATCGGATTTGACTGTCAGGATCTCTTGCAGCACGTTGCTTGCGCCGAAGGCCTCGAGGGCCCAGACCTCCATCTCTCCGAAACGCTGACCACCGAACTGAGCTTTACCACCCAGAGGCTGTTGCGTAATCAGTGAGTAAGGTCCAATGGAACGGGCGTGCATCTTATCGTCAACCATATGGTGCAGCTTCAGCATGTAGATGTAACCCACGGTAGCCGGCTGGTCGAAAGGCTCGCCAGTCTCACCATCGTAGAGCTGCACACGGCCGTTCTTCGGAAGGCCAGCCTTCTCCATCAGGTCGTTGATCTGGTCGAGAGAGGCACCGTCGAAGATCGGGGTGGCGAACTTCAGGCCGAGTTCATGACCGGCCCAACCGAGGACGGTCTCATAGATCTGACCCAGGTTCATACGTGAAGGCACACCCAGAGGGTTCAAGACGATATCGACCGGAGTGCCGTCGGCGAGGAATGGCATGTCCTCAGCACGAACGATGCGGGAGACGATACCCTTGTTACCGTGGCGACCAGCCATCTTGTCACCAATCATCAGCTTGCGCTTCTTGGCGACATACACCTTGGCCATTTGGATGATACCGTTCGGGAGCTCGTCGCCAACGCTGGCAACGTACTTCTCACGGTTGTACTTACCTTGGATTTCCTTGAACTTGACGGAGTAGTTGTCGATCACGGCCACGACCATGCGGTTCTTCTCCTCGTTGTTCGTCCACTTGTTGGGGTTGACGATGGAGTAGTCGAGTTCCATCAGGGTCTTGGGTGAGAACTTCACACGCTTGGGGATGAGCTGCTCTTTGTAGTTGTTATAGACACCTGCCGAGGTCAAGCCGTTGAGGATGATCACGAGTTTGTCAACCAACTTCTTCTTGAGCTCGTCGAGTTCGACCTTGGCGGCGGCATCGATCTTAGCGATATCCTCCTTATCCTTGGCTCTGGCCTTACGGTCTTTCTGGAGTCTGGAGAACAGGCGTTTGCCGATGACGACACCCTTCATGGACGGGCCTGCTTTGAGGGAGGCGTTCTTCACGTCGCCAGCCTTGTCGCCGAAGATGGCGCGCAGCAGCTTCTCTTCCGGAGTGGGGTCGCTCTCTCCCTTAGGAGTGATCTTACCAATGAGGATGTCGCCCTCATTGACTTCGGCACCCACGCGGATGAGGCCGTGGTCGTCCAGATCCTTGGTGGCGTCAGCGCTGACGTTCGGGATGTCGTTGGTGAGTTCCTCGAGACCGCGCTTGGTGTCGCGCACTTCGAGAGTGAACTCCTCGACGTGGATAGAGGTGAAGAGGTCTTCCTTGACGATACGCTCGGAGATCACGATAGCATCCTCGTAGTTGTAACCCTTCCAAGGCATGAAGGCCACTTTCAGGTTACGACCCAGGGCGAGGTCACCGTTCTGAGTGCCATAGCCTTGAGTGATGACATCACCTTTGTGCACCTTTTGTCCGCGGCGCACGGTAGGCTTGATGTTGATGCTCGTGTTCTGGTTGGTACGGGCGTACTTGGTCAGGTAGTAGGTCTTGTAATCATCGTCCATGCTGACGAGACGTTCGTCATCGGTGCGATCGTACTTGATGGTAATCTTGGTTGAGTCCACAAAAACCACCTCGCCTTCACCTTCGGCAGTGATAAGAACGCGGGAATCCTTGGCAACATAGCGTTCAATACCAGTTCCGACGATAGGAGCTTCGGGGTTCATGAGAGGCACAGCCTGACGCATCATGTTCGATCCCATCAACGCACGGTTAGCGTCGTCATGTTCGAGGAACGGGATCAAGGAGGCGGCGATGGATGCAATCTGGTTAGGACCGACGTCGATCAGCTGGATCTCCTCGGGTGACACGATAGGATAGTCGGCCACGCAACGGGCTTTGATATTCTCTTCGATGAAATGCCCATTGTCATCCATGGGGGTGATGGCTTGGGCGATAATCTTGTTTTCTTCTTCCTCGGCGGTAAGATATACGGGCGGGACGCTGAAGTCAACCGTTCCGTTTTTCACCTCGCGGTATGGGGTCTCGATGAATCCCAAGCTGTTGATCTTAGCGAAGACACAGAGTGAGGAGATCAAACCGATGTTAGGACCTTCAGGGGTCTCGATGGTACACAGACGACCGTAGTGGGTGTAGTGCACGTCACGGACCTCGAAGCCAGCACGTTCACGCGACAGACCGCCAGGACCCAAGGCCGAGATACGACGTTTGTGAGTCACCTCGGAAAGCGGGTTGGTTTGGTCCATGAACTGTGACAGCTGGTTAGTACCGAAGAAGGAGTTGATGACCGACGAGAGCGTCTTGGCGTTGATCAGGTCAGTCGGGGTGAACACCTCGTTGTCGCGCACGTTCATACGTTCACGGATGGTACGTGACATACGGGCGAGGCCGACGCCGAACTGGGCATACAGCTGTTCGCCGACGGTACGGATACGACGGTTGCTGAGGTGGTCTATATCGTCCACGTCAGCTTTACCGCTCAGCATCTCGACCAGATATTTGATGATGGCGATGATGTCTTCCTTGGTAAGGACACGGATCTCCGGATCGATGTTAAGGTCGAGTTTACGGTTGATGCGGTAGCGGCCGACGAGGCCGAGGTCATATCGTTTATCGGAGAAGAACAGTTTCTCGATGATGCCGCGAGCGGTTTCTTCATCGGGCGGGTCGGCGCTGCGGAGCAGACGATAGATATACTCCACAGCATCTTTCTCCGAGTTACAGGTATCTTTATTGAGGGTGTTGAAAATCACGGAGAAGTCGGAGGCGCGGCCTTCTTCGTCGAGGTCTTCTTCACGGTGGAGGAAGATGGTCTTGGCTCCGGAGTCGATGATTTTCTGTATATGTTCCTCTTCGAGGACGGTCTCACGTTCGAGGACGATGTCGTTACGTTCCATGGAGACGCATTCACCGGTATCCTCGTTGACGAAGTCCTCAAAATAGGAATGCAGCACACGGGCGGCCAGTTTGCGTCCCAAGACACGTTTAAGGCTGGCTTTGTTGACCTTGACTTCCTCGGTAAGGTTGAAGATTTCGAGGATCTCTTTGTCGGTCTCGTAGCCGATGGCGCGCAGCAGTGTGGTGATAGGTAATTTCTTTTTACGATCGATGTAGGCATACATCACATCGTTGATGTCGGTCGAGAACTCCATCCACGAGCCTTTGAAGGGGATGATACGGGCCGAGTAGAGGGTTTTTCCGTTAGCGTGTTGGCTTTGTCCGAAGAACACGCCTGGGGAGCGGTGCAGCTGTGACACCACGACACGTTCGGCGCCGTTGATGACGAAGGTACCGCGTGGCGTCATATAGGGGATCATACCCAGATAGACATCCTGATCGACAGTTTTAAAGTCTTCGTTGTCGTCGTCCGTGCAGGAGAGTCTCAGTTTGGCTTTGAGCGGCACGCTGAAGGTGAGGCCACGTTCAATGCATTCTTCGATGCTGTAGCGGGGTGCATCGATATAGTAGTCGAGGAACTCGAGGACGAAGTTGTTTCTTGCGTCAGTGATGGGGAAGTTTTCGGAGAAAACCTTGTACAGACCTTCGTTTTTACGGTTGTCGGGATTGGTTTCCAGTTGGAAGAAGTCCTTGAACGACTGGAGCTGAATATCCAGGAAATCAGGATATTCGAAGGGCTGTTTGATAGACGCGAAGTTGATTCTTTCAGTTGTTGTTGCCAAGGTGTTTAAGTTTTAAGGTGTGTGAAGAAAATAAAGAACGAATGAAGAATAAGAAACGGGAATTTCTTAGAGCGAAAAATAGGCACAAACCTCAGTCCCTAAAATGGTTGTGGGACTGAGGTTGAATGCCACAAATTTTGCAGGAAATAAATCCTTCTTATTTAATTTCGACTTCTGCACCTGCTTCTTCGAGTTGAGCTTTGAGTGCATTAGCTTCGTCTTTGCTCACACCTTCCTTGATAGCTTTAGGAGCTGCGTCAACGAGTTCCTTAGCTTCCTTCAGGCCGAGGCTGGTGAGTTCTTTCACCAGTTTCACAACGCCCAACTTAGCGGCGCCGGCTGATTTCAGGATGACATCGAAAGAAGTCTTTTCTTCCTCAGCGGCGGCGGCACCACCAGCAGCAGGAGCGGCGACTGCGACAGCAGCAGCAGCGGGTTCAATACCGTATTCTTCTTTCAAAATGGTAGCGAGTTCATTTACTTCCTTAACAGTAAGATTCACTAATTGTTCAGCAAAAGCTTTAA